>NZ_BCNS01000109.1 GCF_001528745.1 Marinobacterium profundum | reverse complement strand
TAATTAATCAGGGGTAAACCCCCGGCTATGCCGGGGTGACTCGCATAGGTTTGACCGAGGCTACGGTCAATGTACCTTCGTCTTTCGACCAAGAAAGCAGAAGGAAACCCTATGCGAGACTATGAAAGTTTGGCGCATACGCGCTGGGATTGTAAGTACCACGTGGTGTTCATCCCGAAGAAGAGGCGAAAGGTGATCTATGGGAAGTTGCGCCGGTACATGGGAGAAATTTTCCATGAGCTTGCAGGACGCAAGGGCGTGAAGATCGTTGAGGGACACCTGATGCCGGATCACATCCACATGTGTATCAGCATTCCGCCCAAGTACTCGGTATCCAACGTGGTTGGCTACCTCAAGGGCAAAAGTGCGATCGCTATCGCAAGACAATTCAGAGGTCGTCAGAGAAATTTCAATGGCGAATATTTTTGGGCAAGAGGCTACTTCGTCTCGACGGTGGGCCTGGATGAAGAGATGGTTCGTGAGTACATCCGTAATCAGGAGAAAGCGGATGAACATCGGGATCAACTGAGGTTGGGGATGATGTAGCGCCTTGGGCGCAACTGATAGCCCTTTGAGGGCGTCCCCTGATAAGCCTCCGGCTTTGCCGGAGGTCATTTAACTCGTTAAAATGGCATTCAATATAGCTATATCTATTTCATGTATTAACTATCGGTCGCCGGGCTAACAGTCACAGCCTGGTATGCCTGGATAATAGACTGCACATCAACAGCATTACCCCGTTGTATCCTTAGATAATGCCGGATGGTCTTGCTCAGGTAGGCCGATGCCGTCCGTGCCTGTGCGCTGCAGGATGACTGCCATATCTGCTGGCCAACGGCGCTGATTTCTCCACAGTCTTGGTTGCTGGCGGCATGGGTGCAGACCAGCAGGACTTCGTAGAAACGCTGATTCTCTGCCACCAGAGCTTCTTCCTTGAGGCCAAAATTCAGCTGGATCAGTTGCTCTCTGAGTGCAAACTGGTGGTGTACCGGGCACAGCAGGAAGTCGATATCCGTCGCGGGATGCTTCTTATGAATCGCGGCGACCAGTTGCATCATCAGATCACCTCCGACACCCGCGATAATCACCAGATGTTTTCCTGAGTGTTGCTGCAGCGGCAGGGCGGCAGCATCGAGACAGTGCACTTGCCAGTGTGGCAAGGCTCGCGGCGAAAGGGCGCGCGCTTCTGGCTCTGATTGTGGCCCTGGTTGCGTTAATTCCAGCGGATAGAAATGCTGCAGCTTCGCCTCCAGCGCGTGCATAAGCGCGGGCACTCGGTCGACAAAGTGGATGCAGCTTGCGGCGTGGCGTGACAGCAGCTTCGCCCCCAGTAAGCCGTGGTCGCAGCAACAATCCCAGATATGGGCATAGTCGGCTGTGACCATGGCGTCGATCTGTGCAAGCCGCTTTCCGAGTGTGATGCCCAAGGCCTGTCCTGTGACGCGCTGTCTGTTTGGTGATTGATGCCGAAAAGCGGGCATTGTAGTGGGTTTCGACAGCAGGGAGAAGCAGCGGCCCTAGTATTCCCGTAACCCGGTGGCTGATACCTGCACTTTCGGAGTCCGCTGCGCCATGCTGGCCTGGTCCAGGGCAGGGGCGCCCGGAAATGACCACGGGTGAGTATTTCCCTGGCTGCTGTTGCTTGTGCTGCCTGTTGCCCTGGGAGCTGATGTTTTTTGTACAGCGCAACCATTTAATGAGCGAGTGCGGCAGGCTATTTACATAAATTCTTCTATAAGATTTGCGTAGAGTGTCTCATTGTTATAGATACTGGCGATTTCCTTCGCGCCAAGTACTCTGGACAGGCTCGTATTATCCCGTTGTGACAGATATGAAAGGTAGCTTGCGACCAGTGATGCTTCAAAAGACTGATGCCCGGAAAGATAGAGCCTTACTCTATTTTCATTAAGCTCGGCAGGGGACATTAGGTCTTCGTTGTTGTGGTTTATTAACATCAGGGGCAGGTCTATCGATGAGGATACGCGCTTCAGGAGGTTGATATCCTCAACCTGGGTCAGACAAATCGCGTCTACACCGGTTGAAGCATATAATGAAATTCGATCCAGAACGCTTTCGGTAGATTCATTCTTTAATACTGATGTTCTCGCTATGATCCCAAAGGATAGCGATTTTCGGGCCTGAAGAGCTGACTTTAGTTTTACAGCATGCCGTTCGGGGTCTACCAGCGGTCCTGTACATTTATTTTGCGGAACTGGAAATACCGTATCCTCAAGCGTAACCGCGTGGGCGCCGGCCTGTTCAAGGTCTGCGACTAGCCGCATGGCATTGAGTGGGTTGCCGTAGCCTCCATCGCCATCCACGATTATTGCAAGGCTGCTCGATTGGGTAATTCTTCTTACAAAATCAACCAGTTCAGTGGATGAAATCAGGCTGATATCGGGGACTCCTAGCAGTGCCATGGCGGCAATGGATCCACCCACAATACCATATTCAAACCCGACATCTCGGGCCATTCTCGCCGTCAAGGGGCTATAGACTGAGCCCAATCGCTCCAGGCTTGATGCTTCGAGAATGTCTCGGAAATGCTCGTTTCTCATACTGGTGAACCTTAATTATGTTACTAATACCGGGTTTTATGGGTAAACAATTCGCGCAACTTCTGTTTTAAAGTGGCTTGTTTGGTGAAGTTGCGCGAGCTTTAACTGATCTTATGTAAACTTGATTATTTTATGAATTTTAGCTGGTTTGAAATTTTTTCGAGAATCGGTCCCTTTTTCTCATTGAATCGGGCCTTGTTAGTTTCGAAAATATTATTTCCCTGCGTGTCTATGGAAATGATAAGAGGGCCAAACTCTCTGACACGATTTATCCAAAGGGTTTCCGGCATTCCTAGGTCTTTCCATTCAGCGCCTTCTATCGCTTCCACCTTGGTTGCGGCCACAACCGCGCAGCCACCAGGGAAAACGGCGTGTACGGCTTTGTTTTCACGGCAGCCTGCGGCGGTTTCCGGCCCCATGCCGCCTTTACCGATGATGAGTTTTACGCCTGTTTCTTCGATAAAGTGACGTTCAAATTTTTCCATTCTCATGCTCGTAGTGGGGCCGATTGAAATCATTTCATGGCTGCCATCCTCGTTTTCACGGACTATGGGGCCGGCATGAAAAATGGCACCGCCAACGATATCCACCGGCAGCTCTCTTCCCAGTTCAACAAGACGCCTGTGAGCGACATCACGGCAAGTTACCAGTTGGCCCGTAAGGTAAACGATATCGCCGACTTTCAGCTCTGCAAGGTCTTCGTCTTTAATGGGTGTTGTCAGGATTTTTTTCACAGTACTACTCCGTCGTGGGACATTATTTCATAGGAAAGGTCCGAATTAATACGAATCTTGCCTCTGCGGTGAGACCAGCATCCTGTCGATACAGCGACCCCAATGGTTGACGGGTGCCGAGCCGATGACTCGATATTCACACCCATGACACTGTTATTACCGGTCAGTCCCTGGGGACCTATGCCCAATTCGTTGAGCCCCTCTTCCAGCAGTTCTTCCATTTTGGCGGCATTATCGTTCTGGTGGCGCGAGTCGACAGGGCGGAGAATCGCTTTTTTAGACAGACGTGCAGCTGTTTCGGCTGAGGTGGAAACGCCCACGCCGACCAGCAGAGGTGGGCAGGCGTTAATACCCCGTGAGGTTATTACGTCCAGAACAAATTCTGCTACACCTTCGTATCCTTGCCCTGGCATCAGGACCTTGGATGCGCCTGGCAGGGTACAACCGCCACCCGCCATATAGACATCGATGGTTGCACTGTCTTCACCGGGGACGATTTCCCAATCCAGCCAGGGGATTTTCGAGCCGGTGTTTGTACCGGTGTTTTTCTCATCAAATGTTTCTACGGCATTGTGGCGCAGCGGTCCTAACCTGGTCGCTCCCAGGGTTGCATTTTCAAGAATACCCTCCAGCTCACCAAGCAATGGGAAGTTCGAGCCGGCGGCAATAAAATACTGTATTACTCCGGTATCCTGACAGCTGGGACGGTCCAGCTTGTCTGCGGCGTCCTGATTTTCGGCCATGACGTCGTAGATTTCTATCGCCAGGGGGTTGGTTTCCAGCTTGCGCAGTTCAGCTTGTTTCTTTATAACATCTCTGGGTAAACGCTTGCCGATATAGCTGGTAAATTTCGCCATAGTATCGGTCAGTCCTAGGATCGCTTCTTCTTTATTCAAGGCTCTATTCCTTACTTATGTATGATTAGGTATTTGGGGTAAAAATTTAAATTTGTATTTAATGTTTTCAATTTAAAATTATTTATATTTTTTGAATGCTAAAAAGGTTTTCTATAGTGCCGATTTGGTTTTTCTATTCTATACCCTGTGAATAATGTATGATTGAAATCTGCTCAAATCAGTATTTCCTGAAGGTTCATTATGAGTAATATCTCGGATCTGTATTTCTTCGTCACTTTGTCCAGGAATCAATCCCTTGCGGCGGCGGCGCGGGATCTCGATATAACGCCGTCGGCGGTGACAAAACGTTTGGCGTTGATGGAAAAACGGCTGGGTGTTCGGCTTGTTAACCGTACGACCAGGAAGATAAGCCTGACGACAGAGGGCGAAATTTATCTGTCTCGCGCGGTCTTGATTCTGTCCGATATTGATGAAATGGAACTTCTGGTTTCAAACCGAAAGGAAACCCCCGGAGGTTTGCTGCGAGTCAATGCGCCACTTGGGTTTGGTCGTCGCTATCTTTCGCCCGTTGTTTCGGAGTTCATCAAGCTTTATCCCGAAGTGGAGGTTCAACTTACGCTAACCGATGCCCCGGTGAACCTGCCTGACAAATCAATAGACGTAGTCATACGTTTTGGTGATATACCCGATTCGCGTCTGGTTGCTCGAAAAGTGGCTGATAACAGACGATTACTGTGCGCCGCACCTTCATACCTGGCACAGCATGGCCGACCGAATTCGGCCGCAGAGTTGTCAGGGCATAACTGCATTGTGTTACGCCAGAATAATCAGTCTTCAAGTTTGTGGCGCCTGACCCGTGGCGACAGGACGGAGTCGATCAAGGTCCATACCAGACTGAGTACCAACGACGGCGAGGTGGCGCTGAAGTGGGCTTTGGATGGCCACGGCATATTGATGAGAGCAGAGTGGGATTTGGCGAAGTACGTACGCAGTGGCCGATTGGAACTGCTGCTTGAGGATTACTCGACGCCGCCGGCGGATATTTATGCTGTTTATCTTGAGAAGGCGAATCTTTCTGCCAAGGTTGCCGTTTTTGTGGATTATCTCAGAGAGTCGTTTCTGATAGAAAATGCAGGAAAGATAAAAAGGGCACTGTGGTAAACAGCGCCCCTAAAAGCTGGCCCGCGACTGGTTATACCACTCGCGGGCACTCAATCTATAGACTTGTTCAATTAAATGGCGGATGCAACCGCCTTGCCGACATCTTCGGTTGTTGCATGACCATCCATATCCGGTGTGCGGGGGCCTTCTGCCAGTACCGTTTCGATGGCCGTCATAATTGAATTGGCTGCATCAAAGTAACCAAGGTGATCAAGCATCATGGCGCCGCTCCAGATCTGACCAATCGGGTTGGCGATTCCCTTGCCATAGATATCCGGCGCAGAGCCATGTACCGGTTCAAACAGTGACGGGAATAGGTTTTCCGGATTCAGGTTGGCGGATGGGGCGATTCCGATAGTGCCGGTGCAGGCGGGGCCGAGATCCGAAAGAATGTCCCCGAACAGATTGGATGCGACCACCACGTCAAACCAGTCGGGGTTGCGAACAAAGTGTGCCGTCAGTATGTCGATATGATATTTGTCAGCCCGGACATCCGGGTACTGTTCCGCCATGGCGGAGAAACGCTCGTCCCAGAAGGGCATTGAAATGGAAATGCCGTTCGACTTGGTTGCCGAGGTAACATGGCTGTTGCGCCTGCGGGCAAGTTCAAACGCATATTTCATGATCCGGTCTGTGCCGCGGCGCGTGAAGACACTCTCCTGCAGTACGGTTTCCTGGTCTGTGCCGTCGAAGATTCGGCCGCCCATACTGGAGTATTCGCCTTCGCTGTTTTCCCTCACGACATAAAAATCAATATCGCCCACTTTTCGATTGGCAAGCGGCGAGGGAACGCCCGGCATCAGTTTTACCGGGCGCAGGCATACATACTGATCAAACTGGCGACGGAACTGAATAAGCGAGCCCCAGAGGGAAATGTGGTCCGGTACTTTGTCGGGCCAGCCCACGGCGCCAAAGAAAATGGCGTCATGAGTACCGATCTGTGTCTTCCAGTCGTCCGGCATCATTTTGTTGTGCTGCAGGTAATAATCGCAGGATGCAAATTCAAAGTGTTCAAACTCAAGATCGATATTGAACTTGTTTTTGACTGCATCCAGTACACGTAGCCCCTCGGGTACCACTTCGTGACCGATGCCGTCACCGGGAATAACCGCAATCCTGTGCTTCTTGATAGTGCTGTTCATTCTGTGTTCCTTCCATGCGCTGGCATCCTGGCGCCTTCTTCACACCGCTTTCGCAACGGATACGGCGCCAGGATATCGGTGGTTTTTAGAAGAAGAGGCCGTCCGGCATTCTGATCAGCAGAACCCTGGACATCAGAAGGTAAAATCCGCCAACGATAGCGACTGAGCTGATCAGGTTGACGATGATTTCCTTTTTGTCTGGCCATTCGAAGGTAGTCGCCGCCGTCAGCGCCACGAACGCCAGCCAGCTCGAGACAAAGAAGCCAAGCACCGGCAGCAGCAGTGCCCACGCACCCAGTACGATGACCGTAACGAGGCGGCGGATATTGGACGCACCGGGAGCCTCAGATGCAGTGGTGCCCGCTATCAGGGTTTGCCGGCGCGGCCGGCGCAACTGCTGCACCGCGAGGATTGCCGACAGCACGACCAGCAGGGTGGCGATGGTTCCCGGGAATACCGCACCCATGGCCGACATGTCCTGGGTCTCGACATAGGCGCCAACGCCTGTGGCGATAAAGAGTGCCGCGAAGCCGATAACGGCAGAAGAGCGGCAGGTCGTAAGGGGCTGAGCCGCTGCTGCGGTAATATCCCGTTCCACGCCAGCCTTGCTGTCTTTGCGGCGCTTCAGGTGCTCGCCAATCAGAGGGTAGAGCAGGGTCAGGGCCGCGCAGATAATGATGGCCAGGCTGATCGGGCGACCGAAGAACATTTCGACGATTGCACCCTGGGCGTTGCCGATCAGGTACGTCTGCACGAAGCCCTGTTCTGCAATCTGTCCCAGTACCAGTCCCAGCACGATCGGAGACGGTGCAAAACCATAACGATTAAGTACCCATGCCAGCACGCCGAGAATGCACATCGTCAGTGTATCGTGGCTGTTGCTGTGAATGGCAAAACTGCCTATCACGGTCAGGAACGCAATCGTGGGTACCAGTAGTGTCTTGGGCGTGCGTGAAATGGACTTGAAAGCATAGCGTCCCAGCAGCAGGCCCGCCGGCAGCATCAGCAGTGTGGCAATCAGCAGGCCGTAAATGAACGTATAGACGATGTCACCCTGGGTGGTGAAAAGCGTCGGTCCGATCTTGATGCCCTGCACCAGCAGGGCGCCGAGAATGATCGCATCGGGCGGCGTACCGGGAATCCCGAGCACGAGTGTCGGGATGAAGCCACCGCCAACGGTTGCGTTATTGGCCGACTCAGTGGCAATCAGCCCATCGGGTTCGCCCTTGCCAAAGCGTTCGGGATGACGGGATGCACGTCGGGCTTCCGTATAGGACACCAGGCCTGCGATAGACCCGCCTGCACCTGGCAGAATGCCCACAATGGTGCCGATGACGGAGCTGCGCAGCATATTGAATTTTCCGCGCAGCGCAATCCGTACTGCCTCGGTTAAATAAGAGCGGTGTTTCACCGGCTGTGGCGCGATATGCGGATCCCGCGTTGCGACCAGGTCAATCAGTACCGGGATGCAGTAAAGACCTATAATCGCCGAGGTGATATCGATACCACCGAGCAGCGCCTGACTGTTGAAGGTGTAGCGGATATCGCCGCCGACAACCGCAACCCCGACGACGGATAGCAGCAGTCCGATACAGGCACCGATCAGCCCCTTGGTGGTGTTGCCCACCGACAGAGCCGATATGAGTGTCAGGCCGAACACCGCCAGCCAGAAGTACTCCGCCGGTCCGAACGCCAGCGCCACCTCCGCCAGTGGCGGAGCCAGCAGCAGCAGGCTGATGCCGCCGACCAGGCCACCAACCACCGAGGCGATGGTCGCAAGGGTGATGGCAAGCGCTCCATCCCCCCGCTTGGCCATCGGAAATCCGTCAAAGGTGGTGGCGATGGCGGACGGCGTACCAGGCGTATTCACCAAGATGGCGGAGAAGGCACCGCCATAGATGGCACCTGTATAGATGGCACCCAGCATGATCAAACCGGATGCCGGAGACATCGTGTAGGTGAACGGCACCAGAACCGCCACCGCCATGGTTGCAGAGAGGCCCGGCATGGAGCCAATTACCGTGCCGGCAACGACTCCGGCAAGCGCCATAAGCAGGTTGAGAGGTGTAAGCGCCTCAAATAGATACGTCAGCATTTCCATACTCGGGTCGCTCCCTTAGCGCTTGGCAGTGATGCCGAGTTTTTCTGCTACAGCAGTGTATTCCTTGGTCTTGGCTGCTATGAAATCGTCCATCTTGTCATAGGTGATATCGGTCAGCACAAAACCACCGTCTTCCATTTTCTGCTTGAAGTCAGGATCGGCGTTAATGGCCGAAACGATATCCGACACCTTCTGTTTGACATTTTCAGGGGTGGACGAAGGTACTGCGACGCCACGATAGGCACCGCCGACCAGGTCGAGATTCAGTTCACGGAAGGTGGGTACATCAGGGAATGCGGGCAGACGTTCCTCCGCCGCTACCGCCAGCATGCGCAGCTTGTCACCGTAGTTCGAGCCGGAGGTGGCATAGTTGAAACCGGCCATGACCTGACTGCCCAAGACTGCCGTCACGGCCGGGCCGGTGCCGCTGAACGGGATATAGGTAGTGGTTACGCCGGCCAGTTCATCGAAACGCACCTGGGCGATGTTATTGGAGGAGTTGGAGCCCGAGCCGCTGAAAGTGACCATGGCCGGATTCTTACTGGCATAGTCCATCAGATCGGACAGGGTCTTGAACGGACTATCGGTCGGGACGAAAATGGCATCCGGTGTGTAATGGAAGTAATGAACCGGTGTCAGGTCATCCGTTTGATAGCCGACTTCTTTTTGTAGCGGTTGCAGAATTGTATGGGGAATATTGATGCCCATGATGGTATAGCCATCCCCGGGCATGCCATTCAGCTGTGACCAGGCGGAGGCACCGCCAGCGCCCGCCATATACTGAATGACTGTGGGAGCTCCGGCGACCTTCTCGAAGGATGCCTGTTGGAAGCGGGCTGACAGGTCCGATTCGCCACCGGCATTGAACGGAATAATGTAGTTCACCGGCTTGCTGGGATAACTGTCTGCCGATGCTGTGGTCATAAAGGAGGCCACGGCAAGCGCGGTGGTGGCGGCTACGGATATGAGCATTGTTTTTAGGTTATTCGAATTCACTGCGGTCACCTTTGAGAATTGTAAGTTGTTTTCGCGGTTACATTTGTACACCACAATACTGATTAGTCTGTTGAAACTGGTTCACTACAGTATTGATTTGGTTTCACGGTGACGCCCGGCAGTGGCTTCCCCCCGCTGCAGATCAGTGCTATTAATTCGGGTTATTAACTTGGCTGACCAATAGATAGTCGGGCGGGCCCCTGCAGGCGCTGGTCCACCTTCGGCGTATGATTCCGGGCTGATGTGCCTCTACAAAAGCGGACTTGCACTTTTCACACCTTTATCCTTGCTCCTCGCACCTCGCACCTCGCACCTCGCTCACCCTGAAGCCCTTACCGCGCCAGCAGGAATCCGTTATTATCCGGGCCTGATTTCATCATCCATTTTTCAGGGTTGCTCTGTGGATATTCAACGTATCAATCCCTGTCCGCGCTGGTCGGACGCCACTGTTTACAACGGTATCGCGCACTTTGTTGAAGTCGCCGAAGGTGATACCAGCACGGACATCGTCGGGCAGGCGCAGCAGATTTTCGAGCAGGCCGAGGCATCGCTGGCATCCGTGGGCAGTGACAAGTCGCGCATTCTGTCCGTGACCATTTATGTTACCGATTTCGCCAACTTCGCGGGCTTCAACGCCGCTTGGGAGGCCTGGCTGCCGGCAGGTTGCGCGCCCAGTCGCGCCTGCGTAAAAGCGGAACTGGCACGGCCGGAACTGCTGGTGGAAATCGCTTTTGTCGCGGCGGCGGGTCAGTAAGATTGAGGCGGCCATGAAAGCACCGGCATGCAAGCGAGCGGTCGCGCCAGCATGACGGGCATCCGCCTTTTGCGCCGCCGTTAGCGTTTTTTGCCCGCACAGGGGCTATTCATCTGCCAGGTTAATAGTTCACGCAGGGGAGACAGGCCCCCTGACTTAAACAGCAGGCTCAAGGATGTGTGCAATGGAATCCAGGGAAACCCCGAGGTTGGTCACTGTGGCGCTGGCATCTGTGGACGAATTTCAGCAGCAGTGCCTGGCGGCACTGCATGCATTGGCAGATCCACCGTTGCGTCTGGCCTTGGAGGCCGATTTCGTCATGCCGCTGGCTGTGGGTCTGGAGTCCCGTGTCCCGATACTGTTGGCGCCCCCCATGCTGCTTGAGGACGTTAACGCCGTGGAATCCGCGCTGGACGCCTGGAGGCAGGCAATGGCGGACTGGGTACAGCAGAATGCCGTAAATACACCCGGACAGCTGTCCGTCAACCTCAGGGTCTTGACCCTTGATGAGGCTATAGAATCTGGTGCCTGCAATTTCAGTATTGCAATCAACCGCTAGTGTACTGCTTCGCTCTTAGAGGCGCTTTTAGCGAGTCGCCAGGAGGTTGGCCGCACGGCGCAATTTCGAAGCCATAGCGGGCCTGTTTCAAGGAAATGCAACACCGCGGACGACCTTCTGGCGGCTCGCCCGCAGGGAGCGCGCCCATTCGCGCCCTGCTGCGTTACCCCTCTTGGCAAGAGCCCCACTATTACCGGCGAACGGCGCCTTGCCGGACACGCATTGGCGGGCTCTATAAGCACCCATTAGAGCGAAGCAGTACACTAGTGCTCGCTTTCAGGCCCCGGTTATAATGCGGCCGCCGCACGATAATCATTCCAACACAGAGCACCGCCGGAGCACCCATGCAGGACATCCTGGACGAGATCACCGCAACCCTATCCACCCGGGAGGACAGGGGCGAGGTGGCGCAGTATATTCCGGAGCTCGCCATCGTTGATCCGCAGCAGTTTGGTATCAGTGTGGCGCTGGCGGATGGGCGCACCTTCAGTGCCGGCAACGCCAGTGATCTGTTTTCGATCCAGAGTATTTCCAAGGTGTTTACCCTCACCATTGCGCTGGGCAAACTTGGCGATGCGGTCTGGTCGCGGGTCGGGCGGGAGCCCTCGGGGGATCCGTTCAATTCCATCGTGCAGCTGGAACATGAGAGCGGCAAGCCGCGCAATCCCTTTATCAATGCCGGCGCCATCGCCGTTGTAGATGCCATCATGATGGGGCATCAGCCTCGGGAAACCCTGGCGGAGATTCTGCAGTTCGTGCGCTTTATCGCCAATGATTCCAGTATCGGCATTGATGAAAAGGTGGCACGCTCGGAATTGAAAACCGGCGATCGCAATGCTTCCCTGGCGTATTTCATGGCCTCGTTCGGCCGTCTGAAGCATCCGGTGGATCAGGTGCTGGGCACCTACTTTCATCACTGCTCCATTTCCATGACCTGCCAGCAATTGGCCCAGGCGGGCCTGTTTCTGGTATCCGATGGCGTTAACGCCAACACCGGTGTGCGGGTGGTATCGGCCCAGCGGGCGCGGCGTATCAACTCGATGATGCTGATGTGCGGTCACTATGATGGTTCGGGGGAATTCGCTTACCGTGTGGGCCTGCCGGGCAAAAGTGGCGTCGGCGGCGGTATCCTCGCCATTGCGCCGGGCAAGGGCTCCATTGCCGTCTGGTCACCGGGGCTGGATAAAATTGGCAACAGCAAGCTGGGCACCGAAGCACTGGAAATGCTAGTGCAAAGAACCGGCTGGTCGGTGTTCGGGCACTGATTGTCTTTGTCGCTGATGAGGGGGAGTGCCCACCTCTATTAGCAGTCACCTGGCCGATAGGGTGGCCCTGAATCGCCGGTTCCGTGAACGCAAGAGGCGTATTAGCGTTAGCAACAATCAGCTTGTCCGCAGTGCAGGGTCAGCTCACAGGCGCGGTTAGCTGTTTGGGCTCTGAAAGCACAAGGCCGGGGGATATATTCCCGGCCTTGTGGAATGCTGAGGTTACAGCCTCCTAGCTTTCTTATTTGGCCGACAGCCCAGCGGGAATATCAAGTTTGACTTCACGGTAGTAGCGCTCGGCACCTGGATGCAGCGGTATGTTGAGATCAACCAGGGCGTTTTCCAGGGTAATATTCCTTAGCATCTTGGTCTGTTGTGCGCGTTCGCCGATATTTTCCCAGAAGGTTTTCGTCATTTTATAGGCAGTCTCTTCCGATAGGTCCTGGTTGGTGACGATACCGACAGTAACGCCCACCGTATTGATATCCCCGGGAGTCAGCTGGTTTTCCCCGTAGGTGCCGGCGGCTATGGTGCCCAGGCCATAGCCTGGACGCTTGAGCAGCGCCTGGAGTCCAGGATTGTTGCTGGTGTCCAGGGGCAGGCTCAGCAGCCGGATGCTGTTGGTCAGCACCACCTGGCTCATGACCGGGCTCGGCGGCAGGGTGGGGTTAAAGTAGACGTCAATATGGCCGTCCTGGAAGCTTTGTGCCGCGGCATCCCAGCCCAGGCCGACCACTGTGTAGTCTTCGTCTGCCTTGAAGCCGGTCATGGCCTCGATAATCATGCGTGACGTCTGGTAAGCCACGCCCCCCGGTGGGCCCAGGAATACACGCTTGCCCTTTAAATCCTCGAAATCGTTAATCCCTGAGTCGGCAAAGGTCGCAATATGGTAGTAGCCCATCGAAAAGTTGAAGAGGGCGCGCAATTTTTCGGACTGCTTGCCGACACCCTTAGCCTTGGAAAAGGGGCCTGTCTCGGTCTGCATCAGGTGGTGCAGGTTGGGTGAGGACATGAAAAACTGGGATTTCCCCATGGCCGTCTCAACGGCGTGGCGGGTGGCTGCACCTGTAGCATTCACCTGGATGCTGTATTCCGGCAGTTTCTCGTTGATGATATTGGCAAAGGTGTTCATGACGACATAGGGCGAGGTGCCAGGCCCCAGTGTCGACATGCGCATGTTCTGTGCCGCTGCGGATGGGGTTGCAAGCGTCAGCGATACCGCCAGAGTTGCCGCGAGGCACAGGCTTTTCTTATACAGGGAATTAAGCATATTGATTCCTTTTTTATGGTGGTGCGTTTTATAGGGTCAATGTTGTTGCGGTCAATCAAGGCCTTTGCCTAGAGGCAAAGGCCTTGCTAATTGAACTCAGACTTTCCTGGCGGGCTGAAGTGGGCGGTTTACTGCTGCGCGTCGAGTGCGGTAAATCACCTCTATTCCCAGGCTCAGCAGCAGGGCCGCGACCTGCAAGCTCAGCGTGGGCATGATGAGGCAAACGGCGCTGGCAATACTGGCGACTGTCCACAGAGGGCTACGCCCTGACATGACTGCGAGCATCCAGATCGCAAAACCAAGGCGCAGCATGATCCAGCAGAACTCGGTGATTGAAAAGTCGGTAATCAGCAGCATCGAGGGGTTAAAGGCGAAGGCGAACGGCACCAGAAAACCGATTAGCGCCAGGCGCACCGCCGTCAGGCTGATTCCCATCGGGTTTGCCTGGGCAATGGAGCCTGCGGCAAAGGCTGCCAAGGCTACGGGAGGTGTGATTGCCGACATGACGGCGAAGTACACCACGAACAGGTGGGCTGCGACTGTAGGTACGCCAAGCGCTTCGACGGCCGGTCCCATGACCAGAATGATGATCAGATAGGCGGGTACCGTGGGCATGCCCATGCCCATGACCAGGCAGGCGAGTGCCATGAGCAGCAAGGACATCAGGAGGGAGCCATCGGAGAGTGTCTGGGCGAGCGCTGCGAAGCGCAGACCCAGGCCCGTCAGATTCATAACACCGACGATGATGCCTACGGCTGCAACCGCAACCAGGATAGTGGAACTGGCGGAGGCAGCATTGGTTATCGCCTGGCGCAGGGCGGCGACTGAACGTACCTTGGGGTTGATTATCACGCCCAGTAACAGGGCGACCAAGGTGGCCCAAAATCCAGCCAGCGCAGGCGACTTTCCGTCAATGAGCATGGTGATAATGATACCCAGAGGTATGGCAAAAATTGACAGCATCAGCCAGTCATGGCGTGACATGCGTGGCAGGGAGTCCCGGTCCGGGCGTTCGATACCGGCACGGCGTGCTTCGGCAGAGATGCAGGCAAACAGGCTGCCGTAGTAGAGCAGCGCCGGAATCAGCGCGGCCAGGCATATCTGCAGATACGGGATGCCGGTCAGATCGGACATGATGAAGGCCACGGCGCCCATGATGGGCGGCATGATCTGGCCTCCGCTGGAGGCTGCGGTTTCCACCGCGCCGGCAAAGCGGGCGGAAAAGCCGCTGCGTTTGATCATTGGAATAGTGACGACACCGGTGCCGACGACGTTGGCTACGGCAGAACCGGATACAGAGCCAAAGAGCGCGCTCGCCAGTACAGCGGCATGAGCCGAGCCGCCGCGCAGCCAGCCCAGGCTGCGCATGGCCAGTTTCAGCAAGACTTCGCCGGCGCCGAGTACTTCCAGCAGAGCGCCAAAGATGATGAATATAATGATGGTGCTGACGACGACGGCAAGGGGGCGCCCAAAGACACCGTCGAAGCTGTACCAGAGCGTAAAGGTCATATCTGGCCAGCTAACGCCGGTATGGCTGAGAATACCGCCGAGTTGCTGGCCAAACAGGCCGTAGGCGATCGCGGTGGCGCACACCAGCACCAGCGGCAGGCCCACCATGCGGCGCGCCATTTCCAATACCACTATCAGAGCGCCAATACCGAGCGCGACATCGATAGGTTCGAGAAAATACAGTCCCGTTTCCATGGCTTCGGCAATCTGGGCATAACGCGCCAGCGCGGCCAGTAACAGAGCGCAAAGCACGATATCCACTATCAATCGCAATTTGGATACGGCGATTCCCGGCCGGCTCAGCAGAAGCAGAATGCCCAGGCCCAGGCCGCCGACCCGCACCAGAGTATCGTCGTAGATACCGAAGCGGGCCGTATAGAAGGTACCTGCGACCAGCGTAGTCGCCAGCAGCAGGAAGATGGCATGGCGCAGCAATTGTGCCCAGCGTAAAAGGGGCATGTCTGGAGTTGTTGTTATCATTGGTCAACCTTTATGCAACAGACGAGCTAGAGTGGAGTACGACCTCACTCTAGGGGGTTGGAGCGGACTTTCACAGGCGGTATTTCACTAGGTGAAATACCCTGTGACTCGAATTGATCAATAAAGTCCGTTCTCCTCGAATAGCTCAGCCAAGGTATCGGCGCGAGGTTTGAGCTGCTGGTAGAAGGCATCTTCGATGCCGGGAGACGTGTAGGCAGACTTCATCCACACAAAGCTCAGGCATGCCTGGATGTCATCCTGAACAATGATTGGCAATGCCATGGCGCTGAACTCTTCCAGCGTATCGGCGGGCAGGCTCATAAGGCTTGAGTCACGCATGCCGAACCCGCGGTTGCGAACGTCCTGCAGGGTGCGCTCAATGTAGGCACTGTCTGCGGCCAGCCGGCCTTCCTCGTTATCCTGGCTGCGAGCGCGTCTGAGGATGGATTCCCGACGCCGCGGGTCACAGTAGGCGAGATAGGCGCGCCCAATGGCGGACTTGAGCATGCTGGGCCTGTAGCCAATAACTTCCCGGTTGAGCACAAAGGGGCTGCGTGAGCGCGAGGTTTCGATAATCGCCATACCTTCGCCATCAAAGACGGAAATATCGCAGGGCCAGTGCAACTCTTGTTGCAGCTGCTCCAGTACGGGGGCAGCAATTTGGGCAATGGCGTCATGGATATGCACCTGCTCTCCCAGTTCATGCAGCTTGTACGCCAGGCGATACAGACGATCGCCCATGCCTCTGAAGATCCAGCCTTCCTGGTCGAGAGTGGCGAGAATGCGCAGCAGGGTGGCCCGGTCAATGCCCGTCGCCTTATGCAAGTCGCCGAGGCTGACTGGGCCTGGTGCCGCGTTGATGGCGTTGACTACTGTGAGACCCCGTGCCAGTGCGCGAATCTGTTTGGTCATTTTCACGCCTCTCCTATTTCACCTAGTGAAATTCTGGATTGTGTCGGTGTGACTGTCAATGGAAAGTAGGCTGACATTCACAGTGGTGCCCTGTATCTGCAAAGGTGCCCGCATCAGCACCCTGAAAGGTTGAGAGATGGCTAAGAAACCCAACATTCTGTTTATCATGGCTGATCAGCTGCGCGCCGATTATTTGGCCTGCAATGGGCATCCAAGTATCCAAACGCCTCATATTGACGCCCTGGCCGCACGGGGGATCAACTTTACCCGTGCTTACTGTCAGGCGCCGGTTTGTGGTCCTTCACGCATGTCCTTTTATACAGGCCGTTATGCGTCCAGCCATGGTGCCAGCTATAACAATGTGCCTTTGCGCGTCGGCGAGAAAACCCTGGGCGATTATTTAAGGCCCGAAGGCTATCGTGTCGGGCTGGTGGGAAAAACCCATATGCGCCGCGATGATGAAGGCATGCAGCGTTTGGGTATCGATGCGCAATCGTCCCGCGGCGTCCTTATTGGCGAGTGTGGCTTTGAGCCCTTTGAACGGGATGACGGCCTGCACCCGGATCAGTCGGTCAATCCGGACCTCAAATACAACGACTACCTGCGCAGTCAGGGCTATGAGGGAAAAAATCCCTGGCACGACTATGCCAACTCGGCGCAGGGTGAAGACGGCGAAGTCCTCAGCGGCTGGTATATGCGCAACAGTCACCTGGCTGCCCGGGTACGGGAAGAAGATTCGGAAACGGCTTACAGCACCCGACGGGCAATGGAGTTTATTGAGCAGTCCAAGGGTAGTCCCTGGTGTCTGCATCTGAGTTATATCAAGCCACACTGGCCCTATATAGCCCCGGCCCCCTATCACCAGATGTATGGCAAGGACGATATCCTGCCGGTGGTGCGCAGCGAGCAGGAGCGCCAGCAGCCCCATCCGGTTGTCGGGGCATTCATGGGTCACCCAGAATCGACGGCCTTTGCACAGGACGACGTTCGCGAGCGCGTCATTCCCACCTATATGGGGCTCATTACCCAGCTGGATGATCATATTGGCCGCTTAATGGCGTTCCTCCAGCAGCAGGGCGAACTGGACAATACCCTGATAGTGCTGACATCCGACCATGGTGACTACCTGGGGGATCACTGGCTCGGCGAAAAAGAGCTGTTTCATGACGCCAGTGCCCGGATTCCCATGATCCTGGTTGACCCCCGAGCGGAGGCCGATGCAACCCGCGGTGTGCGTTGCGAACAGCTGGTTGAAGCGATCGACCTGGTGCCAACCTTCGTCGACTGGGCCTGTGGTGACAGCCTCGACGGTGACAGTTTTGATCATGTACTGGAAGGGCGCTCGCTACTGCCCTTGATCAGAGGGGAGGCGCCCGACCAGTGGCGCACCCATGCCTTTAGCGAAGCCGATTTTGCCTGGCGTCCGGCCCGTATCGAACTGGGGCTGGAAACGGATCAGGCCAGGGCGTTCATGGTGACCGACGGGCGCTGGAAGTATGTGCACTATGAGCACTTCAGCCCGCAGCTGTTTGATCTTGCAGCCGATCCTGGGGAGCTGCAGGATTTGGCCCTCGACCCTGAATATGCGGCTCAGTGTGCGGAGCTTGAAGCGGCCCTGAATCGCTGGTTCCGTGAACGCAAGATGCGTATTACCGTCAGCAATAATCAGGTGGCCCGCAGTACAGGGTCAGCTCACAAGCGCGGTTACCTGTTTGGGCTCTGGTAGTCTGATCAGGGGGCGGTTTTCCTGAAAACACAAGGCCGGGGACATATCCCCGGCCTTGTGTTTTTTGGTGTGTACGAATGCTGGCTATTAACCCGGCGGGTTAATACATGAAGCAGGGATGCTTCATCATTGGCCGCAGGCCAATGCGAACGCCAGAAAAACCAGCAAGTCCATGCACTTGCGCTAGTTTTTCTGGCGTGACGGACAAATAGGGAGGGAACCTATTTGTCCACCGGGTTAATAGCTTCAGCCAGTAATAGGTTGAGGAAAACGACCTGTAGCCCGGATAGCGCAGTGCAGGTTGTGTCATCTCGTAGGATCTTGAGCAGGTGGACTGTCGGTTGGCGTACCATCTTCTTCCAAAAACTCCCCAATCAGTTCCCGGCAATGGCTGACCAGCGGAGAGCTGTCGCTGGCGCGCAGACTAAGGATGATGGGGGAGGTGGCGTCCTGTTCCTGTAGCGGTATGTAGTGGACGTCCTGGCGGTGCTGCTGCTGTACAGAAGAAGGTACCAGGGTCACGCCTATGCCCGCGGCGACCAGGCCGATGGCGGTCTGCATTTCGTTGGTCCACTGCACCACATCCAGCCGCAGGCTATGGCGGGCAAACAGCTGCAGCACATGATCGGCGTAGCTGGGGCGCGGATTGCCGGGGTAGAGCACGAAGGGTTCGCGGGCAAGATCCGCAAGACAAATTGTCTTGCCCTGCAGCGGGTGGTTGGCGGGCAGCGCCGCGACCAGTGGATCTTCGGTCAGCACGATCTGGAGGATGCTGGGGTCGGCAATATGGATACGGCCAAAGGCGATGTCGATGCGCCCGGCCTTGAGGGCCTCAACCTGCTGCACGGTGGTGAGCTCGCTCAGGCCCAGTTCAATACCCTCATCGCCGCGCAGACGGCTGATTAGCTGCGGCAGCACGCCATAGAGAGTAGAGGGCGCAAAGCCGATTCCCATCCAGCGTTTGCGGCCCTGGCCAATGCGCTGGGTATTGTCGCAGACCTTGGTCAACTGCTCGAGCAGGGCACTGGAGTGCTCATGGAAGAAGCGCCCGGCCTCGGTCAGGCGCAGTGGTCGGCTGCGCTCAATGAGGGTCACCCCCAGTTCTTCTTCGAGTTGCTGTATCTGTCTGCTCAGCGGTGGCTGGGCGATGTGCAGCAATTCGGCGGCGCGGGTGAAGTTGAGTGTCTGGGCCAGTACCTGGAAATAACGCAGATGACGCAGTTCCATTGAGCCTCCATAGCGGCGAGTGACTTTCCATACCTGCTGAGTATAGTACCAGACAAATTCAATATTGGAGTCCGACGTTTTTTCAGGTCAGTATCGGTTCAAGCAAGTTTAGAACCGAGTGGGTATTGAAATGATTTCTAGTGCGATAGAGTCGGTTGAAACCATCATCGTTGATCTGCCAACCATACGTCCGCATCAGCTGGCCATGCACACCATGCAGCACCAGACTCTGGTGATTGTGCGCATCCGCTGCGCCGACGGTATTGAAGGTATAGGCGAGGCCACTACCATTGGCGGTCTGGCCTATGGCAACGAAAGCCCGGACAGCATGAAGACCAATATTGACCGTTTCTTCGCCCCCCTGCTGATAGGGCAGGATGCCAGTAACGTCAATGCCGCCATGCAGCGCCTGGATCGTACCATCAAGGGCAATACCTTTGCCAAGTCCGGTATCGAGACGGCACTGCTGGATGCCCAGGGCAAGCGTCTGGGTATGGCGGTGAGCGAACTGCTGGGCGGGCGCGTGCGCGACTCTCTGGAGGTCGCCTGGACCCTGGCCAGTGGCAACACTGAAAAGGATATCGCCGAAGCCGAACACATGCTGGATATTCGCAGGCACCGTGTCTTCAAGCTCAAGATTGGCGCCAACGAAGTCAGCCGCGATCTCAAGCATGTGATCGCCATCAAGAAGGCTCTGGGGGACCGCGGCTCGGTGCGTGTCGACGTCAATCAGGCCTGGGATGAGGCGGTGGCTATCCGCGCTTGCCAGGAGCTGGGTGACAACGGTATCGATCTGATCGAACAGCCCATTTCACGCAACAATCGCAGCGGTCAGGTACGCCTGAACCAGCGCAGCCCGGCGCCGATTATGGCGGACGAGTCCATCGAGTGCGTCGAGGATGCCTTTAATCTGGCGGCCGAAGGCGCGGCCTCGGTGTTTGCCCTCAAGATTGCCAAGAACGGTGGCCCACGGGCAGTGCTGCGTACCGCAGCCATCGCTGAGGCCGCCGGTATCGGCCTTTACGGCGCGACTATGCTGGAGGGCAGCGTTGGCTCGCTGGCAGCCGCCCATGCCTTCCTGACGCTGAAAAAACTGACCTGGCACACCGAGCTGTTTGGCCCGCTGCTGCTGACCGAAGACATCGTCAATGAGCCGCCGGTATACCGTGATTTCCAGCTGGAAGTGCCCCGCACGCCGGGCATCGGTCTGACCCTCGATGAAGAGCGTCTGGCGTTCTTCAGCCGCAAATAACCATTTCCCAGGAGATACTATAAATGCTGTTTCACGTAAAAATGACCGTCAATATCCCCCTGGACATAGATCCGGCCAAAATCGAGCTGATCAAGGCTGAAGAGAAAGCTCTGGCACAACGCCTGCAGCACGAGGGCAAGTGGCGCCACCTGTGGCGTATCGCCGGCCAGTACGCCAACTACAGCCTGTTTGATGTCGACAGCACCCAGGAACTGCACGATATCCTGATGCAGCTGCCGCTGTTTCCCTATATGGATATCGAAGTCGAGGCACTTTGCCGCCACGCTTCGTCCATCCATGCCGATGACCGTTAAGTCGAACTACTACCCTAATTAAATAAGAAGTGAGGAATGCATCATGACCATTAAATTGGCTCACACCGACCAGGTACAGGATCTGTTCAACAAGGCCGCAGGCCTGGACAATGAACAGGGTAACCCACGGATGAAGCAGCTGATCCTGCGCATTGTCAACGATGCCGCCAAGATCATTGAAGACCTTGAAGTCACCCAGGATGAGTTCTGGAAAGGCGTTGATTACCTCAACCGCATGGGCGCCGGCAGCGAAGCTGGCCTGCTGGTGCCGGGTCTGGGTCTGGAGCACTACTTCGATCTGTTGCTGGATGCCCAGGATGCTGCAGACGGCCACACCGGCGGTACGCCGCGTACCATCGAAGGCCCGCTCTACGTGGCTGGCGCACCTATGTCCGAAGGTGAAGCGCGCATGGACGACGGTACAGATCCCGGTACTGTGATGTTCCTGCAGGGGCGTATTCTGGATACCGATGGCACGCCTGTGGCCGGCGCCGTGGTCGATATCTGGCACGCCAACACCAATGGCACCTACTCCTACTTCGACTCCACCCAGTCCGAGTTTAACCTGCGTCGTCGTATCATCACCGATGCTGAAGGTCGCTACCGTGTGCGCAGCATAGTGCCCTCCGGTTACGGTTGCCCGCCAGAAGGCACCACCCAGGAAGTTCTGACTCAGCTCGGCCGTCACGGTCAGCGCCCGGCGCACGTGCACTTCTTCGTGTCGGCACCGGGTCACCGTCACCTGACCACCCAGATCAACCTGGCTGGCGACAAGTTCCTGTGGGACGACTTCGCTTACGCTACCCGCGATGGTCTAGTCGGTGATATCCGCTTCATCGACGATGCCGCCGCTGCCAAAGACCGTGGTATTGAAGGTTCTTTTGCTGAGCTGGATTTCGACTTCCAGCTGCAGAAAGCGGCAGCACCGGATGCCGAGCAGCGCAGCAAGCGTCCGCGCGTACTGCAGGACTAAGTCCAGCCGGCCGGTACCCAAGTACCGGCCAGACAGTCTTGATGCGCCATCGAAAACGGCCGCGCCCACCAGCGCGGCCGTTTTTACGTATAGGGACGTACGTATGCCGCGTGCGCAGGGATTTACAGTCTTCTCTGGCCTGCGAATGCCAGCAAAACTCGCCGATCGCTTCAATCTGCGCCAGACTTCGCCATGTTTACGGTCTTGGGTGACCGCTATGCAGCGGCAATGCAGCAGAGGATAAAGGTATGGAGGCGCAAGCAGTGATTGATGTGGTGGCGCTGAGTCCCGAGTACATCGCGGGGCTGGCGGTACTGGCAACGGTGGGGCTGGTGGTGATGTGGGGGCTGTTCTGGCGCGCAGTGGCTAATTCCAAGGAAAACATCATGGATATACTGCGCAGCCCGTCGTTTTTTAAAACCGTGACAGTGATGGGTGTGATTGCGGCCACAGTGGTGCTAAGTCTGGCGGGCCGGTTGGAAGGAAACATCACCGGTGCCATTCTGAGCGGTATCGCAGGCTATGTGCTGGGGCAGTTGTCGAACAAGAGCGATGCGGACAAGTGATGGTTCTTGCGGGTTAGGTTGAGTATTGTCGGACAGCCTCCTAGCGGGCTGTTGGCGTCTATGGGGCATTGAGCTTGTTGGACCTGAGTGTCATGCAGTAGTGGCTCTAAACCCATTGTTTGCATCAGTTGCATTAGGGCCTGTAGAGGAAATTGGCGTTCGATCAGTGGTGAGGTATGGGCTCTGGTTGCAAAAGTCTTTCCTCTACCAGTTGACATGACCATGTCTTGCCTGTAAGTTTTGATTATGAATTTCAACCGGTTTAAATTTTAACGCAGAGCCGAATGAATACTCATGTTAGAAGGGCAGTATCAGGAGTCCTTTTTTAATACTCATAATTTAAACCGGTTTAAATTATGAGTATTTCTAATTTTTGTAATGTAAGTAGCCGGCATAGGGCTTTTGCGGGTGTTAATCCGACGGATTAGCAGAAAAAATTTATTTGATGTTTTTTAAATTTCAATTAAAGGAGTATCTCAGTCTATAGATGGTTTTTACCATTTTCATGGCTAATAGATATTGTCTTACGTGGCGTAATTTCAGGGCCTGGGAGGGACTGTTTACGTTTTTAAGCAGAGGTCGTTAATTTTATAAATAGCTCTTTATAACAACAACACTGGAGATATAACAATGATAAATAAAATTATTACGTTAACCGCAACAGCAGCGCTTTTCTCGAGCATGGTTAGTGCGGGTCTGCCTGTACTGGAGCAAAAGGAGCGCTACAAGGTCGGTTTCGCCCAATCTGAAAGTAATAACCCTTGGCGTATCGCCGAAACCAAGAGTTTTAAAGAGGCTGCACTGAGCTGCAACTGGGACCTTGTCTATACAGATGCGGCAGGCTCTGCTGCCAAACAGGTTTCGGACGTGGATTCCATGATTGCCCAGCAAGTGGATGTTATCTTTTTGCCGCCGCGTGAAGAAAGACCGCTGCTACCGGCCGTCATGCGGGCTAAATCCCAGGGTATTCCCGTCTTTTTGGTTGACCGGAGTGTCGATGCCAAGGTCGCGCAAGCGGGTCGTGACTATGTGTCATTTCTGGGTTCAAACTTTATCGAACAGGGTCAGTTGGCTGCCCAGTGGCTGATTGAAAACACCGGCGGGCAGGCGAAGATTATCGAGCTGGAGGGAACCACTGGATCATCGCCTGCGAATGATCGCAGAAAAGGCTTCGATGATGAAATTGCCAAACACGCGGGTATGACAATCCTGGCTTCCCAGTCCGGTGACTTTGCGCGCGACAAGGGACGCAAGGTAACGGAAACACTGTTGCAGTCCCACCCGGATGTTAATGTCATTTATGCCCACAATGATGAAATGGCGATTGGTGCAATTCAGGCGCTGGAAGCGTCCGGCCGCAAGCCAGGCACTGATGTTCTTATTGTCTCCATTGACGGGACCCGTGATGCGCTGCAGGCAATTATCGACGGGAAAATGGCGTTGACGGTTGAATCCAGCCCGTTCTTTGGTCCCCTGGCCTGTGCCACATTAAAGCGCTACGTCGGCGGTGAAACCATTGAGCCCTGGGTGCGTGTTTCCGATCGAATATTCACTATCGATAACGCTGCCAAGCATATAGACGAAGCCTATTAATCAGCATGATGCCCGCCGCCCAGAGCGGCTAGTGAGTGGGAGGGCGCCTGGCGCCTTCCCATATACATCCATCATTTAGGGATACTCCCAGGAGTTTACCGTGATTAATCATGACTTATCCCCGGCCGCAGCCATTGCGGGACAAGCGGCGCTGCAGGGCGCAGTTTCCGATCAGGAAGCTGTTTTGTGTATGCGGGGTATTCATAAATCCTTCGGCGGCATAGCCGCGCTCACCGATGCCGAGCTAATCATTCAGCCGGGTGAAGTCCATGCCATCATTGGCCAGAACGGTGCCGGAAAATCGACCTTGATCAAGGTTCTCAACGGTGCCTACAAACATGACGCTGGCGAAATTTTTTTCATGGGTGAAAAGGTCTCCTATGGGTCACCCCATGAGGCTCAGTGCGCAGGGATCAGTACCATATTTCAGGAAGTTAACCTTATCGGCTACCGTTCGATAACGGAAAATATCTGTCTTGGGCACGAGCCCAAACGGTTTGGCATGGTGGACTGGAAGCGGGCGCACAGTCATGCCAGGTCGACGTTACGGCGCTTTGGGCTGGATCTCGATGTCCGCAAACCGCTAAACGAATTCAATATTGCAACTCAGCAACTGGTGGCGATTGCGCGGGCTGTGGCGCTGGATGCACGAATTGTGATTATGGATGAGCCGACCTCTTCACTGGACGACCACGAAACCAGTGTGTTGTTCGGGGTTATTCGAGAGCTAAAGGCATCCGGTGTTGCCATCCTTTATGTCAGTCATCATCTTGATGAGTTGTTTGAAATCTGTGATGAAATAACTGTGATGCGCGATGGTCGAACGGTGGACCGCAAGCACATTTCCCAAATGACAAAGCTGGATATGGTTGCCGGCATGCTCGGGCGCAGTATCGACGATGTTGAGGCCGGGGGCACGACCGGGTTTTCGGCTAAATCAACGCCGATCGGTGAAGTGATGTTGGCGGTCGAGGGGCTCGGGGGTGCGAGCCCTGTCAAAAATGTATCTTTTAAGGTGCACAAAGCAGAAGTGCTGGGTTTGGCCGGGTTGCTGGGTGCGGGGCGGTCTGAGGTTGCACGGGCCATTTTTGGACTGGACCGGGATCAGAAACAAGGCCAGGTCTTTATTGACGGTTGTGAAGTTGAGTTTGAGCGGCCCACCGATGCCATTAATGCTCAGTTGGGGTTTTGCTCTGAAGATCGCAAGCAGGACGGTATTATCCCGCAGTTGTCGGTTCGGGAGAATCTAACCCTGGCGCTGTTACCCCGGCTCGCCCGGCGGGGCTTGATTCCTGAAGCTGAAGAGCGAGAAATAGTAGCGCGCTACATGGATCGCCTTGGTATAAAAGCCAGTTCAATGGAACAGCCAATCTCGCAGCTTTCCGGCGGTAATCAGCAGAAGGTGTTATTAGCACGCTGGATGGCGACTAACCCTAAATTATTGATTCTTGATGAGCCTACGCGGGGCATCGATGTTGGGGCGAAGCGGGAAATTCAACTGCTTATTCGTGAGTTGGCGGATAACGGTTTGGCGGTGCTTATGATTTCCTCCGAGTTTGAAGAACTGGTTGAGGGTGCTGACCGCGTTATTGTGATTCAGGAAGGGAAAAGTGTGGATGAGCTGAGCGGTGAAAATCTCAGGGTAAATGCAATCATTAAATCGGTCTCCCATATTTCGCATGCAAAACAATAATACTCTTGGTTCTCCTGCTACAGATATTTGTAGCTCAGGCTATAGTGGGGCGTTGATATGACAGATACAACGATTACCTTCGGAAACTCTCCGAAGCCGCTGATGTTTAAAGTAAGAAATATACTTACACGAAACGGTACCCTATCTGCGTTTTTTTTGCTGATATTGGTTAACCTTGCTATTACGCCAAATTTCCTGGAAATTCAGACGCTCTATGTCAACCTCACCCAGGTGGCAACGATTGCGATTGTTGCTATTGGGATGACCCTGGTTATTGCTTCCGGCGGAATTGACTTGTCTGTGGGAGCTCTGATGGCACTGGCAGGTACGGTGGCGCCACTGATCATGTTATCCGACTTTGGCATGAGTAACCCTTCTATCGGTCTGATGGTAGCCATACCCGTAGCCCTGTTGGCGGCCTCTGCGGGCGGGCTGTTCAATGGCGTTCTTGTGAGCCGATATAATATACAACCTATCATTGCTACATTAGTTCTGTTTATTTCCGGTCGAGGTATCGCTCAGGTACTGACCAATGGTGAGTTGCAGTCTTTTGATATTCCGGCGTTTGAGTTTCTGGGTACGGGTCGGCTGCTGGGGATTCCATTCCAGGCCGTCATTACTGTGGTTTTGGCGCTAGTCTGTGCCTGGACTTTACGCCGTTCGATCTTTGGACGTTATCTTCTTGCCGTGGGTGGCAATGAAAAGGCTGCGCAACTGGCCGGTGTGCCGGTCAAAAAAGTAAAGCTTGTCACCTATACAGTCTGTGGGCTGTTGGCCGGTATCGCCGGCTTGATCACAACCGCGATTAACGCGGCATCCGATGCCAACCAGACCGGGCAGCTGATGGAGCTGGATGCGATTGCTGCCGCGGTTGTGGGTGGTGCCTTGTTAACCGGAGGCAAGGCGCCGGTTATAGGTGCAGTGCTGGGTGCTGCCATTATCCAGTTGATGGGTTACACCCTGCTGGCAAACGGTGTGCATGATGCTGTGGCCATGGTGGCGAAAGCCTTCATCATTATTGTCGCGGTGTATCTGCAACAGATGCGGGGGGGATCAAAATGAATAGTCCGTCCAGCACGCGCACTAATCTTTTTCAGCTTCTATCCAGGTGTAGCGCTCATTTGCGTTCAGAGGGAGTCTGGATCGCTCTGGTTCTTATGATCATGTTTGGGGGCTTACGTTACGACAGTTTCCTCACTGAATACAACATCATGACGTTTCTGTCCTACAACTCCATGTTTATCCTTATCGCGCTGGGCATGACGTTTGTCATTATGAGCGGGGGTATCGACCTGTCCGTTGGCTCGGTGGTGGCGTTATCAAGCGTTGTTGTTGCTGCTGTCAGCCCTTACGGCATTGAAGTTGCGTTACCGGTTGGCGTTTTGGTGGGTGTGGCTACAGGAGCAATTAACGCCTTTGTGATCACCCGGCTCAAAGTGGTTCCTTTTATCGCGACGCTGGCCATGATGCTGGGCGCCCGGGGCATGGCGTTGGTGATTTCCGATAATCAGTCGGTACCTGTCTCCTGGGACAGTAATTTTACTCACTTTGGTCTCGGCAAGGCCTTTGATTATCTTCCCTGGCCGGTGGTGACGACCCTTATTGTCTTTATCGGCTGCTGGGTATTGCTGGAAAAATTTCCCTTTGGTCGCCACCTGCTGTCGATCGGCGGAAGTGAAGAGTCTTCCAGGCTGATGGGTTTGCAGGTCGAGCGGACACTGTGGGGCGTCTATGTATTGAGCGGTGCTCTAGCGGGCTTGGCGGGTGTGATGCTGGCTTCCGGATTTGGCGCCGGGCAGCCGCTGGAGGGCATGGGTTGGGAACTGTCCGCAATCGCATCGGTGGTCGTGGGAGGAACGCTACTGACCGGAGGCCTTGGATCCATCAGTGCCACTCTGGCGGGCGCCATTCTGCTGGGCCTGATCTTCAACATCCTCAATTTTGAAAACGGCAGTGGGACTATCACCTTTAGTGCTTATTGGCAGTCCGTGATTCGTGGTGGCTTTCTGCTGGTGGTGGTGATCATTCAGGCCAAAATCATCAACAAGGCACGCGCGCGTTAAGCGCTGCCGTGCATTCACTGCGATGCAGTGAATGCGGCGGGCGAGCCAGGTGCGCCAGCAGTCTGCTGGGTGATTTTCAATATGGGTTTTAGCTTGTGATGTGAGGGGCACTATGGAAACGCAGTATGACTATGTGGTGATTGGAGGAGGGTCTGCCGGATGTGTCGCAGCGGCCCGTCTGGCCAGGGAGAGTGGCGGCTCTGTGTTACTGCTCGAAGCCGGTCACTCCCACAGGCACCTGCTGCTGGATATGCCACCGGGTATATTCAAGATGATCAATGGCAGCAAGTTCATGCGCTATCACCAGACCGTGCCGCAGCAACAGTTGGGGGGCCGTGTACTGGATATCCCCCAAGGCAACGTTTTGGGGGGCGGATCCTCAGTGAATGCGCAGGTCTATATGCGTGGTCGCCCATCCGATTATGACGCCTGGGATCAGGTGCTGGGTACAGATGCAGGCTGGGCCTGGAAGGACGTGTTGCCCTATTTTCGCCGCATGGAGGGCAATAACCGCCTGAGCAATGATCTTCATGGCATTGATGGACCCCTGCTGGTGTCAGACCCCAAGCATGTGGACGATGTGTCCCGCTGGTTTGTCCAAAGCGTACAGGCGCTGGGAGAACCCTACAACGATGACTTTAACGGGCCAGCCCAGCGGGGTTGTGGTTTTTATCAATTCACTAACCGTAATGGCAAGCGCAGCAGCTCAGCCTATGCCTATCTTGGGCCGCTTGCCGATTGTTCGGCGCTGACGGTGCGAGTCGGTGCGACGGTTCAGAAAATTGAATTGTCCGGCGGTGTAGCGATTGCCGTGCAGTATCGCGATGCGAAAGGTGAGCTGCACCGAATCAGTGTAGGGCGTGAGGTTGTAGTGGCCGCCGGCGCTCTGGTCAGTCCACAGCTGCTTATGCTGTCGGGTATTGGGCCCGGGAAGCATTTGCGCGAGATGGGGATTGACTGTCATGTGAATCTTGCTGGGGTTGGGGAAAACCTGATTGATCATCCCGAAGTCCCGATTATTGCGACAGCCAATGGCCCCTACGGATATTTCAAGCAAGGCGTTGGCTGGCGGATGCTGCGCAACGGCTTGCAATTCAAGCTGTTTGGTTCTGGGCCTGTGACCTCGGCAGGCGTTGAGGCGGGTGCTTTCGTTAATCCGCTTGAGCGCGAAGCCGAGCCAACGATTCAGGCATTCTGTGTCCCTATTGTGTACCTGGATCGGGATCTGAAAAACTCGGTGGAGGATACCTATGGGATGACCGTGACTACGGTTGTGGTCAAACCCAAATCCCGCGGATACGTACGGCTGCGTTCGGCGAATCCGGACGATATGCCGCAGGTGTGCCCGAATTTACTCGGGGATGATGAGGATATGCAGGCGATGGTGGCGGGTCAGCGCTTCTTTTTGAAGGCGTTTCAGACCGGGCCCCTGGCCGCGCGTGTTAAGCGGATTATCGCGCCCGCGCCGGACGACTTGAGTGATGATGCCCTTGTCGCGCACTGCAAACGCTTTGTCAAAACCAACTATCATCCTGCGGGTACCTGTCGAATGGGGCGGGACGATGACCCTCTGGCAGTGCTTGACAATAAAATGCGGGTGCTGGGCGTCAGCAATTTAAGGGTCTGTGACATGTCTGCTGTGCCGGATATCAATGCGGGCAATACAAACGCACCGGCAATGATGCTTGGGGACCGTTGTGCCGATTTTATGCTGGATGAATCAGGCCGTATAGAGTGCAGGGTCTTCAATCCTAAGCAAGAAGCACGGGCGGCTTTATAGCTGGCTATTGGTTTCAATATTCTATTTAGGTGTATAGCGTTTTGTATACCGGGTAGCCAGTAAGTTGGGCACGGTTCTTTGTATCCGTGGTGTGACCGTCTGGCAGCCCATTATAAAAGTGCTGTGCATATCCGAATTTACGACTATTTCGTCTAGGAGGCTGTCCGAGAATGCTGGCCGTAGCGAGAGTCGACTGATTTGAGCGGTTTTTTGCGGTGTTTTAAGACGAATAGTGGTTCTATTTAACGCAAAACAGCACAAAAAAAAGCCAAACTCAGGTGGCTCGCAGTAGGTTGAGTATTGTCGGACAGCCTCCTAGCGTTGCACGAGGGGTTTGTATGAAGAATTATCAGCTGTTTATAAACGGGGAATGGCGTGAATCAGTGAGCGGGGAAACGGCAGCGGTTATTTCTCCGTCCAGTGAAGTCGTTGTCGGCACTGTTCAAAAAGGTACAGAGGCGGATGCCCTGGCAGCACTTAAGGCGGCTGAGGCTGCGCAAAAGCTATGGCGAATGATTCCAGCACGTCAACGTGCAGATATTATGCGAAATTTTGCGGCGCAAATTCGCACTAACAAGTCACACCTGGCTGAATTGCTGGTGCAAGAGCAGGGCAAGCTGCTGCGAGTCGCAGAAATCGAGGTCGAAGCAACCGCATCCTTTATTGAGTACGCCTGTGATTGGGCGCGCCAAATAGAAGGCGATATTCTTCCTTCGGATAATCCTAATGAACAGATCTGGATTCAAAAAGTACCCCGTGGCGTTGTTGTAGCCATCACTGCATGGAACTTCCCGCTGGCGCTGGCGGGCCGCAAGATTGGCCCCGCTCTGGTAGCGGGTAATGCTATCGTTGTGAAGCCCACAGCAGAAACACCCCTGGCGACCCTGGAGCTCGGTGACCTGGCGAATAAGGCGGGCATCCCTGCGGGGGTCTTGAATATAGTGACAGGCCCTGGTCGTGTCATGGGTAATGCGCTGGTGAAAAATCCTATTACTAAAATGGTCACCATGACGGGAAGTACGCCTGCGGGGCAGTCGATTTTCCGCGCGGCGTCTGAAAACCTGGCTCATGTGCAGCTGGAGCTCGGTGGCAAGGCGCCGTTCATTGTGTTTGCGGATGCGAATCTGGATGTGGCCGTGGATGCGGCTGTGCATTCACGTTTCGACAACTGTGGCCAGGTGTGCACCTGCAACGAGCGCATGTATCTGCATGAAAGCATTTATGATGAATTCATGGATAAATTTTTAGGCAAGGTACGCCGCTTAAAGGTGGGTGATCCGATGCTGGCCAGCACAGATATTGGACCCAAGGTTAATCGATCCGAATTGGAGCACATGGAATATCTGGTCGCTAAAAGTCTGGAAGAGGGCGCGAAGATCGCTACCGGCGGCAAGCGCATGACGGGTGCAGGCTTTGATAAGGGATTCTGGTTTGAACCCACAGTACTGGTCGATGTAACCCAGGACATGACGATTATCCATGAAGAGGCTTTTGGCCCAATCTTGCCGGTGGTGAAATTCAGCAGCCTCGACGAAGTCATCGGATATGCCAATGACTGTGAATTCGGACTGGCCGCGATGGTATGCACTAACGACATGAAAACCATTATGCGTTGTAATACTGAGCTTGAATTCGGTGAGATCTATATCAATCGGGGTCATGGCGAGCAGCATCAGGGCTTCCATAACGGCTACAAAATGAGCGGTTCCGGTGGTGAAGATGGAAAATACGGATTCGAGCAGTATCTGGAAAAGAAAACATTTTACGTTAACTTTGCGTAGCGGGTGGCTGCGATAAAGATTGGATCATTGATCGGGTGCAGGCTTACAAGCTTAATCTCGGTAGTTGAGTACAGGCTTTGCAGCGCAGAGTTTTAAGAACCGAAGGTGTCAGGCAGGGTTAAAACGCTTGATGTCAGTTGCATAAATAGGGCTCGCCGGCTGGCGGGCCCTTTTTCGATTAAGTCTTATTCCACCAGGGTGTCTTTGCGGTAGCGGAACGGGTGCGCCGGGTAGGTGCCCATGATGCGCACGTCCTTGGCGAAGAAATCCAGTTCCTGCAGTGCGTATTGCATGGAACGCTGATCCGGGTGGCCTTCCACATCCAGGTGAAAGCTGGTGGCCTGCATGGTGTCTGAGGCCATGTAGCTTTCGAGTTTGATGGCGTTGACGCCGTTGGTGGCAAAGCCGCCGAGGGCCTTGTACAGCGCCGCCGGCATGTTGCGTACGGCGAACATGATCGATGTCATAAAGGTGACAGCAGGATCAAACACCGGCATCTGGCTGGTTTTGGACAGAATCAAAAAGCGGGTGGTATTGCCGGTTTTGTCCTGGAAATTCTCCCGCAGTATATCCAGCCCATAGAGTTCAGCGGCCAGGCTCGAGGCGATGGCAGCCATATGCTTGTTAGGGGTCGCGGCAAGTTCGGCGGCCGCACCTGCGGTGTCCAGGCTTGCGACAGGTGCAATGCCGAGGGATTTGAGATGAGTGTCGCACTGGGCCAGCGCCTGGGGGTGGGAGGCCGCTTCGGTGATGTCTTGGATGCGGCTGCCGGGTATGCCCAGCAGGCAGTGGTTCACCGGCTCAAAGTGTTCCCCGATAATGTGCAGTTCGGTTTTGGGCATCAGGCGGTAAATTTCTTCCACCCGGCCTGCGGTGGAGTTTTCCAGCGGGATCATGGCCAGATTGGCTTCCCCGCGTTCCACCATAAACATCGCGTGGCTAAAAGTCTCGCAGGCAAAGGCTTCCATTTCCGGATGTACACGGACGCAGGACAGGTGCGAATAAGCACCTTTGTAACCCTGAAATGCGATGATCTTGTTGCTCACGTTAACCGACCTTGAAATCAGATTGCTTAAATGGGCGGCTATTATTGCATAGCCGCACAGGGCTGGAAAAACATTATGCGCAGACTGCGGAAATGCCCTCAGGATTCTGTTGTGACGGGCAGCTCGATTCTGCGAGCGGTCCAGTAGTGGCGTTTCCAGTAGGGGTTTTTCATATCCGAAATCATTACGCCCTTGCTGGTGGATGCATGCAGAAAACGGCCGTTTTCAATATAAATACCGGCGTGGCGGCCATAGCTGCCCGTTCTGAAAAAAACAAGGTCGCCCGCGCGCAGTTCATCAGCGGCGATGGTATCGCCCACCCTGAGCAGGCCTTCGGTGGTGCGCGGCAGTTCTTGGCTGAAGTGCTGGCGAAAGCCATTCTGGATCAGGGCCGAGCAGTCGATGCCATTACGGCTGCTGCCGCCATAACGATAGGGTGTGCCGCGCCATTGGCGGTGCAGCTCATACAGCTGGCTGACAGTCTGCTGTTCGATGCTGGTGTGTGGTGGCTGCACAGAAATTACGGCGGGGGGCTCGGTGACGCCATTGCCGGCACAGCCCTGCAGCAGGGCGATACACAGGGCCGCAAGCAGCCAGGTTTGACTTCTGCTGCGGCTACAATTTCTGCGGTGTTGGCGCCAGGCGCTGATGTGAGCGGTGATGCGAGCTAAAAGTGTCATGGCCGTGTAGGCGCTCCCTGCGAATATGTCCTGACAGATCTGACGGCGTTAGATGTGCATTATTGCAAACACAAAGACACAGATTAAAAGCTGCCGGGCTTTTAATCCATTCGTTTGTGCCCCTGTGTCTGCATAATTATTGTGAACGCGGGGCTAACCGCGGCTCTTGTTGTCCCGTCCGCCACCGGACCTGGTGCCCTGAGTGCGGCCACCGGCAGTGCGCGGGCCGTCGCTGCGGGTACTGTTGCGAGAGTCGCTGCTGCGAGGCGTGCTTCCGCTTGGCTTGCGGTCGTCGCTGCGGCTGCTGTCACGGCTGCTATTGCTGCCAGTAGCGCCTGAGCGACCTGTGCGAGCCTTGTCGGATGAAGAGCCGGACGCCGGACGCGCAGCGCCGCTGCCTGCACTGCGGGGTTTGGCGCTGTTGCCTGCTTGTTCGCCGGCTTCTTCAGGCTGGCGTGGCGTGGCGGGGCGCGGACCCTTGACCTTCTTGCGGGACTTGCCGGGTTTGACGCCGGGCTTGATGTCGGCTTTCTTCTTCGCTTTGGCCTTGGCTTTGCTTTTCTTGGCCTGCTTGTTGGCCTGAGGCTCGGGCTTGCTGGGTTCCAGGCCTTCTATCTTGCGGCGCTTGAGCGGCTGCTGCAGGTAGCGTTCGATACGACCAACACGGGGCCAGTCGAGGGAATCGACAATGGAGACCGCGATGCCCTGGGAGCCGTCACGTCCGGCGCGTCCGGCGCGGTGAATATAGGAGTCAGCCTTGAGGGGCAGGTTCAGGTTGATAACATGGCTGATATGGGCCAGATCGAGGCCGCGGGAGGCAACATCGGTCGCCACCAGAACCTTGAGTCGACCGCGGCGCAGTTGCTTCATGTGCAGCGTGCGATCGCCCTGATCCATCTCTCCATGCAGGCCGTCGCACATGATGCCCATGGCCCGCACTATGGCGACCCACTGTTCGACCTGCTTGCGGCTGTTAACGAAAACCAGCGCCTGATCGATGCTTTCATCGCTGATCAAAGACTTGAACAGGGCGAGCTTGTGCTCGTCGTTATCGGCGCGCAGGATGCTGTGTTCGATATTACCGGCCATGGAGCGGGCGTTGCTGACCGCAACCTGGGCAGCTTCGGGCTTGAGCAACTTGCCGGCCAGAATCTGGATAGGGGCAGATTCCAGGGTGGCGGAGAACATCAGCGTCTGGTGCGCGACCGGCACCAGGCTGGCAATCTCGTTCAGCGGTTCCTGGAAACCCAGATCCAGCATGCGGTCGGCTTCGTCGATGATCAACAGGTTAACGTCGCTGAGGTCAACCCAGCCTTTTTCGTCCAGTTCCAGCAGGCGACCAGGCGTGGCGATCAGCAGATCCATACCGGTTTCCATGATCTGCTTCTGGTTGCCGTAAGGCACGCCGCCCACGATCAGACCGCAGTCCATCGAAAGCTCGGCGGCGAACGACTCAACCACGCGCAGAATCTGGCTGGCCAGCTCGCGGGTTGGGCTCAGAACCAATACCCGTGGCGACAACCCGGTACGCGGCGGCTGATCCAGCAAGTGCTGCAACGCAGGTAGCAAGAAAGCCAGAGTCTTGCCGCTGCCGGTGGGGGCCGTGGCAAGGATGTCCTGGCCATCGAGTGTCAGCGGAATGGATTGCTGCTGGATCGGCGTCGGGCTTGAAAAGCCGGATTCGATCAGGTGCTGTTGCAGTTCGAGATCTAAATCGAGGTCGAGAAAGGACATCGTTCGGGGGTTCGCCAGCTAGACTGTTTGAATGGCTGCATAGAATACCGCAAAAGCGCCGTCACGGGCGCCTATTAATTTTGCAGCTTTGGTCAGGTTGTGCCAGCGCCTGTCGTTTGTCGTTAACTGGGCAGACGGGGGCGCACAGGGTGATTGGGTGCGGCTGCAAGTCGCGCTGGCGGTATCAAGGCGCGTTGCGACTTGTTCACAGAGCCCCCAGCACCTATTATGCGCAGCCTAAAACATTCAGCAGTGAAAGCGAGTAAAGTACATTGTCAAGGCCGCAGTTTTCCCCTGGTCAGCGCTGGATAAGCAACACGGAATCGGAGCTTGGGCTCGGTGTTGTAGTCGAGCAGGCAGGGCGTAGCGTCACCCTTAATTTCCCGGCAGTCGAAGAACAGCGCACCTATGCAGTGACCAATGCGCCGCTGAGCCGTGTCGAATACCCGGTGGGCGACAAGGTTCGTACCACTTCTGGTATCGAACTTCAGATCACCGAGCGTCAGGAGCTGAATGGCTGTCTTTTCTATCACGGCACCGATCAGCACGGCGAAAGCCTGACGCTGGCCGAACTTGAACTCGACAGTCGCGTACGTTTTAGCAAGCCCCAGGATCGCCTGTTCGCAGGTCAGGTCGACAAGAACAGCGCTTTCCTGCTGCGGGTCGATACCCAGGAGCATTTGCAGCGCCATCGTCAGTCCGAGGCCTATGGTCTGCTCGGCGGGCGGGTACAGCTGCTGCCGCATCAGTATTTTATCGCCAGCCAGGTGGCGCGCCGCCCCGTGCAGCGCGTGTTGCTGGCCGATGAGGTCGGGCTTGGCAAAACCGTGGAAGCCGGTCTGATCATGCATCAGCTGCTGTGCAGCGGCCGTGCCCAGCGCGTGCTGATAGTGGTGCCCGATAGCCTTGTGCATCAGTGGCTGGTGGAAATGTTGCGTCGCTTCAATCTGCGATTCAGCATTCTGGATCCGCTGCGCTGTGTGGCGCTGGAAGCGGCCGGTGAAGGCAATCCCTTCGAGAGCGCCCAGCTGGTGCTCTGCAGCCTGTCCTTCCTGACCGGCGATGACGAGCGTCATCGTGCCGCCATGGAAGCGGGTTGGGATCTGCTGGTGGTTGATGAGGCCCATCATCTGGGCTGGAGCGAAGAAGCGGCGAGCCATAGCTACAACGTTATCGAATCCCTGGCCAAGGCCATTCCCGGCCTGCTGCTGCTGACTGCGACGCCCGAACAGCTCGGCCAGGACGGTCACTTTGCGCGCCTGCGTCTGCTGGATCCGGATCGCTACCACGACTTGCAGGCGTTTCGCGACGAAGAGTCCGAGTACCGTACCATCAGTAATCTGGTGCAGCGACTGCAGGCTGAAGATGTACTTGCTCAGCTGCGTGATGCGCCTGAATTGCTGGCCTCGCTGGAACACTATCTGGGCGAAACAGCACTGGCGCCGTTGCGCGCAGAGCTGGAAGACGGCGATATTGCTCATCTGGTCACCGATGCCATCGCCAGTCTGCTGGATCGCCACGGCACCGGCAGGGTGCTGTTTCGCAATACCCGCGACGGCGTCCAGGGCTTCCCCAAACGCGAACTTTACCGTTATCCACTGGTGCAGCCAGAAGCCTACGCCGACGTGCTGGTAGACACTAATCTTGAGGCCGTATTGCATCCCGAAGCCGGCTTTGACGAAGACTGGCTCGACTGGGATCCGCGTGTCGAATGGCTCTCCGAGTGGCTGCGTGAACACCGCGCAGACAAGACGCTGGTGATCTGTGCGCGCAAGAACACGGCCAGGGCGCTGGAAAAACAGCTGCGTCTGTTTGAGGGTGTCAAGGCGGCTGTCTTCCATGAAGGCATGAGCCTGCTGGAACGTGACCGCGCCGCCGCCTACTTTGCCGATGAAGACGACAGTGCCCAGGTGCTGATCTGCTCGGAAATCGGCAGTGAAGGGCGTAACTTCCAGTTTGCCCATCATCTGGTGCTGTTTGATCTGCCGCTTAACCCTGACTTGCTGGAGCAGCGCATTGGCCGCCTGGACCGTATCGGCCAGCGCAATGATGTGCAGATTCACGTGCCCTATTTCGAGGAGAGTCCGCAGGCGGTACTGCTGAACTGGTTTGACCTGGGCATCAATGCATTCAAGCGTTGCAGCCCGGCAGGCCAGGCGCTGTTCCAGCAGTTCGCACCGGCCCTGCGCGAGCTGCTGCTGTGCTACGACGAAGAACAGTTGCAGCAGTTGCTGGACGACACGCGCCACCGTGCCGACGAGCTGCTGGAGCAGCTGCAGGCCGGGCGCGATCGTTTGCTGGAACTTAATTCCTGCCAGCCCGAGCCCGCCGCGCGCATGATCGAACATGTGGCCGAAGCGTCCCGATCACTGGAGCTGGCCGGTTACATGGAACGGGTGTTCGACCTGTTCGGCGTCGAGCAGCAGACCCATGGTCCCGACAGCATGGTGCTGCATCCGGGCAATCATATGCCGGTGTCGAGCCTGCCGGGTCTGCCGGAGGATGGCATTACCGCTACCTTCCAGCGCGCCCTGGCGCTGTCCCGCGAGGACATGCAGTTTCTTACCTGGGAGCATCCGCTGGTGAGTGGCTCCATGGAGCTGATCAGCGATGGCGAGTTTGGCAATACGGCGCTGTGCAGCCTCAAGCTGCCGCCGCTGCCGCCGGGCACTCTGTTGCTCGAAGCCTTTTTCAACCTGCGTTGCACAGCGCCGCGCGCCTTGCAGATGCAGCGTTATCTGGGGCAGCACTCGGTGCGCCTGGTGTTTGATAACAACGGCAATAACCTCAGTGGCATTATCGCCCATGGCCACCTCAACAAGCTGGCCGAACGTGTCGGGCGCCGCACGGCCCAGTCACTGGTGAGCCATGCCAGGCCACAGATTGCCGAGATGGTGGAACGGGCCGAAACGCTGGCCGCTACCCAGGATGAGCAGGTGCGTGAGCAGGCTCGCGCCCGGGCCGACGAATTGCTGGGCGCCGAGATTACTCGCATGCGCGCACTGGCTCAGGTAAATCCCAACATTCGTGATGAGGAAATTGCCTTGCTGGAACAGCAGCTGGAGCAGGTTCGGGCACAGATTGATCTGGTTCATCTTGAGCTTGATGCCCTGCGCATCGCGGTGGTTGAGTGACCAGACGCCGCGCATATTCCTGGTCGGCACTGTTGCCGGCCATTACCCCTGATTGGAGTTAAACCTTGCTATTCACCGATCTGCCCCTGGATAAACGGCTGCTCAAGTTGCTTGAACAGCTGAATTTCACTCAGGCGACTGAAATTCAGCAGCAGTCGATTCCGTTTGCGCTTCACGATCGTGACCTGATTGCGTCCTCCAAGACGGGGTCCGGCAAGACGCTGGCCTACCTGATACCGGCCCTGCAGCGGGTCACCAAGCGCAAGTCCCTCACCAAGCGGGATCCGCGGGTGCTCATTCTGGTGCCCACACGGGAGCTGGCAGGCCAGGTGTATGGCCAGCTGCGATCCCTGTTGGCGGGCAGTCAGCTCAAGGGTGTGCTCATTCAGGGCGGCGAAAACTTCAACGACCAGGAAAAGATGCTCAAGCGCGATCCGGACTTTGTCGTCGCCACTCCTGGGCGTCTGGCGAACCACCTGGACGCCCGTACCCTGGTGCTGGCAGGCCTTGAGATGCTGGTGCTGGATGAAGCTGACCGCATGCTGGATCTGGGCTTTGCCGAACAGCTACGCCAGATCAATACGGCGGCCAATCACCGCCTGCGCCAGACGCTGCTGTTCTCGGCCACGCTGGATCATGCCGAAGTTGAAACCCTGGCCAGTGATTTGTTGAAGGACCCCAAACGTATCGCCATTGATGCCATTACCCGGCCCCATGACGATATTCGCCAGCGCTTTTTCCTGTGCGATCATCTGGATCACAAGCAGGCACTGCTGGCACATCTGCTGAACGATGAAAAATTTCAGCAGGTGATTATCTTCACCGCTACCCGCGGCGATACCGAACGCCTGGCCCAGTGGCTCGGTGAGCGCGGCCTTAAAACTGCAGCGCTCAGCGGTGAGCTGGCCCAGAGCGAACGTAATCGCATCATGGATGGTTTCAGTCGCGGTCAGCAACAGGTGCTGGTGACAACGGATCTGGCATCGCGCGGGCTCGACCTGCTCAACGTGTCACTGGTGATCAACTTCGATCTGCCGCGGCACAGTGAAGAGTATGTGCACCGTATCGGCCGTACCGGTCGCGCCGGTGCCAAGGGTGATGCCATTTCCCTGGTAGGCCCCAAGGACTGGGACAGCCTGACTCGAATCCGTCGCATGCTGCAGCAGGATATCGAGTATTCCACCATTGTCGGCATGGTCGGCAAGTTCAAGGGACTGGTGCCTGAGCCGGTTAAGCCGCCGCGTGTGCCGGTACAGGCAGCAGTAGCTCCCATGGGACGCAAGGCGCGCAACAAGCTCAAAGGTACTATCGAGCGGCCAAGGCCGGGACGCGCCAAGAGCAAGGTGGTTTCGGATGATGGCTTTGCTCCCATGCTGCGTACCAAAAAACCGCCGGTGCCCGATACCGACGACGACTGATATATTCAGAGGCTGGCGCTTTTGCAAACACTGCCGGCGGGACTTGCCCGTCGGCGGTGTTTGCACGATACTGGCGCGCTTTGAAAACTGGTGGGAGTGACTCGATGGAGATCACCAAAGATTGCGTGGTGCAGTTCCATTACAACCTGCACGATGCCGATGGCAGCGAGCTGGAAAATAGCCGCAAGGGCGACCCTATGGCGTACCTGCACGGACATCAGAACATGATGGCCGGGTTGGAAAAGGCGCTGGAAGGGCACAGTGCTGGTGACGTGTTCAGTGTGACCCTGGCACCGGAAGATGCCTACGGTTCCCGTACTGAAGACTCTGAGCAGCGCATTCCGCTCAAGCATCTGCAGGGTTCCAAAAAGTGGCGCCCGGGTATGGTTGCCACGGTAAAGACAGACCAGGGCGCGCGCCAGGTGCAGGTTCTGAAGGTTGGCAAGTTTATGGTGACCGTGGATACGAACCACCCACTGGCGGGCAAGACGATCACCTTTGATGTTGAAGTCACTGATGTACGCGCAGCCAGTGCCGAAGAGGTCTCCCACGGCCACGCCCACGGTGTGGGCGGTCATCACCATTAATTGATTCCAAAGGTTGTCAGCAACGCTCTGATCGGCGAAGCTGACGGGCCTGACAAACGCAACAGAGCGAGTGGAGCGAACATGGCAACTGCAAGTGCACGTCACATCCTGGTTAAAAGCGAAGCCAAATGTCTGGAACTGAAGGCCAGCATTGAAGCCGGTGGCGATTTCGCCGCAGCGGCACGCGAATTCTCCGACTGCCCGTCCGGCGCCCGTGGTGGTGATCTGGGCAACTTTGGCCGCGGCCAGATGGTGCCTGAATTCGACCAGGTTGTATTCAGCGCGCCGCTTAACACGGTTCAGGGTCCGGTCAAGACTCAGTTCGGTTACCACCTGCTGGAAGTAACCGCACGCAAGGATTGATCCTGCGTACCGGGCGCCGCCATGGCGCCCGGCTGTTGAGTGCTTAATCCGTTTGTGGCCCGTCCCGCGCTTTTATATTCGTTTGCTAGCCCCTGCCTTTTCTCCTGCCCCTTGCCCCTTGTTGCCCCTGCCTTTTCCTGCTGGTTACCCATGATCTTTCTCAGACTTGCGCGCCTGCGTCTTAAAACGGCATTATATTGCCCATAATCATCAGCGCAGGAACGCAGAATGAGCAAATCAATCAAGGTGGTCGTAACACGCAAGAAGGATAATGAGGCACCGGATCCGGCGCGCCAGCTTCGTATTGACGAGGCCATTGGGTTTGTCAGGGGTTTGCGCAAGAAAGGCGATAATCTCAAGGTTATGGTCGACAAGCTTAACGAGCACGGCCACCTCTGTCCCGATGGCTCAGCCTGGAGCTATGACAGCCTCAATGCCTTCATTCACGACCATCAGCTGTAAGTTGCTATCCCTTGATGACGCAAGTTCAGTAGAATAACCGGCTTTAGGGCCGGCGCACTGCCGCAGCAGAAGGACCAGGTGCATGAATCAACTTAGCTTCCAGTTAAAAGGAAGTGTTGTAACCGCGATCGTACTCGAGCTGTACCGCTATTCCCGTGCCGATTTCAGTGCTGAGCTCAGTGCCAAAGTGCGTCAGGCGCCGATGTTTTTCCATCAGACTCCGGTAGTCATCAGTCTTGAAAAGCTCGAGGCGGATGCTCCGGCCATCGATTTTCCGGAATTGATCGCCCTGTGCCGTGACTTCGGCCTGCGCCCCATGGCATTCAAGGGTGCCCCGACGGCGCTGGCGGATGTGCTTGAGGCTACCGGGCTGGTACTGATTCCGGCCGGGCAGGGCGGACGTGCACCTGTGCCTGAATCCGCGGTGCCTGAGCCTGAAGTGGTGGTGCGTACGGTGGTGGAGGAAAAACTGGTACATCGCCCCAGTAAAATTATTACCCGCCCGATTCGTTCTGGTCAGCAGGTGTACGCGGAGGGCAGCGACCTGATTGTTATGGCCGCTGTGAGTGAAGGTGCCGAGATTTTGGCCGATGGCCATATTCATGTTTACGGACCTCTAAGGGGCCGTGCTTTGGCGGGGGTGCGGGGCGATGTACAGGCGCGCATTTTTTGCCAGAGTCTGGAAGCGGAACTGGTGTCCGTTGCCGGCAATTTTAAATTGAGCGACAGTCTGCGCGAACTGAGCTGGAAGGCGCCGTCACAGGTGTATCTGCAAGACGACACGTTGCATGTGGATGCGCTTTGATGAATACTCGCGAACCGGCTGAAGCAGGCAGAACTGAGGAGAGGGTGTTGGCTAAAATTATCGTGGTGACCTCCGGCAAAGGGGGCGTTGGCAAAACGACCAGTAGCGCCGCCATCGGCACAGGTCTTGCCTTGCGGGGCTTTAAAACCGCCATTATCGATTTTGACGTTGGCCTGCGTAACCTTGATCTGATCATGGGCTGCGAGCGGCGCGTGGTATATGACTTCGTTAACGTCATCAACAAAGAAGCAACACTCAATCAGGCTCTGATCAAGGACAAGCGCACACCGAACCTGTTCATACTGCCGGCCTCTCAAACCCGCGACAAGGATGCCCTGAGTCAGGAAGGCGTACAGGCGGTGCTGAACGAGCTGTCCCGTGATTTCGATTACATCGTCTGCGACTCCCCGGCCGGGATCGAAAAGGGCGCCCAGATGGCGCTTTACTACGCCGATATCGCCGTGGTTGTTACCAACCCGGAAGTGTCCTCGGTACGTGACTCCGATCGCATTCTGGGCATTCTGCAAAGCAAGACCCGTCGTGTGGAAGCCGGAGAAGAGCCGGTGCAGGAGCATCTGCTGCTGACCCGCTATAACCCGGCCCGCGTGCAGGCCGGTGAAATGCTCAGCGTGCAGGACGTCGAAGATATTCTGGCGATCCCGCTGATCGGTGTTATTCCCGAGTCTGAAGCCGTGCTAAAGGCCTCAAACCAGGGGATGCCGGTGATACTGGATCAGGAAACAGAGGCCGGTCAGGCCTACAGCGACGCCGTGGCGCGTTTGCTGGGCGAGGTAGTTGAACATCGCTTCCTTGAAGTGCAGAAAAAGGGATTCTTTAAACGCCTGCTGGGAGGTAAGTAGTGAGCATTTTTGATTACTTTCGCAGCAAAACAAAGAACTCGTCTGCGTCGGTTGCCAAGGAGCGGCTGCAAATTATCGTTGCACACGAACGCGGACAGCGCCAGCAACCGGACTACCTGCCGCAGATGCAGCAGGAAATCCTCGATGTGATTCGCAAATACGTCGCCATCGACCAAGACAGCGTAAACATCCAGCTGGAAAACAATGATCACTGCTCGATCCTTGAGCTGAACGTAACCCTGCCGGACCGCTAACGAAGATAGCTGTCAGAGTGGTGTGAGTCCTGAGCTTTGTAGAGAGGGCTCTGCGCTGCGTTTTTTGACTACCTGCCGAAAAAACAGCAGGAAATCCTCGATGTGATCCGGCTCTTTATATGAGCAGGGCGTAGCCATCGACCAGGAAAGCGTATACATCCAGCTGGAAAACAATGATCACTGCTCGATCCTTGAGCTGAACGTGACCCTGCCGGACCGCTAAGCTGGTCGAGAATGGCTATTAAGGGTAGTGTGAGCCTTGTATTTCGGGGTTCGGACCTCCCTTTCTGCGTGTTGGTCGATAGATGTACAGATGCATCAGGAAATCCTCGATGTGATCCGGCTCTTTATATGAGCAGGGCGTCGCCATCGATCAAGACAGCGTAAACATCCAGCTGGAAAACAACGATCACTGCTCGATTCTTGAGCTGAACGTGACCCTGCCGGATCGTTAAGCCAGTCGAGAATAGTTAGCAAGGGTGGTGCGAGTCTTGATTTTCGGGGTTCGGGCCGTCCATTCTGCGTGTTGGTCGATAGGTTTTCTGCTTGAATAGCTGAGCGCAATCTATCGTTTGTATTCCGATTTTATACCGTTATCTTTGTTTCAGCTTTCAGCTTTCAGCTTTCAGCTTTCAGCTTTCACGAGCCGGCGTACCTGCTCTACCATTCGGTTGGGGAACTGTCGGTAATCGGGGTAGGGTGTAAGCAGCACATTGTCGCGCACCAGAACCCGCCCTTCATCGTCCAGTGGGCTGAAGTTGCTCGGTTCAAATCCCAGGCGCTGCCAGCTGGCCTTGCCGGCGACCAGGTGCCAGTCGGCATTGGACAGAAGGTGGTCGGCAAAACTTATAATCTCGTTGCGTTGCAGCAGTTCAATATCCCGATAGTCCTGCCAGCGCCGATCCGCTGGTGTGGCGAGCTTGGCCAGTATGCTAAGAATCTTGCGCCAGTGGTTGCCGTTGTGCTGAATAAGGCCCGGTATGTCGAGGTCTGTTTCACAGGACTCGGAGGCCGGAATCAGTGGTGGGGTGGGCAGGTAGAGCGCAAGGCGTGCACCGGGAGCGCCGAGGGTAGCAGGTTCGCTCTTTGTCTGAGGTGAAGTCTCGATTGATGTCATTGAAGTCGTCACCTTGCAGTCCATCCCGTCATTTACTGTCCTGCCAGCTTAGTGTCATAGCTGGCAGGCCGAAGCGTCATTTGCGGCGTTTTATACCCGTGCCTGGCGTGGCGGCCATGGGGTCGTCCGGCCAGTGGTGCTTGGGGTAGCGTCCCTTCATATCCTTTTGTACGTCGCGGTAACTGTTGTTCCAGAAACTCACCAGATCCTGGGTGACCTGCAGTGGGCGCTGTGCCGGTGAGAGCAGGTGCAATTTCAGAGCGACCCGGCCGATACGCGGCGTCTGTGAGCAGCCGAACAGCTCCTGCAGTTTGACCGCCAGCACCGGCGGATCCTGCTCGTAGTCGATGCGTGCGCGATTGCCGGAGGGCAATTGATAGTGCTCCGGCGCCAGCCTGTCGAGTTGCTGCGGCAGCGGCCAGGGCAGAAGGTTGTGCAGGATGGTACTCAGATCCAGGGCGGCAAAATGATTGATATGGCTGACCCGGTCGAGCCAGGGCAGCAGCCAGGTCTCGAGCGTGTCCAACAGGGCCTGATCGGACAGGTCGGGCCAGGAGGCGGTGTCTGAGGCGGCATCGCTGCCTGCATTGGTGTTCTGCAGCAGTGCCTGGCGCCGTACAAAGGTGACGCGGGTGCGCCAGCGCTGCAGGTTCTGGGTCCAGGGCAGTAGCCCGAGGCCGCGCTTGCGGATCAGGGCGCAGAGTGCGGCCGCCCGGGCCCCGGGTTCAATGCGATTAAGAGGTTCACGGGCCAGAACCAGGTTGCCTATTTTCTGCTGGCGCTCGGCTATGAGGCGGTTTTCACTGTCCTGCCAGTGAACCTGGTCGCGGGTCTCTACGAGGGCGGCCAGGGGGCCGTCAAACAGCACAGGGTCCAGGGCGGCGGCAAGCTGGATGCGATCTACGCTGTCACCGCTGCGCCCGCTCAGCTGGGCTGTTGCCAGCCAGGGCGCATTGCGCAGAGGGTCGTCCGGGTTCATGCGGGCGCTGCGTCCGTTGCTGAGCTGGTAATCCAGTCCCTGGGGCTGGCGGCGCACGGCAATGCGGTCGGGATAGGCGCAGGCGATCAGCACGGCAATGGCATTGTCTGGAGATATTTTGTTCGCACTCTGTGGGAGTACATCAAGCTTGCGGCACAGGGTGCGGAACTGATCGACCTGCTGGCGCAGGCGTTGCCACTGGGCGCGCTCCTGGGGTTGGCGTTTGATATCGCCGTGCAGCCAGGCAAGACGCAGGGCAATGTCGGCCTGGGCACGCCCCAGTGGATCGCGGTCGGACAGCAGCGCGGCGAGATCGCAGGCCAGCTCCAGCAGGCCGAGTCGGCAGCCTTCCAGCAGCATATGCGCCAGACGTGGATGGGCCGGCAGCTGCGCCATGCGCTCGCCGTGGGGCGTCAGGCTCCAGCGCGGGCCTTCGTGCAGCGTGCCACCCAGGCGCTGCAGCAGTTCCAGTGCCTGCTGGTAAGGCCCCGGTGCCGGTGCATCGAGCCAGTCCAGTTCGTTCGGGTCGGTGATGCCCCATTGCAAAAGTTGCAGCGCTAGCGGCGCCAGATCCGCCTGGCGTATCTCCGGTTCGCTGTGGGGGCTGAGTGCCTGTTGCTGGCTTTCGGACCAGAGGCGGTAGCAGAGGCCGGGCTCAGTACGCCCGGCGCGCCCGGCGCGTTGCACGCTGGAGGCCCGTGACAGGCGGCGGGTCTGCAGGCGTGACATGCCGGTGGCCGGGTCGAATACGGCCTGGCGGCTCAGGCCGCTGTCGACCACAACCCGCACGCCCTCGATAGTCAGGCTGGTTTCGGCAATGGCGGTCGCCAGTACTACCTTGCGCTGGCCCGGTGCTGCCGGAGCTATGGCGCTGCGCTGGGCGTCCAGACTGAGGTCCCCGTACAGCGGGCTCAACAGGATGCTATCACTACCTGAGCCCAGCGAATGCAGCTGGTCGCGCAGCAGGCGATGGGTTTCGCGAATTTCCCGTTGTCCGGGAAGAAATACCAATACGCTGCCGCTCTCTTCGCGCAGTGCCTCCATTACTGTGGCAGCAACGCGCGGCTCGATGCGCTCGCCCGGTTGGGCGCCTGCGCCGTAGTGGATGTTGACCGGCCAGCTGCGGCCCTCACTGCGAATCAGCGGTGCGCCGCCCAGCAGGCGGGCGCTGGCATCGCCATTGAGGGTGGCGGACATCAGCAGGAGGCGCAGCGGGTTGTCGTCGCGCAGCAGTGCTCGGCCCTGCAGCGTCAGGGCAAGACCGAGGTCTGCATCCAGGCTGCGTTCATGAAACTCATCGAATATCACCAGGCCGACACCCTCAAGCGAGGGGTCGGACTGCAGCATGCGGGTCAGAATGCCCTCGGTTACTACCTCAATGCGGGTGTTGGGGCCCACGCGGGTATCAAAGCGAATGCGATACCCCAGCGTCTGGCCAACCTTTTCGCCCAGAGTCTGGGCCATGCGCTCGGCGGCGGCCCGGGCGGCCAGGCGTCTGGGTTCGAGCATGAGAATCTTCTGCCCCGCCAGCCAGGGCTCGTGCAGCAGAGCCAGCGGTACTCGCGTGGTTTTGCCGGCGCCGGGTGGGGCTTCAAGCACGGCTTCGGTATGCAGGGTCAGTGCCTGTTTCAGAGCAGGCAGTATCTCGTCTATGGGTAGTACAGTCATGGAGTAGGGCATGCCGGGTGATGCAACCAGATCTCAGCCGTTGTCGGGCTTGAGGCGGCTGATGCGTGCAGTGATAAAAAGGGTTAGCAGAATGGCGGCGCAAAAGGCATAGAGGCCGTAATGAATTTGTACCTGGGCGATGGCGCCGAGCTTGACCGTCACCACCAGTACCGCCACCACGAATACATCAAGCATCGACCAGCGGCCGTAGTCATGCATCAGTTTCAGGTAGCGTGGCAGCCGGCTGTCGTGCTGTATCGCCGCATCGGTGAGGCGAAGCAGCACCAGCAGCTTGAGTATCGGCAGTACTATGCTGAACGCTGCGATGAGCAGGAACAGCAGATACTGGCCCTGCAGCAGTAACTGCCAGGTGCCGGAAAGTACCGAAAAACTGCTCTTGATAAGCAGGAACTGTTCGATGGTCAGCATGGGTGCGCTGAGGCCTACCAGCAGCAGGGTGGCGGTAAGCGCCAGCAGCAGCCGTAGTTGCGAGGCCCTGCGAGGTGTAAGGGCGGGGCCAGTTGAGGGTGGCATAGACACATCCATTCCTGTCGCTATTGGATCTGGGCATGATACCGGAACGGGACTGGCGCTGCCCCCGGATTTGTCAGGCGTCATAAGAGTCTCAGGTAACCGGTTTGGCCATCTTGTATCCAGACGCAGACAGAATCTAAATGAGAATTATTAATAGACGCGAAAGCAGGCTAGGCGCTGATACTGTTATCTGGCACACTGCGTGCAATTATGTGAATTAACGTACTTTTTATGATGCTGAACAACCTTCGAAAGCGCCTGGTGCGCCCGCTGATAACGGTGCTGCTGGCCATGCCTCTGGTGTTCCTGTCCAGCGCCAATGTCGGCTGGGCTACAGAAAAGCTTTCCGGCTCAACGGCGACCCAGGTCAAGGCGCAGGCCAAAAGCACCGGCAGGATCCGCACGCTGGCGCTCGACTCACTGCAGGGCGCCGCAAGTGCGAAGGTAAAACTCAAGGTTACTGCAACCGCGTACAATTCGCTGCCAGATCAGACCCAGGGCAAGGCTAATATTGGTGCCTGGGGTCATAAGCTCAAGCCGGGTCTCAAGGCGATTGCTGTTTCCCGCGATCTGCTGGGTATGGGCCTTGAACCTGGTACCGAAGTTGAAATAGAAGGCCTCCCAGGGCGCTATAAGGTGCTCGACAAGATGCATCGCCGCTGGGCCCGCAAGATCGATATCTACATGGGTGTGGATGAAGATGCAGCGCTGGCCTGGGGCAAAAGACCCGTTGTGATCCGTTGGGAAAATCAGGACTCCTGATTTGCTGCAGCTGTTTTATTTCTTCCAGTTTTATTCTGTCTGATCTGGCGCCAGTTTGCCGGATACCTTCCCAAAACGCTGTTCGTAGTGCTGATGCAAAGTTCACATGGACTCATGTAATCATTGCAGCGGTACAGCCGCACCCGGTTATAAAACACCTCTGTATCCTTGAAGAGTGGGGCAGGCGCTTGTGCGTGCTGGACTTCCTTGGCTGGAGGCGGTGTTCGCACTGGGCCCTGGTTGCAGCGAAAGCCAATGATGCAAGATTCCTGCTGCATGCATTAAACCAAGTTAATAACGTACGTTTTCGCAAAGAAAACCCAGCCTTTGACAATCTTTTTTCTCCGATAACGCCTAGAGTTGATGGAATCTGAATTCCATCAGGTTAGCCGTGGATGCCCACACTCGCGTTCTGTGCACTGCGGTTGATTTCGGCACTGTCTGAGCAACAAGGGGTTAAAGGATTCGATGTCCGAGCAACGAAGCGATAATAAGAAGCGGCTGCTGACGCAGCTGGGTGAACTGTTCGAAAGCCGTTTGGCGTCTGACACGGTTGCCCAGGTGGGCGCCTTTGCCGCGGCCTACTATCGGGTTTCACCTTATGATGAGCTGGCCGAGCGCCGACTTGACAATCTTTATGGTGCAACCTTGTCCTGTTTTCAGTTTCTTTACGAAAGCGAAGCCCATGAACCGCGGCTGCGGGTGTTCAATCCCGATCTCGAGCAGCACGGCTGGCACTGCAGTCACACCGTCATTCAAATTATTCATCCCAATATGCCTTTCCTGGTGGACTCTCTGCGCATGGAGTTGAATCGCCGTGAAATGGCGATTCATGTGGTGCACAGTTCGGTGCTGGATCTGTCTCGCGACAGCAGCGGCAGTGTCACCGGGCTGGTTGCAACCGGCACCGAGGGGGCCCTGCGCGAAGCCCTGATCTATCTGGAAGTCGATCGTCACAGTGCGGCGGACGAGCTCAAGTCACTGCAGGCTCAGTTGAGCGAAGTGCTGGGCGAAGTGCGGGCCTCGGTGGCGGATTTTCCGGCTATGCGAACGCGTCTCGAAAGCCTGCGGGATGCACTTCGCACGCCCAAAGCCGGTGCAGCTGCGGATTGTGTAACGGAAGCCGCGGCCTTCTGCGACTGGATGCTGAACGACCGCTTTACCTTTCTGGGGTACGACGAGCTGGCCTTCAGCGGTACCGGAGATGCCTTTGGGGTGACTCGGGTTGAGGGCAGCGAGCTGGGCACCCTGAAGCTGCACGCCCAGAGCGGGCGCAGCCGCAGCGGCAGTGATCTGCGCGCTGAAGAGCGGGATTTCATGCTCTGCACCGATCCGCTGACCTTTGCCAAGGATGCCGTGCGTTCCCGTGTCCACCGTCCGGCACATCAGGATTTGGTGGTTCTCAAGCGTTACGACGCCGAGGGTGTTGTTTGCGGAGAGCATCGTTTTTATGGTCTTTGGACCTCGCCTGTCTACGTTGAGCCGCCATTGCAGGTACCGCTGCTGCGCCGTCGCACGCAAAAGGCATTGGCGCGGGCCGGTTTTGACCCCAAGGGCCACAGTGGCAAGGCATTGGTGCAGATCATCGCAGAATTACCCCGTGATGAGCTGTTTCTGGCCAATGACGATGAACTCTTCGACATGGCCATGGGGATTTTCAATCTGCAGGAACGCCGTAAGGTCAAACTGCTGATTCGCCGGGACAGTTGCTCCAAGTTTGTCAGCTGTCTCTATTTTGTGCCGCGGGATCTGTACACCACGGCCCTGCGCCTGCAGGTGCAGCAACGCCTGACCGAACATTTCGGTGCCCGCGACTGCGAGTTCACTACCCGTTTTAGTGAATCTCTGCTGGCACGGGTGCATTTCGTGCTTCAGGTTGACGCTGATACGACGCTGGAGTTTGACCCTCAGGCTGTCGAAGCCGAGATCATCGAAATATCCAAAGCCTGGAGCGAAGATCTGCACGCAGCCCTGGTCGAGAGCGCCGGTGAAGAGCGTGGCAATCAGCTGATCAATCACTATCGCAATGCTTTTCCATCCGCCTACCGGGAGGATTTCACTCCCAGCAGTGCGGTCTACGATATCCAGCGCATTGAGCAGCTGGATGAAACCCGTATTATCAACCTGAGTTTTTACCGTGTGCTGGAGCAGAGTCGCGAAGTCTTGCGCTTTAAACTGTTTCATCCACAACAGCCACTGATTCTGTCCGACGTTATCCCGGTGCTCGAAAAACTCGGCATGCGGGTGGTGGGCGAGCACCCCTACAAGGTCAAGCGCCGCGATGGCGCGCGCTTCTGGATTCACGATTTCACCCTGCGCTACGACAGCACTGAGCCGGTGGTACTGGAAGACGTGAAGCAGAACTTCCAGGATGCCTTTTCCAGTGTCTGGGCGGGGCGAGCCGAGAACGACGAATTTAACCGTCTGGTGATAGGCGCTAACCTGTCGTGGCGCGAAGTCGCCATGTTGCGAGCCTATGCCCGTTACAATCAGCAGATCCGTTTTGGTTTTAGCCAGCCCTATATCGCAGAGGCGTTGGGACGGCACCTGTATCTGACCCGCCTGCTGGTGGCGTTGTTCAAGGCGCGTTTTGAGCCGGGCCGTCAGAACAGCCGCAAGGTGCAGGCCCTGACCGAGCGAATTGCCGCCAGCATCATCGAAGGACTCGACAAGGTCGATAACCTTAACGATGACAAGATTCTGCGCCGTTTTCTGGAGCTGATTCAGGCTACTTTGCGTACTAACTACTATCAGCCTGGTGACGATGGCGAGCTGAAGGATTATTTCGCCTTCAAACTTAATCCCCACGGCATCGCCGATATTCCGTTGCCAAGACCCATGTTCGAGGTGTTCGTTTACTCGGCCCGCGTTGAGGGTGTGCATCTGCGCGGCGGCAAGGTTGCGCGCGGCGGCCTGCGCTGGTCCGACAGGCGCGAGGATTACCGTACAGAAGTGCTGGGTCTGGTGAAGGCTCAGCAAGTCAAGAACGCCGTTATCGTCCCTGTCGGTGCCAAAGGCGGCTTTGTGCCCAAGGCACTGCCGGTGAATGGCAACCGCGATGAGATCCAGGCCGAGGGTATTGCCTGCTACCAGATCTTTATTCGTGCATTGCTGGATGTGACCGATAACCTGGTGGGAGCTGATCTGGTGCCGCCCAAGGGGCTGGTGCGCCACGATGAAGATGACCCTTATCTGGTGGTGGCGGCGGACAAGGGCACCGCGACCTTCTCCGATATCGCCAATGAAATCGCCGAAGAATACGGTTTCTGGCTCGGCGATGCCTTCGCATCCGGCGGCAGCCAGGGCTACGACCACAAGAAGATGGGCATCACGGCGCGGGGCGCCTGGGAGTCGGTCAAACTGCATTTCCGTGAGCTGGGCCTGGATACCCAGACCCAGGAATTTACCGTGGTGGCCATCGGCGACATGGCAGGCGATGTGTTCGGCAACGGCATGCTGATGTCGCGCCATACTCGCCTGGTTGCAGCCTTTAACCATCTGCATATTTTTATCGACCCGCAACCCGATCCTGCCAGCAGCTACGCTGAGCGCGAGCGGCTCTTTGTACTGCCCCGTTCGAGCTGGGATGATTACGACCGCAGCCTGATTTCCACCGGCGGTGGCCTCTTCCTGCGCAGCGCCAAGTGGATTGATATCAGCCCTGAAATGAAGCAACGCTTTGATATCACGGCTGATCGCCTGGCACCGACTGATCTGTTGTCGGCCCTGCTGCGTGCCCAGGTTGATCTGATCTGGAACGGTGGCATTGGTACCTACGTCAAGGCCAGTCACGAGAGCCACGCTGATGTTGGCGACAAGGCTAACGACTCGTTGCGTATCGACGGCAAGCAACTGCGTTGCCGGGTGCTGGGCGAGGGCGGTAACCTGGGCTTCACGCAGCACGGACGTATCGAATATGCCCTGCACGGCGGCGCATCCAACACCGACTTTATTGACAATGCCGGTGGTGTGGATTGCTCCGACCACGAGGTCAATATCAAGATTCTGCTCAATGAAGTTGTGGCCAACGGCGACATGACGGTCAAGCAGCGCAACGCCATGCTGCGCGAAATGACCGACGAAATCGCCCGCCTGGTGTTGAAGAACAACTACAGTCAGACACTGGCCATCAGTATTGCGAAAACGCATTCGCGCAGTTCGCTGGATGACTATATCCGCCTGATTCACCGGCTGGAGGCGTCGGGCCGGCTGGTACGCTCGCTGGAGTTTATTCCCTCCGACGAAGTACTGCAGGAGCGCAAGGCGCAGCAGCTGGGGCTGACCCGGCCGGAGCTGTCGGTACTGATTTCCTATACCAAGGCTGAGCTGAAGGAAAAGCTCACCGGCTCCTGGATTACCGAAGATCCGTTTTTGTCCCGGGCGATCACTACGGCCTTCCCGGATCAGCTGGTGCAGCGTTTCCCTGAACAGGTACAGAATCATCGCCTGCGCTCGGAAATCATTGCCACCCAGATTGCCAATGCGCTGGTCAATCACATGGGCATCACCTTCATGCAGCATCTGCAGCAGGCCAGCGGACGCGACCAGGCGGCTATTGCCGCGGCCTACGTGATTGCCCGCGAGCTATACGATATCGAACCTTTGTGGCGCGAGATCGAAGCCCTGGACAACAAGGTGCCGGCGCAGTTGCAGCAGGACATGATGCTGGACCTGATGCGTCTGGTGCGCCGGGCCAGCTACTGGTTCCTGCTCAAGCAGCGCGGCACCCTGGAAGTGGCGGCCACGGTCGAGCGCTACCAGCCGGGTATTCGTGCGATCAGCCCGACTATCGCGCAGCGTCTTCAGGGTGAACCGCTGAACGACTGGCAGCAGCGCAGCAGTGCCCTGGTGGACGCCGGCGTACCTGAATCCCTCGCAGCCAAGGTGGCCTCGGCGGATAGCCTCTATGCGCTCTTGGGTGTAATGGAGGCGGCGGCACAAACCGGTCAGGCGCTGGAGCGGGTGGCATCGGTCTACTTCGATCTGGCCCAGCGGCTTGAGCTGCACTGGTTTGATCAGCAGGTGCGGGCGATTGAAGTTGGCAACCACTGGCAGTCCATGGCGCGTGACGGCCTGCGCGAAGACCTCAACACCCAGATGCGGGTACTGACGGTGAATGTGCTCGAAGAAGGTGCCGAAAACGACGATACCACAGCCCTGATTGACGATTGGCTCGAGCGCCAGGCGCCCTTGCTGGGTCGCTGGCAGCAGATGCTCAGCGAGCTGCGTGCCAGCAGTGGCAATGACAGTGCAATCTTTACCGTCGCCATGCGCGAGCTCTTCGACCTGGCTCAGGCCGGCGGCTAAGCGTTTTCCCGGTCGGTGGGCGTTCTGCCCACCGGCCTTTTTACCCTCCATTCGCTATTTTCGCGCGCTGTTTTTCCACATCCCTCGTCCTGCCTTTTTCCCGCTGTTCGGGGCTTCCCTCGCCTTTCTTCGTAATCAGATTGCATGAATCTGCCGGCATGCATCGACCTTGCCTGAGTCCCTGTGCACAATAGGGCCCTCTACACGACTGCTGCGGATTTGCTGTGCCTGTGATCAAACGTTATTTGCTGCGCCCGCTGCTCAAGGTGACGCTCTGGCTCATCGCAGGCTGGGTTGGCTTCAGTGTGCTGCTGGTGTTGCTGCTCAAGGTGGTGAACCCGCCTGTCTGGTCCTGGCTGATTCAGCGTGAACTCTTTCCCCCCGCTGACTATCCGGATGACTATGCCCATCGCTGGGTGTCGACTGAGCGTATAGCGCCGGCCATGCGCCTGGCGGTTATTGCTGCCGAAGATCAGCGCTTTGCTGATCACAGTGGTTTTGATTTCAAGGCCATCAAGCGGGCGCTGGATCACAACCTTGATGGCGGCCGCGTGCGCGGTGCCAGTACCCTGACTCAGCAGACGGCCAAGAATCTGTTTTTGTGGTCTGGCCGCAGCTGGGTGCGCAAGGGGCTGGAAGCCTGGTTCGCATTACTGCTGGAGCTGCTCTGGGACAAGAGCCGCATTCTGGAGGTCTATCTGAACATCGTCGAGTTTGGCCCGGGTATCTATGGGGTCGAGGCGGCGGGGCGCTACTACTACGGCACGCCCGCGCGTGCGCTTAGCAATCTGCAGGCTGCGCGCCTGGCGGCGGTACTGCCCAACCCCTATCGTTACCGCGCCCATCCGCCCAGCCCCTATGTGCAGCAGCGTAGTCAATGGATACTGAGACAGATGCGCCAGCTCGGCACTGTCACGCTCAAAACCATCGACGATTGATGAGAAGTGTAGGCCCTGGTGGTTTGCCCGGGGCACTTTAGGATTAATATGGGCGGCTTTGAGTGCCGCTGCGCTAGGAGGCTGTCCGAGAATACTCAACCTACTGCGAGCCACCTGAGTTTGGCTGTTTTTTGTGCTGTTTTGCGTTAAATAGAACCACTATTCACAAGCTACATCCCTGTAGCTTGCCCGGTGGGCAGCTAACGCTGTGTAAATCGGCAATCCTGCCGATTTATCGCCTTAAAACACCGCAAAAACCCGCTCAAATCAGTCGGCTCTCGCTACGGCCAGCATTCTCGGACAGCCTCCTGGTGTGCTGTTGCATTCTTGGTGGTGCTTTAGAATGCGCTCATTTTTTCGCCAGCCAAGGCGTGAGGCACAGTCTTGGTGGGGCTACGGCGACAACGAACAACGCAGGATGGCGGAAAAAGGGGCCGTTATAAGCTTCATATAGCGTGCAACAGTACACTAGGATCAGGATTATCAATGCGAATACTTCACAGCTCGGACTGGCATCTCGGGCAACACTTCATGGGCAAGAGCCGCGAAGCTGAACACCGCGCCTTTCTGGCCTGGCTGATTGAGCAGGTACAGACGCATCAGGTGGATGCGCTTATTGTTGCCGGCGACCTGTTTGATACAGGTACGCCACCGAGCTATGCCCGCAGGCTCTATAACCAGTTTATCGCTGACCTGCGCGCTACGGGGTGCCAGTTGGTGATCCTGGGTGGCAACCATGATTCCGTCTCGACCCTGCATGAATCCCGTGAGCTGCTGGCCTGCCTGGGTACGACGGTAGTGGGGGGAGTCACGGCGGACCCCGCCGATCAGGTCATAGTGCTGCAGCGTCGCGATGGCTCGCCTGGGGCTGTGCTCTGTGCCATCCCTTACCTGCGTCCGCGGGACCTGGTTGAAAGTCATGCCGGTGAGAGCACGCAGCACAAGCGCCAGGCTCTGAGCGATGCTATTGGTCGTCATTATACCGTTATCTATGACGCAGCCGCTGGTGTCAGGGATGCGTTACAACTCGAGCAGGTGAAACAGGCGGGCGAGCCCAGTGCTTTGCCTATTGTAGCTACGGGGCACCTGACCTGCGTCGGCGGCCAGTTGTCCGAGTCTGTGCGCGAGCTTTATATAGGTACGCTTGAGGCTTACCCTGCGGGTGCGTTTCCGCCGGCCGACTATATCGCCCTGGGGCATCTGCACCGAGCCCAGGTCGTGGGCGGCAAGTCCCATATTCGTTACAGCGGCTCACCCATTGCCCTGAGTTTTGATGAAAGCCGGGGCAGCAAGCAGGTGCTGCTGGTGGATTTCGACGCCGGTAAACTGGCCGAGGTCACGCCACTGCCGGTGCCAGGCTGGCAGCCCATGCTGAGTCTCAGCGGTAATTTGAAAGAGCTTGAAGCCCAGTTGCAACAAACCTTCGGCACGACCTGTGATGAAGCCCAGGCCCCGGGCGGGCCCATTGCCTGGCTCGAGATCGAAGTGCGCGGGGACGATTATCTCAGCGACCTGCAGCCGCGGGTGCAGCAGCTGGTTGAGGGTTTGCCGGTCGAGGTGCTGCGTATCCGGCGCCAGCGCAGTGCCAGTACGAGTGCGCTGGCACGGGACAGTCGTGAAACCCTGCAGGAGCTGACTGTACGCGAGGTGTTTGAACGTCGCCTTGCGCTGGAGGAAAGCCTGGATGAGGACTCCCGAGTACGCCTGGGAGAGGCTTTTGACTCGCTGTTGGCACAGCTGCAGGACGGGGAGTCAGTCACATGCGAATCCTGAGCCTGAGATTGAAAAACATCAATTCGCTCAAGGGCGAGTGGAAACTGGATTTTCGCGCATCCGAGTTTCGGGATAACGGCCTCTTTGCGATTACCGGCCCGACCGGCGCCGGTAAAACCACCTTGCTTGATGCCATTTGTCTGGCGCTCTACCACGCTACGCCGCGTTTGAATGTATCCGCTGGCAGCAATGAGCTGATGACGCGCCATACCGCAGACTGCCTGGCGGAGGTAGAGTTTGAGGTGCGCGGCGAGGAATACCGCGCTTTCTGGTCCCAGCGCCGTGCCCGCAATCAGCCGGATGGCAAGCTGCAGGCGCCCCAGGTCGAGCTGGCCCGTGCAGACGGCCAGCTACTGAGTACCCGTATAGGTGAAAAGCTCAATCTGGTAAGTGAGCTTACAGGCCTCGATTTTGCCCGTTTTACCAAGTCGATGATGCTGGCCCAGGGCGGTTTTGCTGCCTTTCTGAATGCCAGCCCTAATGAGCGGGCTGAATTGCTGGAAGAGTTGACCGGCACCGAAATTTACGGCGAGATATCCAGTCTTGCGTTTGAGCGCAAGCGCAGCGAAGAAGAAGCCCTGCGGGTGTTGCAGGCCCGTGCGGGTGATGTAGAGCTGCTGGACCAGGCAAGTCTGGCGGCACTTGATATCGAAAAGGCTGAGCTAACTTCAAGCCAAGCCCGGCTGCAAGCCGATGACACTCGGTTACAGCAGGAAATACAGGGGCTTGAAGCACTGGGTCAGGCGCGCAGCGCGCAGCAGCAGAGCGAAGCTGAGCAGCTGCGGGCGCAGCAGGCCTTTGAACGCGAGGCGGCACAGCTGGCGCGGCTGGACGCCTGCCTGCCCGCGCTGGATCTGCGGCCGTTGCACCAGCAGTGGCAGGCCGACCTCTTGCAGGCGAAGGAGCTGGATACGGCTCGCAGGCAGGATGAACAGTCGCTGCTGCAGGCGCAGCAGCAGCTGGATGCTCAACAGGCCGTGCAGCAAGAGGCGCGGCAACAGTTGGATGGCGCACGCCTGGAGCGTGAGGCCACCGAAACGCGGCTGCTGGACGAGGTCGTGCCACTGGACAACCGCATGGCGCAGCTGGCTGATCGTCAGCGCGAGCTGGCGACTATGCTGGCGGCCCAGTCCCAGAACCTTACCGAGTTGGGTGGGCAGCGCGAGGGTCTGACGGAGAGCCTCAAGCAGGCGCAGCTTGAGCGCGATCAGACACAGGATTTCTTGCATAAGCACCAGGGCGCTGCGCGTTTGGGCGAGCAGCTACCGTTGTGGCAGGAACGCTTCGCCCAGCGTGGGCGCCTGTTGCAGCAGCTGAATGATATGCGCCAGCGTCAGCTGAGTCTGGCAACGCGCCAGACAACGCTTGCACGGGAACTGCCGACACTGCAGGCAGGCTTAGTTCAGAGTCGCGAACGCCAGCAACAGCTGCAGCTGCAAGGGCAGGCGTTAGGCGAGCAGCGGGTCAGATTATTAGGGCCCCGCACCCCGATGGAACTGGAACAGTTGCTGAAGTCATTGCAGGGCGCTGTGCGAACGCTGGATCGGCTCGAAGCTTTGGGCCGGCGTTTCCAGACCTTGGCGGTGGGGCTTGAGTCACGCAGTACCCTGATGGGGCAGCGCAGTGCCGAGCTTGAGACGCAGCAGGCAGTGCTTGTGGCTGCACGGCAGCAATACAGCGATTGCAAGCAGCACCGCGATGATCTGGAACTGCTGCTGGCGCAGGAGCAGCGTATCAGCGATCTGAGCGCGTATCGGGATACGCTGCAGCCTGATGACGCCTGCCCACTCTGTGGCTCGCAAGAGCACCCCTATATCACGGACTACCGTCAGCCGCAGCTGTCCGAAACGCGCCAGCGTTACGATGCCAAGAAACTGCAGTTGGAGCAGTTGCAGCAGGACGGCCAGAAAATGGCCGCCGTCACTGCGACATTGCAGGCGGGTCTCAAAGAGCTGCAGCAGCAAAGCGCTCAGGACGGTGCCGAGCAGTCGAGCCTGCAGGCCGAGGCGCAACCGCTGATCGAGAGCCTGGTCAACAGGCTGAACGCCGGTACATCGCAGGAGGACGAGGTCAGGCTGCAGCTGAACGACACTGCGGGTATCACCCAGTGCGCCCAGCGCCTTGGTGTTGAGTTGTCCGAACTTGAAACGAACCTGTCGCAACTGGGTGAACTGGACCGGGCGCTGCAACAGCAGCGCGACGAAACGGTGCAAACAAATAGCTTGCTGGCCAACCAAAGCCATCAGCTGGACACGCAGACCCGCGAGCTGCAAACACTGCAGCAACAGCAGGAACAGACGGCTGCTGAAGTGCAGACGCAGCAGGAGGCACTGACAGCGCTTGAGCAGTCGCTGCGCAGCGCGCTGCAGGAGACGCTTGGTGAACCTGAATTGCCGGCGGCGGATATGCAGGCGAGCTGGCTGCAACAGAAGGCGCAGTACTGGGCCGACTACCAACAGATGTTCATTCGCAGCGCCGAGAGCACGCGCAGCTGCGAACAGCTTGAGGCTCGGCTTGAGGTGCTGGAACGTGACTTAGCCCTGTTGCAGCAACAACAGGGGATAAATCTGCAACAGCAGCGCGACTGGGCGCAGCAAAACGCAGCGCTAGCCACGCAGCGCTCGATGTTGTTTGAGGGTCGCGCGGTTGCACAGATTCGCACGCAGCTACAGGATCGGCTGCAACAGGCCGATAATCGCTGGCAGCAGGCGGCTACCGCACTGGCGGCGGCACAGAAAAGCGTGGATGGGTTGCGCGGCAGTCTTGCAGCCCTGCAGCAGCGCGAGATCCAGCAGGGGGCACAGCTTGAGCGTTCTGCGCCTGTCTGGCGCGAGGCGCTGGAGGCCAGTCCATTCATCGATGAGGCCGGTTATATGGCGGCCTTGCTGGAACCGCAAGCGCGGCGCGAACTGCAGGCATTACGCCAGACGCTGGACGGTGACCTGTCCCAGGCGCAGACACTGCTGCTGCAGGCGCGCACACGCCTGGCAGAGCTCGAGCAGCAGCCATTTGCGGTGCTGGATCCGGCTGCCGTACAAACAGCACGGGCGGCGGTAACCGAACAGCTGCAAACTCTGGTGCAGCGCCGTGGTGCACTGATGCAGCAATTGGAGCAGGATGCACGCTTACGTCAGGCGCAGCAGGTGCTGTTGCAGGAGATCGAGGCGCAGCAGGCGCATTATGATACCTGGGCGCAGCTTTCGAGCCTGATCGGTTCGCAGAAGGGCGATCGCTTTCGCCGCTTTGCCCAGGGGCTGACGCTGGACCATCTGATCTATCTGGCCAATCGTCAGCTCGAGCGTCTTGATGGTCGCTATCGCCTGCAGCGCAAAAGCGGGGATGAGCTGGAGCTGGAGGTGATCGACAGTTGGCAGGCCGATGCGCTGCGCGATACACGCACTCTGTCCGGCGGCGAAAGCTTTCTGGTCAGTCTGGCGCTGGCGCTGGCGCTGTCGGATCTGGTGAGCCACCGCACCAGTATCGACTCGCTGTTTCTGGATGAGGGTTTTGGCACCCTGGATGCGGATACGCTGGATACGGCGCTCAATGCACTGGACAGCCTGAATGCCAGCGGCAAGATGATAGGCGTAATTTCCCACGTAGAGGCGCTCAAAGAGCGCATTCCGGTGCAGGTCAGGGTACGCAAGGGCAATGGTCTGGGATGCAGCCGGCTGGACGCACGCTTTGCGTTTGAACCGGCATAGGAGGTTTTAAAGCCCGGCACTTTGTCTGGCTGTAATTGTTCAGCCTCAGCTTTAATAGTTGCGCTAAGGTGCAGGCTGCTCAGCTGCGTGTGTAGCTGAGCAGCTAATCCTTCCTTTATTGCTCAAGCTCCGTTTAAACAGCAGTGAGTTGCTGCGTACTCAGCTGCTTCAGTACCTGGACGAACTCAATCCATCGAGAATCTTTTTTGCTGTTAAGGGTTATTGCTCAAGCTTCGCTTTAAACAGTAGTAAGTTGCTGCGCACCCAGGTTCTTCGGTATGTGGCTTCACTCAATCCATCCAGCTTTTATTGCTCTAGCTCCTCTTTAAGCAGTAGTAGGTTGCTGCGCACCCAGCTCCTTCTGATAGGGCCCCAATCCATGACCCGGTAGAGACCGCAGTTATTGCGTTCGCCATTGCTCTGTTCAAAGATGCAGCGGATGCCGATATCTTCAAGATCCTTGAGGCTGTCCTGCAGGGTGCGTCTAGGCATGCCGGTTTTCTCCTGCAGAGTGCGCAGGTTGTGTCGGCCATTATCTATCAGCCAGGCCAGATAGATTTTGCGGAAGAACGCGCGTTGAGATCTGCGGGTCATATGCCGGTTCCTCTCGTACGTAACTGCAATCAGCCTAGTCCAACGTATGCATTCTGACCATTTTCAGGCGGTGCGAGGCTTTCAGGCCGATGCGTGGCACATTATCCACGGTGTTGAATAGTACTCGCACCCGAGGGGGCTTTACGGTAAGCTGCGCCGCTTAGCTGTATCCTGGGCCGGTGCCGTATGAACAACACGTCAGGGCCTGCCGACCGATTCCACACTACGGACATTCATGACTGCTTTTTCCTCTCTCGGACTTTCCGACGCACTGCTGCGTGCTGTGCAAGAGCAGGGGTACGATACCCCATCCCCAATTCAGGCCCAGGCAATTCCGGTTGTACTGGAAGGCCGCGACCTGCTGGCTGCCGCCCAGACCGGCACCGGTAAAACCGCCGGTTTTACCCTGCCAATGTTGCAACTGTTGTCCGAACACCGCCCGCCGGACGGGCACCAGCTGCGTGCACTGGTTCTGACTCCCACCCGCGAACTCGCCGCCCAGGTGGGTGAGAGCGTCAGCACCTACGGTCGTCATCTGCCGTTGCGCTCGGCCATCGTCTTCGGTGGTGTCAGCATCAATCCGCAGAAAGACCTGCTGCGCCGCGGCGTCGATATTCTGGTGGCGACACCGGGCCGTCTGCTGGATCTGCAGGGTCAGGGCTGCGTCGATCTGTCCCACGTCCAGATACTGGTGCTCGACGAAGCCGACCGCATGCTGGACATGGGCTTTATCCATGACATCAAGCGCATCCTGAAACTGTTGCCCAAGAAACGTCAGAATCTGATGTTCTCGGCTACTTTTTCGCCGGAAATTCGTCGCCTGACCAGCGATATACTGCACAACCCCACCAGCATCGAAGTGTCGCGCAATGTTACGGCGCACAAGATCGAACAGCGTTTTCACGCGGTGGAAAAAACCGAGAAGATGACGGTGCTGGCGCACATGATTCTGGCCGGCAACTGGACCCAGGTACTGGTGTTCTCCCGTACCAAGCACGGCGCCAACCGTCTGGCTCAGCAGCTTGAGCGCAACGGTATCAGCGCTGCGGCCATTCATGGCAACAAGAGCCAGAATGCCCGTACTCGTGCGCTATCCGACTTCAAGGGCGGCCTGGTACGGGTGCTCGTGGCCACGGATATCGCGGCCCGTGGTCTGGATATCGACCATCTGCCCCATGTGGTGAACTACGAGCTGCCGAACGTTCCGGCGGACTACGTGCACCGTATCGGCCGTACCGGTCGTGCCGGCGCCAGTGGCGAGGCTGTGTCCCTGATCAGCCGTGATGAAGAAAAGGAATTCCGCGCCATTGAGCGTCTGCTGCGTCAGAAGTTTGATGTTCAGCCAGCGCCTGCGGTGGATCTGGATATGTTGCAGGCCAGCGCCGCCAACTATGTGCCCCAGCCTGAAGCCCCGGCTGCTGCGCCACGAGCCGCCAAAAGTGGCAATGGTCAGCGCCGTGGTGGTGGTCAGGGTCGTGCCAAACCTGCGGGCGGCGAACAGCCACGTCGTGCCAGCGGCAATGAAGCGGCACCGGGCAATGCGCCGCGTCGCCGTCGCCCCCGTCGCAGCACGCCGTCCACGGCACGCTAACCGACAAGCCGCTGTAGCGGCACCCTCGGGTGCCATCCCGCTGCCGGCCCCCTGTGATCATTGCTCTGTGCCTTGATCATGGCGGGCCGGCAGTGTCGTTTCCGGGGGTGATGGCCCGAGTGTTCTTTTAACAATCTGGCCTGGGTTTATCAGGGTCTTCAGGATCTTGTCAGGGCTTGGCCAGGCGCTGACCCGACACCGCCGGGTGATAGATCGGCTGCACAGTGTTGCCGGCGGGGTCCCGGCAATAAAAGCTGCGCACCCCGGGATCATTGCTGTGATCGTGGGGGCGGGCGAGAATGTCTACTCCCTGTTGTGCCAGGTAGTCCGCCCAGGCGTCCACATCGCCAGGCTCGTCACAGATAAAGCCGAAATGATCCAGTCGTTGCGGTCCGCTTGCGCGCTCAGTTGCGCTGCCACTACTCAGTGACAGATTGTCGTTGCCCAGCGTCAGATAGACCAGATTCTGGTGCGGACGGTGCAGTACCTGCATGCCCAGCAGCTCGACGTAAAAGCGCTCCACTTCTTCCAGGTTTTCCACCGTAAAGGCGATATGGCGCATGCCGTTGAGGGCGTTTGGCCGGCTGCTCATTGAGGCTCTCCTTGTTTTGAATAGGGTTTGTAATTAAAGTATTTGTAAATTGTGTACATAACATAATAATTATTGCGAACACTTACAATCGGAGATCCCCATGTACTGCATTTTTATCAGTGTCGATCTCAAGCCCGGCGCAAAACAATCCTACCTGGCGCTGATTCAGGCCAATGCCCGGGCATCGGTGGAGCAGGAGCCGGGCTGCCATACCTTTGATGTGCTGCTCGATCGCGAGCACGACGATCGAGTCTATCTGTACGAGGTGTACGAGAGCCCGCAGGCGCTGCAGGCGCATAAGGAAACGCCGCATTACCTGCGGGACCGTGAGCAGATCAATTCCCTGATTTGAACAGCAGCAGGTGTTGCGAGCTGATGTGGCGGGGTTCTATCCGCCGCGGGGCTAGATCAGTGTGACTTCAACGGGTATTGGCAGCGTTTTCTGTGTGTCGGCGAGAGGTTTCTGATGAGGTTGCCCAGGAGGTAGGTTGGCACGCCTCCTGTTGTAATATGGGGTGCTGTGGTAAACCTTATGGAACCTTGTTGAGCCAGGCTTTATCTATGAAAAACTCCGAATTTTCAGCGTGGAATCCCGGCCTTGAAGCAGAACTTCCAGTTGAATATAGATCCCTTGAAAGCGTCCATCGGCCGGAGAATGTCTTCACCCGACTTGCCGATGTGGCAGAAATAGCAGAGCAGGTTGGGCTTGCACAGGACGAATTAGTCGCGTTCAGGCCCGAGCGCCTGGTGCTGCATGAATTGCTGGTGCGAGTTACCGCTGACATAGTGGCGCTGGAGGGGGAAGACGAAGTCGACCTTGGCGTACACTTTCGCGAGATTGCCCAGAAAATTCTTGTCGATTATATCCATCCGAATCTGGCATCAATTACGCAGGCCCATGGCGAGTTGCGCCAGCAGGTCGAAGCCCGGGTACGTCAGGAACTGACAACTTCACTCTTTGCGCCGGCTCCGGCCAGAAAGGCCAAAAAACGCTTTGCTGTTCTTCAATTGTTTTTAAAGCCCAAGCCTGGGCCCAGCGCCCTGATTCAGGAATCCACCCAGGAAAAACAGTACCGCATCATCGCCGGGTTCAAAGAGAAAGGTCTTGTTGAGCAGGATCCCCTTGCCAGGGCTGTCTACCGAAGCCTGTATCGCGTACTCGGCTCTATTGCGGGTACCAGCGGCTTTGTCGGCTCGGATATGGAGTATCTGGCACGGCTGGTAACAAACCATGTTTGCAACCGCTTTGGCAGCCTGGTTCTTGGCCACCGGATCGCGCCCATGATTGAGCGGGCGATTCAGCAGCTTGGGCTGACGCCAACCGTCACGGCAGAAAAACCGGTTCTGATCAGCCTGAAAGGGGCATCCGCAGCGGGCAAAAGCTCCCTGCGTGCCAGGCTCCAGAAAATCATGGGTGAACATGGCATTCAATCGGGCGGCTATGCCACCATCAGCCCCGATATCTGGCGGCGCTTCCTGCTGGACTACGACTCTCTTGGGGACGCGTACAAGTATGCCGGACGACTGACCAGCAAGGAGGTGGCGATCATCGATCGCAAGCTCGACTACTATATCCGCGACAAGGCGAAACGGGATGCTTCCATCCCCCACCTGCTGGTCGACCGCTTTCGGTTTGACAGTTTTTCAACCGAAAGCATATCGCGAATATTGCACAACACTTATGCCAGTTATGTCGATACGATGCTTATGTTTTTCGTGATAACGCCGCCGGAAGAAACTGTCGCAAGGGGCTGGGAGAGGGGATTGAAGGTCGGTCGCTACAAGGCCGTGGAAGACTTTCTCGGTCACAGTGTTGAAGCCTATGCCGGTATGCCGAAATTGTTCTTCAAGTGGCTGGCGTGCAGCAAACCGGTTTTCAAATACGAGTTCCTGGACAACAGTGTCCCCAAGGGAACCTATCCCAAGACCATCGCCTTCGGCAATCAGCAAGAGATTACCATTCTCAACCCCCTGGCATTTATCGATATCGAGCGTTATCAGAAAATCAATACCAAGGCGAAAACACCCGCGCAAGTGTATCCGGACAAGGGGACATTTTCGGTTAAGGATAACCTCGGATTTTTAACGAAATGCCTCGCTGAAATCCCCCTGGTTCATTTTATGGACGAGGCCACCCGGGTGATTTACCTGCAGGCAGGCGCAGGAGGCTTTGATGTTCTCGCCCCCGCGCTGCTGAGCGCACAGCTGTCCGACTCGAGGATGCGCGAGATTTTTCAAGCGCTGGCGCCAGGGATGATGGCGTCTTTGGGGGCTGAAGACCCGAACGCAGGGGGCGTCCGGGCACAGGGCGGGGTTTGATTCCTCTCAGGTCTTACTGGGCTTCACCTGCACGCAGCGGTGCAAAGCTGGGGGCAAAAATTTCGTCAACCGGAGGATGCAGGTGCGTGCGCTCCGGGTAGCTGGCGCGCAGGCGGTCATACTGATCCTGGGCGCGCTGGTGCCAGTCGGCGTAGGGCACCCCCTCAATGCGGTAATCCTCTACCCGGATGCGGCCATCGACAATCACGGTTTTAAAGTCGCTGCCGCTGCCGTTCATGATCATGGTCTGGATGGGGTCGACGCGCTGGCCAAGGTGAAAGCCCGACAGGTCGAAAACGGTGATATCGGCCTTGGCGCCGGGCGCCAGACGGCCAAGGTCGTCACGTCCCAGGGCGCGGGCGCCATCCAGGGTGGCGGCGTTATAGAAGTCGGCGGCGCTCACGGCCTGGGCGTCATCCTCCTGCACCCGGTTCAGCATGATGCCTGTGTGCATGTTGCGGATCAGGTCCGCCGGGAAGGTATCGGTGCCCAGGCCAATATTGATGCCCCGTGCCCGCAGGCGGCTAAAGCTGTTCAGTGCCTTGCCGCTGCGCCCAAAGACGATGGGGCAGTGCACCAGGGTGCTGCCTGAGTCCCGCAGGCTGTCCAGTTCCTGCTCTATATCCTGGCGCCGCGCTGCGGCGCCCCCCAGAAAGAGCCCGTGTGGCAACAGGGTGCGCGGACCCAGAAAGCCAATCTCCTGCAGCAGCGCCAGCGACGAGGTGCCAAAACGCCGCTCCATGGTATCCACCTCCAGCTGTGACTGGCAGCAGTGCAGCCGCACCGGGCATTGCAGTGCGTTGCTCGCGTCGCGGGTGCGCTCAAGCAATTCCCGGGTGCAGCCCTCGATACGATCGGGGGCTAGCATGGCGCGTACCAGGCCCTTGTGGCTGTTGTCGTAGTCCTGCGCAAAGCGCATGGCATCGTCGAGCCCCTGCAGGCCACGGGCTTCATCCCAGTACATGTCGAAACGGCCATCGGGTTGAACCGTCGAGAGACCGGTGCGATAGGCAGGCCCAAGATAGACGCGCAGCCCCATCTCGGCGGCGATGTCGGCGGCACGGGCAAACTCGTCGTAGGTTTCGGCCCATTCACGATACAGCAGGGAGGTGATGGGCAGCGCTGTGGTGATGCCATTGTGCAGCAGCTGGGCATAGGCATAGCGCTTCATGAAGTCTTCGTCGCTGCGGTCGTAGACCTCCCGGGGTCCGCGCTCGACATAGCTGCTGGCCCAGACGCGGCCGCAGCGCCAGGCCGGGCCGTTGTCAAACGCTAGTACGGTGGAATCCAGATCCGCCAGCGCATCGAGATCAATAAAGCCCGGCCCCACCACGGCGTTGCCGGCGTCGATTTCGCGGTCGACCTGGCCGCTATAGCCAAAACCGCAGAAGATAATGCGGTCATCCTGATAGACCACTTCGCCGTTTTCCAGCAGGCGGTGGCCTGTGCCATCGAAGCCGATGACATAGCGGCCGGTAATGCGGGTGGTACCCATGGCGGAGCTCCTCCTTCAGACCAGGCATTCGCCGTTGCGGGCGACAATGCGGCCGGCCTTGCAGACCAGACTGCGTGGCGGGCGGCTGACAATGGCGTGGGTGGGGGTTTCTGCATCCACCAGTACAAAGTCCGCACTGCAGCCGGCGTTCAGGCCGTAGTGTTTCTCACCCATCACCCGGGCGCCGCCAAAACTGCAGATATCCAGAATCATTTCCAGCTCGTCATCGTGGCGGTAGTTACTGCGAAAGCCCATCAGCATGGCACGTTCCAGCATGTCGGCGTTGCCGTAGGGCCCCCAGGCATCGCGGATGCCATCCGAGCCCGCGCAGACCTTTACGCCGGCTTCATACAGCCGCTTGATAGGCGGGAAGGCGATATGGCCAGGGCCGTGGGTCATGATGGTGATATCCAGTGCCTGAAACTGAGCGATCAGCTCGCTTAGCTGAGCTTCGGGCAGCATGCCCAGGCAGAAGGCGTGGCTGATGGTGACCTTGCCCTGCATGCCCAGTGCCCGGGTACGCTCCAGAATCAGCTCGATGGAGGTTGCGCCCAGCTGGTCGGCTTCGTGCAGGTGAATATCGATACCCACCTGTTTGCGCTCGGCGATGTCAAAAATGCAGTCCAGGTGACCGGCGGGGTCACGGTCGATGGCGCCGGGGTCGATGCCGCCGACAAGATCTGCGCCGGCGTCTATGGCGGCTTCCAGCAGTTCCCGCGTGCCGGGTCTGATCATCAGGCCGCTCTGGGGGAAGGCCACCAGTTGCAGTGTCATGCTGTCGCGAAAGGTCTCCTTGCTGGCCAGTACCGCTTCAATGCTCGACAGGCCTATTTCGGTGTCCACATCCACGTGGGTGCGGATATGGGTGGTACCCATGCGGATGGCCTGGCGGATCTGATTGGCGGACTGGGTTTGGGCGCAGAGGTTCAGCTCGCGGCGCAGCCGGCGCTCATTCTCGATCTTGTCGATGATGCGCGGGCCCGCCTGGTGGCGCTGCCAGGGCTGGCCCCAGAAGGTCTTGTCGATATGGGTGTGGGCATCGACCAGTCCCGGCAGCAGCAGTTGGCCGGCGCCATCAATAACCTCGGCGTCGGCAGCATCGAGGTCTGTGCCCTGGGCGGCTATCTTGCCGTTGCGTATCAGCAGGTCGGTGGCGTTTGTGCCCAGCGGGCGTACGTTTCGGATCAGCAGGCTGTTGTTATGCATTCTTGTAGTCGCTCCCATCACGAAAAAAAGGCAAAGGCGGCCCGGGGCTGTGCAAGGCACAGCCTGGCGGGGATTAAATCGGTCAGATGGCGGCGGCGGGTATTGCCGCGGCTGCCGGGGTCAGGCGAATACTTTTCTCAGGTCGACGTGCTGTTCCAGGGGCGGATCCAGATCGAGCTGATTTTCCAGTTCCTGCAGGTGATCATCCATGACCGCAACCGCCTGTTCGATGCGGTGTTCGGCGATGGCATCGATCAAATCATGGTGCTCAGAGCAGGCACGGTCACCGGCGCTGCGGCCATTGGCCGAGTGGGAGCGCTGGTACAGCGCCACAATCAGCGAGGCACGGGAAATGATTTCGTGCAAAAACTGATACAGCACAGGGCGGTCGGCGAGGGCGCCAATTAACAGGTGGAATTCTCCCGATAGTCGGATACGCAGGCTCTTGTCGCCACTGCTGTGGGCTTCATGTTCGCGATGTACGTGCTTCTCCAGCATCTGTCGGTCCATGGGGGTGCACTTGCGTGCCAGTTCGCGCACCATTTCAAGCTCCACCAGGCGGCGGGTCTTGAACACTTCCAGTGCCTCTTCGCGGCTGGGCCTCGCCACGAAGGCACCGCTGTTGGGTATTAAGGTGACCAGGTGATGGTGGGCCAGTTGCTGCAGCAGCTTGCGGACATTACCCCGGCTGATATCGAAGGTGTCGCAGAGATCGTCTTCCTTGAGCCTGGTGCCGGGTAGCAGCTTGTGGGAGACAATGGCTCCCCAGACGCGCTGGTAGGCCGCATCAAGCTGATTGTTTACGGACGTCTTGTCGGTGCCCATGGCAGTTTTCTCATTCTGTAAAAATGATCATGAGTACAGCACAGAGGATGTTTTCTGTGCGGTCCCCTCAGGCGTACAACTTCAAGCCTGAGCCGGGACGCTAGAAAACTAGGCTAGCGCGCTTGTGCTAACGATGCAATAAATAATCGTTAACGAAAAATACGCCTAATGAGCTGGCAGCGCCGCAGGGAGGCCTAATTCTGTCTGAGTGAAATAAAATCAAGCGCAGCCAGAGTATCTGCGGCACTTCCAAGTGACTGAATTACGTAGACATGAGCTTATAAGCTGACGTGGAGGTCAAACAAGGCTGAATGTTTTTACTTGACAGTCACCGCGGGGTGGTATGTATTGAACGCAAGATCGTTAACGAAAAAATAATTGATCGTTAACCTCTGGTGTCGAAGTTGTCACGGAGCTAAAGGTGGCAGTTTCGGTTGAACCTTGACGGTAAGAGCAGCAGCCACGAGAGAATAATAATGCGAATGAAACTGCTTTGTGTAGCAATGACCGTAACCCTGGGTCTGGGCGCGGCAATGGTGTCCCAGGCGAATACCCTGCGCATGGCCGAAGCCTCGGATATCGCCTCACTGGATCCCTATTCGGTGACTGAGAGCAATACCTTGGGTTTTCTGCACCATATTTACGAGCCGCTGGTGCGCTATAACGCCGATCTGCAGCTGGAACCGGCTTTGGCCACGAGCTGGGAAGTGGTTGAACCCAACGTCTGGCGCTTTGAGCTGCGCGAAGGCGTAACCTTTCACAATGGCAATAGCCTGAGCGCCGATGATGTAGTGGCCTCGATTCACCGTGCCATCGACCCCAATGCGCCTATCAGGGTCAACGTACCGACTGTGCTGGATGCCCGCAAGGTGGGAGACATGAGCGTCGAGATCGTGCTGAGCACGGCCGATCCGTTGCTGCTGAACTACCTCACCAACGTTTATATTTTCGACAAGGAATGGATGACCGAGAACAATGCGCTGAATGCCATTGATCTGCGCAAGGGTGAGGAAAACTACGCCACTACTCACGCCAACGGCACCGGTCCCTTCACACTTGAGAGTCGGCAGCCCGATGCCAAGACGGTGCTGGTGGTCAATCCAGCATGGTGGGATACACCAGAGCACAATCTGACCCGCATCGAGTTCACCCCCATCTCCTCCGATGCCACCCGTGTGGCCGCCCTGTTGTCCGGCGAAATTGATCTGATGTACCCGGCACCGCTGCAGGACGTGAAGCGCATCGACTCCACCGCCGGCGTTAAGGTGCTGCAGGCGCCGTCTCTGCGCACCATCATGTTTGGTTTGAACCAGCGCGACGATCAGTTGCACGATTCCGATATCAAGGGCAAGAATCCGCTCAAGGATGCGCGGGTGCGCAAGGCGCTCTATCAGGCCATTAATATGGAGCTGATTCAGAAAAAGGTAATGCGCGGCAATTCCCGCAATTCAGCGCTGGTGGTAGCACCGGAAGTGCCAGGCTATGACGCCGCGCTTAATCAGCGTTTTGCGTTCGACCCAGAAGCGGCCAAGGCGTTGCTGGCAGATGCCGGTTACCCCAATGGTTTCAGGGTAGGGCTCGACTGCACCAATGATCGTTATGTCAATGACGAGGAAATCTGCCAGGCGGTGGTGTCCATGTGGGCACGGGTGGGCATCAAGGCCAACCTGACGGCCCAGAGCAAGGGCAATCACTTCCAGAAAATGCTCGGCGGCGGCTCGGACATCTATATGTTTGGCTGGGCGACTCTGCCGATGCTGGATACGTTCAGCGCCCTGACAGGTTTTCTGGCGACACCGGCCGACAAGCTGGGCACCTGGAACCCGGGTGGCTATTCCAATGCTCGTATCGACAGTCTGATCGGTCAGATTTCCGGCGAACTGGATGAGCCCAAGCGCCTCATCATGCTGGCGGAAACGCTGGAAATCGCGCGGGACGAAGTGGCGGTGATCCCGTTGCATCAGCAGCCGCTGTCCTGGGGTATCCGTGAAGGCATCACGCTGCCGCAGACGCCGGATGACAAGCCTCGCCTGTGGTACGCCAAGGTTAACTGATCACAGTGGCCGGTCTTTGGGGCCGGCCCTCTGGTAACCCTATACGTTTTCCGCAGGAGTCATTCCCATGCTTAGTTTTTTAATCCGTCGGCTGGGGCAGTCGTTGCTGGTGATGCTGGCCGTCGCCTTGCTGGCTTTCAGCATGTTCCGCTACGTCGGTGACCCGGTCACCAGCATGCTGTCCCAGAACGCCTCAGTGGAAGAGCGCGAGCAGTTGCGCGACAGCCTCGGGCTGAGCGAGCCGCTCTATGTGCAGTTCTCGACCTTTGTGGTGCAGGCCGCCCAGGGCGATTTCGGCATCTCCTATCGTAACCAGCGCCCGGTGTCTGAGCTTATCGCCGAGCGCATGCCGGCCACGCTGGAGCTGGTGGCGGTGGCCTTTGTCATATCCTTGCTGGTGGGTGTGCCTATGGGCGTCTACTCGGCGCTAAAACCCCATAGCTGGCTCAGTCATGTGTTCCAGACACTGTCACTGATTGGCATATCGCTGCCCACCTTCGTGACCGGCATCCTGCTGATCCTGACCTTTTCCGTCACGCTTAACTGGCTGCCATCTTTTGGTCGTGGCGAGGTGGTGAATATTGGCTGGTGGAGTACGGGCCTGTTCACCGCCAGTGGCCTGAAATCGCTGATCCTGCCGGGAATCATGCTGGGGCTGTTCCAGGTAACGCTGATCATGCGGCTGGTGCGGGCTGAAATGATGGAGGTGCTACGCACCGATTACATCCGTTTTGCACGGGCTCGGGGCCTGAGCAACCGCGCCGTCAACTTTGGTCATGCGCTGAAAAACACTCTGATGCCGGTGATCACAATTATTGGTCTGCAGCTCGGTGCCATGATCGCCTTCGCCATCATTACCGAAACCGTATTCCAGTGGCCGGGCATGGGCTTCCTGTTTATCCAGGCGGTGAGCTTCGTGGATATCCCGGTGATGTCGGCCTATTTGTTGCTGGTATCGCTGATCTTCGTTGTTATTAACATGATCGTCGACATGATGTATTTCATGCTGGATCCACGCCTGTGCGCCGATCGTGGCACCGCCAATTCACACTAGGAACCTCGCCATGACAAGTACCCATTGCTTTGTTTCACCGCGTGGAGGGCAAGCACCATGCAACGCTTAATGAATATGCGCGACGACTGGCACCGGCTTCTGGACAGTGACTTGTTCTACAGCTTCAAGGGGTCACGCATTACCGTGATCGCCACCCTGGTGACGGTAGTGATGATACTGGCGGCACTCTTTGCGCCCTGGATAGCACCCCACAATCCGTTTGATGTCGCCACCCTGGATCTGATGGATAGCGAACTGCCGCCCATGTGGCTGGAGGGCGGTGATGCGCGCTTTCTGCTGGGTACCGACAGTCAGGGCCGCGATGTGCTCTCTTCCATGCTGTACGGCCTGCGGGTGTCCCTGGTAGTGGGTTTTGCCGGCGTCTTCGTCGCCATGATCATTGGTGTCAGCCTTGGGCTTTTAAGCGGCTTTCTCGGTGGCGTGGTGGATGCCTTTATCATGCGTGTGGCCGATATGATCCTGAGCTTCCCGGCTATCCTGGTGGCGCTACTGATCAACGGTATCGCACTGAGCTTTCTGCCCCAGGAAGTGATGCACGAATCGGCCCTCTATGTGCTGGTACTGGCCATTGCAATGACCAGTTGGGTGCAGTACGCCCGCACCGTGCGCGGCTCTACCATGGTGGAAAAATCCAAGGAATATGTGCAGGCGGCCAAGGTGATCGGGTTGCATCCGCTGCTGATCATGATTCGCCATGTCCTGCCCAATGTACTGGGCCCGGTGCTGGTCATCGCCACCATTAACCTGGGTCTGGCGATTCTGACCGAGGCCATGCTGTCGTTCCTCGGCGTCGGCATGCCGCCGACCGAGCCGTCGCTGGGTACCCTGATCCGTATCGGTAACGAGTTCCTGTTTTCCGGTATCTGGTGGGTAGTGATCTTCCCGTCGCTGACGCTGGCGCTGCTGGTGCTGGCGGTCAATTTGCTGGGTGACTGGCTGCGCGATGCGCTCAACCCGAAATTGCGCTGAAGAGGAAAGCTGAACATGAATAACAACCAGAGCAACAGCGGCGCGCTGCTTGAAGTCAAAGGCCTGCGTATCGAGTTCCCGACAAGGCGCGGCACTCTCCGGGCCATAGACGGCATTTCCCTGAGCCTGGAGGCCGGTGAAATTTTGGGTGTAGTGGGGGAGTCCGGTGCGGGCAAATCCCTCACCGGTACCGCTATTACCGGCTTGCTGGAGCGCCCCGGGCGTATTGCCGGCGGCGAGATTCACTTTAACGGACAACGGATCGACAACCTGCCGAGCGAGGCCATGCGCAAGCTGCGCGGCAAGCAAATAGGCTCCATCTTCCAGGACCCGCTGACCAGCTTGAACCCGCTGTTCAGCGTTGGCCGGCAGCTGATTGAAACCATTCGCACCCACACCGACCTTACACCGCGCCAGGCCCGGGCCAGGGCCATCGAGATGCTGACCCAGGTAGGGATTCCTGCGCCGGAGCAGCGCATTGACCAGTACCCCCATCAGTTTTCCGGAGGCATGCGCCAGCGGGTGGTGATCGCGCTGGCGCTCTGCGTCAATCCAAAGCTCGTGATCGCCGATGAGCCCACCACGGCGCTGGATGTATCGGTACAGGCGCAGATTATTGATCTGCTCAAGACCCTGTGCCGCGAGCACGGGTCTGCGGTGATGCTGGTGACCCACGATATGGGTGTTATTGCCGAAACCTGTGATCGGGTGGCGGTCATGTACGCGGGTCGTCTGGTGGAGGTGGGGCCGGTGCAGGAGGTGGTCAAGCATGCGCGTCACCCCTATACCCGTGGTCTGATGGGATCCATTCCCAAGCTCGGGGAAGAGGTGGAGCACCTGGTGCAGATCGATGGTGCCATGCCGCGCCTGAGTCATATTCCCAAAGGCTGTGCCTTTAACCCGCGCTGCCCCTACGCCACGGCGCGCTGTCGTGAGGACAAACCCGAATTTGCCCAAGCAGGGCGGGGTGAGGTGGCTTGCTGGCTTTGGGAGGGTGTCGATCCTGACGCCGATCCCGATCAGCTGTTTGAGGAGCTGGCGCTGGCGCAGCGCGCCAGGCATCAGGCGGAAGCAGGCAACTTAGCGGTAAAGAAGTCCGTGCAGGCCTGCGGGCTGGAGGTGTAATGATGAACGCACATGTAGCACAAGACGCCATGACAATGGCCACCGACAAAGCGGCGGCGGAGCCGATTCTGCGGGCGCGCAATCTCAAGCGCCATTTCGATGTGTCGCCACCCTGGCTTAATCGGGTGCTGGAGCGCAGGCCGCGGCAGTTTCTGCGGGCGGTGGACGGCATCGATTTCGAAATTCACAAGGGCGAAACCTTTGGTCTGGTGGGCGAGTCGGGTTGTGGCAAATCGACGGCGGCGCGCCTGGCCGTCGGGCTCTATGCGCCCAGTAGTGGCAGCATCGAGTTTGAGGGGGTGGATATAGGGCCGCTGAGCCGCAAGCAGATGGCGCCGCTGCGCAGCCGCATGCAGATGATTTTTCAGGATCCCTACGCCAGCTTCAATCCGCGCTGGCGGGTCAAGAAGATCATCGCTGAGCCGATTCGGGTGTTCGGTTTGCTGAAAACCACGGCTGAAGTGGACGCGCGGGTAGCCGAACTGCTGACCCAGGTGGGCCTGATGCCGGCGGATGGTGACAAGTACCCCCATGAGTTCAGCGGTGGCCAGCGCCAGCGCATTTCCATTGCCCGGGCGCTGGCGAGCAACCCGGACTTTATCGTCTGCGATGAGCCAACCTCAGCGCTGGACGTGTCGGTGCAGGCGCAGATTCTCAATCTGATGCGCGACCTGCAGCGTCAGTATCGCCTGACCTATATGTTTATTAGTCATGATCTGGCGGTTGTGTTCCACATCTCCGATCGTGTCGGTGTCATGTATCTGGGGGCCATGGTGGAGCAGGCGCCTTCCGCCGAGCTGCTGCGCAACCCGCGCCACCCCTATACGCGCATGCTGCTGGATGCCATTCCGGATCTGGACATGAGCGGGCGGGCCCGAACGCCGGTGAGTGGCGAAGTACCCAGCCCGATTTCGCCGCCCAGCGGCTGCACCTTTCACCCGCGCTGCCCCCACGCCAATGCACGCTGTACGTCGGAGCGCCCGGTCACTATCGCCACTGACGGTGGTGGTCAGGTGGCCTGCCACGCGGTTGAGGAAGGGCGTATCTGACCTCGCATCCTTATTAACCAGGTTGTACCTCCGGTGCTTCGTTGGCCCGTTGGCTCCTTGGAGCTGACGGGTCCTTGTTCGCGCCGGGAATAACACTGCAACACGCGGGCAATACGCCCGTCTGGAGATCCATGATGGAATTCGATTTCACCCGCCTGAGCAAACAGGAAAAGTACAAGCTGCTGGTGAGCTTTGTTGTGCCGCGCCCCATAGCGCTGGTGACCAGTCGTTGCCCCGACGGGATCAACAATGCCGCGCCTATCAGTTTTTTTAATGTATTCAGTGACGAACCGCCGCTGCTGATTCTGGGTATTCAGCATAAACCCGGCGGTAGTCCCAAGGACACGACTCGCAATATTCACGCCACCGGCCAATTCGTCGTCAATATGGTGGACGAAAGTATTGCCCGCCAGATGATAGTTTCGTCGATTGATTTTCCGCCCGAGGTGGATGAACTGGAGGCCTCGCAACTGACCTGCGCTGACAGCAGTCAGGTGATGCCGGGGCGCATTCTGGAGGCGCCGGTGGCGTTCGAATGCCGGCTTGAGCGAAGTATCGAGTATCCGAATCGCTCTATTATCTTTGGTGAAGTGGTGAATATGCACGTGCAGGATCAGTATATCGATGCAGAACGCCTGCATGTACGCTCTCCGGCCTACTGCCCCATCTCGCGCATGCACGCCGATACCTACACCTCGACGCGGGATCAGTTCCAGTTGCCAAGGGTTAGCTACGAAGAGTGGCTGAACAGTCAGGAGAGGCGGATCAATCAAGCCTGATGGCGCTGGTCATGAGGGGCCGCGTTGATCTGCCTGGGGGCTGCCGTAACGCCCTCGGGCGTGCTACATTCAATCCCATGTCCTTATCCCGATCTGCTATCGATACCAAACCCTATGCCCGTGCCGGACAGGCAGATCGCAGCAAAATTTTGCTGCGCTGTCTGCACCTGGCGGTAGGTCTTCTGAGCCTGCTGGCCTTTCTGCTGGCCGGGCTTTATCTCTACCTTGAACTGCCTGACAGTAGTGATGTTCCTCAGGGGTACAGCATGCTGTATCGCGCCAACCATATCTACCTGCTCTGTGCGGCCCTGCTCAATGTGCAGCTGGGCTGCTACCTCAATGTACTGAATTTCCCCCTGGCCCGTGGGCTGCAATGGATCGGATCGTTGTTGCTCTTGCTGGCCCCTGCACTGCTGTTACTGGCCATATTTGATGAGCCTGTGCAAAGCGGCCCAGAGCTGCCCTATACCTTGCCGGCCTTGGTTGCGCTCTTTGCGGGTGTGACTCTGCATGCGACGGCCCGTGTGCTGGCGCGTCGACAGAGTCGCTGAGGCGGCATGAACTATCTGGCGCACTTTCATCTCGCCACTCGGGCGGGCAGTTCGCTCACTGGCAATTACCTCGGTGATGCGGTTAAGGGGTCAGCACTGGATGCCTGGCCTCTGGAAATTGCTGAGGGAATACGGCTGCACCGCAGCGTTGATGCCTTTACCGACCACCACCCCGATGTGCTGCGTACACTGGCGCTGATCGAGGCGCCACGGCGTCGATTTGCCGGCATTATCGTGGACATGGCATTCGATCACTTCCTGGCTCGGCACTGGGCATCCTTTCACGCTGAACCCCTGGCTGATTTTAGTCGCGCAGTCTACGAGACCATGGCGTCTGAAGCGCATTTGATGCCGGCCCCTGCGCGGGCGCGTTTCGAGCGCATGCGGCAATACGACTGGTTGCTGAGTTATCAGCGGCTTGAGGTGATAGATCGGGCACTGGATTCTATCGCCGGGCGCCTGAGCAGGCGTACCGCGCTCTATGGCGGGGCAGAGGAGGTCGAGCGCCACTATGGGGCGCTCGAAGAGGCGTTTCTGTGTTTTTATCCGCAGCTGCTGCACTGGGTGCAGCAGCCTGACCGAGTTGAAAAGACAAAGAACTAAGCCCCGCAGGTTACAAAGCTGGCTGGGCTAAGTGCAAGGGGACTTAGGCTTGGGGCTGGGGCGAGGTCTGTGCCAGCAGGCGCGGCACGCCGGCAATGATGGCAATGATGGCGGCTATGCCCAGCAGCCAGCAGTAATAGATACTGCCAATCAGCTCCAGCGGCGACAGCGCGGCAATGGAGCCTGCCAGCAGCACCTGGGCGCCGTAGGGCAGCAGGCCCTGTACCACGCAGGAAAAAATATCCATCAGGCTGGCGCTGCGCCTTGGGTCCACCCCGTGGCGCTGGGCAATATCCCGTGCCAGCGAGCCGCTGAGAATAATCGCCACCGTATTGTTGGCGGTCGCCAGATTAGCCAGTACCACGCTGGCGGCAATGCTGATTTCACCGCTGCGACGCTGACTGCCCCGGGCGAGCCGATCAATCTGGCGGGCGAGAAATTCCAATCCGCCCTGGTGCTTCATCAGGGCGCCTAGGCCGCCAATCAGCAGTGACAGAATCAGGATCTCCTGCATGCTGCCATAGCCCGCATAGATATCGGCCGAGAGTCTGGCCAGGCTGTAGTCGGCAATCTGGATCAGGCCGACGAGACCTGCCAGCACTATGCCGCTGAGCAGCACCAGCATGACATTCAGCCCCATGACCGCCAGTACCAGCACAGCTACATAGGGCAGTACCTTGATCAGGTCATAGTCTTGCGGAGCATTGATACTGCCGCCGCTACCCTGCAGGTAAAGCACCACCAGAGTCACGAGCGCTGCCGGAACCGCAATCATGAAGTTGAGTCGAAACTTGTCACGCATCTCGCAGCCCTGGGAGCGGGTGGCGGCGATGGTGGTGTCGGAAATGATCGACAGGTTGTCACCAAACATTGCGCCGCCTATCACGGTACCCACAGTGAGCGTCAGCGGCAGATCAGTGGCCTCGGACAGGCCCACAGCCACAGGCGCTATGGCGGCGATGGTACCCATGGAAGTCCCCATGGAAGTAGCGACAAAGGCGGTAATCACAAAGAGTCCCGGCAGAACCAGGGATTCTGGCACCACGCTAAGACCAAAATTCACGGTAGCATCCACGCCGCCCACGGCCTTGGCAACACTGGCAAAGGCGCCAGCCAGCAGGTAAATAATGCACATGGTAATGATGGTGCTGTCGCCCACGCCCTTGATAAAGGTATCGATGCGGCTATTGAGCGCGCCGCGTCCGAGCAGCAGGGCCAGCACTATGGCGGGCAGGATCGCCACAGGTGCGGAAATCTGATAGAAGGCAAAGTCGGTGTCCTGTGCCTGGTAGTACAGACCGCTGCCAATAAAGAGTGTCAGGAACAGCAGCAGGGGTAGCAGGGCGATCGCTCTGGGTTGCATCGCAGTCTCCAAGAGTGTGCCGCCTTGTAGGCGACGGATAAATAACAGGGCGCTGGGATAAAACGCCTTAGTGGACAGGCTCACTGCAGTGCGACTGCGCGGGTGATTCTGACGGCAAGCGCGGCATTATACGGATAGCGCTGTGTGCGGCTAAAGATTGTCTGGTTATATACTAATAAGTTCTTAAATGTATATTTTATATAACTACAGTAGCTTGCGTTAAGCTGGTGTCAGGCAGGGCTTGCGGCTAATATGACTGTCTATTTATACAGTTATCGATGCCATGATTCTTTATATTGCAGAAAAACCCAGCCTCGGCCGCGCCATTGCCGATGTATTGCCCAGGCCCCATCAAAAAGGCGACGGATATATTCGTGCCGGTAATGGCGATACCGTCAGCTGGTGTATAGGCCATCTGCTGGAGCAGGCTGAACCTGATGCCTATGATCCGGCCTATAAGCAGTGGCGTCTGGAGCATTTGCCCATACTGCCGCAGCAGTGGCAGCTGACGCCCAAGCCCAAGACCCGCAAGCAGCTAACGGTGCTGCGCAAGCTCGTCAAGGAGGCGGATCAGCTGATACACGCCGGTGACCCGGATCGCGAAGGTCAGCTGCTGGTTGATGAAGTTATCGAATACCTGGGTGTGAAGGATGCAAAACGTGCGGCGGTACAGCGCTGTCTGATCAGCGACCTGAACCCCGAAGCCGTGCGACGGGCACTGCAGCGCCTGAGGCCCAACCGGGAGTTTATACCGCTGTCGACCTCGGCCCTGGCCCGTTCCCGTGCCGATTGGTTGTACGGACTTAATATGACCCGCGCCTACACCATTCAGGGGCGCAAGGTGGGGTACGACGGCGTGCTGTCTGTCGGCCGGGTACAGACCCCGTTGCTGGGGCTGGTGGTACGCCGGGATCAGGCCATTGCCGCCTTTGTACCCAAGCCGTTTTATGAGGTACGTGCGCACCTGCTGACGGCTGCGAGCGAGGCCTTTCATGCCAAGTGGCAGCCCAGCGAGGCCTGCGAGCCTTACCAGGATGAGGATGGCCGGGTACTCTCGAGGCCCCTGGCCGAGAATGTGGTGAAACGCATCAGCGGGCAGCCAGGCACTGTGCTTGAGGTTGAGAAGAAACGCCGTCGCCAGGCGGCACCCTTGCCCTATAGCCTTTCCAGCCTGCAGATTGATGCCGCCAAGCGCTTTGGTTTCAGTGCCAAGGAAACCCTGGATATCTGCCAGAGCCTGTATGAAAAGCATAAGCTGATCACCTATCCCCGTTCCGACAGCCGCCATTTGCCGCTGGAGCATCTGGCGCGCGCGCCTCAGGTGCTGAGCGCCATTGGACATAATAGCGAGGCGCTTAAAGATGCACTGGCGGCAACCGACAGTCGGCGCAAGAGCCAGGCCTGGAATGACAGCAAGGTGGATGCGCACCACGCCATTATTCCAACCGAGAAGACACAGGCTGCGAGCGGGCTGCAGGGGCGGGAGCGACAGCTGTACGAGCTGGTCGCGCGTCAGTATGTGGGGCAGTTTTTGCCTGACTTTGAGTATTTTGAAACCCGGGTGGAAATTGATATCGCCGGCGGGCGCTTTCGTACCCAGGCGCGGGAAGTCATAGTGCCGGGCTGGAAGCCATTCTTTGGACGCCAGGAACCCGCAGGTGATGAGGCAACCCAACTGCTGCCTGCACTCAGTGTGGGTCAGGTTTTGCAGTGCGAGCGTGGCGAGTTGGTGGAAAAGATGACCCAGCCACCCAAGCACTTTACCGATGCGACCCTGCTGGCCGCCATGACCGGTATCGCCCGCTTTGTGGAAGACCGTTCAATCCGCCAGATTCTGAAGGATACCGATGGTCTGGGTACCGAGGCGACTCGCGCCGGTATTATCGAGTTGCTGTTCAGACGTGGCTTTCTGGAACGTCGTGGCAAGGCGATTCACGCCACGGCCGCAGGTTGTGGCCTGATCGACAGCCTGCCGCGGCAAACAACGCTGCCGGACATGACGGCGCAGTGGGAGGCAAAGCTGGAGGCCATCTGCCAGCGTGAGGGTAGTTACGGCGACTTTATGGGGGCGCTGGTGACTGCGCTCGGTGAGTTGATCAATACCGCGAGTAATACCCTGCCCCAGGGCCTGCAGGGCGTTCGCAGCGCCAGCCCCAGTCGCGGTCGACGCAAGACGAGCTCTGCCGGTAGTAAAACGCCCCGCAAGAGCGCGCCTGCAACATCCGCCCGCAAGGCACCGGCCAAGCGGCGCAGCCCTGCAAAATCAGCCAGCAAGCCAGGCTAGCTGCTAGGAGGCTGTCCGACAATACTCAACCTACTGCGAGCCACCTGAATTTGGCTGTTTTTTGTGCTGTTTTGCGTTAAATAGAACCACTATTCGCCTTAAAACACCGCAAAAAACCGCTCAAATCAGTCGACTCTCGCTACGGCCAGCATTCTCGGGCAGCCTCCTAGCCGCA
>NZ_BCNS01000108.1 GCF_001528745.1 Marinobacterium profundum | reverse complement strand
GGGCAGGTAGAGTGGTGAAATGCGGGGAGCGGGGGAAGAGGCGAAGGCGTATAAGGGACAGTCATTGCGCAGTGGCCAGCGTGCCGCCGCCATCATGAGCCTGATCCAGTCCGCCAAGTTGAATGGGCATGAACCCTATGCCTATCTGAAAGATGTGCTGACCCGGCTACCGACCCAAAAGGCGAGTGCTATCGGCGAGCTACTTCCGCACAACTGGAAAGCGCCGGCTAACAAGGTGTGATCGCCGTTCGCTTACCATGGACGTACTTATCCTGCGAGTGCAGGGATGCACAGGAGCAGGGCTTGTACCAAGCCCGAGCCCCTCAAGTTTCTTCGCATATACAAAAAAGGCCGCCCGAAGGCGACCTTAGTCTGGCAAGCCGCAAAATCAGACGTCGAGGTAATCCAGGATGCCTTCAGCCGCATCGCGACCTTCAGCGATAGCCGTGACGACAAGATCCGAGCCACGCACCATATCACCGCCGGCGAACACTTTGGCGTTGGTAGTCTGGAACGGGAAGCGACCCTCAACCCTGGGCTTCTGATCAGCCTGAACTCGGCCGTCTTCATGCAACGCAATATCGAAGTCTGCCAGCCAGGGTGCCGGGCTTGGACGGAAGCCAAAGGCAACCTGCACCGCATCGGCTTCGAAAACCTCTTCAGAACCCGGTACAACTTCGGCGCGACGACGACCGTTCTGATCCGGCTCACCCATGCGGGTTGTCACCAGCTTCACGCCCACAACACGACCTGCTTCGCCGACGATCTCAACTGGCTGGCGGTTGAACAGGAACTCGACGCCCTCTTCCTTGGCGTTCTCAACTTCGCGGCGTGAACCTGGCATGTTGGCCTCATCACGACGGTAGGCACAGGTCACACTCAGGGCGCCCTGGCGAATCGAAGTCCGGTTGCAGTCCATAGCAGTATCGCCACCGCCCAGCACCACAACGCGCTTGCCCGCCATGTCGATATATTCCGATGGATCCTTTTCAAATCCAAGGCAATGATTGACGTTGGATATCAGGAACGGCAGCGCATCAAAAACACCATCCAGATCTTCACCCGGGAAGCCACCTTTCATGTAGGTGTAGGTGCCCATGCCAAGGAAGACTGCATCGTATTCTTCAACCAGCTGCGCCATGGTGATGTCAGTGCCGACGTTAACGTTCAGACGGAATTCAACACCCATCTCGGTGAACATCTGGCGACGACGTTTCATGACATCCTTCTCGAGTTTGAACTCGGGAATGCCGAAGGTCAGCAGACCACCAATCTCTGGATGACGATCAAATACCACCGGGGTGACACCGTTGCGTACCAGAATGTCAGCGCAGCCCAGACCCGCTGGGCCTGCACCTATGATGGCGACCTTCTTGTCAGTGCGTACCACCTTGGACATATCCGGCTTCCAGCCCATGGCGAAAGCGGTATCGGTGATGTATTTCTCCACCGAACCTATGGTCACGGCACCGAAGCCATCATTCAGGGTACAGGCGCCTTCACACAGACGGTCCTGCGGGCATACACGGCCACAGACTTCTGGCAGTGAGTTGGTCTGATGACTCAGCTCGGCCGCTTCCAGAATGTTGCCTTCCGAAATCAGCTTGAGCCAGTTCGGAATATGGTTGTGCACCGGGCACTTCCAGGAGCAATAGGGATTGCCACAGTCCAGGCAGCGATGGGACTGATCAGCCACATCGTCCGGCTTGAACGGATCGTAAATCTCGGCAAACTCGTGCTTGCGGACCTCGGCATTGATTTTACCCGGCCCTTCACGGGACACATCGAGGAACTGGAAATCGTTACTCAGACGGTTAGACATAGTCCCCACCTCTTCTTGGGCGCCCGCCAGTGGCGGGCACTCGTTAATCTGTCATCAAAGAATCGCGCAGACCCGACACAGCTTAGCTGTGCGGGGCCTGCTGACCCGAGGGATAAAATGGCGTTTTATTCCGGACGCTTGCGCATGTTATCCAGCAAGGCGTTCAGGCTCGCAGCCTTGGGCTTAACCAGCCAGAAGCGCGGGATGTAATCGAAGAAGTTATCCACAATTTCCTGCCCCCACTGGCTGCCCGTTTCCCGGACGAATTCGATGATTACCGAACGCAGGTGGTTCTTGTAGACCTCCATCTGCTCAGTGTGAATACGGTGAATCTCGACCAACTCGTGGTTGTACTTGTCCACGAAGTTGTTTTCCAGATCCAGCACATAAGCAAAACCACCGGTCATGCCTGCACCGAAGTTGTAACCGGTTGGGCCCAGTATAGTGACCAGACCGCCGGTCATGTATTCACAGCAATGATCGCCAGCACCTTCCACTACGGCGTGTACGCCGGAGTTACGCACCGCGAAGCGCTCACCCGCACTGCCCGCTGCGAACAGCTTGCCGGCGGTGGCGCCATAAAGGCAGGTATTGCCCATGATCGCGGTTTCGTTGGACTTGAAGGTAACTTCCTTGAACGGATAGAGCACCAGCTTGCCGCCCGCCATGCCCTTGCCGACATAGTCGTTGGCATCGCCTTCGAGGATCAGGTTCTGACCACCCGCATTCCAGACACCGAACGACTGACCCGCATGACCACGGAAACGGAAGGTAACAGGCTCCTCCGCCATGCCATTATTGCCGTAGCGCTTGGCAATGGCACCGGAAGTGCGGGCACCTACAGAGCGGTCGCAGTTGCAGATCGCCAGCTCCCAGTCACCGCCGCGCTTGGCTTCAATTGCCTCGCCCGCCAGCTCCAGCATGGCACTGTTGAGTTCGCCCTTGTCGAACGGCTCATTGCGGCTCTGCTGCACCGTATGCGGATACTCGCTCGGCACGCCGCCATCACTGATGATGGGGCTCAGATCCAGACCCTTCTGACGTGACGTTTCACCTTCGAGCAGAGTCAGCAGGTCAACCCGGCCGACCAGCTCTTCCATTGTGCGTATGCCGAGCTGCGCCATCCACTGACGGGTTTCTTCAGCCACAAAGCGGAAGTAGTTTTTAACCATCTCCACTGTGCCGCGGAAGTGATCCCGACGCAGATCATCATTCTGAGTCGCCACGCCGGTGGCACAGTTGTTCAGGTGACAGATGCGCAGGTATTTGCAGCCCAGCGCCACCATTGGCATGGTGCCAAAACCAAAGCTTTCGGCGCCAAGAATCGCGCCCTTGATAACGTCGAGGCCGGTTTTCAGGCCACCGTCTGTCTGCAGGCGAATCTTGCCGCGCAGCTGGTTGCCACGCAGTGACTGGTGCGCATCCGCCAGACCCAGTTCCCAGGGTGAACCTGCGTAATGGATCGAGGTCAGCGGCGATGCCGCCGTGCCACCATCATAACCGGAGATGGTAATGAGATCCGCATAGGCCTTGGCCACGCCGCAGGCAATGGTGCCGACACCCGGGCGCGATACCAGCTTGACCGACACCAGCCCTTCGGGGTTGATCTGCTTGAGGTCGAAAATCAGCTGTGCCAAATCTTCAATCGAGTAGATGTCGTGGTGCGGCGGCGGTGAAATCAGGGTCACACCCGGCACCGAGAAGCGCAGACGGGCAATCAGCTCATTGACCTTGCCACCCGGCAGCTGGCCACCTTCACCGGGCTTGGCACCCTGGGCAACCTTGATCTGCATGACATCAGCGCTCATCAGGTATTCCGGCGTCACACCGAAACGACCCGAGGCCACCTGCTTGATCTTGGAGCGCTTCATGGTGCCGTGACGCAGCGGATCTTCGCCGCCTTCACCGGAGTTGGAGCGACCGCCGAGCTCGTTCATGGCTACCGCCAGAGACTCGTGCGCCTCCGGTGACAACGCGCCCAGGGACATGGCTGCGGAATCAAAGCGCGGGAAGATTTTTTCCACCGGCTCGACCTGATCCAGCGGAATCGACTTGGTATCAGTGCGCAGCGCCAGCATGTCACGCAAAGTAGCGATACCGCGCTTGTTCACCAGGTCGGCATAACGCTGGTACTTGACCGGATCACCTGTGGCAACCGCTTCATGGATAGCCACAACCACATCAGGGTTGTAGGCGTGATATTCGCCATCGTGCTTGTACTTCAGCAGGCCGCCGGGCTGAATCGGCTTGCGGGCCGTCCAGGCTTCCTTCGCCAGCTGAGCCTGCTCGAATTCGAAGTCGCTGAAACGCGCGCCTTCGATGCGGCTGACCACACCCTTGAAGCACAGGTTCACGATCTCGGAGCTCAGACCTATGGCTTCAAACAGCTGGGCACCACGATAGGACGCAATAGTGGAGATACCCATCTTCGACAGGATCTTCAGCAGGCCCTTGTTGATGCCCTTGCGGTAGTTCTCGTGGGCATCCAGCGGTGCCATCTGCAACTCGTTGCTGGCGCAAAGATCGTTCAACACGCGGTAGGCCAGGTACGGGAAGACCGCTGAGGCACCAAAACCGAACAATACGGCAAAGTGGTGCGGATCGCGGGCAGTACCTGTTTCCACAATCAGGTTGCAGTCGCAACGCAGGCCTTTTTCCACCAGACGGTGATGTACAGCACCGGTTGCCATCGCAGCATGAATCGGCAATTTGCCCTTTTCAATCGCCGCATCGGACAGCACCAGCAGCACCTTGCCGCCGCGCACTTCCTGCTCGACCTGATCGCAAAGGTTGCGCAGCGCCTGCTCCAGACCCGTAGCTGGATCGTAGTTCAGGTCGATACAGACCACACCGAAGCCCGGCACATCGTTATCACGGATACGGTGGAACTTGCTCGCCGACAGCACCGGCGTGGTCAGAATCACGCGCCGCGCATGTTCCGGCGTATCTTCAAAGACGTTGCGCTCGGCACCAATACAGGTTTCGAGCGACATGACGATAGCTTCACGCAGCGGATCGATGGGCGGGTTGGTCACCTGCGCAAACTGCTGGCGAAAGTAGTCATAGGGTGAACGAATGCGACTGGACAGCACCGCCATCGGCTTGTCGTCACCCATCGAGCCCACCGCTTCCATCGCCGTTTCGGCGAGCGGACGGATGATCTGATCGCGTTCTTCGAACGTAACCTGGAACATCTTCATGTGGGTTTTGACTTCATCGGCCGACATCTCTTCGAACGAGCGCGACTCTTCGGTGAAGTTCATGGTGGTTTCAAGACGCAGCGAGTTCTCTTTTAGCCACTGCTTGTACGGGTGACGCTTTTTGAGGTCATTGTCGACATCAGCGGTGTGCAGCACATCACCGGTCTGGGTATCGATAGCCAGAATCTGGCCCGGTCCAACGCGACCCTGAGCCACAATATCTTCGGGCTTGTAATCGAACACACCAATCTCGGAGGCGGTGCAGATATAGCCCTGACGCGTCATTACCCAGCGCGACGGCCGCAGACCGTTACGGTCCAGCATGCAGACTGCATAACGGCCGTCGGTCATGACCATGCCGGCGGGACCATCCCAGGCTTCCATATGCATGGAGTTGAACTCGTAGAACGCCCGCAGCTCAGTATCCATGGTTTCGACGTTCTGCCAGGCCGGCGGCACTATCATGCGTACGGCACGGTAGATATCCATGCCGCCCACCATCAGGAACTCAAGCATGTTGTCCATGCTGGAGGAGTCCGAACCACTGGTGTTGACGATCGGCTGCAGCTCTTCGAGGTTGGGCAGCAGATCGGTGGCAAATTTCGGCGACCGGGCGCGAGCCCAGTTGCGGTTGCCTTCAATAGTGTTTATCTCACCGTTGTGGGCCAGGAACCGGAAAGGCTGAGCCAGTTTCCAGCGCGGCGCCGTATTGGTAGAGAAACGCTGATGGTAGGTACAGACCGCTGTTTCAAGACGCGGGTCGGCCAGGTCCTTGTAGAACACGGGCAAATCCACCGGCATGGTCAGGCCCTTGTAGGACAACACCTTGTCGGACAGGCTGCAGATATAGAAGTCTTCTTCTTCGCTCAGCGCAATTTCAGCCTTGCGACGGGCAACGAACAGACTGATCCCCAGCTCCTGCTCGGTTTTGCCGTTGGCATTGATCAGCACCTGCTCGATCAGTGGCAGCGTATCCCGGGCAATAGGTCCCAGGCAGCTTTCGTCCGTGGGAACCACGCGCCAGCCGGCAACCTCCAGACCCTGGGCCTGGAGTTCAGTATTGAGAATCTTGCGCGCCGCATCCGCTGGCGCCGCCGCTCGGGGCAGGAAGACCATGCCCACCGCGTATTGTTCTTGCAGCACAATGCCCAGTTCCTGTTGCACGACGGCACGCAGGAAGGAGTCCGGTTTCTGCATCAGCAGACCGCAACCGTCGCCGGTCTTGCCATCTGCAGCGATACCACCACGATGGGTCATACACGCCAACGCTTCGATGGCCTTCTCAAGCAGGTCATGACTCGGATTGCCCTGCATGTGAGCCATTAGCCCAAAACCACAGTTATCCTTGAACTCACCGGGGCGATACAGACCTTTGCTCATAGCCAATCTCACTTAAAAGTTCTTTTGTATCAATACGTTATCACTAACCTAGTCACCGCAGCCGCACAACTCAGGCAAAAAGGGAGGATCATTCTACACAGCCGCGTACTTCGGTACAAATTTTGCGCAATGCCCTGCGGTATCAAAAACTTCGTCTCAAGCGAGCGGTGCCTCTACAGAATGCGGCAATAACAACCAGTTCACTTGATCTTTTTTGACAGCCAACACTATAACGCACATGCAGCAAAATAACGCTACCGTCACACTTGCAGCTATACCAGCCTACACAAAAAGCAGCAATAACGGGAAATTAAACAAATAAATCAGCAGGCGCTAATTACTGCGCCGCAGCATTTCAACCACCGAAAAGACATCAACGAAAGTATCAGGCAGCCCGGACAAAAGCACGAATAAACTACCCACGCCAAAGCCGATTGGGCTCGCAGGCGTAACGATTTAGCGCGGCACCTTGCGGATATCCGCCTTTACGCTTTGTATGCTGCGCGCCCAGGGCTTGAGCTTTTGCAGTGACGCTGGCAACTCTTGTACCCCGGCACTGGCCTCTTTTCGGCTGCCGAAACGGCCAATAATCACCACGTGCCACGGCTTGCCTTTGTAGAGCGTGGAAAAATAGTGAAAGGCGGCAGGATCCTGCTGATCAGCGATAAACCCCCTCGCGGTCTCCAACTGGCGCGCCCCCAGAAGCTGCAGCGTATAGCCTTTGTCCGGCCAGCTCAGCAGCTCACCCCCTCCATCCATTTCGACAACCTGAGGCAAGGCCGTAGCCGCGCTCTTAGCCGCCGCAGCCAATGGCTTCGCGCCAGCACTTTCATTTACAATACTTTCTTTAACAGCGTTTTCTTTTACGGCACTTGAGGGCGGAGTCCGAGCGGCAACTTCAACCATACCTGGCTCAGGCTTGGGCGCTAAAGTCGGTTCGGCCGCAACAATCACCTCTACCAAGTCTGCATTCGGCTGCGCTGAGCCCCGCACAGCGGGCTGAGCAACAGCCTGAGTAACGGGAATCGTCTCGCGAGTATCAGGGAATAAGTCCTGCGCACTTAATGCCGGCAAAAATACCGGCACTGCGGGCCTGGTCGAATCGACCAGCACGTCAAGATCCTGACGATCAGACCGGTCGGCATCAGACGCTGCAGGCAACACAGCATCCTTAACCTGAACCCTTAACTGTTCAGTGAACTGCGGACGAGCTTCAATAACATTAATTGGCATTACCGGCTGATCCACAGACGCCGCAATAACAGGTACGGCCAGAGGTACGGACACCCGCTCACTGATACCGGAGGTGGACTCCGGCTGCCAGTAAATCCAGCCTGCCATGGCGACAATAACAACCAGCATCAGGGAGGCTCCACCCAGCACCAACCCTGATTTGTCCCGCCGCGCACGGGGCAATTTAGCCGGCATTGGCGACTTCAGCCGCAGAGCCTTGGATGCAAGCAGCTCCAGAGAACCAGGCATCCGGTCGCTGCTGTTGACCAGCTGCTGCAGCTTGCGACTATCCAGCACTTCCAGTGCCGGATAACGCAGGCGTATAAAATCGCCCGCTTCATCATCGCTAAATGGCTGCAGGGACTCCCGGTGCATTCGCCCCTCCAGCTCCTGGGCGAGGCCAGTCGTTTGCAGGCGCTGCACTATGTCGCGCCCCGCCAGTACTGTGCGTATAGACGTAATACCGGCACGCTGCAGATTGACCAGCAATTCCAGTGCATCATTGTCCAGCCTGTCGGCATCATCCACCACGAGCAGCCACTGCATACCGGCATCCCTGGCATACTGCGCTTCCCTGTGAATCAGCTCCAGCAAATGCCCATCGGTCTCGCAATCGGAAACATCCAGGCCACAGCCTTCGCCCAACAGACGCAGCAATGTCGAGGCACCCGTCGCCTGTTGCAGCACCAGGTGACACAAACGCCCGTCGCCAGTCTGAGGCCTCAACTGTCGCAGCAAACTGCTTTTGCCACTACCGGCATCACCCTGAACAACCAGTAGAAAATCGGAAAAGCGCACCAGATGATGCAGCTTATCCAGCAACTGCAGGCGCGATGGCGGCTCAAAATATTCAACGCTATTGTCGCCAACATAGGGCGAGGAAGAGGCCGCTGGCACTCCTGCTGCTATCTGCTGGCGCATATCTCCATTCACTGCCGTGCCAGCGCCAGTTGCGAGGTCAGGGTTTCGATCAGCAGCTCAGGCGCAAACTCGGATGTCACAATGCCTTTTCCCACAGCTTCGAGCAGTATCAGGCGCAGCTGACCATCGAGCACCTTCTTGTCGACCGCCATCAACGCCAGAAAATCATCTTCCGTCATGTTCGCAGGCGGCAACACTGGCAGCCCGGCCGCAAGGTGAATCGCCCTGATGCGCTCCAGGTCCGCATCACTCAGCCAGCCAAGCCGACGAGAAAGATCAGCGGCCATGAGCGTTCCCGCCGCCACTGCCTCCCCATGCAGCCAGTTGCCATAGCCCTGATTCGCTTCGATGGCATGCCCAAAGGTATGACCCAGATTCAGCAAGGCCCGTATGCCGGATTCCTTCTCATCCAGAGCTACCACCTCTGCCTTGATTTCACAGGAGCGGTATATGGCTTTGGCCAGGCAGTCGATATCCCCCGAGACCAGACGCGGCATCATGGACTCAAGCCAGTCGAAAAACGCGGCATCATAAATAAGGCCGTACTTGATCACCTCGGCAAGGCCCGCAGATAGCTCCCGCACAGGCAGGGTGGTTAGCACCGAGGTATCAATCAACACACACTGGGGCTGATAGAAGGCCCCAATCATGTTTTTGCCCTTAGGGTGATTAACGCCAGTCTTGCCGCCTACAGATGAATCCACCTGGGACAAGAGCGTGGTCGGCATCTGAATAAAATTCACACCCCGCTGATAGCAGGCCGCGGCAAAGCCGGTCATGTCACCCACCACCCCGCCACCGAGTGCAATCAGCGTGGTGGTGCGATTGTGTCTCAGTTCAAGCAAATGATCGAAAATCGTATTGAGATGTTCCAGGGTTTTATACTGTTCGCCATCGGGCAGGATCAGCGTATCAACCTGATAGTTCTGCAGCGCCTGCTGAACTGTCGCCAGATAGAGCGGAGCAACAGTTTCATTCGTCACAATGCAGACCTGGCGGCCGCTGATGTAGGGCTCGAGCAGCTTTTGCTGCAGCAAGCCTTCGCCAATATAAATGGGGTAACTGCGCTCACCCAAATCGACGCTTAAATTTTGCACCCGCAAATTACTCCTGTGTAGAAAGAGTCACCTGACCAGGCCGAGCTTGGACAACTGACGAAAAATCTCAGAGACGACCGCCTTGGGATGGCGCCTGTCAGTATGCAGGGTTATATCACAGGTCTGCCGGTAGAGTGGATCACGCTGAAGCAGCAGCTGCTGCAAAGTCTCGGCGGGGTTCTCGGTTTGTAACAGCGGGCGATTCTTGTCCCGCGCCGTGCGCTCGAGCTGCTGCTCAACAGTGGTATGCAGATAAATGACAACACCATGGGACTGCAGCGCAGCACGATTGGCCTCACGGATAACAGCACCACCGCCGGTCGCCAGCACGATGTTGTCACGTTCGCAAAGGTCGTGAATGACGGACTCTTCCCGCTCACGGAAGCCTGCCTCACCCTCAACATCGAATATCCAGGGAATATTCGCCCCAGCACGGGCCTCTATCTCCCTGTCACTGTCGATAAACTCCAGATTCAGCTCGTGAGAAAGAAGACGCCCTATGGTGCTTTTTCCAGCTCCCATAGGGCCAATAAGAAAGATGTTCAAGTTGTACCAAACCCCGATTACTGAACTGCCAGAGACTCCCTGATCAGCTTCGGCGTAATAAAGATCAACAGTTCCGTCTTGGTGTTGGACTGTTCACGCTTGCGAAACAGGCTGCCTATCACCGGAAGGTCTCCCAGCAGCGGCGTCTTGCTCAAGTTGTTTACTGTCTCGTTACGGAAGACCCCACCGAGAACCACTGTATCGCCATCCGCCACATTGACCGTTGTGGTCAGCTGGTTGGTATTGATCGACACCTCACCGTTGGGCAGTACCGCACCGACAGAGTCCTGGGTGATATCCAGATCAAGCGTAATGCGATCCCCTGGATTCAGCTGTGGTGTCACCTGCAACTTCAGAGTTGCATCTTCAAACTGGATGCTGACCTCACCATCTTCCACTGTCTGGTACGGAATCTGCACCCCGGACTCGATCAGCCCAGGTTTGCCATTGGTCGTAATAACCTTGGGCTGCGAGACGATTTCCGCCTTGCCTTCGGTCTGCAGCGCAGACAGCTCGGCCGACAGCAGGAAGTTATCGCGAATATAACTGAACACAATGGAGGACTGCGGCGTAACACCCAGATCCACCATCAGATTCGAATCCGTGATATTACCGGTAATGTTGGTACTGGACAAACCAGCATCCGTGACAGACCCGGCGCCACCATCTATAACGAAGCTGCTGTTCTTGCGATTCTCTACCGCCGATGCACCCCAGCGAATCCCCAAGTCTTTCTGGAAATCATTGGACGCCGATACGATGCGCGCTTCAATCAGAATCTGCGCCACCTCGACATCGAAGCGCCGCAGTGTATCACGAATGTCTTCGATTTGAGCCGCGGTTTCACGCACCATCAGCACGTTGGTTTCATCGTCTGACATGATAAAGCCACGCTCGGAAACCAGCTTGGCCTGCTCGACACGGGACTTCATTTCAGAGGACTTGCGAAAATCCACCTGTATGAATTCGGTTACCAGCGGCGCCAGCTCTTTCACCTGTTTCTGCGCTTCAAGCTCAGCCCGCTCGCGCTCAGCGATATCGGCAGCCTGTCCGATCAGCATTACATTACCCACGGTCCGTTGATCCAGGCCCTTAGTTTTGAGTACCAGATCCAACGCCTGGTCCCAGGGGACATCTTTCAGTCGCAGGGTAATGTTGCCGTCGACGTTATCATTAACCACAAGATTCATCTCGGCGACTTCTGCGATGACCTGCAGAATCGAGCGAATATCCACATTCTGGAAATTCAGACTTAGTTTCTTACCGGTAAAGGGGAAACGCTCCTTCTTGCGCTTCTCATCTTCGGCGTAAGTAACTGGGCGGAAATCGAGCACCAGCTGGCTACCGGTCTGATAGGCCATGTAGTCATAGGGAGAAGCCCCCGGCTTGACCAGAATAGTGGTGTTGGCGCCGCTACTCATGGCATCGATAAACATGACCGGCGTGGCGAAATCCTGCACATCGACACGCTGTTCAAGCGAGCCAGACAGGGAGGCACCCAGCAGGTTGATAACAACGTTATTGCCTTCTTCAATAATATCAAGGCCAGACTTGTCATCAGACATCGAAATCAGCACGCGACCGAGCCCGCCATCCATGCGTTCAAAATCAATACCCTGCACTCGTGTGCCCGCAGTGCTTGCTTCAGGCCTGGAGCTTTGCACCGTTTTTGCTGAACGATCGCGCAATGCCCCCGAAGCCAGCGCGCCTGCGGAACCGCCAAACACCATAAAGAGTGAGTTACCTTCGGTATAGGTCTGGTAGTCCACCATTTCATTGAGATTGGCAACGATGCGCAAGCGCCCACCAGTTTCAGCCATATTCAGACTGTCGACCTGCCCGGTCTTGATGTCCAGCTGACGTCGACCCAGGTCATTGCTCGCGCCGGCAAGATCCAGCACCAGGCGCGGCGGGCTGTCGATCACGTAGGCCCTGGGGGACGGCGGCGGCATATTAAAATCCAGCCGCACCTCCAGCTTGTGCCCCGGCAAGGCGACGAAGGATGAGTCCTTCAGCATCACGCTTTCGGCCCGCACCTGCAGCGCAATCAGACAACATGCCAGTATCAGCAATAACTGCCACCCAAGACCCCGCGACACGGAGTTATCCTTGCATATGCTGTATATATTCATAACCCTAGCTGTCCTTTGATCATTCTTCTTCAGGCAAGGCAATCACGCGCGGGCGCTTCATCCAGCCCCCCCGACCATTTTCAATAATTTCCACAAGCTCAAGGCCCAGCTCGGACACCTCCCGCACCTGACCATAATCCAGACCGATAAAATCCCCGTTACTCACGCGGTGAATTTCACCTTTGGGATCCTTCAGCAATGCCCAGAGGTTCCCACCATCGAGACTGGTGATGGTTCCCACCATGCTCAGGCCATCAATGGGAAAGGACTCAAGATAGACTTTAGGGCGGTCAGTATCGGGCTTCAAATCAGATACAGGCCCCTGATCCTCTTCAACCACCAGCTCGATCAGCGGCTGGAATGGATCACGCAGGCTGGCACCCTGATAAATAAAGGCCTCGTAGGACTTGAATTCGGGTAGAGGCTTTATTTTCCCGGGAGGTTTAGCCTGGGTTTGCTGCACGTAGGAGCGCAGATCTGCGGTATCTTCCACCCAGATACAACCGCTGACAAGGGTTGCGAGCAGGAGCAAAACCCCAGCCCTGACGGTGCTGCCAGCGACAGCGGCGTGCTTATTTGGTGTCATCATAACGATACGTCTTCGCCTGGATTGTCATCACCAAAGAGCCACTGCCCGGACTTACCTTGAAGTCGTGCAATGTCACTATTCGATCTATTGCCGCCACGCCGCTGACAAACTGCCCCAGCTCATGATAAGTACCGGCAACAGAAATATTTATGGGCAGCTCGATATAGAATTTGCTCTTGCGCTCCGACTGCAGCGCTATGCTGTTGATCGCCAAGCCGGCGCCACGCCCTATATCCGAAATATCTTCCAGCAGACCCGGCACTTCTTTATCCGTCGGCAGCTGGGTCAAGAGTTCGGAAAAGCGCCCCTCTACGTCCGCCATCTGCTTGCGCAGTGCAGGCAGGTTCGCCACCTGGAAAGCCTTGTTCTGGAATTCTTTCTTTATCGAGGGTTCCTTGGCCATTTCCCGCTCAAGACCTATGTACTGGTCGTTTACATGGAAATAAATTGCCGCCCCCACCAAGGCGCTGAACAGCAATACATACACAATGACCTTGACGCCTACAGGCCAGTTACCGGCCTCATTGACATCAACATTATTGATATCGAAACCCTTGAAGGCATTACTTAGGGCATTCATTATTATTGCCCTCCATCTTCTTTGGGTTTAGTCAGGGGTACGCTCAGGTTGAACTGGCGCACGGCGCCGGCACTTTTGACCTGTGACAGATTGGGCTCACCAAACCAGATGGAAGAGTCCATGCCTCGCATGAGATTGGATACATCCCTGTTTTGATCCGCAAGGCCATTGACCGCAACACTGTTACCACTGCGAGAAACGGAGGAATAATAAAGCTTGTCCGGTAAAACCCGCACAAGCTCATCGAAATAACGTACTACCAGTGGACGGTTACCTTGCAGCTCCTGGATGGCATTAAGCCGTTCGAGCAGGCGTTCGCGTTGCCGCTCCAACTCCCGTATTTCTTTTATTTTCTCGTCCAGCTTGGTTATTTCAACCTTGAGATAATTATTGCGAGCCTGCTGGCGATCCATCTGAACGTCAAAATAGTAGCTAATACCAAAAGATACTACGCCGGCCATAATGGCGGTAAATAACAAATTGGTAATGAATTGCTTCTGCCGTGCGGCATTTCGCTCTTCACGCCATGGTCGTAGGTTAATCCGCGCCATACGTTATCCCTATTGATCAAATGAGCGCATCGCAAGCCCGCAGGCTTTCGTTAGCAGGGGAGCTTCAGCCTCTAATCGCTGCTTGTTGAGCTTGGGGCTGACTTTCATTGCCGCAAACGGATTTGCAACAACGGTGGGTATACCCACTTCCGCTTCCATCAGCGACTCTATGCCATCTATTGATACAGCGCCACCGGCAATAATCAGCTGTGCCAGTTGCTGCTGCACACCGGAGGAATAAAAAAACTGCATGGATCGCGAGACCTGCTGCGCAATCGTCTGGCGAAATGGCATCACCAGCATTTCCCGAATATCGTCGCTCAACTCATTGTGTCGCAACGCCTGTTCGGCTTCAGCTGCTGGCATGCCGTACTGCTGCTGAATCGCATTTACCAGATCATCGCCACCAAAGGCCTGCTCGCGACTGTAGATAATGGCACCATCTTTGAAGACATTCAGCGTCAGAGTCGAGGCACCGACATCAGCCAATCCCACCAACTCGCCAGGCTTGACCGAATCACCCACAAGGCACGGATAGACCCGTTCCATGGCGTAGGTATCAACGTCGATGATCTCGCATTTGAGACCGGCACCATTGATGGCCTCTTCCCGCTGTTCGACATCCCCCCGGCGGCAGGCCACCACAAGTATATCGTTGAGATTAGCGACGCCCTCTACCGGACCTATCACTTCAAAATCCAGTGCAACCTCATCCAGCGGATAGGGGATAAACTGATCTGCCTCGATTTTGACCTGTTCTTCCAGCTCGAACTCATCAAAAACGTTGCTTATTTGCAGTTTCTTGGTAATCACTGCCGAGGAAGGGACCGCCGTTACCGCTGAATTCAGCTTCATCCCTATTTTGCGCAATGCTTTTTCTATCGCATCCGACACTTCGGAAATTTGCTGAATACTGCCATCAACCACTGTAGACGCAGGTAACGCCACCACTGCGTATGAGTTTAATGAATAATCGGTGCCACTTTTAGACAGCGCCACCAGCTTGACCGACGATGACCCTATGTCAACACCGACCCATGCTCCAGATTTGTTTCCTAGCAAGCTCAACACTGCTGTATTCCTTTGCAGACTGCAGGGTTTCTCATCGGACTCACCAACTCTAGCCATAAACCCAGCAAAATAAAACTATGCAATGCTAGAGGCTCCGGGTATGCAACCGATATACTACCAGCTAAGCACCAATAGTTTGTTAAAAGGTAGCATGAGCGTGTTGATTTCGCTGGTAAAAATATTTGCAAAGCTGGCTTTAGCCGGACTCGTCATAGCGCTGCTTGCTGTCGCAGGTGTCTATTACACCCTTGCACCGCAACTTCCGGACGTTGAAAGTCTGCGTGAAGTCGAGTTCCAGACCCCTATGCGCATTTTTTCCAGCGACAACAAGCTGATAGCCGAATTTGGCGAAAAGCGCCGCACACCGGTCAGCTATGAAAGCATCCCGACCGACCTGGTACGCGCCTTCCAGGCCGCGGAAGACAGCCGCTTTTTCGAGCATATCGGCATAGACTTCAGGGGACTCAGCCGGGCCGCATTCCAGCTTGCCACCAGCGGCCAGATTCAGAGCGGTGGATCCACCATCACCATGCAGGTTGCGAAAAACTTCTTCCTCAGCCGAGAACGCACCTTCAACCGCAAGTTTATAGAAATCCTGCTGGCCCTGCGCATTGAGCAGGAACTGACCAAGGAAGAAATATTCGAGTTGTACATCAACAAGATATATCTGGGGCAACGCGCCTACGGCATCGAAGCGGCGGCCGGCGTATATTTCGGCAGCAGCATTCAGGACCTGACTCTGGCACAGATGGCCACTATCGCAGCCTTGCCCAAGGCTCCCTCCTCCGACAACCCCATCCGTAACCCCCAACGCTCCATCGAGCGGCGCAACTGGATTTTGCAGCGCATGCACAGCCTGGGATACATTTCTGATCAGGCTTTCGAAGAGGCTTCAGTTGCCCCCGTCACGGCACGTTACCACGGTGCGGACATCGAATTGAATGCGCCCTATGTCGCTGAAATGGTACGTAGCGAACTGTTCGAGCGCTTTGGCGAAGAACTCTATAACGATGGCTATCGTATTTACACCACGCTGGACAGCAAGCTGCAGACCAAGGCCGCCCATGCACTGCAAAATGGCCTGCTGGATTACAGCACGCGCCACGGGTACAGAGGCCCGGAGTCCCAACTCAATACAGCGCTAACGCCCGATGCCATCGCGCAAAAACTTGAGAGCATGACGAGCTATGCCGATCTTGAGCCCGCCATCGTCACCCAGGTGGACGACAAGAGCATTCAGGCCAGCCTTAAAAGCGGCGAAAGCGTTACTCTGGACTGGAATGGCCTTAAGTGGGCACGCAAATACCGCAGCAATAACTCCATGGGGGCGCCCCCCAAGAAGGCGGCAGATATCCTCGCCACTGGCGATATTATCCGCATCTACAAAGACGCCGACAGCTGGACTCTTAGCCAGCTGCCACAGGTCCAGGGCGCCTTCGTCGCGCTCGATCCAAAGAATGGCGCCATTCGCGCCCTCAGCGGCGGTTTCAATTTCAACCTGAACAAATTCAACCGCGCAACCCAGGCCTATCGCCAGCCCGGCTCCAACTTCAAGCCGTTCATCTACGCCGCCGCACTGGAAAATGGCTTTACTCCCGCCAGCCTGATCAACGATGCACCCGTGGTATTTCATGACGCCAGCCTGGGGCGCAACTGGAGGCCGCAAAACTACAGCGAGCAGTTCTACGGCCCGACACGACTGCGTGAAGGTCTGTTCAAGTCCCGCAACCTGGTTTCCATTCGCCTGCTGCGTGCGGTGGGCATCGAGACTACCATCGACTACATTCAGGGCTTTGGTTTTGATCCGCAGCGCCTGCCCCACAATTTGTCGCTTTCGCTTGGCAGCGCCGACGTTACGCCTATGGAAATCGCCACCGGCTACGCCGCTCTTGCCAATGGAGGCTACAAGGTTTCGTCCTACTTTATACAGCGCATCGAAGATCAGCACGGCAACCTTATTTTCCAGGCCAGACCCGCCTGCGCAGATTGCAGCCAGGCACAAGACATTGAAAACACCACCACACCCCAACAACTATCCCCCAGCGCACCGCGTATCATGGAGCCTCGCACCGCCTACCTGATGTACAGCATGCTGCAGGACGTCATTCGCCAAGGCACGGCGACTCGCGCACGCAGCCTGAAGCGCAGCGATCTGGCCGGCAAAACTGGCACGACCAACGATCAGAAAGATGCCTGGTTCACCGGCTTCAACCGCGATTTGGTCGCCACCGCCTGGGTCGGCTTCGACCAACCCGCCCCCCTTGGTCGCAGCGAATTTGGCGGCACAGCAGCATTGCCCATCTGGATCGACTTTATGGAAACCGCGCTGGATCAGACACCCGAAAACGGCCCCGTACAACCTGATGGCATAGTACGGGTAAAAATTGATCCGGCCACCGGCATGCTGGCGTACCCTGGCCAGGAAAATGCCATTTTCGAAGTGTTTCGCGCCGAGGACACCCCCTCCAGAGCCGCCCAAAATGCCGCAAGCGGCGGCCAGATCACCACAGACGACATTTTCTAAGCCCGGGCCGACGACTCAGGCCTGCATCCCCACCAAAGCTGCAACCACGATTCAGTGCAACACAATCAAGGCGAAACCCTGACATTGCGGCTAAATATCGATACAAAAGAAAAGAGCAGAGTAATAAAAGAAGAAATCAGCAGGTAGAGCCACACCACTTGGTACTGGCCCTGTCGCACAGCAGCAATACCAAAGCAGAGCAAAGGCTTGCCTGAAACTGGCGCCCAGAACCTGGATACAAAAAAGGGATGGCTCCTCTGTCACTCCAGAACCTGAGCCTGGAATTCAGCGAACCACCCCATTCTCTAGCAGCCTGTCGGACTTACCACTGACCTACTGCGGAAAAGCCGAATTTGGTCATTTTATGTGCTCTTTTTTGTTAAATAGAACCACTATTCGCCTCAAAAGAGCTCAAAAACTGCCTCAAATCGGTCTTTCCCTCGTTACGATCGGCCAAGTTCGACAGGCTAGGACAGCCTCCTAGGACCTCGAGTTAATCCGACACAGCCTTGCGCCGGACTAACTGGATTACCGCCAAACGATCACTTCAACAGATCAGCAACACTTGTCAGCGGGTAATGCGCGGGCAGTGGCAGACGTGCAACGCCGCTATCGATTGCAGCCTGAGCGACCGCCATGGATACAACACCGAACAGGCGGTTATCAGTCGGCTTGGGAATAATGTACTGCGGACCAAATTCCAGCGCGTCCAGCTCATAGGCGGCCAGCACGTCCTGCGGAACCTCCAGCTTCGCTAGTTCAGCCAGAGCCTTGACCGCGGCTTCCTTCATGGCTTCGTTGATTTCAGTGGCACGCACATCCAGTGCACCACGGAAAATGAACGGGAAGCCCAGGACGTTATTCACCTGGTTCGGGAAGTCGGAACGACCCGTGGCCATGATCACATCGCTGCGGGTGGCATGAGCCAGGTCCGGATGAATTTCCGGATCCGGGTTGGAGCAGGCAAAGACGATCGGCGTAGCCGCCATTTTGGCCAACTGCTCTGGCTTGAACAGGTCTGGTCCGGACAGACCCACGAACACATCGGCGCCTTCGATGGCATCATCCAAAGTACGCAGGTCGGTTTCAGTGGCGAACACCGCCTTTTCAGGGCTCAGATCATCACGACCAGAGTGGATCACACCCTTGCGATCAATCATGAAGATGTTTTCAACCTTGGCGCCCATGTTGATCAGCAACTTCATGCAGGCAGACGCGGCAGCACCGGCGCCCAGGCAGACGATGCGGACTTCATCCAGCTTCTTGCCGGCAATCTCCAGCGCATTGATCATGCCGGCCGCAGTAACGATCGCGGTACCATGCTGGTCATCATGGAAGACCGGGATATTGCAGCGCTCGATCAGAGTACGCTCAATTTCAAAGCACTCTGGCGCCTTGATGTCTTCGAGGTTGATACCGCCAAAAGTTTCGGCAATGCGGGCCACGGTATCGATAAAGGCCTGCGGGCTCTCCGCATCGACTTCGATATCAACAGAATCAATGCCCGCAAAACGTTTAAACAGAAGCGCTTTGCCTTCCATAACCGGCTTGGAGGCCAGCGGTCCCAGGTTACCCAGACCCAGAATGGCGCTGCCGTTCGAAATAACCGCCACCAGGTTGCCCTTGGCGGTGTAACGGTAGGCATTGTCCGGATCACGGGCGATTTCACGTACCGGCTCGGCAACACCCGGGCTGTATGCGAGAGCCAGATCACGGGCGGATTCGGCGGGGGTTGTCAGTTCTACGCTGATCTTGCCCGGACGGGGAAACTCGTGATAATCGAGTGCGGCTTTCTTAAATTGCTCAGACATGGTTGCAGGCTCAATAGGCTGATTTATTAGATTGCAGGGGTTATGAATGATATAGAAAACACCTTATACCCACAATAACCCTCAAAGCACATGAAATCGACGCTGCAGGAATAGGCAATGCAGCTTAAAATGACGCCCGGAATTCACGGTCATTAATGTGTTTTTATAATTTATTATCAATAAGTTAGCTCAAAAATGCTGAGTCAAAAATAAGCTGTTCGCCCCTATGCAAGACAGCATCAGCACCCTCAATTCAACGCCGAACAGCACTGCCATCACCGTGGAATCCCGCAATAAAACAGCCGGTCATCGCGTTAAATCCAGGCTGCACGCCTAGCCCAGACCGGCACAGAACCCACCCGAACCGGGGCCCAAAACCTGCCTTTGCCTGATCTAATCAGACTCGTCAGACCCAAACGAAAAAGGCACTCCAGAGGAGTGCCTTTAGCAAAAAATTTCTTGGCAATTTCAGCCGAATTACTTCGCCAGCTTGAGACCACCGAAACGCTTGTTGAAGCGATCGATACGACCACCGGTAGTGGCGTCTTTCTGCTTGCCCGTGTAGAACGGGTGGCACTGGCTGCATACGTCGACGTGCATGTTCTGGCACATGGTAGAACGTGTGTTCATCTCATTGCCGCAAGAGCAGGTTACGGTAACGTCTTCGTACTTAGGGTGGATTCCAGTTTTCATCACAAGCCTCGATAATCTGTGCCGCTACCCGATCAGCATTTCTGCCGGGCACCGCACTTTCGTTCCATAGAATAATGCCACGGTTTATGACCGTAACCAGGCGCGTGATTATACGCATAGCCCTGTGCGGTCGCAAGCAATTAGCCCCTTCAATAGAGCCCCTATTACGCCTAGACTAGGGAGCTTCCGAGCCAGCACCGACGCCATGACAATTCTTCGCATCGCCCTGCCGACACCCCTGCGTCGCCTGTTCGACTACCTGCCTCCGGCCTGCGGACTGGAGGCCATTCCCGCTATAGGCGTGCGTATTCGTGTGCCCTTTGGCCGCCGTGAACTCACAGGCGTATTGATAGAAGTCGCCCAAACATCCGAGTTCCCGCTGGCCAAGCTCAAGCCTGCACTGGAGATACTGGATCAGACGCCGCCCTTGCCACTCCACCTGCTGGAGCTGGCCTGCTGGGCCGCGGACTATTATCAGCATCCCGTTGGCGATGCCCTGCACCAGGCGCTGCCAGTTCTGCTGCGCAAGGGCGAGAGCGATCAACCCAGCCCGCAACTGCGCTGGCATGTGACGCCGGGTAGCAACAGCGATGCCATAGCACCCCGTGCCAAAAAGCAGCGCGCCCTGCTTGAGTGGCTGCTGCAGCACCCCGAGGGTCTCGATAATCCGACCATTCGCAGTGCCGGTTACAGCAGCGCGCAGCAGAAACTGCTGAGTGACAAGGGATTGATCGAAGAGCGCGAAGCAGCCCTCAGCGCGACATCTGCAACTCCCGCTGACACAGAACTGCTGCGCCAGTCCGTACTCCCCCTGAATGCAGAACAGCAACAGGCGCTGAATGCGGTGTTCGAGCGTGATGGCTTTAACCCCGTCCTGCTGCAGGGCATCACCGGCTCCGGCAAGACAGAAGTCTATCTACAGGCCATCGAACGCATCTTGCACCAGGGTGGCCAGGCGCTGGTGCTGGTACCGGAAATTGGCCTGACACCGCAAACCGTGAGCCGCTTTCGCTCCCGCTTCGCCGTGGAAGTCCAGGTTCTGCACTCCAACATGACCGACCGTCAGCGTCTGGACGCCTGGCTGCAGGCCCGCTCTGGCCAGGCACGGGTGGTAATCGGCACCCGCTCGGCGCTGTTCACGCCCCTGAAGACGCCCGGCATCATCATCGTCGATGAAGAACACGACACCTCGTTCAAGCAACAGGATGGTTTTCGCTATTCGGCCCGCGACCTTGCGGTGATGCGCGCCCGCGCTGAAAACATTCCGCTGGTACTGGGCACGGCCACGCCGTCGCTCGAAACTCTGCACAATGCCCATAGCGGCCGTTACCGCCATGTGCGCCTGAACGAGCGCGCCGGCAACGCCCGTCCACCCGGATTCGAGCTCTACGACATTCGCCAGCAACCGCTCAACAGCGGCCTGTCGGATGAAGTGGTGCGCCGCATCGGCATTGAGCTGCAACAGGGCAATCAGGTGCTGCTGTTTCTGAACAGACGCGGTTTCTCACCGGCGCTGATGTGCCACCAGTGCGGCACAGTGATCGAGTGCGACCGCTGCGACGCCCGCATGACGCTGCACCGTACGCCGCCACATCTGCACTGCCACCACTGCGACCATCAGCGCCCCATCCCGCACCGCTGCCCGTCCTGCCATAGCTCCGACTTCAAGCCCCAGGGTGCCGGCACGGAACGCACCGAAGGCGTGCTGCAACAACTGTTCCCCGACACCGATGTAATCCGCGTCGACCGTGACAGCACGCAGCGGCGCAACGCCATGCAGGACATAATGGAGCGCGTGCACGATGGTCGCCCCTGCATTCTGGTCGGCACCCAGATGCTGGCCAAGGGACATCATTTCCCAGCCGTCACCCTGGTCGTGATTCTGGACGCCGATGCAGGCCTGTTCAGTGCGGATTTTCGCGGCATGGAGCGCACCGCCCAGCTAATTTTGCAGGTTGCAGGCCGAGCGGGCCGAGCGGAGCGTCCGGGGGAGGTATTGATGCAGACACACCATGCCGATCATCCAACGCTGATACAACTGGTGAACCAGGGTTACGAGGCCTTCGCCACGGCGGAGCTCAAGCTGCGCCAGAAAAGCGGCCTGCCTCCATTTATATACCACGCACTGCTGCGCGCCGAAGCCAACCGCCGCGGCCGGGCCGAAGCCTTTCTGAGCACTCTGTGTAGCGCACTTGCGTCCGGCGAGCTGAACCTGCCCGCTGTCAGCTGGCTGGGCCCCTTCCCTGCCACCATGGAGAAACGTGCCGGATTCTTCCGCGCCCAGCTGCTATTGCAAAGTCACGACAGGCGCGCCCTGCAACAGTTGCTAAGCAACATCACGCCCTTGCTGGAGCAGTCTCCCTTGGCCCGGCAGGTACGCTGGAGTCTGGATGTAGACCCCATCGACAACCACTAATCACCCGGCGGCGCTCGGCCTGATATCGCCAAAACAATCACATAGGGTCGTAGTTGGAAAAAATTGACCAGCCAGTCCGTTTACGTGCCCCTTAACAATAAGGCGTCAACAGGCGATAATGCGCGGTCGATTTTTGTCCAATCCGAACCGGTAACTCACGTCTGATGAAACAACATATTGCGGATCTAATCGATTCTGCGCTCGCCACACTGATTGCAAACGGCACCTTGCCTGCCGATATCCAAACCAATGTCATGGTGGAAAACACCCGTGATAAGACGCACGGTGACTTCGCCTCCAACATTGCTTTGACGCTGGCCAAGCCTGCCCGACAAAATCCGCGACAGCTGGCTCAGGCGCTTCTCGATGCGCTGCCCGCTTCGACGCAGCTCGCCAAGACCGAGATTGCCGGCCCCGGATTCATCAATTTCTACATGAAGGCCGATGTTGCCAATCAAGTGGTAGCCGCCATCCTCAGTGCCGGTCATGAATATGGCCGTCAGCCCGCCAACAGCGCCGGTCGTGTTCAGGTCGAGTTCGTCTCAGCCAACCCCACGGGCCCGCTGCACGTAGGTCATGGTCGTGGTGCCGCCTATGGTGCGACTGTATCGGATCTGCTTGAAGCCGCCGGCGTACAGGTCGAGCGCGAATACTACGTCAACGATGCCGGGCGGCAAATGAACATCCTCGCCACCAGTGTCTGGCTGCGCTACCTCGAAAACGGTGGCGAAAGCTTCGCCTTCCCGAGCAACGGCTACAAGGGTGCATACATTCACGATATCGCCGCTGACCTGCGCGCGCGCCTGGGCGATACCCTGCACCACAGCAGCGCCATAGTCTTCAGTGATATCCCCGCCGATGAGCCTGCAGGCGGTGACAAGGAAGTGCACATAGATGCCCTGATCGAACGCTGTCGCGCCCTGCTGGGCGATGACGGCTACGAGCAGGTTTTCAGTGCCGGCCTGGACTCCATTCTCAGCGATATCCGCGATGACCTCGGCGGTTTCGGCGTGCAGTACCAGCAGTGGTTCAGCGAGCGCTCCCTCACCCATACCGGCGATGTCGACAGCGCCCTGAACAAGCTGCAGGAAAAAGGTTACCTGTTCGAAGAAGAAGGTAACCTCTGGTTCCGCTCCACCGACTTTGGTGACGACAAGGACCGAGTTGTGCGTCGCGCCAATGGCCAGACCACCTATTTCGCCTCCGATATCGCCTACCACATGAACAAGTTCGAGCGCGGCTTCGACAAGGTCGTCAATATCTGGGGTGCTGATCACCACGGCTATATCACCCGCGTAAAAGCGGCGCTGGAAGCCATGGGCTACGACCCGGAGCGCCTGGTGGTGCGACTGGTGCAGTTCGCCATACTGTACCGCGGCCAGGAGCGGGTGCAGATGTCCACCCGTTCAGGTTCCTTCGTCACCCTGCGTGAACTGCGCGAAGAAGTGGGCAACGATGCCTGTCGTTTCTTCTATGTCACCCGCAAGTCCGAACAGCACATGGACTTCGATCTGGAGCTGGCCAAGTCCGAGTCCAAGGACAACCCCATCTACTACATTCAGTATGCGCACGCCCGTGTCTGCTCGGTGCTGCGCAAGCTGGATGAAGCCAGCTGGTCCTGGGATCAGGCTGCAGGCCTCGCCAACCTTGGGCTGCTGGACACCGAGCACGAAAAGGACCTGATCACCAAACTGGGCAAATACCCGGAAGTACTGCAGGGTTCGGCGCTCAACTACGAACCCCACGTGCTGGCCAACTACCTGCGCGAACTGGCCAACGACTTCCATTCCTACTACAACGCTCACAAAATGCTGATCGATGACGCCGATCTGCGTAACGCCCGTGTGACCCTGAGCACGGCGGTACGCCAGATTCTGGCCAACGGCCTGCAACTGCTGGGCGTGTCGGCACCGGAACAGATGTAACCCCATGGCGTCACGCAAGGACTTTGCCCAGAAGAACAACCGTAACAGCGGCGCCAGCCGCGGCCGCAACAGCGCGCCCTCCAGGCCCGCACCGCGGCAAAAGAAAAGCGCCTGGCCACTGGCGCTGGTGGTAGTCGTGGCGATCGGCGGTCTGGCCTATGGCCTGATGCAACTGAACAGTTTTCAGTCGGCCCCCGCCAAACCACAGACCAGGGCCATAGCTCCGGCACCGGCACCGGCGCCTGTGGCGGCCAAGCCCGAACCCACGCCAAAGCCAGCGGAACTGGATAAGGCTCCGGTGCCCAAAGAAGCCGTGAAGGAGATATCGATCAACAGCAGCGAGCCCGCACCCGAGCCGCAAACGCGTTTCGATTTTTACGAAATGCTGCCCAAGAGTGAGGTTCAGACACCCACGGTGGAGGCTTACAAGTCAACACCGCGTGATGCCAAGCTGGAGCAGAGCTATCTGCTGCAGGCCGGCTCCTTCCGGGATCCAGCCGATGCCGAACGCATGCGCGCCCAGCTATTGCTGGCCGGGTTGCCCAATGTACACACGAGCAAAAGCGAAGGCAGCAATGGCACCTGGTATCGGGTTCGCACCGGGCCCTTTGACAGTCGCACCGCCATCAACAAGGCGCAGAACAAGATGGCCAAGATGCGCATCCTGCCCATGGAAATAAAGCAGTAAATCGCCCAGGGTGGCAGTGCGCATCAGCGTACCGCCACCCTGGTCGCTTGCCCTATTCTTACCTGCTAGCGCCTCCCCGCTCTGCCCCGTGCTGCTCACCCTGACTGTATCCCGATACAGCGTTTTGCCCTCCTGCCCCCTAGGAGGGCCGCTTGGCGTAACCCGAGTTCGTAGCTCACCACAGCGACGCGGCTGGCGAGCGGGTATAATTTGCCCGCTACGCTTGAATTTCGCGGCTGCGGCACCATCTTTGCGGGATAGGCTTACTCAGGAGCAGCACATGACAACAATCGTATCCGTGCGTCGGGGCGACAAGGTAGTGGTTGGTGGCGACGGCCAGGTATCGCTGGGCAACACCGTAATGAAAGGCACTGCCAGAAAAGTCAGCCTGCTGCCCAAGCATCAGGTTATCACCGGATTCGCCGGCTCCACCGCCGATGCCATCACCCTGCGCGATCTGTTCGAGCAGCAGCTCGACAAACACCAGGGCAACATTGTTACCGCAGTCACCCAGCTGGCCCGCGAATGGCGCAGTGACCGCGCTCTGCGCAAGCTTGAAGCGCTGATGCTGGTCGCCAACAAGGAGCGTACCTTCCTGATCTCTGGCAGCGGCGATATTATCGACCCCGAAGATGGCGTCATAGCAATCGGTTCCGGCGGCAATTATGCCCTGTCCGCCGCCCGTGCCCTGGTCGCCAACAGCGAACTCCCGGCCCGTGACATCGTTGAGAAGAGCCTGCAAATCGCCGCCGGTATCTGCGTCTTTACCAACGACAACCTCACCATCGAAGAACTGAATTCCGTGGCCTGACGGGCGACCCGAGGAAATAGACATGTCCAACATGACACCGCGTGAAATCGTCCACGAGCTGGACCGCCATATTATCGGTCAGGATGCCGCCAAGCGTTCGGTCGCCGTAGCACTGCGCAACCGCTGGCGCCGCATGCAGCTCAACGAAGAGCTGCGGGCCGAAGTATCTCCCAAGAACATTCTGATGATAGGCCCCACCGGGGTCGGTAAGACTGAAATCGCCCGCCGGCTGGCCAAGCTCGCCAACGCCCCCTTTATCAAGGTCGAAGCGACCAAATTCACTGAAGTCGGCTACGTCGGTCGGGATGTGGAAACCATAGTGCGCGACCTGGTCGATATGGCCATCAAGATGGTGCGCGAGCAGGAAATGGACAAGGTGCGCTTTCGGGCCGAGGAAGCCGCTGAAGAACGTATTCTCGATGCCCTGCTGCCCCCGGCCCGCACCACGGGCAATGAGCCTGCGCCTAGCAAGACCGACAGCGCCACACGCCAGGTATTTCGCAAAAAGTTGCGCGAACATCAGCTGGACGACAAGGAGATCGAACTCGATCTCGCCCAGCCCAAGGCCGGCGTTGAAATCATGTCGCCACCTGGCATGGAAGAAATGACCAGCCAGCTGCAGAGCATGTTTGCCAACTTCGGTGGAGACCGCAAGCAGCATCGCCGCCTGCCGGTGAAGGAAGCCTTCAAGCTGCTGGTGGATGAAGAAGCCGCCCGAATGGTGAAAGATGAAGACATCAAGCAAAACGCCATTGAACTTGTAGAACAGAACGGCATCGTCTTTCTCGACGAGATAGACAAGGTCTGCAAGCGCTCCGACTCAACCGGCGGCGATGTCTCCCGCGAAGGCGTACAGCGCGACCTGCTGCCGCTGATCGAAGGCTGCACCGTCAGCACCAAGCACGGCATGGTCAACACCGACCACATACTCTTTATCGCCTCGGGCGCCTTCCATCTGGCGCGCCCGTCCGACCTGATTCCCGAACTGCAGGGCCGTCTGCCGATTCGCGTCGAGCTCAATGCTCTGACCCCCGATGATTTCCGTCGTATTCTCACCGAGCCCAACGCCAGCATCACCGAGCAGTACCGCGAGCTGATGAAGACCGAAGGCGTCGAGATCGAATTCGGCGACGATGCCATCGCCCGGATCGCGGAGCTGGCGTTTAAGGTCAACGAGCAGACCGAGAACATAGGCGCCCGTCGTTTGCACACCATGATGGAGCGACTGCTTGAAGAGCTGTCATTTACGGCCTCTGACCTGGGCGGTGAAAAGCTGCTGATCGATGCCGCCTACGTCGACAAATACCTGGCCGAGTTGAGCCAGGATCAGGATCTGAGCCACTACATTCTCTGATCCGGCCGCAGCGCCCACCGGCGCTGCTCCAATAAATTAAAGCGACGGGCAAAGTCCCGCCCCAACGCCACAGGTTGTGCGATGAACGAAGTACCGCTTCCCTCCGACATCCGTTTGCATCTAAAGTCACGCACGCTGGAACTGGTGTACCCGGATGGCAGCTTCGAGCTCACCGCCGAATACCTGCGCGTCCACTCCCCTTCGGCCGAAGTGCGCGGCCATGGCATTGGCCAGGGCGTGCTGCAAACCGGCAAGAAACTGGTAGGGCTCAAACAGGTAGTGCCGGCCGGCAACTATGCCCTCAAGATCGTGTTTGATGACGGTCACGACAGCGGCCTCTTTACCTGGGAATACCTTTACGACCTGGCCCACGACTACGACCGTTACTGGAACGACTACCTGCGTCAGCTCGAAGCCGCCGGTGCCTCCCGCGATGGTGGCATGATCGCCAGAGGCTAACAAAGCCGAGTCCCTGTGCAACAGCGCGACGCCAGGAGCCTGTCGGGCTTAGCCGATCGTCGCGAGGGAAAGCCCGTTTTGAGGCAATTTTTGAGCTCTTTTAAGGCGAATAGTGGTTCTATT
>NZ_BCNS01000107.1 GCF_001528745.1 Marinobacterium profundum | reverse complement strand
ATTGTCGGACAGCCTCCTAGAACAGACAAATCCCCGGGTGGCGCGCTACAATGCGCACAGATTCCGCAAAGGCTTAGTGAACTGTGACCATGAGCGACCACAAGCAAGACAACACCACTGACTTCGGTTACCAGCAGGTACCGGTTGAAGACAAGGCCAAGCGCGTGGCCGACGTGTTTCACTCGGTCGCTACCAAGTACGACATCATGAACGATCTAATGTCCGGTGGCGTACACCGGCTGTGGAAGCGCCTGACCATCGAACAGAGCGGCGTGCGCGCTGGCCACCGGGTGCTGGATATCGCCGGCGGCACCGGTGACCTGACACTGCGTTTCTCCCGTCTCGTCGGTGCCCAGGGCAAGGTTGTATTGGCGGATATCAACGACTCCATGCTGAAGGTCGGGCGCGACAAGCTGCTCGATCGCGGCGCGGCCGGCAATATCGAATTCGTTCAGGCCAACGCCGAAGCCCTGCCATTTCCGGACAACTACTTCAATGTCATTACCATCGCCTTTGGCCTGCGCAATGTCACCGACAAGGACGCAGCCCTGCGCTCCATGGCCCGGGTACTCAAACCTGGCGGCAAGGTCATGGTGCTGGAGTTTTCCAAAACTGATAATCCCGCGCTTACCAAGCTATACGACTTCTACTCCTTCAACATCCTGCCCAAAATGGGTCAGGCGATTGCCGGTGATGCCGAAAGCTACCGCTACCTGGCCGAGTCCATTCGTATGCACCCGGATCAGGAAACCCTCAAGGGGATGATGCAAGACGCAGGGCTCGTACAGTGCAAGTATCAGAACATGACCGGCGGCGTGGTAGCGCTGCACACCGGCATCAAGCCCTGAAGCGATCCACGAGAATCACGCCATGCCTCTGAACATGCTCAATGCCGCCCTGCTCACTCTGGCCGAGCAGGGCCTGAACAGCCTGCTCAGCCGTGACCCGGTCACCCTGCGGGTGCTGGGCCAGCTCAGCGGCCGCGTGGTGGCGCTGGACATCAGCTCACCGGTGGCCATGACGCTCTTCCTGATCCCCAATAATGAAGGTCTGCAGCTGCAGCAACACTACGGCACCGAAGCCGATGCCGTTATTGCCGGCAGCGCCAGCGCACTCTTGCGCCTAGTAAGCAGCAATGACAAGGCCGCTGCACTCTTTGGCAAGGGCGTAACCATTAGCGGTGACAGTGGCCTGGCCAACCGACTGCAAAGCATACTGGCCGACACCGATATCGACTGGGAAGGTCTGCTGGCCGATCAAATCGGTGATCTTCCCGCCCACCAGGCGGCACGCATTGCGCGTCAGCAGGGCCGTTATTGGCGCCAGACCGGCAGCAGCCTGAGCCACAACCTGGGTGAATACCTGCAGGAAGAAGTCCGCCTGCTACCACCAAGGGCCGAGCTCGAAGGTTTTATGGCCGATGTGGATATGCTGCGCCAGCGGACTGATCGTCTCGACGCACGGCTGCAGCGCCTGCTCCATCGATTGCACCCGGAACAAAGCTAGCAGCCTCCGCCTGTGGGTAACCTCAGAACGGCTTAACCACCACCAGAATCAGAATCGGCACGAAAATCAGCAATGGCAGTTCGTTAAACAGCCGGAAGTAGCGGCCACTCTGACTTAAAACGCCGCTCGCCATGCGTTTAAGGTAGACCCGACACCAGCCGTGATAGCCGATCAGCAAGACCACAAACAGCAGCTTGGCATGCAGCCAGGCGCCGCTGAAACCATAGCCCAACCAGAGCCAGAGCCCCAGTCCCAGGGTAAAGACCGCCATCACGCTCATAAAGCCATAGAGCTTGCGCGCCATGATCTGCAGCCGGGTGACATCCTGTCCCGCCGCACGCCCCTCGACAAAATGCACAAAGATGCGCGGCAGATAGAAAATCCCCGCCATCCAGCTGGTCATCGCCAGAATATGAAAGGTCTTGACCCACAACATAGTCATCTCCCTGATCAGATTGGGCTTCATCATACGAAAAAGCATGCGGAAAAACTGAAGGGTTTGGACAAATATTTCCGCTATTAGCCCCCGCTACATCGCTTTAGGATGACAGCATGACCCCCAAATACAGAGGAGCCTTCCATGACCCTGCGTACGCTTGAACGCCGTGCCCGCACAATGCCCACATCCGATGGCGCGGGCGTGCGCCTGAACCGCGCCATAGGTACGCCGACGCTGCGTAACCTGGATCCTTTCCTGATGCTGGACGAATTCAAGTCCGACAGTGCCGACGATTACATCGCAGGTTTTCCGTCCCACCCCCACCGGGGCTTTGAAACCGTCACCTATATGCTGGCAGGGCGCATGGAACACCGCGATCATCTGGACAACGTCGGCCTGCTGCAATCCGGTGGCGCCCAGTGGATGACGGCCGGACGGGGCATTATCCATTCCGAAATGCCGCAACAGGAAGAAGGCCTGATGTGGGGCTTCCAGCTGTGGATAAATCTGCCGGCGGCCGAAAAAATGTGCCCGGCGCGCTACCAGGACCTGCTGCCAGAGGACATTAGGGAGGCCACCGACGATCAGGGCATACTGCGACGTGTTATCGCCGGCGATTCACTGGGCACTACAGGTCCGGTTAGCGGCATCGGTGTAGACCCGCTAATGGTGGACATCCGCATGCCCGCCGGCAGCAGCCTGACTCACCCGGTAAAGGTCGGACACCGCGCCTTCGTCTATGTCTATCGCGGCCAGATTCAGCTGGGGGAAGACACTCTGGGTACGGGCGAACTGGGTGTTCTGCGCGATGGCGATGCCGTTCAGTTGCAGGCCCTGGAAGACAGCGCCCTGATGCTGCTGGCTGCCCGCCCCATCGGAGAGCCCATAGTGCAGTACGGGCCTTTCGTCATGAATACAGAAGAGGAAATCGAGCAGGCGCTGCGCGATTATCGCGACAACCGCCTTACCGCGTAACCGAATCCGGCCTTGGCAGGGACGCCAGTTGGGCTACACTTTAGCCAGTTAAAACGCTTGTATTAGCCATGCTGTTGCCTGGCCATATAAATAATTATGCCCCGGACTCAGCGCGGCATCAGGCCGCCAGCGACTACCGTAACAGAGGGATCTGTAATGCCTGCCCTGCGAATCACGCTTATCTGCTCCACCATTCTGTTTGGCGCCTGCAGCGTCCTGCCGCCCTTCGAGCCGGTAGAGCGCGTTGTCTGGCTCGATCAGGGGCCGGCCTGGGATAGCGAAAGCCGAGACTGGTATCACCATGCCAGCCAGGGCACCTCCACACTGCCGGTTCCGTTCGAATGGTTTATGGCGCTGGAGCAGCCCGGCATCAACCCCTTTGGCGAAGGAAAACTGGTGACCGACACCGATTTTCTGGGCCGACTGGGCTTTATCCAAAGCGATATCACCCCCTTCAACCAGAGCGGCCTGCCGGTAGGCTTTGCCGTCAATTACGGTGTTACCAGCCCGGTAGACGGACGCCGCTACAACGCCATCGGCTTTACCTGCGCCGCCTGTCACACCGGCCAAATGACCTATCAGGGCACCGCCATTCGCTACGATGGCGGCCCGGCCATGACGGATATTACCCGTTTGACCAACGTGCTCTTCCTGGCCATGTTCGAGAACAACTACAGCAAACTGCGCTTCAAACGCTTCGCCGCACGCGTGCTGGGCGAGCGCAACACCGACGCCAACCGCAAACAGCTGAAAAAAGACTTCTCCAAAACTCTGATGGAGCTGATCGACCAGCAACTGGCGACCATAGAGGCGCAGAAACAGCAGGTAATAGTGCGTGATATAGAGGCGGGAACTGAAAGCCGCATCCTGAAAGACATAGCCCGTACCGTAAAAGCCAACCTCAAGAATGTGGAGGGTTTTACCCGTCTCGACGCTCTGAACCGTATCGGCAACCAGGTATTTGCGCTGGACGCCAACCGGCCTCAGAACTTTGTGCCAGTGAACGCACCGGTAAACTACCCCCATATCTGGACCTCGTCCTGGTTTGAATGGGTGCAGTACGATGCCTCAATCATGCAGCCCATGGTACGCAACGCCGGTGAAGCCCTGGGTGTTGCCGCTCTGGTGAATCTGGAAGCAGGCCCCACACGCTTTGAATCCAGCGTGCGGGTAAAGACGCTGCACCGCATCGAACAGCAACTGGCCGGCACCCAGTCCCCCTTCGAGCACAAGTCATTTAATGGCCTGCGGGCTCCCAAATGGCCAGAGAACATTCTGCCGCCGATTGACGCATCTCTCGCCAGCGAAGGCGCCGGACTCTACCAGCAACTGTGCCAGGGCTGCCATCTGCCGCCGGTGCAGTCCGATGCCTTCTGGAGCGAACGTTACTGGGCCACCAAAAACAGCGCCGGCGAGCGGCTACTGCGCCTTAATATAATCCCGCTGGAGAAGATCGGCACCGACCCCATGCAGTCCAGGGTATTGGCTGAGCGCACGGTCGACACCCGGGGGCTGGGGATAGATACGCCGGTCTACCAGGGTGAGAACTGCACGCCGCTGCGCGTCACCGAAGCAAAAGATGCCTCATTCGCCTATTCCCTCGGCGCCCTGGTGCAGGAAACCACCGACTACTGGTATCGCCAGCACGGCATCGGGGATGCCGAACAGCAAAACCTCAACGGCAACAGACCCAACTGTCTGCAGGCCGGGGCCGGCTACAAGGCTCGCCCGCTGAACGGCATCTGGGCAACAGCCCCCTTCCTGCACAATGGCGCCGTACCCAATCTCTATGCCTTGCTGTCCCCGGTCGCCGAGCGCCCGGCACAGTTCTCTCTGGGCCAGCGCGAGTTCGACCCCGTCAAGGTGGGCTATCTGAGCCAGCCCAACCCCAGCGTATCCCTGCTCGACACGCGCCTTGCCGGTAATTCCAACCACGGGCACGAGTTCAATAACACCCAGGCCCCCGGCACTATCGGCCCCTATCTGAGCGAAGCCCAGCGCCTTGCACTGGTCGAGTACCTCAAGACGCTTTAATTGACAGGTGCAATAGCTCTGAACTCGCCACAAAATAAAAAGGGGCGCCAGCATTCACTGGTACCCCTTTTCTTCGTTCATTCTTGCTGTTCGCTCCCCCAGGGCCTACCAGGGCACTTCGCTACCATCCCAACTCAGGAAGCGGCCACTGGGGCCATTGCGGGCCTCATCAAGCACCTTCAGTAGCTGGCGCACCGAGCGCTCCACCGTAAAGAGTTTTTCAGGCGCGACTCTTTTGCTAAAGGGCGCTGACAGATCGGTGGACGTGGTACCCGGATGCAAACAAAGCAACTGCAGATGCGGGAAGCGACGCTTCATCTCGATGGCAGCGGTTTTCATCAGCATGTTCAGTGCCGCCTTGGAGGCTCGATAGCTGTACCAGCCCCCAAGCTGATTCTCGCTGATACTGCCAACCCGCGCCGAAATAACCGCGAACTGACTGGAAGTGTGCTGCACCAGCAGCGGATGTACATGATTTAGCAACAACAGCGGACCCAGCGCATTGACCGAGATCGAGCGCTGCAGCCAGTCGCCCGACAGCTGGGACAGGCTCTTTTCGGGCAGACGATCACCCTCATGCAAGAGGCCTGCACAACAGAGTACCAGCTCCAGGGGTTCATCAAGATGCTGTTGCAATATGCCGGTGGCCGCGCCAATGCTCGACTCATCCGTCAGATCCAGCTGCAGCAGGTGCAACTGGCCCGGGAAGGCTGTCGTAAGAGCATTCAGAGTACCGGTGCCGGCAAAGTCCCGGTAGCTGGCATAGACATTCCAGTCGCGCTGCAGCAACGCCCGCACGAACCCCTGCCCGATTCCCCGGGTAGCCCCCACCACCAACGCCGTCGCCATAATAACTTCCCCGCACAAGACTGAATGGGCGGCGCAGGCAAAAAGCCACGACGCTTTTTCAGTTTATACGCTGGAACACTACCGCGCCGATCACAGCAGAAAACAGGCGTTAAACAACAGCCGTGCTCACCTGCAACAGCCCCACCAGTTCCACTTCAAGCTGGTCACCGGACTGAATAGGCCCAACACCCGCAGGCGTGCCGGTCAATACCACATCACCGGGTTCCAGGGTGAAGTACTGCGAGATATAGCTAAGCAGCGGCAGTACAGGATTCAGCATAAAACGGCTGTTGCCATCCTGACGGGTGTCACCGTTAACACGCAGCCGGATCTGCACATCCTGCAGACTGCTGACAGCATGCGGCGAGACGAAATCCGACAGCGGACAGGCACCATCAAACCCCTTGGCTTTTTCCCAGGGATGCCCCTGGCGCTTGAGATCATCCTGCAGGTCGCGCAGCGTCAGATCCAGTGCCAGGCCAATACCGGCAATAGCCTGGGCGGCTTCGCTCTCGCTGGCCTTGCTAAGACGGCTGCCAATCAGAATCGACATCTCGGTTTCAAAGTGTACCCGCCCCTGATCCGCCGGGATGGCAAAGGGCTCGGCCATCGGCAGCACTGAGCTGGCAGGCTTGATAAACAGCATCGGGACCGTGGGAATCGGGTTGTTCAGCTCGGCGGCGTGGTCGGCATAGTTGCGCCCAACACAGACGATCTTGCCCAGCGGCAGATCCATCGCCGTGCCATCCATAAAACGGTGCTGGTAGTTCATCGCCATATTCCCTCGAATGATCTGGGCTATACCGCAGGTTGCACAGATACGAATTATTTCAAAGCGCAAATAATAACCCCGAGCTACGGCGCTATCCAGCCGCTTGCGCTGCAGCCTGTCGAGTTTGGCCGATCGTAGCGGCTAGCCTCAGGCCAGCACTGGTCTGCGACGCTCAGCCCGCAACAGCAGGAAACTTATCCACAGCGTCAGACAGAACACCAGCAGGGACGCCGCAACAACACCAAACCAGCCATGGGCGTGCCAGAAAGGCGCCAGATAGAAGCCACCGGCGCTGGCCCCCAGGTAGTAAAACAGCAGATAGAGCGACGATGCGCTGGCCCTTGCCTGCTCGGCATGGCGGCTCACCCAGCTGCTGGCGGTCGAATGCGCAAAGAAAAAGCCAAAGCTGTTGATAAGAAAACCCACCACTATGGCCGGCAAGGTCGGTATCAGAGTCACGCTAGAGCCAAGCATCAGCAGCACTATGCCGATCATTAAACAGACCGGCTGTGGCAGCTGCTGCGCCGCGCGCCCCGACAGTGCCGAACCCACTGTGCCGCTGAGGTAAGTCAGGAACAGCATGCCGAGGAATTTCGCCGACAGGCCATAAGGCTCGTCTGCCAGCATAAAGGTGGCATAGCTGTACTGATTGATGAAGATAAAGAAATTCAGCCCGCCTACCAGATAGGCCCCCAGCAGCAACGGGTTACGCAGATGCCCGGCCAGATCTCGCAGCATGATGCGCGGGCGCAATGCCCGCGGACTGAAACCGCTGGAAGCCGGCAACAGCCAGATCACCAGCCCCAGCAGCAGCACACTGATAGCGGCCATCACCGCAAAGGCCTGGGACCAGCCGTAGCTGTCTCCGACAAAACCTCCCACCAGGCGCCCGCCCACCCCGCCCAGGGTATTGCCGCTAATGTAAAAGCCCACTGCCAGCATCAGCGCCTTGCGATTAAACTCGTCCCCCATATAGGCAATGGCGATCGCTGGCAGCCCGCCGAGAAACAACCCCTGCAGCGCCCGCAGCCCCAGTAGCATGGCGTAGCTTTCAGCCTGGGACAGTGCCAGGGTGGTCAGAGCCGCCCCTCCCATGCTCAGCAGGATAATACCGCGCCGCCCCAGAGCATCGGACAGCGGGCCATAAAACAGCAGCGACAGGCCCAGAGTCAGAGTGGTCACAGTAAAGCTCCAGCCCGCCTGCAGCGGCGAAATGCCAAAGGAGTCCGCGATCATCGGCAGCAACGGCTGAGTGACGTAGACATTGGCAAAGATCATCACCGACCCCAGGCAAAGGGCCAAAGTCGCCCGCCAGAATGCCCTGCTGCCTGCTTCAATCATTTTGGTACCCAGCTGCCAGTAACAGAGGGCAGCATAACGCTACCATTGGCATCATAAAAATATATAGTTGTTATCGTACTGATAACGAGTGCTTATCCATGGATATCAAACCGCTGCGCTATTTCACCGAGGTGGCGCGCCACGCCAGCTTTACCCGCGCGGCCGAAGTACTGCATGTCGCACAGCCCGCCGTCAGCATGGCCATTCGCAAACTCGAAGCCGAACTGGAGCTGACACTGTTCCATCGCAACGATCGCAAGGTCGTTCTAACGGATGAAGGTCAGCGACTGCTTGAGCATGCCAGCCGCATTCTGCAGATGGTGGACGATGCCCAGCTCGAAATGCAGGAACTACGTGGCCTCACCCGCGGCGAAGTGCGGGTTGGCATTCCCGGCATGCTGGGTTCCTATTACTTCCCCCCCATCCTGATGGCATTTCGTCACCAGCACCCCAACCTCAGGCTGTCGGTGGTGGAGGCAGGCACCGGCCGTCTGCGGGAGATGCTGCAGGAGGGCTTGCTGGATCTGGCCATCATAGTCGCCGATGCCGTACCCGACGAACTGGAGGCTGGCATCTTTTTGCGCCAGCAAATGATGGTCATACTGCCCCGGGACCATGCGCTGGCGCAGCAGTCCCATATCAGCTATGAGGCCTTTTTTCGCGAAGAACTGGTGCTGTTCCAGCAGGGCTATTTCCACCGAAAAGTGGTTGACCAGATCGTCAAACGCGGCAACTACACACCCAATATTGGTTTTGAAACCAACCTGCTGCCGCTAATCAAGTCGATCGTCAAGCAGGGTTTTGGCATCTCCACGCTGCTGGCCATGGTGCTGCGTGACGATCCGGACCTGGTGGCCGTGCCGTTTGAAGAGCCCGTCTGGCTCGACCTGTCAATCGCCTGGCGCCGCCAGGGCTATCTGTCCCGTGCCAACCGGGCTTTTGTCGACTTCGTCCTGGCTCATTCAGCGGCGAACGAGACGAAAAGACAGAGGTGAAGATGCGGCGGCAGTTGCATGTATTAACCCGGCGGGTTAATACATGCAGCAGGGATGCTTCATCATTGGCCGAAGGCCAATGCGAACGCCATCTCTTCGCCCCCAAGATGGCCAGCAAGTCCATGCACTTGCGCCCATTCTTTTAGGCTAAAGAGTTCTGGCGTGACGGACAAATAGGGAGGGAACCTATTTTTCCATCGGGTTAATAGCCAAGAACAAGCGCTGCCACTATGATGCTGCCTTTCCTGTTCCCAACTGATCGAAAACTCTCTTTTTTGGCTTAAAGCACAGAGGATCTCTGCATGTTCCACGTTAATGAATACTTTGAAGGCAAGGTCACATCCATCGGTTTCGATAACAGCGAAGGCCGTGTAACCACGGGCGTGATGGCCATCGGCGAGTACGAGTTCGGCACCAGCGAAAAAGAACGCATGGTCGTCACCTGCGGCGAATTGATCGTGAAACTGCCGGGCAGCGATAGCTTTGTCAGCTACCCCTCCGGCACTGAATTCAACGTCGATGCCGACCAGAAATTCCAGCTGCAGGTCAAACAGGCCACCGCCTACCTCTGCTTCTACGGCTGATATCGCCCTGCCGGAAGCCTCGTTGCCGGCAACCACAACAGACGATGCAGCACCCACGCGCGCCGTCTGTTGTGTAAATCTGCTCATCTAAAGCTGAATATAAATCCGGCGTTTGGCGCTCAGCCGTCAAACTCATTCATGTAACTTTGTGCTACCATAGCCGCCCTGAAATACCCGCCCGCTAACCACCAAACGAGTCGTACAGTATGAGCAAGACCACTTCTCTGGAAAAAAGCAAGATCAAGATTTTGCTGCTGGAAGGCGTCCACCAGTCGGCGGTCGATACCCTGAATGCACAAGGTTACAACAGCATCGAGTACGTCACCGGTTCCATACCGGAAGAACAACTGATCGAAAAGATCAAGGACGTACACTTCATCGGTATTCGCTCCCGCACGCAGCTGACCGCGAAGGTCCTGAGCGCTGCCGAGAAGCTGATCGCCGTCGGTTGCTTCTGTATCGGCACCAATCAGGTTGACCTCCAGGCCGCCACCGAACTTGGCATCGTGGTATTCAACGCGCCCTACTCCAACACCCGCTCCGTAGCAGAACTGGTACTGGCTGAAGCCATTATCCTGCTGCGTGGCGTGGCGGAGAAAAATGCCAAGGCCCACCGCGGAGAGTGGCAGAAGTCGGCCACCAACTCCTACGAAATCCGTGGCAAGAAGCTGGGTATCGTCGGTTACGGCAGCATAGGCTCGCAGCTGAGCGTGCTGGCCGAGTCCCTGGGAATGGTTGTCCACTTTTACGATGTCGTGACCAAACTGCCGCTGGGCAACGCCAGTCAGATTGCCTCCCTGGACGAACTACTGGCTACCTGCGACGTGATCTCGCTGCACGTGCCGGAAACCCGCTCCACCAAGGACATGATGGGTGTGGCCCAGTTTGAGAAGATCAAGCAGGGCTCGATCTTCATCAACGCCGCCCGCGGTACCGTAGTCGATATAGACGCGCTCTGTGGCGCACTGGAAAGCGGCCGCGTACTGGGTGCCGCCGTGGATGTATTCCCGGTTGAACCACGCAGCAACAACGACGAGTTCATCTCGCCGCTGCGCGAATTCGACAATGTGATCCTGACGCCCCACGTCGGTGGTTCCACCATGGAAGCACAGGAAAACATCGGCTACGAAGTAGCGGAAAAGCTGGCGAAATACAGCGACAACGGCTCGACCATCACCTCCGTCAACTTCCCGGAAGTGGCCCTGCCGGCGCACGCCAAGGTACACCGTCTGCTGCACGTACACCGCAACATTCCAGGTATCCTCAGTGCGATCAACACCGTGTTCTCCGAGAACAATGTCAACATCTCGGGCCAGTACCTGCAGACCAACGACAAGGTCGGTTATGTAGTGGTGGATGTAGACGCCGACTATTCGGAAATGGCGCTGGAAAAGATCCTCGAGATCGAAGGCACCATCCGCGCACGTCGTCTGTTCTGATAGAACGCCTGAAGCTGTTGCCTGCACTGCGGGCAACAGCTGCGCCCGCTGATCGCCAGATCCGCGGGCGTTTTTACATTCCCCGCTCCACCCCAGCCGCCCGATCTATTGCGTCCAGATAGTTGCCTATGTGCCCGAAGAGTTCGCGGCGCAGCGGCGGGGTTTCATTCACCAGATGATGCCGCGCGCCTGGGATCAGCACCGGCTGCAGTGATGGATAGAGCCGCTGCAGTACCGCCATGTTATGCCGCCAGTCCACAGTGCCATCTTTCTGTCCCTGCAACAGTAGCGGCGTTCCCCCCAGCGGTGCGCTGGCCTCGATCAGCTTGACCCACTCCAGCATGGCCCTGACCCAGCTGACTGCCACGCGGGAATGCTGCAGCGGATCGTACAGACGCACAAAGCGCACAAAGGAAGCATCGCCGGAGTTTTCTGAATAGTTGCGTTTCACCTGTTTGAGAAAACGCCCGAACCAGCGGTATTTGCGCGCAATCACATCCATCATCACCGGCCGTATCAGCGGCGCCAGATACACCCGACCCGCTACCCGCTCGGCAATGGGGTCTCCGCCGCGCTGCTGCTCCATCAGGATGGCTGCCCCGGTGCTCTGTCCCATCAGCACCCAGGGGCCAGGCAAACTGCCTTGGTGGCGCTCTAGCAGTACCGACAGCTGGCGCGCATAGGTCGAGAAGTGATCGATACCCAGGGCTGCGCCTCCGGACAAGCCGTGCCCCGGCAGATCATAGATGAGTACATTCCAGCCCCGCTGCAGCAGAAAGTCGATCAGGTGGCGATAAAGCCCGGCATGATCGGTATAGCCATGGAGCAACACTGTGGTGCCACGGACCGCCTCTTTGGGGCGATATTGCTGCACCACCAGATCTAGCCCATCGACACATTCCCGCCCGATACTGTAATCACAGAGCGGCATCAGTTCGATCAGGCGATAATGTTCCAGATACGCCTGCAGATGCGGGGTACAAAGCGTGATATCGTTGGGCTCGAACACATCGAGCCCGTCGCGGATTTGTCGAGGATCAATGACCTTCATTGCATCTCCAGGCCTAGCAGCCTGTTGGGCTTGGCCGGTCGTAGCGAGGGAAAGACCGATTTGAGTTAGTTTTTGAGCTCTTTTGAGGCAAATAGTGGTTCTATTTAACAAAAAAGAGCTCGTAAAATGACCAAATTCGGCTTTTCCACAGTAGATCAGTGGTAAGTCCGACAGGCTGCTAATACAAACATACTGTAGCGAGTATCCGCCCCTGAGTCCTGTCTGTCACATGTTGAAGTCTATATTGGATATCAATCCCTTAGCGCGAGTGTACCGCTGCATGCAGGCCATAATCCCCGCCCTGCTGATACTTGCCCTGCTGCTGGGCAACAACGCCTGGGCCGGGCCCGATGAAGACATAGCGCTGATTACCGAGCGCCTGGCACAGTACGAGGGCAAAACACCGAGCCCCGATGAACAGGCGGAAAAGGACCGCTATCAGCAGGCCCTGGACGCATTGCAGGATCTGAAGCAGTACGAGGCCAGTGCCGCAAAGCTGCGTCAGGAACTGGAAACCCTGCCGGATGACCTTCGTCGTCTGCGACAGACCCCAAGCGAGGCGACCGATAGCCTCCCCCCTGCGACTGATACCCAGACACTGGAGCAGCTGCAACAGCAACAGACGCTGCTCAAAGCCAACATGCTGGATCAACAGAAGGTCCGCGATCAGCTGCAACAGGATATCAGCCGCAATGAAAGCAAACGGCTCAGTCTGCGTGACCAGCTGGCCCAGCTCAAACAGGCCAGTGAACCCAGCGTCAACCTGAAAACCAACAGTGCATCCGGCCAGTTGCTGCAGAACGCACGTCTGCAGGCGCGCAGCGCGCAGATTCAGAGCCTAGAACTGGAGCTACTGACCCTGCCCGGACGCGCCGAACGCAACGAATTGCAACAGCAGCAGCTCAACCGTGATATCAGCGCCAGCACCCTGCAATTGCAGCAACTCGAAGAGCTGATCCAGTGGCGTCAGCGCAGCCAGACCGAAAAGACTCTTAACGAACTGCAGCAGAACAGCCTCAGCGGTCTCGACCCTGTGCTGCAGGCCGCCGGCGAGCAGAACCGCAACCTCAGTCTTGAGCTGCGCGACACCCTGGCTGGCATCGAACAGACCAGCGACCTGCGTCGCCAGCAGGACGCACACCTGACGCGGGTCGATGAGGCTTACCGCACCATCTCCCAGCAACTGGAGCTGGAAATTCAGTACGTTGGCACTGAACTTCACCGACTGCAGGCAGGCCTGACCCGGCCACTCAATACCGCCAGCACCCGCGCCCGCATCAACCAGCTGCGGCTGCAGAATATCCGCCTCAATCGTGACCAGCTGGGCACCGAGCAGGAACTGGGCGGTTACGAAACCTCCCCTGGCCTGCAACTGCCGCAGGAAGCGCGTACGCAGTACCGCCAGCTGCTCACCGACCGCCTGAGTCTGTTCAGCAAACTGCGTGATGCCCGTCTCAGTCTGGTGGCCGAACTGTCGGCACTGCTGTCGGTGCAGGAAAACATAAACGAACGCATCAACCAGGCCCGTACCCTGATCAGCGAACAGTTGCTCTGGCTGCCCAGCGTCACACCTATACAGCTCAACTGGCTTGGCGAGCTGGCCGAAAGCCGCCGACTGCTGCTCAAGCGCTGGCAGAAGAATTCCGTTCAACCGCTGCTGCGCTATTCGTCCCAACTCGCCCTGCCACTGCTGGGGCTGGTTCTGCTGTGCGGCCTGGCGCTGCTACTGCTGCGCTACCAGCGCGCCCGACAGCAACTCTGGCACCAGGACATAGGCAATGTGCTGCAGGACCGTTTCGTCCATACCGCCTTGCCGCTGGTGCTGGCGCCGGTCACCGCCCTGCCACTGCCATTACTGCTGCTGATCACCGCGCGCTACGCACTCAACCCGGGCCACCCCGACTTCGATGTACTGGCCTTAATGCTGCACATAGCCGCGCTGATCGTCTGGGTTATCCATTTCCTGCGTATCTGGCTCCAGGCGCCCCACGGCCTGTTTGTCGGCCACTTCGGGGTCGCGCCTAATCTCGCCCGTGTCCTGCGTCAGCGCCTGCTGCTGCTCGGCCTGAGCTGCGGCCCGCTAATGCTGGGTCTTCTCTATGTTTACGCCACCACCCTTGACTCCGAGGTGATGAAATCCGGCCTGGAGCGCCTGCTGATGCTGGCGCTCACTGGCCTCATCACCCTGCTGTGGGGCAGCCTGCTGACCGTTGCCCCCGAGCTCAACCGACTGACTCAAAGCAGTCGCTGGTGGTTCAAGGCTGAGGTCTGGCTGGGTAGCCTGGTGGGATTCAACTTTATCCTGCTGGTCATGATGCTGGTGGGCTATGTCTTTACCAGCCAGGTATTCATGGTCCTGCTGCTACTGGTCATGGTGGTCTGCCTGTCGGTGTTCGTGGCCTACGGCCTTGGATTGCGCTGGCTACTGATCGCCGAGCGCAAGCTGGCCTTCGACCGCGCCCAGGCACGCCAGGCCGAAATCGTCGCAGCGCGGGAGAAAAACGAGGACGAGCCGGCCCTGAGCGCCGACTACCTCGACATGCAGGACATCACCGAGCAATCACGCAAGCTGCTGGCGACCACCAGTCTGATTCTGCTGCTGGGCCTATTGTGGCTGGTGCTGCGTGACTTTTTGCCGGCGCTGGATGTATTCGACAAGCTGGTGCTCTGGTCCAATATCAGCAGCACCAGCGAAGGCGATGTGCTGAACAGTGTAACCCTCAAAAACCTGCTGTTTGCCACCCTGCTGCTGGGGATGAGTATCTTTGCCGCCTCCAACCTGCCGGGACTGCTGGAATTGCTGGTACTGCGCCACATGACACTGAACCCAGGCACAGGCTATGCCATAACCACCCTTATCAAGTACGCCCTGGTGGTGATTGGCATCTTTGTCTGCGTCGGCGAACTGGGATTGCAATGGTCCAAGCTACAGTGGCTGGTGGCGGCCCTTAGCGTGGGGTTGGGCTTTGGGCTGCAGGAGATCGTCGCCAACTTTGTATCCGGCCTGATCATCCTGTTCGAGAAGCCCATGCGTATCGGCGATACCGTCACCATTGGCGGGGTCAGCGGCACAGTGACGCGCATTCACATACGCGGCACAACCATTGTCGACTGGGATCGCAAGGAAGTCATAATCCCCAACAAGACCTTTATCACCGACCAGTTGATCAACTGGTCGCTCACCGATCCAACCACCCGGGTGGTCGTTCGGGTGGGCGTGGCCTATGGCTCCGATACCGAACAGGCCCGGGGACTGATGGTGGAAGCGGCACGGGAAACCGAGCGCGTGCTGGGCGACCCTGCCCCCGAAGCCTTCTTTACCGGCTTTGGCGTCAGCACCCTGGATCTGGAGCTGCGTCTGTTTGTCAGCACCATGTCCGACCGCATGGTGGTGACCCACAACGTCAACACCAGCATCGATCGAAAATTCAAGCAAGCCGGGCTGGAAATCGCCTTCCCGCAACTCGATGTACACCTGCATCGCGGAGCAGGCACCCAGGAACCCACCGCTGGAGATAGCCGCAATGACTGACACCGGAAAACTGCTGCACAGCTGCAGCCTGCCCCTGCGCTGGGGTGACATGGACGCCTATGGCCATATCAACAACGTGCAATATATCCGCTATCTGGAAGAGGCCCGGGTACAGCTGCTGATCAAGCTCGGCGCCGGCCTCGAAGGCGCCGCCCAAGCTCCGGTGATCATCAATGTCGGCTATACCTTCCTCCGCCCACTGGTCTATCCCGAGACACTGCGCATCGATTGCTTCGTCGCCGAGCCCGGGCGTTCAAGCTTTATGATCTATTACCATGCCTACGCTGACTCCAGCCCCGAAGTGCAGGTCGGCGAGGGTTACTCCAAGGTCGTATGGATGGATCACGCCAGCGGCCGCTCAGTGCCACTGCCGGACGCGATCCGGGCCCAGTTGTAACCTACGCTCACAGCAAGCAATAACAGCAGCATAAGGGAATGCACATGACACAGGATTTAGCACCGGACAACCGCGATACCTCGACGCCACCGCAGAATGGCAGCAACGCCAAGATCATCTATGTTCTGTACCTCGTCAGTCTGGTGGTGGGCATCACCGCACTGGTAGGTCTGGTCATGGCCTATGTATACAGATCCGAGGCAACCGACTGCAATAAGGCCCACTACCGCTGGCAAATAAGAACTTTCTGGATCGGCCTCCTGTATACACTTTTAGGCGCTTTGTTGACCGGAATTGGTGTCGGATTTCTGATTTTGCTGTTTGTCGCTATCTGGTTCATCATCCGTTGTGTCAAGGGACTGCAATGCCTTGAACGGCGTGAAGCACCAGCCAATCCGGGCAGCTGGCTGTTCTGATTCGTCGTCCATTTGGCCTGCACAAACCGCGAAGATACGCGGGTTTCTAATACTTTAGAGGCGCAGGGGGCGACAGTTTGCCAAAAATCGGGTAAATTACTGCGTCGCACAAAATGACTAAAACTAAACTAATACTGCCCGGTTTCGGGTGCCTCGCCCCGTTCGGGACTGAGATAAGCAAGAGGCAGTACATAATGAACAACAGGGTACAGAGCGGTAACCTTCAGGTTACCCCAAGTCTTTATGACTTTATCAATAACGAAGCGCTGCCAGGCACCGGTGTAACATCCGAGCAATTCTGGACTGCGTTCGATTCGATTGTGCACGATCTCGCACCGCGCAATCGTGAGCTCCTGACCAAACGAGACCAGCTGCAGGCACAGATTGACACCTGGCACCGGGATCGCAAGGGACAGGCTTTCAACTTTTCCGACTACAAGGCTTTCCTGAGCGATATCGGCTACCTGCTGCCCGAAGGCGAAGCCTTCAGTGTTACCACCAGCAATGTCGACCCGGAAATGGCCACCATGGCTGGCCCCCAGCTGGTGGTACCGGTCATGAATGCCCGCTATGCGCTGAATGCGGCCAATGCCCGCTGGGGAAGTCTGTACGACGCCCTCTACGGCACCGACGCCATTCCCAGCGACGGCGGTGCCGAGGCCGGCAAGGGCTACAACCCCACCCGTGGCGCCCGAGTTGTCGCCTTTGCCCGTAACTTCCTCGACCAGGCCGTTCCCCTGGCCGCTGGCTCCCACAAGGACGCCGTCGGCTACAGCATTCAGAACGCCCAGCTGGTTGTCAGCCTTAACGATGGCAGCACCAGTGCCCTGCAGCAGCCGGAACAACTGCGCGGCTTCCGTGGCGAAGACGCAGCAGAGCCCAGCGCCATCCTGCTGCTGAACAACGGTCTGCACTTCGAAATCCAGATCGATGCCAGCAGCCTGGTCGGCAAGGATGATCCCGCCGGGATCAAGGACCTGCTACTCGAGTCTGCCCTTACCACCATCATGGACTGCGAAGACTCCGTCGCCGCCGTCGATGCCGATGACAAGGTGCTGATCTATCGCAACTGGCTGGGACTGATGAAGGGCGACCTGACCGAATCGGTCAAGAAGGGTGACGGCACTGTTACCCGCAGCCTGAACCCAGATCGAGACTACAGCGCCCTGGATGGCAGCAGCCTGAGTCTGAAAGGCCGCAGCCTGATGTTCGTGCGCAACGTTGGCCATCTGATGACCAACACCGCCATCCTCGACAAAGACGGCAACGAAGTGCCTGAAGGCATCCTGGACGGCATGATCACCAGCCTGATCTCCGTTCACGATATCAAGGGCAACGGCGCACTGCGCAACACCACTACCGGCTCCATGTACATCGTCAAGCCGAAGATGCATGGCCCCGAGGAAGTGGCGTTCGCCAACGAACTCTTCGGCCGCGTTGAGCAGGCGCTGGGCCTGGCACCCTTTACCCTGAAAATGGGCATCATGGATGAGGAACGCCGCACCACGGTGAACCTGAAGGAATGCATCCGCGCCGCCAAGGATCGCGTGGTGTTTATCAACACCGGCTTCCTGGATCGCACAGGCGATGAAATCCACACCTCCATGGAAGCAGGTCCTGTCATCCGCAAAGGTGACATGAAGGGCGCTTCCTGGATTCAGGCCTATGAAGACTCCAACGTCGACATCGGTCTGGCCTGTGGACTCCAGGGTCGCGCCCAGATAGGCAAGGGCATGTGGGCCATTCCCGATCAGATGGCCAATATGCTCAAGGCCAAAATCGGTCATCCGCTGGCCGGCGCCAACACCGCCTGGGTTCCGTCACCCACGGCCGCAACCCTGCACGCCATGCACTATCACCAGGTAGATGTGTTCGCCCGTCAGGACGAACTCAAGAGCCGTCCGCGCGCCAGCATAGACGACATCCTGACTATCCCGGTATCGCAGAACCCCAACTGGTCCGCTGAAGAGATTCAGCAGGAACTGGACAACAACGCCCAGGGTATTCTCGGCTATGTTGTGCGCTGGGTTGACCAGGGTGTAGGTTGCTCCAAAGTTCCGGATATCAATGATGTGGGGCTGATGGAAGACCGCGCAACCCTGCGTATCTCCGCCCAGCACATTGCCAACTGGATGCACCACGGCATCTGCAGCCGCGAACAGGTTGTCGAAACCCTGGAGCGCATGGCAGGCGTGGTGGATGGCCAGAACAGCAATGATCCGCTGTATCAGCCAATGGCCGGCAACTTTGCCGACAGTGTCGCCTTCCAGGCGGCCTGTGAGCTGGTGCTTGAAGGCCGTGAGCAGCCCAACGGCTACACCGAACCGGTCCTGCACCGTCGTCGCATCGAAGCCAAGGCCAAGGCCGCCGGCTAATCGAGTGCCACTGATGTACAGATAAGATGTACGAATAAAAAGGGCTCACCAGGTACTCTGGTGGGCCCTTTTTTGTGTCTGCTCACTGCTATTCCCCGCGCCTTCTCTATCGTGCCGGCTTCTTTTAAAAAACGGACTCACCGCCCCAGAGGCTCTGAACTAAAGTTAGAGGGCGCGCCAGCCCGGACAAGGACTTCAAGGGTTCGTGCTGCGTACCGCTAGCGCCACATATCGTCGAGACCGCCATGCCAGCACCGGAACAGGATTTGTTGCAGCAACTGGATCAGCAGTTGCAGCAGGCCATCGAGACCAGCCAGATCGAAGTCTATGGCCAACCCAGCCACTTTTATCACCGCGGCTATTACAGCAACAGTACCAGCCTGTGGAGCCACTCCCCCACCCTGCTGGAATACCAAAGCCACGGCTATATGATCACAGCAACGCCCAAGGCGGCACTGCGCCTGGCCATTCTGCCGGTCCAGGGCATAATCCCGCTACTGCGAACGTCGACAGCGCCTGAAGCCTCTGAGACAACTGCACCGCCAAGCACCACACCCAACCGTCTGGAAGATATAGGCCCGGGACTGGAGCGTCTCTGCACTGCACTGGAACGCTATTGTCCATCATGTGGGCTGGACGGCTTTGCCACCCTGGCATTGCAGGGCGGTAATCATTACCGCCACATACTGCTGTTTCGCCCGCTGGAAGCCCTGCAACTCTACGATATAGAACCGCTCTGAACGCAGAGCAAACGTCCGGTTAAAGTGCTGGCCGGTCGCATGACATGCACGTACTCTTGGCAATACTCTGGAACAGACACCGGACAACGCCACTGCCATGCTTGATACGACGCGGCACCACAGTACTCTTCAACAGCTCGGCGACGAGCTCAACGTCTTTTTGACCCATAACCCACGGCTGTTCGTACTGTCCGGCGCCGGTATCAGTGCCGACTCCGGCATCCCGGATTACCGTGACCACCAGGGCAACTGGAAACGCCCGCCCCCGGTGGATCACCGTGACTTCGTCACCCAGCACAGCTGTCGCCAGCGTTTCTGGGCACGCAGCCTGGTGGGCTGGCCCCTGATGGCCAGGGCCAGACCCAATGCGGCTCATCAGGGTCTGGCCGAACTGGAGCGGCGCCAGCAGATCGAATTGCTGGTCACGCAAAATGTGGATGGACTGCATCAGCGCGCCGGCAGCACCCGGGTGCTGGATCTGCATGGCCGCTCCGACAGCGTGCTCTGTCTGGGCTGCCAGCTACGCTACAGCCGCGCTCTGGTGCAACAGCGTCTGGCCGACGACAACCCGGACTTCGCCAAACTGCAGGCGCCAGCCGCACCGGACGGAGACGCTGATCTTGAGCTCGATTTCAGCCACTTTCGGCTGCATGACTGCGACCAGTGTGGCGGCATCCTCAAGCCCGACGTAGTCTTCTTCGGCGACCAGGTGCCCAAGGAGCGCGTCAGCACGGCCATGGATGCGCTGGCACAGGCCGATGCCATGCTGGTAGTCGGCTCCTCGCTGATGGTCTATTCGGGCTTTCGCTTTTGCCGCCAGGCGGCAGCACTGGGCAAACCCATAGCTGCGGTAAACCTGGGCCGCACCCGAGCCGATGATTTGCTCAGCCTCAAGCTCGAAGCCCCTGCGGGGCCGCTGCTGCAGGCTTGTCTCGGCGCATAACCGACAGGCCTGCCAAAGCACTGGACAAGCGCATGTCGCCACACAGCATTGGCGATCCGATTCCGCTATAATGGCCGCTTTCTGACCGGCTACCGAGGCTCCCCGTTGACGTCACTCCCATTTACCGACCTGCCATTGCCCCAGGCCATGCTCGATAACCTGAGCGCCATTGGCTATCACGAGATGACGCCCATCCAGCAGCAGAGCCTGCCCCTGCTGCTGGAAAACCGTGACCTGATTGCCCGCGCCAAAACCGGCAGCGGCAAGACGGCAGCCTTCGGTATCGGCCTGCTGCTGAAGCTGGAGCCCACCAGCTTCAGCCCCCAGGCGCTGGTACTGTGCCCGACACGGGAACTCGCGACCCAGGTGGCCAATGAACTGCGCCGCCTGGCCCGTTTCCAGGCCAACATCAAGATCATCACCCTGTCGGGCGGCATTTCCATAGGCCCACAGATCGGCTCGCTGGAGCATGGCGCCCACGTGGTCGTCGGCACGCCCGGGCGCATCCGGGACCATCTGAGCAAGGGCACCCTCAAGCTCGATCGCATCAAGACACTGGTGCTGGACGAAGCCGACCGCATGCTGGATATGGGCTTTCGCGACGAGATCAAGCAGATCGCCCAGACCACGCCCTCGAGCCGCCAGACGCTGCTGTTCTCGGCCACCTACCCGGACGGCATCCAGTCGCTCAGCGGCGAATTCCAGCGCGATCCGCAGATGATTTCCCTCGAAGAAACCGAAAGTCCGCTGAAGATTACCCAGCACTTCTTCGAAACCGACCGCGAGTCGCGCATGCAGTCGCTGGAGCGCCTGCTGCTGCATTATCGTCCGGAAGCGGCGGTGATTTTCTGTAATACACGACAAAGCTGCAACGAACTGGGCGCCTACCTAAACAACGAAGGCTTCAGCGCTGCGGTGTTGCACGGCGAGCTGGATCAGCGCGACCGCGACCAGGTACTGGTACTGTTTTCCAACCGAAGCTGCCCGATTCTGATCGCCACAGACGTAGCAGCGCGGGGCCTGGATATCGACGATCTGCCCTGCGTCATCAACTACGAGCTGACCCGTGATTCAGACACCCACACCCACCGCATCGGCCGTACCGGCCGTGCCGGGCGCGAAGGTCTGGCTCTGAACCTGGTTATTCCGTCCGAAGGCTACAAGGTCAATGCGATCATGGAAGCCCAGCAGGCTGCGGATCCGGATTTCCTGCCCCTGCCTGAACTCAGCAGCGAGCGTCCGGCCCCGGCAGCCATGGTGACCCTGGCGGTTAACGGCGGGCGCAAGAACAAGATCCGTCCCGGCGATATCCTCGGTGCTCTCACCGGCACCTCCGGTATCGCCGGCAGTAGCGTAGGCAAGATATTCATCTTCGACTTCGTCTCCTATGTCGCCGTCGAACGCGCGGCAGCCGCCAAGGCACTGGCACAGCTGCAAAACGGCACTATCAAGGGCCGCAAGTACCGCATCCGCAAGTTCTGAGCCGGCACCCGCCACCACAGCGCCCTGCGAATCCCCCCCAGGGCGCCATAAAACGCTTTCAACTGCCAATATTGATGGACAAAGGCTCTTTTCAGGCGTAAACAGTGCGCTTTGGTCAAACATTGAGCACGTACTTGAACGCCATAGTCCTGCCCGACAATACCCTGTTGCTTGATCGAATCGCCGACGACCTGGCGACCACCGGCTACTGCATTTATCCACAGGCACTGCCTCACTCGCTGACCGACCGCATGTACCAGTACATGCAGGATCTGGAGCAGGAGGAGTTTCGCCGCGCAGGCATTGGTCGGGATCAGGAGCACCAGCTTAACCGCCAGGTACGCGGCGATCAGATTCGCTGGCTGTCGGCTTCAAGGCCCGAGGAATCCGCCTACCTGGCCTGGATGGAAGAACTGCGCATCGGTATCAACCGGCGCCTGATGATGGGGCTGTTTGACTACGAGTGTCATTTCTCCCGTTATCCACAAGGAGCCTTTTACCGCCGCCATCTGGATGCCTTCCAGGGACGCACCAACCGCGTGCTCTCAACGGTCTGCTACCTGAACCCAGACTGGCAACCCGGCAACGGCGGTGAACTGCTGATCTATGCCGATGAACAGGCGCAGGCGCCCATCGAGCGGGTTCAACCCTGCTATGGCACCCTGGTGGTCTTTCTCAGCGACCGCTTTCCCCACGAAGTTCTGCCGGCACAGCGCGAACGCCTGAGCCTGACCGGCTGGTACCGGGTTAACAACAGTTTGGGCGGTATCGTCGACCCGCCGCGCTGACCGCGCAGCAGCGACCAAAAAAAATGGCGTGGCGCCGGCGCCACGCCTTTTTCCTTTTGCCTGCTCTTTACTAGGCCTTCGTTAGGCCTTTGCTCATCATTGCCAAAGAGCCGGTTCTTCAGCCACTCAGCTGTCGGCCATGCCACCCTTGTTGCGCATCGTCACCTGATAGAGATCATGTCGACGATCGCGCAGGTTGGTCACCGAGCCTTCGGCACGCACCACCTTGAGCTTGTCCAGATCCAGATCCGAGAACATGATCATCTCGGTATTTGGCGTGGTTTCGGACAGCACCGCATCGTGGGGGAACATGAAGTCCGACGGCGAAAACACCGCCGACTGGGCGTACTGCACATCCAGGTTGTCCACACTCGGCAGGTTGCCAACACTGCCCGCGATGCAGACATAGCACTCGTTCTCGATCGCCCTGGCCTGAGCGCAGTGCCGTACGCGCAGATAGCTGTTCTTGGTATCGGTCCAGAAGGGCACGAACAGAATCTCCATCCCCTCTTCGGCCAGCAGGCGGCCGAGCTCCGGGAATTCGACATCGTAGCAGATCAGAATGCCGATTTTGCCCGCATCGGTATTGAACACCTGCAAACCTTCACCACCTTCGATAACCCAATCGCGCCTTTCATGGGGCGTGATATGCAGCTTGCGCTGTTCCTCGCAGGTGCCGTCGCGGTGACAGAGGTAGGACACATTGTAGAGGCGGTCATTTTCAATCAGCGGCATGGAGCCGGTAATAATATTGATGTTGTAGCTCACTGCCATCTGCAGCATGGCTTCGCGGAACTGCTCGGTGTAACCGGCCAGATAACGGATGGCCTCGGTACGCTGCGACTGATTGGTCAGCCCCATCAGGGCGCCGTTGAAAAACTCAGGGAAGAGCACAAAGTCGCTTTCATACTCCGATACTGTATCAACGAAATACTCCACCTGCTGCAGTATGTCCTCCACCGACTCGATAGTACGCATCTGCCACTGCACCACACCGACCCGCACCTGGGTCTTGCGCACACTGATTGGCCGCGCCTCGGGCTCATAGAGGATGTTGTCCCATTCCAGCAGGGTGGCATAGCCGGCGGACTTTTCATCTTCAGGCAGATAGCGTCGCAGCAACCGCTTGACGGTAAAGTCATTGGCCAACTGGAAGCTCAGTATTGGATCGTATATTTCCTTGCGCGCCACCTTGCCAATATATTCCTTGGCCGACAGCTCGTCGCTGTACTCGTGGTACTTGGGAATGCGGCCGCCCGCCAGAATGCTGCGCAGGTTGAACTGGCGACACAACTCCTTGCGCGCATCGTATAGCCGCCGGCCCAGGCGATAGCCCCGGTATTCGGGGTTGATCAGCACATCCAGCCCGTAGAGTGCATCGCCTACTGGGTCTACATGGATTTCCTGCCCACGCCCAATCAGGTCATCGTAGGTATGGGGGTTGCTGAACTTCTCGTAACTGACCAGCGCGGTCAGGGCGATACCCACCACCCGCTCATTGTCGACCACGCAAATCTGACCTTCGGGAAATTCATCTACCAGCTTGTGGATAGTGGATTCGGGCCAGGCACCGCCGATATCCGGGTACACCCGATCCATCAATTCCTGGATTTGAGGGTAATCACTGTGGGTGATATTGCGCAAACCTAGCTTGAGATCTTCAAGACTCATACGGACTCCATTCGATTCGACCAGCAATCAGACTAACGACTGCACCTGAAGTTGCAAGCTTGCAGGACCTTGCCGTTACGCTTAAACCCGCAGAGCAACCCGCGACCTGCCTTTGATTCTAATCCAGACGCTTGCGAAAGCGCAGTACCGCCAGCGTCATGCTGAGCAGAAAAAAACCCAGCAACGCCAGCACATCCGGCCAGAGCTGAACCAGTTCGACACCGCGCAGCATCAGACCACGGATCAGCCGGATAAAATGGGTCAGCGGCAAGAGCTCGGCGATCAGTCGTGCGGCACGGGGCATACCGTCGAACGGAAACATGAATCCCGACAGCAAAATAGACGGCAAAAAGAAGAAAAACGCCATCTGAATGGCCTGAAACTGGGTGCCCACCAGGGTTGAGATCAGCAGCCCCAGCCCAAGATTGGCGGCAATAAACAGCAGCGCCGCCACATATACCTCCAGCAGCGAGCCATTCAGGGGTACATCGAACAACTGTGCCCCCAGCAGCAGAATCACCGTGACCTGTACCAGGCCAATCAGGATGTAGGGCAGTACCTTGCCCAGCATAAGTTCCAGCGAACTGACTGGCGTATTGATCAGCAGCTCCAGATTGCCGCGCTCGCGCTCGCGCACTATGGCCACGGCGGTGAACATCACCATGGTCATGGTCAGAATCACGCCGATCAGCCCCGGCACCACAAACACCGCCGAGCGACGTTCGGGATTGTAAAAATTGCGCACCTCGAACAATTGACCGACAGGCTCCAGCTGCGCGGCCGTATCCATCCCCAGCCGCATGTTCAACAGCCGTTGCACCGACGCCAGTATGATGGGATCGCTGCCATCCACCAGCAACTGCACCGCCGGGCGCGCCGACTGCTGTAGCCGGCGCTCGAAGTCTGGCGGAATCAGCACCCCCACATGCACCTGACCGCGATCCAGCAGCTGCTGCAGCGAGGCGGCACTATCGACCCGAGCCACTATGTGCAGCACCTGGGACGCTTCCAGCTGTGATTGCAGCTGGACAGATAACGCGCTGCCCGCCTGATCCGCCACCGCGGCGCTGAGCTGGCGTACATCGGTGTTGATGGCGTAGCCGAACATGATGATCTGCAGCATCGGAATTCCAAAGATCATGCCGAAGGTCAGGCGATCGCGCCTGAGCTGGCGAATTTCCTTGGCCAGAATAGCCCAGAGCCGCTGCAGCGCCATCAGGGCCTCAGCTCCGATCCGCTGGCCTTGCCGCGACCGCTTTGTGTCACCGCCACAAACACATCTTCCAGACTCGGCGTGGTGTCGTGACACAGCGCCTTAATGCTGGCTGCGTGCAGCAGGCGACGCACCTGCTCGGCGGGCTGTTCGACACTGCGAGGCAGCAGCACACGCTGGCGCATGCCCAGCTGAGTAATACTGCGCACGCTATCCAGGCCGCTCAGGGCCCGCTGTACCGCCCGTGGCACGGCGGATTCCACCAGCACGACCGCACAGTCAATGTCGGCCATCAGTTGCAGCGGTGCGCCATCGGCCACCAGCACGCCACGATCCAGAATCGCCAGCCGGTGACAGCGCTCGGCCTCGTCCATGTAATGGGTCGACACCAGAATAGTGGTGCCCTGTTCCACCAATGCAAAGAGCGCTTCCCAGAAGTCGCGGCGGCTTTGGGGATCCACCGCACTGGTTGGCTCATCCAGCAGTAGCAATTGCGGCCGGTGCAGTGTTGCTGCCGCCAGGGACAAACGCTGGCGCTGGCCGCCACTGAGACGTCCGGCAAACTGCCGTGCCAGCTCGCCGAGCTGATACTGCTGCAAGGCCTCCTGGATACGCTGCTGGCGCAGCATGCGAGAAAGCCCATAAATACGGGCAATAAAATCGAGATTTTCCAGCACCGTCATGTCTTCATAGAGCGAGAAACGCTGGGTCATGTAGCCGATCTTGTGCCTGAGCCGCTCGGCATCGCCTGGCACCTCGTGGCCAAGTACCCGGGCGCTGCCGGCGCTGGGCAGCAGCAGGCCACAGAGCAGGCGAATGGTGGTGGACTTGCCGGAACCATTGGGGCCAAGAAACCCATACACCATGCCTCTGGGCACCTGCAGATCAAGCCCGCTAACCGCCACCAGATCACCAAAGCGCCGACTCAGCCCCCGCGCCTCAATCGCCAGGTCACCGACTTCGGCAGCCTCATTGGCGACACCGATCACAGGCTCAAACCCTCGAAACTGACCTGCACCGGCAGACCGCCCGGCAAGGTCTCAACACCGGTGCCACTGAGCTGCACCTCCGCCAGATAGCTCAGCCGCGACCGATCCCGCTCGGTGAGAGAATCAAAGGGCGTAAAACTGGCATCCGCACTGATATAGCGAATCTCTCCAGCGAAGACGCCATCGATACCATCCACCCGCACCTGGGCGCGGCTGCCCTGTTGCAGCCGCGCCCGCAGCGGTTCGGGCACATAGACCCTGGCATGGGGCCCGTTGCCTGCCAGCAGCACCGCCACTACCTTGCCCGCCGGCGGACGCTCGCCCTGCTCAAAGGGCAGCTCATCCAGCAGACCGTCCCGGGGGGCGCGTAGTTGCAGTCGCTGCAACTGAATATCGACCTGCGCCAGGCGCGCCTCGGCCTGCTGTACCTGGGCTTCGCCCTGCAGCAGTTCTGCTGCCGTGCTACCGTGCAGCAATTCATCCAGCTCTGCACGGTTCATCCGGGAGCGCGCCCGGCTGCTGCTGGCCCGAGTGCGGGCCAGATCGAGCGCCTCAACACTGGTCAGACGCTGGCGCTGCAGTTTTTCCAGACGCTGCAGCTCCGCCGCCGCATTGTCCGCCTCGGCGTCAGCTCCTGCCAGGCGAGCCCGGGCCGCCGCTATATGCTCAGGTCTGGGCCCCCGACGCAGTTCTGCCAGCCGTGCGCTGGCCTCTTTCAGTACAGCCTCTGCCTCGGACAGGCGCGCACGCACCAGCCGATCATCCTGCTGCAAAATCAGGTCCCCCGCGCTCAGACGCTGGCCTTCCCGAGCATCTATCTGCAGGATGGGCTCGTTCAGCTCGGCAATCAACTCCACCCGATCCCAGGCCAGTACACCATTGATACCCGTCTCCTGCGGCCACTGACATCCGGCCAGAATAAAGAGCGCCCAACCAAGCACAACACGCAACATCCATACCTCCCTTGTCGCCACCTAAGATCAACAACACAGCCACCTTGTACTCAAGCATGGGCGCGAAGTACCCCCTTTGCCACAACGCCCTGCAGCCTGCGGGCGCGAACAGCTTCGCCAGTGTCGTGCAGGGCATTACCGGGCCCGACTTTCGGCGCTATGCTGGCGCCACTATAGTGATGCACAGCTTTGGTGCGCAGAGTCCCTTCCAGGGTTGACCAGATGATCAAAAATGACGCAAGATGTCGGCTCACCACGCCGGATCCGCTGCATGAACGTCCCGACTCTTATTAGCGCACACCGCAACCGACAGGCCATCCCGGCCCGCTGGATGTGGCCCCGTGCGGTCAAACGTTAGCCGGTCCTGCAATGTTCGGTTTTCCCAAGGCCGCAGCGCTCACCGCCTGCGGCCTTTTTTGTACATGGATGTACGTATCCTGCGAGCGCAGGGATGCGCAAGAGCAGGGTTTGTACATGGATGTAGGCGGTAGAGCGACGCAAGAGCCAAAGCTGATGGGATAAGCAATGTCCCAAAGCAACCGGAAACAGGATGTTTTCCGTCCATCACTGAAAAGGAGTAAGAGCGATGTCCGTGCCAAGTGCCTATCTGGCCGTACTGGCGATCTGGGCCACCACCCCGCTGGGAATTGCCTGGAGCAGCGAAACCGTTAACCCCCTGATGGCCGCATGGCTGCGCATGGGTATAGCCGCGGTGCTGGGCTGGCTGCTGGTACGGACACTGCGACTGGACATGCCCTGGCACCGCCAGGCACTCAGGTCCTACGCCTTCGCAACCCTGGGAATTTTCGGCGCCATGAGCTCCACCTACCTGGCGGTGCGTTTCGTGCCGTCCGGCCTGATTTCGGTGATTTTTGGGTTGTCACCTGTGCTCTCGGCCCTGCTCGCCCAGGTACTGCTGCGCGAGGCCCCGATGGCGCCGCATCGCTGGCTGGCCTGTGCGATCGCGCTGTCGGGCCTGGGCTGGATCTTTATGGATGATGCCACCCTGAGCCTTGAGACCTGGCCTGGCATTGCGCTGTTACTGCTGGCGGTACTGCTGTTCAGCCTCAGCGCGGTGATGGTCAAGCGCGAGGCCCTGGCAATTCATCCGCTGCCCCATACCGTGGGTGCGCTACTGCTCAGCCTGCCCTGCTACGGCCTGCTGTGGTTGCTACTTGATGGCACAGCACCGACTTTTGACTTTGGCAGCCACTCACCCTGGGCCATTCTGTATCTGGCGGTGTTCGGCTCGCTGATCGGTTTTGTCTGCTATTTCCATATTCTCAGCAAGCTGCCTCCGAGCACTGTGGCTCTGGTTACACTGATCACTCCGGTGTTCGCGCTACTGCTGGGCAGTCTGCTGAATCACGAGAATGTGGGCCTGAGTGTCTGGAGTGGAACCGCCCTCATTATGGCGGGCCTGGCCATATTCTTCTGGGGCCACCGGCTCAGGCCCGTTCGGCTGCTTTTATAATTTGTGTTAATGCCCGGGGCTGCGGTCCCGGCCAATGAGAGTTTGTACCATGTCAGTAACAAGCAAAACTGCCAGTGTTCCTCTGGGGCACTACGATGATCACGCCAAGGGCATGCTGATTGCCGCCTGTGGCGTACTGGTGCTGAGCTTTGATGCTCTGTTGATCCGGCTGGCTGACAGCACGTCTGATAACGTTACTTTCTGGCGCGGTGCCCTGACTTTTCTGACCACGGCTCTGTTGTCTATGGTCTGGCGACAGCGCTGGCCCATAACCCCTGCGCTTTGGCTCGCAGGCATCGCCATCGCAAGCCTCTATGGCGTGAATACCTGGCTATTTGTGTTTTCCATCAGCCATACCAGCACCGCCAATACGGTTGTCATTCTGGCGAGTTCACCATTGTTCGCCGCACTCTTTTCCCGCCTGCTACTGGGCGAACGGGTACTGCGCCGAACCCTGGTCGCCATAGGCGTATCGGTGCTCGGGGTAATGGTCGTGTTTGCCGGTTCCGACAGCGGCAACAGCCAGGGGATGGGCGATCTTGCCGCCCTGCTGCTGGCCGCCAGCATGGGCATGATGTTCACTCTGTTGCGCCGCTTCGGTGACCTGCCGCGTCTGCCCATCATCGCTCTGGCCGGTGCCATTGCGGCATTGATCAGCTGGCCCCTGGCGACCCCACTGACACTGGAGCCAGCCAGCTATGGCTGGCTCGCACTCATGGGACTGATTCAAATCCCGCTGGCCACCATTCTGATCATGACGGCGCCACGCTATCTCCCCTCCACAGAGGTCAGCCTGTTCCTGTTGCTGGAGACAGTGCTGGGACCTGTCTGGGTCTGGCTCATCCTGGGTGAAACCACGTCGATTCATACCCTGATAGGCGGTACTGCGATTCTCGGTGCCATCAGCGTCAACACCTGGCTGGCCTTGCGCAGGGCACCGGACACTCACCGCAATGCCTGACGTATAAAGGAAAAGAAGCGTGCTACAGAGCCCAATGATACGGGGTGATGCAGCCAGGACGGTATGATGTCGCCAATTGGCGTCATTACTATGGCAAGACCGCTGGAATCCTACTGTGGTTTTGTGTTCAGATAGCGCAATCACTTTGTTTAAGGACGCCCCCATGCTCAACCAGCTATCGACCCTCGGGCGCAGCGCCTGGTACTGGCTGGCGATGATTCTGATCGGCCTGACCGTCGAAGGTATCGCGCTCTACTACCAGTACGAACTGGGCTATGGTCCCTGCGTACTTTGCGTGCATATCAGGCTTTGGCTGGCAGGCTTTATTCTGGCCTGCGTACTGGGCCTGCTCGGCTGCGGCTGGACCTTTACCCGCAAACTGGCTCAGCTGCTTGGCTTTGTCAGCATGCTGGGGATGCTGGAGCGCAGCTGGCAAACGCTCGGCGTTGAGCGTGGCTGGATAGAAGGCAGCTGCAGCATGGAATCGGGCCTGCCCGCCTGGCTGACACCGGAAAAATGGCTGCCCCAGGTGTTCGAAATTTGGGAACCCTGTGGCTATACGCCGGAGATGCCCTTTGGCTTCACCATGGCCGAAGTCCTGCTGGTCTTTTCCGCCTTTATGGTATTGCTGACCGGATTAGTTTTGATCTCCCGAGCAAGGCGCAGAAGCTTTTTCTGACAGTCACCGACACCCTCTAAACAAAAAAATCCCGTGCAGTGATGCACGGGATTTTTTGTTTCAGGTCAGTTTTTTCAAGCGCAGGCCACCGCCACCCGCATCTCACTGCCGCCCCTGGCCAGTGCATCAAGGATCGCATTCAGGGATGCGGTCACTATATCCTCGCTCACCGCCACGCCGCTGTAACGGCTGCCATTAATGCCCATCTGCACGAAACTGATCGCCTCGGCGCCTTCGCCGTGGGTGTCACCCAGAGCATGTTCGCTGTATTCCACCAACAGTACTGTTTCTCTCATCTCACGGTTCAGCGCATCGACAAAGGCGCCGACCACGCCAGTACCAGTACCCGTTACCGAGCGGGTTTCGCCCTGCCAGTGTATTTTGGCGCTCAGGCTGTCCTGGCCGTTATCACGGCTGAGCTGGTAGCCCAGAATACGGGCGCCGCTGTCGGCCGGACTCAGGTAGGTCTCATTGAATATTTTCCAGATCTGCTCGCCATTCAGCTCGGTGGCCGAGGCTTCGGTGGCCTGCTGTACCCGGGCGCTGAATTCGATCTGCAGCCAGCGCGGCATCTGAATGCCGTATTCACGCTCCAGCACATAGGCCACGCCGCCCTTGCCGGACTGGCTGTTGATGCGGATCACGGCCTGGTAATCACGCCCCAGGTCTTCGGGGTCGATCGGCAGATAGGCCACCTCCCAGGGAGCATCGCTCTGGCGCCGGGCCAGGCACTTGCGGATGGCATCCTGATGGCTGCCCGAAAAGGCCGTAAACACCAGCTCACCGGCATAAGGATGGCGCGGATGTACCGGCAACTGGGTACAGGCTTTCACACACTCAACGATCTCATCCATGTTGGCCAGATCCAGCTCAGGGTCCACCCCCTGGCTGTATAAATTCAGCGCCATGGTGACGATATCCATGTTGCCGGTGCGCTCGCCGTTGCCCAGCAAGGTGCCTTCGATACGGTCAGCACCGGCCATGACACCCAGCTCCGCCGCCGCCACACCGCAGCCACGATCGTTGTGCGTATGCAGGCTGATGATCAGGGAGTCGCGCCTGGCTATATGATCGCAGACCCACTCGATCTGATCGGCGAAGACATTGGGCGTCGACATTTCCACCGTCGCCGGCAGGTTGATAATGACCTTGTTGTCCGGTGTCGGCTGCCACACAGCCGTTACCGCATCACAGACCTCCACCGCGTAATCCAGCTCGGTGCCGGTGAAGCTCTCGGGGGAATACTGGAAGACCCACTGGGTCTCCGGTCTCTCTGAGGCCAGCCGTGCCACCGTGTGGGCACCCTTGACGGCAATCGCCTTGATCCCCTCTTTATCCAGCCCGAACACCTGTTCGCGCTGGACCGTAGAAGTGGAGTTGTACAGATGCACTATGGCCCGACGTGCGCCGCGCAGAGACTCAAAGGTACGCGCAATCAGCTCATCCCGCGCCTGGGTCAGCACCTGGATAGTGACATCATCGGGAATCAGGTTATCGGTGATCAGGGAGCGAACAAAGTCAAAATCCGGTTGGGAGGCCGCGGGGAAACCCACTTCGATTTCCTTGAAGCCCAGCTTTACCAGCAACTCGAACATGCGGCGTTTCTGCACCACGTTCATGGGTTCAATCAACGCCTGATTGCCATCGCGCAGATCAACACTGCACCAGCGGGGCGCACGCTCAATGATCTGATCCGGCCAGCGGCGGTCGGACTTGCGAATGGGAGCAAAGGGGCGGTACTTGCGGTGATCAAAGGAACTCATGCGGTTTCTCCAGCTATCAATACGGGTCGCGCTTCAAGGCGCGAAGGTGGCTGAGGCCTGGCTCCCGGGCGCCACAGAAACTCCTGGCCCGGCAACCGCGTCAAAGTCGTATCGATAACACCCTGAAAAACGTCATGGTCTGATCCTGATCATCAAAAAAAGAGGGATGAAACGCTGAACAGCTCCGCAGGGCTCGCAGCCTGTCGAACTTGGCCGATCGTAGCGAGGAGAAGGCCGTTTTGAGCCAGTTGTTGAGTTTTTTTGAGGCAAATAGTGGTTCTATTTAACAAAAAAGAAGACAACAAATGAACAAATTCGGCTTTGCCGCAGTAGATCAGTGTTAAGTCCGGCAGGCTGCCCCGTCGCCCTGAATTTCGGGTCCTTGTGGGACCCAGGCGGCGCGGGCGGGTCCGACTCTCTTGTGGAGAGTGACGGTCACCGGGTCATCTGCTGGGAGCTCCGGTTGCCGGCACCGCTGAGGAGATCAGCGATTTCGTAGAGCCATTCTAGCGGGGACCCGGGGGTTAATGTGTGCAAAGGCAGCATCAATAACCGGCACTATTGATGATTAAGCCCAACAATTTGTAAATTTATAGTCAATTAATGCAACATAAAATCAATGACCACAATTTAGTCACTAACAAAGCGACTTTTACATCAGTTTTCTAGCGCCAAAGCTGAAATTACATCAGGTAGCTCAGGATCAATCGCCGTCGCGATAGAAGATCCACGCCTTGATACCGACAACCAGGGCCGTAAGGATACAGAGGCCCGCCACGCCGTAGACCACAAAACCAAACCAGTGCATTGCAGCCTCCTTAAAAGCTGGGTTCAGGAGTCGCGCCTGCGGCGCGGTTTAAACGGTACACCAGCGTAAAGACCAGGCCATTGGCCAGCACCCCGGCCATAAGTGCACTTACACCGGTGAGCGCCTGCAGATCCTGGGGCGCGCTCTGCCAGATCAGCGTCACCAGGGCTCCGGCCAGCATGGCGCTGATGGCCGAGCGGCTGCATTTGAGATCAAACAGTACGCCGGCGACAAAGGGAATCAGTACCGTCGGCGCCCAGAGACTGTAGCTCAGCAGCAGCGCATCGATAATGGAACTGGCATAGAGCGCGAAGATCACCGCCCCTATGCCGATCAGCAGGTTAACCCAGCGCTCGATGCGCAAACGCCGCCGCTCCGTCACCCCGGGGTCGATAAAGCGCTGGTAAATATCGCGGACAAAAATGACGGCGGCGGAATTCAGGTAGGAGTCGGCGGTCGACATCACCACCGCCAGCAGCGACGCCAGCACAAGACCCGTGACTCCCACCGGCAGCAGACTGCGGATCAGCGCAGGCAGCGCCTGATCCGGGCTTATATCCGGGTACAGCACCAGCGCGATCAGGCCAATGGTGGTAGTGACAAAATAGAACAGAAAACCGAAGACCCCCGCCAGGCTGTAACCGAGCCGGGCATTGCCTGCATCCGGGGCCGCCAGCGCACGCTGGGTATAGGGCGGCACCAGGGTTTCACCCAGCAGGAAGGCAATGAAAATGCTGATAAACATGGCGGCGCTATAGTCGCCCATCAGGCTGAAGTGGCCTTCGGGCAGCCGGCTGATCAGCTCGGCGGGGCCGCCAACAGCCTGCACACCCACCACCATGGTTACCGGCAGGAAGATGGCCAGCAGCAGAAACTGCACCACATCGGTCTGAATCACCGCCCAGAGGCCACCGAGGGTGGAGTAGATCAGCACCACGGCCATGCCCAGCAGAATGCCGCTGCTGACTTCGATGCCGAGCACTGCATTGAACACCGTACCCACCGCCAGCGCCTGGGCACCCAGAATGCCGACACAGAAGACCAGTGAAAACAGCCCGGTGAAGAGCCGCGCCGGCGCCCCGAAATGATGCTCCATGATGTCGCCGATGGTCTGGGCGTTCACATAGCGCTTGAGCCGAGGTGCTATATAGAGCCCCGACAGTACCGTGGCAATGGGGAAGGCAGTGGCGGCAAACATGAAGGCATAGCCATCTTCAAACGCCTTGCTGGCGCGCCCCATGGAAGCGCCGCCGCCGAGGAAAGACGCCGCCAGGGTAGCAAACAGTATGGGCCAGATGATCCGGTTGCCCGCCACCGCAAAATCCGCGCTGGATTTCACCTTTTTTGCGCTGCTGTAACCGATGTAGATCAGCAGCACAAAGTACCCGGCCAGACCCAGCATATCGTACAGATGCATGCGACAACTCCGATCTATTTAATGAAAGCCAGCTCGCTGGCTTTGATCCGTTACCAGAGCGTTAAACGCTGCGGGCTCTCCTGCAAATCCAGTATCCGCCCGTGCAGCTGTTCGGCAAATACCTGGGTAATGCCGGAGCGCGGCAGATCCGCCGGATACATGATACCGAACTTGAGCCGTATCTCGGGCTCGAAACGCCGGAATACCACCTTGCCGGGCGCCGCATAGCTGCAATAACTGGCCACCGAGATCGGATCCATGATGCAGACACCGAGCCCGCGTTCGACAAAACGCAGCGCCGGAATGAAAAATCGCGTCTGCAGGCGCACATTCATGCGCACACCCGCCTGTTCAAAATGCTTTTGCAGATCATGAAAGGTCATGTGGTCCGGGTGCAGTGTAATCATGGCCTCGTCATCGAGCAGCGCGGGCGTGATCAGCTCCTGTGCCGCCAGCGGATGAGCCGCCGGCAGCGCACAGAGGCACGGCAGGGAAACGCTGTCGGTATCGATCCCCTGATCCCGACTGGTGATCTCCGCCAGGCCAATGTCGTACTGGTTGGACGCAACCCATTCGATGACCGAGGGCGAAGTGCGTGTCTGTAGTGACACCTGCACCCGCGGGTGCGCCTCGAGAAAATCCGCCACCAGATCCGGCACAAAGAAGGTGGACGGCCCCGGCATGCAGCCGATACGCAGGTAGCCGAACTGCTTGTTCTGAATATCACGCACTGTCTGGGAAACATCGTGGATGCGCGAAAAAATCGACTCCACCTCGTCGAACAGGTATTTGGCCTCGGGCGTTGGATATAGCCGTTTCTTGCGCCGTTCAAACAGCTGAAAGCCGATCTCCTGCTCCAGCGCACTCAGCAACATGCTCACCGCCGGCTGAGTCTTGAACAGCTGTTTGGCCGCCTGGGATACGGAGCCTGTGAGCATCACCGCTCGAAATGCTTCCATCTGACGCAGGTTCATGGCCACTCCTTAATATAAAAAAATCTGATCAAGTCGTAAAAAAATACGATTTGTTATTATATTCATCTGATCGAATAATGCACACATCAGGTTCTCTCACAACAACAGATCAACGGAGACCCCATGGACCTATTCGACCCGCCCCGCCGCTCAACCCACGCCAGCCCCCGTAGCGAATAACATCCGGCGGCCCCGTGCCGCACCCGATCCTGCAGCACCAAAAACAACAATCCAGGAGCTCAACATGCGCCTCAAGACCCTTATCGCCGGTACCGCACTGGCCGCCACCACCGCCCTGTCCGGCTTCAGCCAGGCCGCCGAAATGCAGTTCTTTCGCATTGGCAGCGGCAGCGCCGGTGGATCCTACTTCCCCATTGCCGGCCTGATCGCCAACGCCATCAGCAGCCCGCCGGGCTCCCGGGCCTGTGAAGATGGCGGCAGCTGCGGCGTTCCGGGCCTGGTCGCTATTGCTCAGTCATCCAATGCCTCGGTGGCCAATGCTACAGGCGTGCAGACAGGGCAGATGGAGTCGGGCCTGGCGATTGCCGGCATAGTCCATACCGCCTACAACGGCGGCGGCAAGTTTGAAGGTCAGGCCAAATACGACAAGCTGCGCGTGATAGCCAACCTGTTTCCCGAAGAAATGCACCTGGTGCTGCCCAAGGGGGCCAAACTGAATTCGCTGCAAGACCTCAAGGGCAAGCGTGTCGGCATTGCCCAGGCCGGCTCCGGTACCCAGGTGGCAGTGCTGCAGCTGCTGAGCCAGTTTGGCCTTGATCGCTCCAACATTGATGAAGCCGAACTCAACAATACCCAGAGTGCCGAGCATCTGGCCGACGGCCAGCTCGATGCCTACTTCTATGTTGCCGGCACGCCTATAGCCGCCATTGTGCAGTTGGATGCGACCCGGGGCATGGAGCTGTACTCCTTCAGTGATGCAGAAAGAGCCACCATCCAGCAGGCACTGCCCTATTACTACTCCGAAACCATTCCCGCCAGCACCTACGAGGGCGTGGACTATGACGTCAAAACCCTCGCCGGCGGTGCCCAGTGGATGACCAATGCCGATGTCCCGGAAGAGCTCGTGTACGACATCACCAAGGCGCTGTGGAATGACAGCACCCGCCAGCTGTTCGAAAGCGGCCATCCCAAGGCCCGCATGATCAAGCTGAACACGGCTCTGAGCGGCGTCACCATTCCGCTGCATCCGGGCGCCGAAAAGTTCTACCGCGAAGCCGGCGTACTGCACTAAACCACCGCCCAACACTAAGCGCGCACCCGGTCTGAGCCTGCTCGGCACCGGTTGCCGGCGGCATTATTGTCGCCGCCGGCATGCACCCGGACTCACCTGGCCATGGGAGGTTCACATGGACAAGATCAGTATCGAACAGATGCAGGAGCTGGAAGAGCAGTACGACTCCGAACTGCAAACCCGCAAGCTCCCGCGCAAACTGGAACAGGTCTGCGGCGTGCTGCTAGCCCTGTTCGCCCTCTACCATTTCATCACGGCGGGCTTCGGGCTGCCGGCCGATTACTGGCACATGGGCATTCACCTGTCCGGCGTGCTGTCGATGATCTTTATCTACTATGCCGGTTTCAAGTGTCTGGAACGCAAGAACGCCGACCAGAGCAGCCGCGTACCCCTGTACGATTTTGTGCTGGCGGGCCTCAGCGTGGTCGCATCGCTTTATATAGGTTTCACCTGGATGGGGCTGGACCTGAGCTTCGTCGGCCTGATGCTTGACGAACAGGCGCTGCGTCAGGGGAATCCGGCGCTGCTGGATATCATATTTGGCAGCCTGCTGGTGTTTCTGGTGCTGGAAGCAACCCGCCGCACCCTGGGCCCGGTTCTGCCGCTGATCATCATTCTGTTCGCCTGCTATGCGCTCTTCGGGCAGTACCTGCCCTTCGATATCCTGCGCCACCCCGGCGTGAGCTGGAATCAGTTCATCAACAATATCTATTTCCCGGCCGAGGGCATCTTCGGCATTACCCTCTGGGTGGTGTCGACCGTGGTGTTCCACTTTGTGCTCTTTGGCGTTATCGCCCAGCGCATGGGGCTGGGCCAGTTCTTCATCGATATCGCCACCATCGTTGCCGGCCGTTATTCCGGCGGCCCGGCCAAGGTCAGCGTGGTCTCATCGGCCTTTTTCGGCACCATTTCGGGCTCCGCCGTGGCCAATACGGTCTCGACCGGCTCCCTGACCATTCCCAACATGAAAAAGCTCGGCTACCCCGGCCACTTTGCCGGCGGCGTTGAGGCGGCTTCCAGTGCCGGTGGCCAGATTACCCCGCCGATCATGGGCGCGGCAGCCTTTATCATGGCCGAGAACCTGCAGATGTCCTACGGCAGCATAGTGCTGGCCGCCATGACACCGGCCATCATGCACTACATTGGCGTACTGACCATAGTGCACTTCAAGGCCAAGAAACTCGGCCTCAAGGGCTGCGCCAAAGAGGACATTCCCCATCTGCTGGCGGTACTGAAAGACGGCTGGCCCACCATGCTCCCACTGGTGGTGCTGATCGGCGTGCTCTTCAGCGGCTTTACGCCCTATATGGCGGCCTTCTCCGGTATCGCCGCCAGCCTGGCCGTGGGGGTGCTTAACCCGCGCAACCGTATTGGCTTTGGCGACATTTTCGATGCATTCAAGATAGGCGCCAAATACGCCCTGGCGGTGGGAGCGGCCTGTTCGGCCGTCGGCATAGTGGTGGGTGTCATCACCACCACAGGCGTGGCTTTTCGCCTCGGCTTTCTGGTGACCAGCGGCGCCCAGGATATAGGCGAGTCCCTGATGGCCATGACCACCTGGCTGCCGTTCGAACTGTTCTCGCTGGATCAGGCAACGCTCTTCGTATCCCTGGTGCTGATCGCGCTGTCCTGCATCCTGATGGGGGCCGGCCTGCCCACGGCCGCGCTCTACATCATGCTCAGCGCCGTGGCACAGCCAGCGCTGTCTAACCTGGGTGTTCCGGCGCTCGCGGCGCACCTGTTCGTGCTCTATTACGGCGTGCTGTCGGAGATTACTCCGCCGGTGTGCACCTCGGCCTATGCCGCCGCCGGCATTGCCAATGCCAATCCGTTTCGTACCGGCATATCGGCCTTCCAGCTCGGCAACGCCAAGATCATGATGCCATTCGTGTTCGTCTACTCGCCGGCCATGCTGATCGTGCTGGAGGATTACTTCACCTGGTCCGAATACCTGCTCACCACCTTTAGCTGCATGGCGGGCATCTTCGTGTTCGGTATCGCCATCACCGGCTATGCCCTGCGCAACCTGCCACTGCTGCCCCGCCTGCTGACCTTTGCCGCCGCCATAGCGCTGATCACGCCGGGCCTGCAGTCCGACCTCTACGGTCTGGCCCTGCTGCTGCCGGTACTGGCGCAGCAGCTGCTGGCACGGCGCCAGGACGAAACCCTGGCACCGGCGCGCTGCGCCAACTCCTGACGTCAGTCACCTAGCCGCCATCACACCCGCCCCCTATAGACGCGCCCATAACGGGCGCCAGCAGGTGACTCATGTCCGACCATCCAATTCAGCCTGCCGGCAATGCCCGCCAAGTCGCCGTGATCGGCGCCGGCATCATAGGCCTGTGCAGCGCCCTCTGGCTGCAGCGGGCCGGCCACCGGGTGACCCTGATCGACCAGGCTCAACCCGGGCTCGGCACTTCCTTTGGCAATGCCGGTCTTTTCGCCGACTACGCCCGCCTGCCCTTCACCAGTTTTTCGCTGCTGTGCAAGATGCCCGCCATGCTGCTCGATGCCCAGAGCCCGGTGTCGGTGCAGCCGAGCTATCTGCCCCAGCTAATGCCCTACGGCTGGCATTTCTTCAAGGCCTGCTTCCCATCCCGCTACAGGCGCGGCAAGCAGGCGCTCACCGCACTGCAGGAGCTGGCTCCGGCGGCTGATCGCAGCCTGCTGGCCCTCACCGGTACAGAGTCTCTGGTGCAGTCCCATGGCTGCCTCGGGTTATTTAGCAGCGTCGAGGGCTTTGCCCAGGCACGCACCCAGGGGCTACAGGAGCGGCGCGAACAGGGTGTGGAGCTAGAGTTCCTTAGCGCCGCGCAGGTGCAACAGCTGGAACCCAGCCTCAACGGTTTTCACGCCGGCGGCGTCTACTACCCAAAAACGCGCCATACCATCAGCCCGGTGGCACTCAGCCGCGCCCTGTTTGCCCATTTTTGTGACCAGGGCGGGCGCTTTGTGCAACAGAAAGTGGATTCGATCCACGCCGATACCGACGCAGTTGTACTGCGCTGCGCTCTGCAACGCCTGCGGTTTGATCGCCTGGTGATCGCCACAGGTGCCGCCTCCAAGGCCCTGGCGAATCAGTGTGGCGTGCGGGTACCCCTGGTATCCGAGCGCGGTTATCACCTGACGCTGGATCTGCCCAGCGATACCCTTACGCGCCCGGTGGGGTGGCTGGATCAGGGCATTTTCCTGACCCCCATGAGCGATGGCATACGGGTGGCCGGCACCGCCGAGTTTGCCGCCTGTCAGGCGCCTCCAGATGAGCGCCGCAGTGCGCTGATGCACACCCATGCCGACAGAATGCTCGGACGGCACACCCAGGTGAAATCCAGCTGGATGGGAAGCCGCCCTTCAACACCGGACTCACTGCCGGTAATAGGCACGCTCAAAGCGCAGCCCCGTGTGACGCTGGCGTTCGGCCATGGCCATCTGGGCCTGACGCTGGCCGCCATTACCGGAAAGCTGGTCTCGCAACTGATCTCGGATCAGCCCACGGACATCGATCTGGCGCCCTTTGCGCCTGAGCGCTTCTCCTGAAATATTCAGAACCGGACACTCAATCGCATTCAAACACTGCACACAGGAGAGCTACACCATGATGCTGCACGGCGGCCACATAGATTGTGGTATTCCCATCGGCGTACTCAGCCTGAAATCCAGATGTATCAAGACCCTGAAGCACATCAAGACCACCGCCGTTACAGGCGCGCTTGCCTGCTAAAGGCACAGCTCACAATCCCTGCACACACATTAGGAAGATCACATGATTCTGCACGGCGGCCAAAACTATTACGGTATTCCCATCGGCGTGCTCAGCCTGGAGTCCCGCTTTCCCAAGCCCCTGGGACACATCAAAAACCCGGCGGGCTTCGACTTCCCGCTGCTGTACAAGACGGTACAGGGCGCCACCGTCGACCGGCTGATCCGCCAGCGTGACCCGGCCCTGTTGCAACCCTTTATCGATGCGGCACAGGAGCTGGAACGTGAAGGCGTAAAGGCGATTACCGGCAGCTGCGGCTTTCTGGCGCTGCACCAGCAGACCATAGCCGCGGCGGTATCGGTGCCGGTGTTTCTTTCCAGCCTGATTCAGGTGCCGCTGGTCTCGCGCATGCTGGGACCCCAACGCCAGGTGGGCGTCATAGTCGCCAACAGCGATGCCCTTAGCGAAGACCACCTGCGCGGTGCCGGCATTGGTACTGAGCGCATTGCCATCGCCGGCATGCAGGACCAGCCTCAATTCCGCACTGTGATACTTGAGGGCACCGGTCAGGATCTCGACATGGCGCTGTTCGAGGCCGAGCTGACGGGCGTTGTTAGCCGAATGCTGGCCGAGCACCCCGACGTTGGCGCCCTGGTGCTGGAATGCACTGATCTGTCCTGTTTCTCGCAGCAACTGCAGGCCCGTTTCGCCCTGCCGGTATTCGATCTCAGCAGCCTGACCCGCATGGTGGCCAGCACTGTGACCCATGCAGGCCAACCCGCCTGGCGCCCCTGAGCACATCTGAATTCCCAATCAATTGAAAACAAAAAGAAATTGCAGCGCCCCAATGGTTGCCAGCGGCGCTGACACGTCGATAATGAATGCCTGAACCCACCCATAAAGGGCTTTCATGTCGTCTTCTTTCGGCTTTGACCTGCGTACCCTGGAGGCTTTCGTCCAGATCGCCGAAACCGGCAACCTGACCCTGGCTGGCCAGCGCCTGGGCATGAGCCAGTCGTCTCTGTCGCAGATTCTTACCAACCTGGAAGCCGAGATGCGCGTCGAACTGATGGATCGCAGCGTCAGGCCCATGGAGATCACCACCGCCGGGCGCTACCTGTACGACCGCGCCCAAAGCCTTTTGCAGGAAGCCCGCCTCACCAGTCAGAAAATGCGCAAGGCCGATTACAAGCTGCTGCGCCATGTAAAAGTCGCCCTGGTGGACTCCATTATCGCTGCCGTGGGCAAGCCCCTGATCGATGTGCTGCGCCAGCGCACCCAGAGCTGGGCCGCCATCACGGGTCAGTCGCACCTGCACGCCCATATGCTGCTGTCGCGCCAGGCGGATATCATTATTTCCGATGATCCTTTGTCCGATCACTCCGACCTGGACCGCCATCGTATTCTGAAGGAACCCTTTGTGCTGGCGGTGCCCAACAACTACACCGGGCCCAAGACTCTGGCCGAAGTATTGCGCCGGCTCGATTTTATCCGCTACAGCACCAGCTCACTGATCGGTCAGGACGTGGAGCGCTTTCTGCGCCTGGCGCGCCAGGAGCCCCCCCTGCGGCTGCAGCTGGACAACTCTTTCGCCGTGGTTTCCGCCGTGGCCAGTGATATTGGCTGCACCATCACCACGCCGCTGTGCCTGTTCCAGAGCGGCATTCGTCAGCACCAGGTGACGCTGCTGCCACTGGGCCACGGCTTTGCCCGTGAAATAACCCTTACCACCCGCAAGGGCGAACTGGGTGACCTGCCCGGCATGATTGCCCGCGACTGCCGACGCATTTTGCAGGACAGCTTTGTGGCCGAAATCGGCGCCGAATACAGCTGGCTGCTACCGCAAATCAAGCTGGAATAGGGAAAAGCAGGGGCGAGGTGCGAGGGGAAAGGGGAAAGAACAAGCACAAGACGATCTACGCCGCGAATAACGAATGACGAATTACCAATCACGAATTACCAATCACGAACCAAAAAGGCCCACTGCAGAGCTGCAGCGGGCGATGGCTTCCAGCCCCTAGCGGTCGTAAAAGAAATTAATAATCCAGCGCATCACCAGCAGATCATCGACGTCGGCGCTGAGTGAATGCAGCGCTTCACGTACTCGACTGGGTGGAATCCGGTTCTGCCGGCTGATAGTCAGTGCACGGGAATAGTCTCTGGAAAATTCCGGATGGCCCTGCACGCTAAGCAAATGGTTCTGGTACTGCAGCATGTAGTAGGGGCAGAAAGCGCTGCTGGCCAGCACCTCAAAACCCTCTGGCAGCGCGCTCACCTGATCCTGATGACTCACCACCAAATCAATAGCAGGCTTGAACGGCTCCATCCAGGCTTTGCGGACATCGATCTGATTGAACGACATCCCCACCCCCCAGCCCCGCTCCGACTTTTCAACGGCTCCGCCCAGCGCCTGGGCCAGAAGCTGATGCCCAAAACAGATACCGGCGAATTTTTTCTTGCCCGCATCCAGGCGGCGGATAAAGTCTTCCAGCTCCGCCACCCAGGCCAGACCATCGAGCACACCGTGCCGACTGCCGGAGGTGATATAGGCATCACAGTCATCGATATCAGCCGGCAACTCACCAAGCCTCACATCGTAGACCGCAAACTCAAGCTGCGGGTCTATCTGCAGCATCATGTCGCGGAACATCTGCGGATAGTTGCCGAACTCCGGCTGCAGTTTTTCCTGCACATCGTCACACTGCAGAATGCCAATCTTCATTGCACTCTCCTATTAACATAACAATCAATTAGGCGTCCCTGCCTATTTGATTGTCGCCCTTGAAAACCGGGCTGAATTTTGTGAAATACCTTGGTTTTCAAGGGCTCGCATTGGCCGCGATGTTCAGAGTTCGCCACGAATAGCGCGACCGCAGAGTGCACTGTACTGCTCGGCGCTGAACTGAATCGGGTTGCCACCGGCGGATGGGTCGGCAACGGCCATGCGACCAATTTTTTCAAGCTGACTCGCGTCTATGCCGATCTCGCCCAGGCTGTGGGGAATGCCAACCTGGGCGCGTAGCTGCAGTACCCAATCAAGAAAACCCTCGAAACTCGTATCCGCCAGGCCAATGTAACGGGCGCTGCGCTCAATACGCTCACAAATAACCTCACGGTTGGCCTTGAGAACATAGGGCATCAGGATGGCGTTGAGCATGCCGTGGTGGGCATCGAACAGGGCCCCCAGCGGATGTGCCAGGGCGTGCATGCCACCCAGGCCTTTCTGAAAGGCCGTCGCCCCCATGGAAGACGCCACTATCATCTGCATGCGGGCCTCAAGATCCTGGCCATCGGCCACGGCACGGGGCAGATAATCGTGCACCAGGCGAATGCCTTCGTTGGCGATGCCCTCGGCCATGGGATGCCAGAACGGCGAGCAGAGCGCTTCCAGATTATGGGACAGCGCATCCATGCCGGTGGCTGCGGTGACTTTGGGCGGCAGGCCAACGGTCAGTACCGGGTCCAGAATCACGATGCCCGGCAGCATTTTGGGATGGAAGATGATCTTCTTGATGTGCTGCGCGTCATCGGTGATCACAGAGGCACGGCCCACTTCGGAGCCGGTCCCGGCGGTGGTCGGCACCGCCACTATGGGGGCGACACCCTCGGCATTGACGCGGGTCCAGTTGTCGCCCACATCCTCAAAATCCCACAGCTCCAGCGTCTGGCCAGCCATCAGCGCCACCGCCTTGGCGGCATCCAGCGCAGAACCGCCACCGAAGGCGATAACACCGTCGTGCTTGCCTGCCCTATAGGCCACCAGGCCATCATCGACGTTCCTGCCGGTGGGATTGCCCTTGATCTCGCTGAACAGGCCAATACGCAACCCGGCAGCCCGGCACTGCGCTTCGGCCTCAGCCACCATCGGCAGCGCCGCCAGGCCAGGATCCGTGATCAGCAATGGCGCCTGCATGCCCAGCGCCTTGCAGCACTCGGCCAGTTCGCTGATACGACCGGCACCGGCACGAATGCTGTTGGGGTAGTTCCAGTTGCCGCTCAGGTTTTCATAGTTCATGGTCATATTCTCTGCTGTATTCAGTATGCGCCTGGCGTTCAGATCCCGGTCTTGAGATGGAACGACTTGGGCCTTGTAAGATGTTCGAAACCGACGCTCGACAGGGTGCAACCACGGCCTGAGTTCTTTACGCCTGTCCAGGCCAGGGCCGGATCCAGATAATCGCAGCGATTGATGAAGAAGGTACCTGTCTCGAGCTGCTCGCCGATGGCCACGCCTGCATCAATGTCACGGGTGAACACCGAGGCGGTCAGGCCGAACTCGGAGTCATTCATCAACGCTACGGCCTCTTCATCCGAGCTGACCTTCTGGATGGCGACTACAGGCCCAAAGGTTTCCTCCGTCATGACCCGCATGCCGTGGTTCACATGGGTCAGCACCTGGGGCGCCAGGTAGGCACTGCCGGGGGCGTCGAGCGGAAAGTCGGCGGCATCGATATGAGCCACTGCTCCTGCAGCTACCGCCTCGTTCACCTGAGCACGGATAAAGTCGGCGGCACGGGCTCGAACCACCGGGCCCAGGGTGGTGTCAGGATCATCGGAGCGCCCCAGCTTGTAGGTCTTGACCAGCGCTACCGCCTGCTCAACGAAACGCTCATATACCGACTCATGTACGTAGATGCGCTCAATGCCGCAGCACGACTGGCCGGAGTTGAAAAAAGCCCCATCAACGGTGGTTTCCACCGCATGATCCAGATCCGCATCGGCCCGCACGTAGGCCGGGTCCTTGCCGCCGAGCTCCAGCCCCACGCCAATAAAGCGCCCCGCCGCAGCCTTCTCCACCATTTCGCCCCCCGGCACTGAACCGGTAAAGCAGACATGGCTGATACGCCCATCCTGGATCAGGCCCTGGGTATCGGCGTGGGCCAGGTGCAGGTACTGGAACACACCCTCCGGCAGGCCGGCGGCGGCAAAGGCTTCGGCGAAGCGTTCGGCACAGAGCGGTGTCTGGGCGGAATGCTTCAGAATCACACTGTTGCCCGCCAGAATCGCCGGAATGATGGCGTTCACCGCCGTCATGTAGGGGAAGTTCCAGGGCGCAATCACGAATACCACACCCAGGGCTTCACGGGTGATATAACGGCTGAAGCCCGGTTTTTCCGGCAGTTGAATGGGCTGCAGCGCCTCGGCAGCGGCCGAAATCATGTAGCGAGCCCGCTCCTCGAGGCCGCCTACTTCGCCGGCGGCATAGCGAATGGGCCGCCCCATCTGCCAGCACAGTTCCAGCGCAATCTCGTCCTTGCGGGCGACAAAGGCATCCACCATGCGGCTGCACAGCACAATGCGTTCTTCAAGCGAGGTGCGTTTCCAGGCTTTCTGGGCAGCGGCAGCGCGGGCAAGCGTCGCCTCTATCTGGGCGGCGCTGGCGTAGTCGCGCACCACGTATTCGGAGCCATCGATCGGTGACAGGGTTATCAGCTGTTTGCTCATTGCAGTACTCGTCTCAATTCATGCACCCGTCAGACCGGGTGCTTCATCGGATATGGTCGGGCCGGGATAATTTCAGGCTTAGATAATTTCAAAGTAACGCTGCAGTTCCCAGTCGGTCACATGCTTGCGAAACTCCTGGCACTCCCACACCCGGGTGGCGGCGTAGTGCTCGACAAAGGCCTCGCCAAACAGCTCTTTCGCCGTCTCGGATTCGCGCAGCGCCACGGCGGCTTCATGCAGGGAAAGCGGCAACGCCAGGCTGTCGGGATGCTGCTGGGTATAGGCATTGCCCACCACTTCGTCTTCGGGTTCGATCTCGTTCTCGATACCCCAGAGCCCGGCACCCAAGGCTGCGGCCAGGGCGATATAGGGGTTGGCATCGGCGGAGCCGAGACGGAATTCCACCCGCTGGGATTTCTCGGAGCCCGGAATCACCCGCAGCGCCGTGGTACGGTTTTCCACCGCCCAGGTCGCATCGGTCGGCGCCCAGGCACCCGGCACCAGGCGCGAATAGGCATTCACCGTCTGCGCCATCATGGCCAGCAGTTGTGGCATCAGCTTCTGCTGGCCGCCGATAAAGTGGCGCTGCTGGCGGCTGATGTTGCGTGGCTGACTGGGGTCGTGGAAGACCGACCCCGAACCGTCCTTGTAGCGCAGGGACATGTGGATATGTCCGGACTGGCCCGGGTAGTCGTTGGACCACTTGGCCATAAAGGTGGCCATCATGTTGTTGCGCTGCGCCCAGACCTTGGTGAAGGTTTTGAACAGCGCCGCCTTGTCGGCGGCATCAGAGGCGTTATCCACCACCAGCGCGGCTTCCAGCACACCCGGGCCGGTTTCGGTATGGAGTCCCTCGATGGGGAAATCCATCTGCCGCGAGAACTCCAGCAGATCATGGTACAGCTCGGCATGCACTGAGTTGCGCAGCATCGAGTAACCGTGAAAGCCCGGTGTAATGGGTTTCAGATCGCGGTAGCCCTTTTCGCGAATCGAATCAGGCGTCTCGTTGAACAGAAAGAACTCGTACTCGAAGGCCGCGTAGGGCTCAAAGCCCAGCTTGTCGGCCCGCTTGAGCACCCGCTGCAGCAGGTTGCGCGGGCAGATGCTGTCGGCCGGGGTATCGAATTCGCAGATAAACAGCAGCATGTCTTTCTCGAACGGCAGCTCGCGGCAGGTCTGGGGCAGTACCCGCACCGGTGCATCCGGGTAGGCGGTGTGCCAGCCGGTGTATTTAACGCCGACATTCTCGTACAGCTGATCATTCGAGTCCCAGCCCAGCACCACATCACAGAAGGCAAAGCCGCTCTCCAGCGCACTGAAGAACTTGTCCTTGCACATGTACTTGCCACGCATGATGCCATCGACATCATACAGGCCCACCTTGACGTCGCGCAGGCCGCGCTCTTCCACTATACGTTTGGCATCGGCGACCGTTTTTACATCTCTGGGATTCATCATCTGCCTGTCCTCGGGGAAGGCTGAGCGCATCAGCCCCCATTTTTTATTGTCATGCCCGCAGGCCGGTGCGGCCTGCGTGGCAACAGTTATCAGCTCAGTTCGGATTCAGCCCGGGCAATGGCTGCAAACTCTTCCTCAGGCGCCCGGGCCACCAGACGATGGCGACTGTAAAAGGCGAAATAGGCCACCATCACCGCATAGAAGACACCACTCCAGATGGCCGCTTCGATACTCACCAGAAAGGTGGAGGCGAAAGCCGCAATAGAAAGAACAAAGGCGATTCCCGAAGTCACAGAGCCGCCCGGCGTCCTGTAGGGGCGTTCCAGATTCGGCTCCTTGCGGCGCAGGATCATGTGGGACAGCGTCATCAGCGCATAGGAAATGGTCGCACCGAACACCGCCATGGTAATCATCAGATCCCCCTCGCCGGTCAGGGACAGCCCAAAACCGATCAGGCCCGGTACCACCAGCGCTAGGGTCGGCACCTTGTTCTTGCCGGTCACCGACAGCCAGCGCGGCAGATAGCCTGCGCGGGACAGTGCGAACACCTGACGTGAATAAGCATAGATAATGGAAAAGAAGGATGCGATCAGGCCGAACAGCCCCACCACGTTAACGAAGGTAGCCGCCCCTGAGTCTTCACCGTAAACCGCCTGGAGCGCACCCACCAGCGGTGCGCCGTGATCCTTCATCAGATCGGCACCGGCCACACCGGGCGCCAGAAACAGCACCAGAATGCCGAACACCAGCAGCACGGCCATGGCGGTGATGATGCCGCGGGGCATGTCCTTCGCCGGGTTCTTGCACTCCTCCGCCGCCAGGGGCACGCCCTCTACCGCCAGAAACAGCCACATGGCAAAGGGCAGCGCCGCCCAGATACCTATATAGCCCTCGGGCAAAAAGCTGCTGGCACCGGCCGCGGCAGTATTGACGCTGACATCGAACAGGTTATCGACGCTGAAATACGGCAGGGTGCCGATGATAAACACCAGAATGGCGGCCACGGCCAGGCCTGTAATCACCATCATGATTTTCAGCGCCTCACCCGCGCCCCAGAGATGAATGCCGATAAAGACCGCGTAGAAGGCGGCATAGACCAACGGGCCGTCGAGCCCGAACAGCTCGTTGACATAACCACCGATAAAGATCGCGATGGCGGCCGGTGCAATGGCATATTCCAGCAGAATCGCGGTGCCTGTCAGGTAGCCGCCCCAGGGGCCCAGGGCCCGGCGGGCAAAGCTGTAGCCGCCGCCAGCGGTGGGCAGTGAGGCCGACAACTCGGCCAGCGCCAGCACCTTGCAGCTGTACATGATCGCCATCAGGATAGTGGCGATCAGCATACCGCCAAAGCCGCCCTGCCCGAGACCAAAGTTCCAGCCGGCAAAGTCGCCGGAAATCACATAAGACACTCCAAGGCTCGCCAGCAATATCCAGCCGGCGGCACCTTTTTTGAGCTGGCGTTTGTCGAGGTAGTCGCTGGAAACGGACTCATACCCCACCGAAGTGGTCGTCATCTCTGTCATCGAAAAAACCCTCTGCGATCCCGAAGTCCGGGTCGGCCTGTTGTTATTGTTTGCATCGCTCGGAAGCCCGCGGGCCAGCCCGGCAAAGCGGGTACGCCAGCTACTTTAGCCCCGGCCGGGCCGCAGCACCTAGACAGGTTAATGGCGACCAATAGGTTAGTATCGTATTTTTTAATACTATGTTTTTTAGTTTTACTATCAGAAGGTTATACAAGTAGAGAGGAGGGTTTTCGACGCAGAGTACAGGTTCTGTTGCAGGTGCGGGCCTCAGTCCGGCGGTGACCAGGCCTGCAGGAAATCGATAAACTTCTGCTGCACCGGCGTAACACCGGCCCTGACCCAGACCGCTTCGGTGCAGACCCGAGCCGTCACCCCCTTGAGCGGGCGCAACACCACCCCTTTGCGGCTGAAGCTGCCGGCACTTTCAAGATGCACAGTCACACCAATATTGGCCGCCACAAAGCCGAACACACCCTCGCTGTTATAAGCCTCCTGGGCGACATTGGGCAGGAAGCCTGCCTCAATGCAGAGTGCATCGAGCTGGCGCCGGTAATGGGACCAGCGCCGCATGATGCCGAGCACAAAGGGCTCCTTGGCAAGGTCCGCCAGCTCCACCTCTGCCTGCCCTGCCAGGGGGTGGCGCAGTGGCAGCACGGCGACAAAGCGGTCGCGCTGTACCAGGGCACGATCCAGATCCGGCTCCAGCAGCGGCCCCGTCACAAAACCAAACTCAATAGCGCCTTCCTTGAGCTTTTCCAGCTGCTGCCGGGTGGAGCCATAAATCAGTTCGGTACGGATGTCGGGATAGCTGCGGTGAAAACCGTCCAGTATGGGGGGCAGCTGACCTGATACAGCAAAGTCGGTGTAACCAATGCGCAGCTGGCCTATATGCCCGGCGGCTGCCTTGCGGGCCTGCTGCACAGCGCTGTCCAGGTGCGCGAAGATGACTTTACTCTCGGCCAGAAAGACCCGACCGGCTTCCGTCAGTTCGACACGGCGGTTGGTGCGCAGCAACAGCGCCTCACCTATGACCTCTTCCAGTTGCTGGATAGTGCGGCTCAGCGCCGGCTGAGCCAGGTTGAGACGCTCGGCGGCGCGGCGAAAGTGCAACTCTTCAGCCACCGCCTCAAAGGCACGCAGGTGACGCAGATCGATTCGCATACTGATACCTCTAAAGCATCATTTGTTATCGAAACGATATTATACAAGTCACATTAAATCCTCTACTTTGAAATTCCACCGGCACACAGGTTCACCCCCGTCGATGCAGGTGATCCATCCAACAATTGGAGGTCATAGGTAGAGGGTGCATGGGCGCCTTCCTAAGAGGCTGTCCGACAATACTCAACCTACTGCGAGCCACATGAGTTTGGCTGTTTTTTGTGCTGTTTTGCGTTAAATAGAACCACT
>NZ_BCNS01000106.1 GCF_001528745.1 Marinobacterium profundum | reverse complement strand
CTCGGACAGCCTCCTAGACGACCTGGCTTAGTGCGCTGATTCGTTTTCACAATAAAAACAGCAATAACAAAACAGACGAGGCTCATCATGGGAACTACCTTTCACGGCGTTATCGCCTTCGCGCTGCTCGCCAGCATGCTGCTGTGTGGCAGCCTGCTGCGCAACCGCATCGGCTTGCTGCGCAATTCGCTGGTTCCGGCCAGCATTATCGGTGGCCTGCTGGGCTTTATTCTGCTGTCACTGGAGCTGATTCCGGGCTTCGAGGCGGCCGACTTCACGGCCCTGACCTTCCACTTTTTCACCCTGAGCTTCATGTCCCTGTGCCTGACCGGCAACAGCAAGGATGCAGCCCTGTCCGGCGGCAGTATCGTGCGTGGCGGACTCTGGCTGACGCTAATGTGGAGCATCAGCCTGGGGCTGCAGGGTGTGATCGGCTATGGCGTTATCACAGGCTATGACGCCCTGACCGGCGCCGGCGTAAGCGAATGGCTCGGCGCCATCATCACCCACGGTTTTACCCAGGGACCCGGCCAAGCGCTGACCTACGGCGGCATCTGGGAAAAGGAATACGGCATCGAGAATGCCGCCCAGGTAGGCCTGATCTACGCCTCTCTCGGCTTTCTGGTGGCCTTTCTGGTGGGCGTGCCTATGGCGAAAAACTTTATCCGCCGCGGCCTGAATGCCAACAAGGCCTCCAATATCGACGATGACTTCACATCCGGTTTTTATTCTGATGAACACAAGCCCGTCAGCGGCCACATGATCTCGCATCCGGCCAACCTCGACTCCCTCGCCTACCATTTGGGACTGCTGGCCCTGGCCTATGTGCTGACCTATATCTGGCTCGGCGCCATGCAGCCGGTCGTGGCGGACTTCCAGCCCGGCGGTATCAACCTGTCGGTACTGTTTAGCTACAACCTGTTTTTCCTCCACGGGCTGGCGGTCTGCGTGCTGCTGCGCCTGGCCATAGACCGCCTGGGACTGGCACACCGGGTTGATGACGAAACACTGAAACGCATTACCGGCTCGTCGGTGGACTTCATGGTGGTCGGTACCCTGATGAGCATCAAGTTTGCCGTGCTCTACGCCCTGCTGACCCCCATTTTGCTGGTTACGCTCGCCGTAACCGTCACCACACTGATTGGCTGCCTGTTTCTCGGCCGCCTCAGTGGCAACCTTGGCCGCGAAAGAGCCATCACCGCCTTCGGTTGCTGCTGCGGCTCCACCGGCACCGGTCTGCTGCTGTTACGCATGATGGATGCCAACTTCAGCACCTCTGTCCCCAAGGAACTGGCGTTCTTCAACCTGGCGATCATCGTCACCAACTTTCACATCCTGTTCGTTTTTGCCCCGCTGGTGCCCTCCCTCGGCGGCTGGACCTACCTGATGGTGTTCGGCGGCACGGCACTGTTCTTCCTCGCCTGCGTGCCACTACTGATGAAACGACGCCCCAAGGCCGGCCAGGCGTCCGCAAACCCGATCAAGGAGCCTTGCTAAATGTCCATTACCGTCTTTGCTGCCAGGCGCATCATCACCATGAATCCGTCGCAACCCCAAGCCAGCCATATAGCCGTGCGCGATGGCCGCGTGCTGGCGGTGGGGCCGCTGGAATCCATGCAGGAACTGGGTGACTACAGCCTGGATGAGCGTTTTGCCGACAATATTATTCTGCCGGGCTTTGTCGAGGGCCACAGCCATGCGCTGGAAGGCGCCATGTGGAACTACCTCTACCTGGGATGCTTTCCCCGCACCGACCCCGATGGCCAACGCTGGGAGGGCGCCAGCAGCATCGATGCCATGCAGCAGTGCCTGCGCGAGGCCGCAGCTGAACTCGCGCCCGACGCACCGCTAATCGCCTGGGGCTTTGACCCTGTTTACTTCGAGGGCGATCGTATCGACCGCCGCCAGCTCGATGCCGCTGTGGATAACCGTCCCGTGGTAGTCATGCACGCCAACCTGCACGTTATGACCGTCAATAGCCGCATGCTGGCGCTGTCACACCTGGATCAGCACGCCGGCATCGAGGGCATCATGCTCGGTCACGACGGCCGGCCCAACGGTGAACTGCAGGAGATGGCGGCCATGCACGCCATCTTCGAGACCCTGGGCACAAACCTGTTCGAGGCAGTGGCGGCGCCCGAAACTCTCTACCGCTATGGCCAGGTGGCGCGCAATGCCGGCGTCACGACCATTACCGATCTGTACAATCCCCTCACCGATGAAGGTATAGCCGCGCTGCGCCAGGTCACGCAGGATCCGCAGTTCCCGGCGCGACTGGTGCCGGCCCTGAGTGCGCTGGCCTGGACGCCGGAACAGGGCGTCGAGCGGCTGCAGCAGTGCCTTGAACTGGGCAATGACAAGCTGCATTTTGGCCTGGTCAAGATGATGACCGACGGCTCGATTCAGGGTTACACGGCGCGCATGAAGTGGCCCGGGTACCACGACGGCCACAGCAATGGCATCTGGAATGCGGACCCCGAAGCGTTAATGAACATGGTGCAGGTCTACCACCAGGCCGGGCTGCAACTGCATATCCATACCAATGGCGACGAAGCCGTGGAGCTGATGCTGGATGCAGTGGAAAGCGCGCTGGAGCTCTGGCCCCGCGCCGACCACCGCCATACGCTGCAGCACTGCCAGATCATCGACCATGCCCAGCTGCGCCGCACCGCCAGGCTGGGCCTGTGCCTCAACATGTTTGCCAACCATATTTACTACTGGGGCGACATTCACCGCGAACGCACCCTCGGGTTTGAACGCAGCCGCCGCCTCGAGCCCTTGGCCTCGGCGCGACGCCTGGGCATAGTGACGGCCATTCACAGTGATGCGCCCGTCACACCCTTAGGGCCGCTGTTCACCGCCTGGTGCGCCGTGATGCGTCAGAGCGCATCCGGCCAAGTGCTGGGCGAACACGAAAAGGTCAGCGTGGCCGAGGCGCTGGACATGATCACCCTGGGTGCGGCCTATACGCTGCGGCTTGATCATCTGGTTGGCAGTCTGGAAATCGGCAAATTCGCCGATATGGCGGTACTCGGGCAGGACCCCTACGAGGTTGATCCGGCCCGGCTGCGCGATATACCCGTGCTCGCGACCCTACTGGGAGGCCAGGTCCATGCCAACAGCTAAAGCGGTGCCATTGACCGTAATCAGCGGCTTTCTCGGGGCCGGCAAGACCAGCTGGCTGAACCTGCAGATTCGCCGGGGCCTGCCGTGCAACAGCCTGATTCTGGTAAACGACTTCGGCTCGATCAATATTGATGCCCAGCTGATTGAGTATCAGGACGAACGTATTCTGCGCCTGGCCAATGGCTGCATCTGCTGCACCCTGGGCGGAACCCTGGCCGAACAACTGGCCCAGGCCATGCGCATGGAACCGCGCCCCGCCGCGCTCTACATCGAGGCCAGCGGCGTAGCAGAGCCCGCCCGTATTGCCGATATTGCCCGGGTATCGCGCCAGCTCAGTCTCGCTACTGTGGTCTGTCTGGTCGATGCCAGCCAGATAGGCACCCATGCCCACAGCCCCTATACCAGCGCTGTCTGGCGCGCCCAAATCAGGGCAGCAGACCAGCTGCACGTTAACCGCCTCGCCTGCGACGACGCTAGCCGCGCCCGTCAACTGGCGGGTCTGCGGGCACTCAACCCCACGGCAAGGCTCTGTCTTGACGGTAACAAAGAGTCCACACCGGTCGACACACCAATCGCAGCAAGGGCGCCTACGACGACGGCAGCCCTGGCAACGACAAGCCTGGACGCACAACCCGCACCTGCCGCGGCCTTCTCTCCCCGCCCGACCTGGCGCTCGGCCAGCCTGAACTATGCCGAGCCCATCGAGGCTGCACATCTCGAAGCCCTGCTGCAGCAATACGCCGACGTGGTACTGCGCGCCAAGGGCATTCTGAAGCGCCAGGACCAAATCCGCCCCCAGGTGTTTCAGCTCAGCGGATCTACGGTCAGCTGGCTACCGACCAGGCGCGCTGCAGCGACTAATCAGCTGGTGTGCATTGGTATTGGCGGGCCACGCTTCGATGCCCTGATACAGCAACTGCAGGAGCTGAACCCGCTAAGCAGTTCCCTCTCGCCCCCTGCCTGATGACCCTCTTTAACCCCGGGCCTCCGTAGCTCCGGCACCCGGTTTTTTCCTACTTTCTGGACGGTTCTCAGTCCGCCGCTCCCCCTCAGATACAGCCTCCAGCATCACCTTGAGTATGCTGAAAAACTTTCACGCGCTTTCAGATGCAATTCAGTTTCGAAGACTAAGGTGAATTCCAGCTTCGCAGCGGACGGGATTTTCAATCCATGCGAACGGTTTACTTCCTTTCACTCAACATCGTATCCGTGCAGCTTGTCTGCATGCTGTGGCTACCCCCTTCAGGCACAGCGTGCAGAGCAACAAACGGCTACTGGAGAAAATAATGAAAAGCTCATTTCCTGTTAGCGCTTTGGCTCAGGCCGTTACACCGCAGAAAAAGGCCATGGTTTACCTCTCATCTGCACTGCTAGCTGCCGTACTAAGCTCAGCCCCCATGGCTCAGGCATCCTGTGCAGCCAACCCCTGTGCTGCCAAGAGCCAGACTAACCCCTGTGCTGCCAAAAACCCCTGCGCACTGAAAAAGCCCTGTGCTGCCAACCCCTGCGCAGCTAACCCCTGTGCTGCAAAAAACCCTTGTGCTGCCGCTAATCCCTGCGCCGCCAAGAACCCCTGCGCCGCCAACCCCTGTGCAGTGAAAAATCCATGCGCTGCGAACCCTTGTGCTGCCAAGAACCCCTGCGCAGTTAAATAAACGCACGAGCCCGAGGAGATACTAATGAAATCAATATTCCATATGCGCGCACTGAGCGCTGCCATTGCGCATCAGACCCGGCCCATGGCATTTATTTCTTCGGGCCTGCTGGCGGCGCTGCTCACAGCAGCCCCTCTTGCCCAGGCGGCTCAAAACAGCTGTTCCGCCAACCCCTGCGCGGCCAAGACACAGAGCAATCCCTGTGCGGCAAAAAATCCTTGTGCAGTAAAAAATCCATGCGCAGCGAAGCACCCATGTGCTGCCAACCCTTGCGCGACCAAGAATCCTTGCGCTTCGAACCCCTGTGCAGCCAATCCCTGTGGCGCGAACCCTTGTGCAGCAAAGAATCCCTGCGCAGCAAAACAAATACAGCGACCGGCCAATTACCGCCCCTACGAGGGTGACCAGGCAGCCCTGATTGAGCGCGGCGCCGAGCTTTACCAGGACACTAGTCTCAGCACCAATGGCATGTCCTGCAGCACCTGCCACAACGGCAATGCATCCTTTCAGGCGGGCTTCGCCGATGCCTTCCCGCACCGGGTCGCCATGGCGGACAACCTCTATGGCATGAAGACGATCCAGCTCGATGAGATGATACAGCTCTGCCTGGTACAACCCATGGCTTCCAAGCCGCTGGCTTGGGATAGCAAGGAACTCGCGGCCCTGGTGGCTTACACCTCCGCGGTACAAAAGGGCTTTAAGCCGGTAGCCGCCAATCCCTGTGCTGCTAAAAACCCGTGCGCGGCCAACCCTTGTGCTGCAAAAAATCCCTGTGCCGTGAAGAACCCCTGTGCGGCCAACCCTTGCGCGGCAAAGAATCCCTGTGCGGCCAAAGCACAGATGTAACCACCTCAGCTCAGGCAGCGTTATTCGCTGTCTGAGCTGCTAATATTTCTCGTTTAACCGGTTGCACAGGAAATTTCGATGTCATCCGACTGGACTGCGTTACCCCGGATTCCCCTGATCCCCCCGGTATCCGCTGCGACACTGGATGCAGCAGAGCACATGGCGCTGCAGGAGGCTGCCCGCCAGGAGCAACAGGCGTTGCTGGCCCTGAGTCGAGGCGGTACCAATGTAGTGGCCGAGATTTTGAAAGGGCAGGGTACCTTTTACGAAATGAACCATTTCCCCGAGGGGGATGTGTTCGATAACCAAAGCCACTGCCAGTATTACTACCATGCTCACCGGGAAGACGGTGAACATGGCCACTTTCACACCTTTGTCCGTCGTCCGGTCATGCCGGCGGACATACAACCGGCGCCGGGTTTTGTCCGTTCCGAGCCCTGGCCCGAAGGCGATGACGAACTGGCCCACCTGATCTGCATCTCCATGGACAATTGGGGACTGCCGGTGGGGCTCTTTGCCACCAACCGCTGGGTCACCGACCAGACCTGGTACAGCGCCGAGGACAGTATCCGCCTGCTGGATGCCTTTGCGGTGGATCACGCCCGGCCCAATCTTGCGGTTAATCAGTGGCTTACCCAGTTTATGCGACTGCACCGGCCACAGATCGCAGCCCTGCTGCAGCACCGTGATCAGGTCATTACTGCCTGGCAGCAGGCACACCCGGAGCGGGATGTAATGGAAGACCGGGAGCTGGAAATCACCGGTTACCTGGCCGTCGACACCCAGAGCTGGATCAGTGAACTGAATGCATTCCAGGCTAACGCCAGCGTCTGAGGCACAGCGGCTTCACCCCAGGCGGCGCAGCAAATCCGCCACCAGCTTGTGATGCTCACCGTGCAGGCCGTAGGCGGCATAGGCCTTCATTTCAATGGGCGGCGCCTCATCCACGATGAACAGTCGCTGCTCATCCAGCAAAGGTTTGACGATATCCTGCGGCAAATAGGCCGCACCGCCGCATTGCAGAATCAGATTGAGCGCCAGCCGGCCGCTGTTAACGCGCCCCCGGGCCAGCAGGCGTTGCGGAAAATGGCTTTCGTGCAGGCTGGCAAAGGTCGTGCCCCACTCCACCCGGATGTAGCCTTCACCTATGGCCGCCTCCACCGATTGCCCCGAATGGCTGGACACCAGTAACAAGGGGACGCTGGCGACCTCCTCGACCGCTACATTCTGAATGCGCGGCGGCTCGTACATAAAGCCAACATCGATCATGCCCCGCTCCAGTTTTTCGACCACCCGCAGCGGTGTGCTTTCCTCGGCACGCAGCCCCAGGCTCGGAAAATCCCGGTAGATAGCGTTGAGCCAGTCCTGCAAAAAAATATCCCACAGGCTGGCCACACCGGCCACCACCAGTCGGCGCTTGTGCCGCTCGCTCAGGGCGGTATCTTCAAAGGCACGCTCCCAGGCACCAAGAATAAAGCGGGCATGGCGCTCCATACGCTCACCGGCAGGGGTCAGGCCAATGCTGTGATGATGGCGCGTAAAGAGTGACAGCCCCAGATGCTCTTCCAGCTGGCGAATGCGGGCGCTGACGGTGGACGCCGATACACAGAGATTTTCCGACGCCCGGCCGAAATTGCGCGTGCGGCTCACTTCCAGAAAGGTTTTCAGTAACAGGGTATCCATGGGCAAGGCTCTCCAACCAGCGAACCCCATCTTCGATTTTATTGTTCGTTACTTCCAGTATTTTTCGTTTTTCAGGATGGCAAAAAATCTCTACCCTGCCGGATCGAGACCTTTAACGGAGAGATCATGAAGCCCTGGCTGCCATTCAAGTTCCCCTTCCTCAGCTGGGGCCGCAACCTCAACAAGAGCACCCTGACCGATGACCTGATCGCCGGTATCACCGGTGCCGTTATTGTGCTGCCCCAGGGCGTGGCCTACGCCTTTATCGCTGGCCTGCCCCCGGAGTTCGGTCTCTATACCGCCATCATCACACCGATTATCGCCGCGCTTTTCGGGTCCTCCTCGCATCTGATTTCCGGTCCCACTGCCGCCATTTCCATCGTTGTCATGAGCGTCGCCAGCGGTCTGGGCGATCTGGATCCTGCGCAATACATCGGTGCCGTACTGACAATTACACTACTGGCAGGGCTGATGCAGCTGGCCCTGGGATTACTGCGCCTGGGCAGCCTGGTCAACTTCATATCCCATACTGTCGTCATCAGCTTTACCGCAGGCGCCGCCATCCTCATCGGCGCCAGCCAGCTTAAGCATCTGCTGGGTATAGCGGTGCCCAGCGGACTGTCTTTTGTCGAGGGCCTATCGCAGCTGGGCAGCCAGCTCAACGAAACCAATCTGACTTCTCTTGCCATCGGCCTGCTGACGCTTATCTCCGCCCTGCTGGTACGCAAATTTAATCGCCGCTGGCCGCACCTGCTGATCGGCATGGCGGTGGGCAGCCTGGCCTGCCTGCTGTTCAAGGGCGCAGATCAGGGCGTGGCTCTGGTCGGCGCCCTGCCAGGAACCCTGCCACCGCTGTCGATACCGGACCTGACCCCCTCGACACTGCAGGCACTCACATCAGGTGCCTTTGCTGTGGCCTTGCTGGGGTTGATTGAAGCGGTTTCCATTGCCCGTGCCATCGGCATCCGCTCGCAACAGCAGATTGACGGCAACCAGGAGTTTATCGGCCAGGGCCTGTCGAATATCGTCGGCAGCTTCTTCTCCTGCTATGCCGGCTCTGGCTCTTTCACCCGCTCCGGTGCCAACTACGATGCCGGTGCCAAAACCCCCATGGCCGCAATCTTCGCGGCGGTGATTCTGGCGACCATCATCCTGCTGGTACCGGGCCTGACCGCCTATCTGCCACTGCCCGCCATGGCCGGCGCCATACTGCTAATCGCCTGGAATCTGATCGATTTCCACCATATCAGCCAGATTATCAAGTCCAGCCGCAACGAAGCTCTGGTGCTGGTCGTCACCCTCCTGGCGACCCTCTTCATCGAGCTGGAGTTTGCCATCTATATAGGCGTTTTCCTGTCGCTGGCGATCTACCTGCGCCGCACGTCCCGCCCCACCGTGATGGAAGTTGCCCCTATCCCGGCCCATCCGCGCCGCCAGATCAAGAACATCAAGCGCTTTGAACTGCAGCAGTGCCCGCAGTTGAAGATTATCCGCATCGACGGCTCGCTGTTTTTCGGCGCCATCGATCATATACAGCAGCGCATTCGGGCACTGAGCAATGAAGGCGGCAACACCAACCGGGTATTGATCATCGGCAAGGGCATCAACTTTATCGATGTCGCCGGCGCCGAAATGCTGATTCAGGAAGCCCGACGCCTGCGGCAGCGGGGCGGAAAGCTGATGTTCAGCTCCCTCAAGGGCACGGTTATCGATGAACTGCGCGCCAATGGCTATCTTGAACGCATAGGCGAAGAACTGTTCTACGAATCCCCCGAAGCGGCCCTGACAGAATCCGTCGTGGCACTGAATCAGGATATTTGCGACAACTGTACAGCGCGTATATTCCGGGAGTGCGCAACACCCACCAGTGGCGAAATCATCGCGGTCAGCCGCCTCTAATCCTGCTGCAGCCCTGACCTGCACCCTGTGCCGCCCAGGGTGCAAAGGCATATACTTAGAGTATCTACTGGTTGCGCACTGCGGACTCACCCATGACTCACTCCAAAGCAGGTCGAGCTTGTCACAAGGTACAGACTGCCAGGCTGGCCCTGCTAAGCGGCGCGCTCAGCTGCATACTCACCAGCGCACTCGCCAGCGCCGAGACCTTTGTGCTGCCTCCGCCCGATCAGGACGTCGTCGGTGAAGTGCGCATCACCCGCGCCCGCCAGACCGACACCCTGCTGGACATCGCCCGAGCTTTCAATCTCGGTTATGAGGAAATCGTGCGGGCCAATCCTGGCGTCGATCGCTGGCTGCCAGGGCAAGGCACAGACGTGATATTGCCCAACCTGCTGATACTGCCGGACACACCGCGGGATGGCATAGTGCTGAACGTGCCGGAGATGCGCCTCTACTATTATCCCAAGCCCGCCCAGGGCGAAACGCCGGTGGTGATCACTCACCCTGTCAGCGTCGGCCGCATGGACTGGAAAACCCCGCTGGGGAAAACCAGCGTGATTCAGAAGCAGGCCGACCCACCCTGGTATCCCCCTGCATCCATCAAGGCTGAACACGCTGCCAACGGCGACATCCTGCCCGATGTAGTTCCCGGCGGACCCGGCAATCCACTGGGACGCTTTGCGCTGCGGTTGGGGATTCCCGGCTATCTGATTCATGGCACCAACAAGGAATACGGTATCGGCATGCAGGTGACCCACGGCTGTGTGCGCCTCTATCCGGAAGACATAAAGCAGCTCTACGAGCTGGTACCTGTAGGTACACCGGTGTACATCATCAACCAGCCGGTCAAGATCGGTCGCCACTTCGATGGCCTCTATGTCGAGGCCCATCCAGCGATGAGCGAACTGGCCGACAGCGATACAAATCAGCAGGTCATAAGCCTGCTGAACATTGCCGCCTCCGCCGAACAGCTAGGTGCTGAAATAATTCCCTCCGCCGTGCAGCTGGCGCTGCAGCAATCCGACGGCATTCCGCTGCGCATAAGCCATTAAGGCCGGTGCACTGACTAGGAGGCTACTGCCACCGAAACATCAGAGCGGCTCTTGCTTCCCCTTATGAAGCCGGCGAGCACTGAGGTCATTCGGCGATCAGGCCCGAAGGGGCGCAACAGGGACTGATGCGCCTGCGATGAGGTACATGGATGTACCGTCAGCGCAGCCCGCCGAATGATCTCAGAGCGCAGCGAATAGGCTTCATCGGGGCGTGTTTTCTTTGGTTACTTTCTTTGCACGAGCAAAGAAAGTAACGCGCCATCAAACCGCTCCGGTACCCCAGCCTGCACAGGCTCCAACACGATCACCTTAATCTCGTTTCAACTATCGCAATGGGTCGATGCAAGCTCTAGGAGGCTGCCCAACAATACTCAACCTACTGCG
>NZ_BCNS01000105.1 GCF_001528745.1 Marinobacterium profundum | reverse complement strand
ATGGGGGCCGCTCCTGAGGAGTCGACACCGCCTGTTGTTTTGTTTACACCTGGAACAAAGCATTAGCCGTGCCAGAATCTGAAAACTGAAATAAAATAATTCTAAGTCACTCATATTTAAAAGGTTATTTTTTAGGCCCTGCGTTTAAAGACACCTAATCAAACAGTCGTTCGTGTTACCCGTTAGCCAGGGTTCAGCAGTTCTGGAAGCAAACTGCGAAAAGCTGCGCGATTTGCGAGACGAGGTTCCCGATAAATGTGCAGGTCGCAGCCAGATGCAATTTTTTATTTCCCTGCATTCCATTTCAATGCGACTAAGCACCTATTATTAGGTGCTCCAATACTGAGTACTCCTACCCAAATACACAGCTACCGCCACAAAGGCTGTTGAGCAATCTTCAATTTGCCATTATCGTTGTGCAGTAGCGTCATGGACTTTAGCCATATGTACCAGGACGACGTTCAGCCTGACAGGAAGCCTTATATGACTAAAAACAATATTCTGCTGGTAGAGGACAGCCCCTCTCTCGCAGCGCTCTATCAAAGCTACCTGACAGCTGGCGACTACAACATTCAGGCTGTCGATACCGGACAAAAAGCACTGGATGCCATCGCTCACAAAGTACCCCATCTGGTGCTGCTGGATATCAAACTACCCGATATCAGCGGCATGACCATACTTGAGCAGATCCATCGCGACGAAATTCCCTGCTGCGTGATTATCATGACCGCCCATGCCTCCATCGATCTGGCGGTCAGTGCCATGCAGTACGGCGCCTTCGACTTTCTCGTCAAGCCGTTTGACTCCAAACGCCTGAACATCACGGTCAAGAACGCGCTGCAACATTACGAATTGCAATCCGAGGTCAAGGCTTACCGCGAGACCTTTGCCCGTAATAACTACGAAGGTTTTATAGGCGAGTCCCTGGCCATGCAGGCGGTCTACCGCATGATCGACAGCGCGGCCGCCAGTAATGCCACCATTTTTATTACCGGGGAAAGCGGAACCGGCAAGGAAGTCTGCGCCGATGCCATTCACAAGCGTAGCCAACGCAAGAAGAACCCCTTTGTACCGCTCAACTGCGGCGCCATTCCCAAGGACCTGATGGAAAGCGAGATTTTTGGTCACGTTAAGGGGGCCTTTACCGGCGCCCAGGCCGAGCGTCAGGGGGCTGCGAGCCTCGCCGATGGTGGCACCCTGTTTCTTGATGAAATCTGCGAGCTGGAACTGGATCTGCAAACCAAGCTGCTGCGCTTTATCCAGGCAGGCACTTTTCAGAAGGTCGGCTCCGGCAAACAGGAAAAGGTCGACATCCGTTTTGTCTGTGCCACCAATCGCGACCCCTGGGAAGAGGTGCAGGCCGGGCGCTTTCGCGAGGATTTGTACTACCGACTACACGTTATCCCCATTCACCTGCCGCCGCTGCGCAGCCGGGAAACCGATGTTCAGCTCATTATGGAAGGCCTGTTGGCACGCTATGCCGGTGAGGAACACAAAGCATTCAAACGCTTTGCCCCCGAGGCGACTGCGGCCATGATGGACTACAGCTGGCCAGGTAATGTACGTCAGCTACAGAACATAGTGCGTAACATAGTGGTACTGCATGACGGTGAAGAGGTGCTCTGCAACATGATACCGCCACCGGTACAGTGCCAGCAGGCGCCCGCAAACGTGGCTCCCGCGGCACCCAAAGCGTCGCCTGAACCGGAAACCTACAATGCCGCCGAGGAGGTCAGGCACGAGGTTAAACCGCTGTGGCTGGTCGAAAAGGAAGTGATAGAACAGACGATTGAACTATGCCACGGCAATATCCCCAAGGCCGCGGCATTGCTGGATGTGAGCGCATCCACTATCTACCGCAAAAAGGAAAAGTGGGACTAGGAGTCCTATCGGACTTGACCGGTCGTAGCGAGGGAAAGGCCGATCTGAGGCAGTTTTTGGGCTCTTTTTTAGGCGAATAGTGGTTCTATTTAACTCTTGAAACGAAGTGGAAAGAACCGCTTTAGCGGGGTCGCAGACCGAGGAGCCTGCGACGAGTAAAAAAGAGTACATAAATTGACCAAATTCGACTTTTCCGCAGTAGATCAGTGTTAAGTCCGACAGGCTGCTAGCAGCCCAATGCGGCGGCGTTGCCCTTCAGCGGCAGCGCCAGTCGGTCAGCACATCGTCAAAGGGTACCGGGCGGCCCATCAGATAACCCTGCAGCCGGTCACATCCCAACTGACTCAGCACCTGCGCCTGGGTACTGTCCTCCACGCCTTCTGCCACAACCTTCAGCCCAAGCCGCTGCGCCATAACGATAATGGCGCTGCAGATGGCGAAGTCGCCATCATTGGTAGCAATATCGGTCACGAAACTGCGGTCAATTTTGAGGCCACTGGTGGCGAACTGACGCAGGATACTAAGTGAAGCGTAACCCGTGCCGAAATCATCCATCCAGGTTTCAATGCCTGCGGCTTTCAAATCCGCCACTTTGACGCGAGCGCCATGCAGACTGCGAACAAGGGCCGTTTCTGTCAACTCAAAATGCAGATGCCGCGTGGCAACGCCCAGCCCCGCCAGAGTCCGCACAGCCATTTCGCAAATATCGGTTTCATGCAGCTGTACCGCCGACAGATTAACGGCCACATGCAGGTGATCGCCGCACTTGAGGTGCAACCGTTTGAGATCAACGCAGGCGCGCTTGAGCACCCATTCACCAATCTCCAGTATCTGCCCCGTATCTTCTGCCACCGGTATAAAGTCCGCCGGCGAAATATTCCCGTAGCGGGGCGAGTTCCAGCGAATCAGGGCTTCAAGCCCGGTGAGGCGCCCTGTCGCCACCTCAATCTGCGGCTGATACGCCAGCGTAAACGCCTCGGTTTTAATCGCCTCGGCAATCTTGCTCTGCATATCAACCAGGACCCTGGCCCTCTGCTCTACTGCGTCAAATGTCATTGATGCCATGATGCCGCACCCCAATTTGTTATTAACTAACTGGAATAAAGCAATTAACATTCCAACTAAAACGCGAAAGCATAAATAAAGTAAAAATATAATAAAAACAATCAGCTATAACGAAGGCAGAATGAGCCACTGGTTATTGGAGGCGGATGTTACTAATAACCACAGCCATATCGGACAGAGCGCTTTGCAATATGGAGTTCAGGGTCTGTTGAGTATCCGGGCCCTTACCGAAAAACACCGCCCGGAGGCGGTGTTTTTCTGATGCAGCTGAACAACGTACAGTGCGGGATCCAGCGAGTGTCAGGCGAGGGCGGGCTCTGAGACACAGGGCAGTTTGACCGTCACCATAGTGCCTTTGCCAGGTTCGCTTTGGACCTCAATGCTGCCATGGTGCAGCGCAATGATTTCCCAGGCAATCGACATACCGAGCCCGGTACCCGGGATGGATCCGCTTTTGTCGGCGCGGTAGAAGCGCGTAAAGATATGCTTGAGATCCACCTCACTCATGCCGATGCCCTGATCCCTGACTTTAACCTGCAGCATCCTTTGCTCCTCCTCGATACAGGTATCAACGCTAACCTGTATGGCAGCGCCCTGGGGCGAGTACTTCTGGGCATTGCTGAGAATATTCATCATAACCTGGCTGATTTTGTCGGCATCGATCACCGCCTCTGGCAGACTGTCTGCAATCGTCAGCTCGAATTCATGCCCAGGCCCACCGGCCAGGCTGATGTCATGCACCGCCATTTGCACCAAGGGCAGCAGCTCCTGACGCTCCAGCTTGAACTCCAGTGCACCGCGGGACTCGATGCGCGCCAGATCAAGCAGATCATCCACCATGCTGACGAGGCGTGACGTCTGTCGATACACCGATGTCAGCAGCTCCTTCTGCATCTTGGAATCATAATCGGCATGAAGCAGCAGCTCGGTATACCCATAGATGGCGGTCATGGGCGTGCGCAGTTCATGGGCCGCAGTGGACAGGAACTCGGTCTTCATCTGCTCCAGTTCCTTTTGCTTGGTCATGTCGCGGAAGTAAATCACGCCACCCAGGCTTTTCTCGGTAGCCTCAAAACGGACAAGACGTTGCAGGTAACGCGTTTCAGGGCGCGCAAGGCGCAATTCATCCACCAGCAGAGTGCCGTCATGGTCATCTCGATTGGCCAGATGCGCCGCATAATCGATATTCTCCAGCGTCGACTCGTTTTCACATAGCGCCGCAAGTTGCCGATCTAGATCCGAGCAATGCAGCCCTACAATGGCTTCAGAGTTAATACCAAAGGCCACTTCAAACGCCTTGTTCACCTGGCGAATGTGGCCCAGGGCATCAAATGAGGCAAAGGCATCGGGGCTAAGCTGGAAAATGGACTCACGCTCGGCGGAAATCTTGCGCATCAATTCCTCAGCCTTGCGCCGCTGGGTCACATCACGATAATTCCACAGATGCAGGCGCTCTTCGGCATCGCCTACCACCGGGGCATAATCCAGTTCATATTCGCTGCCATTGCTATCAACCAGCAGCATGCTTTTAACCGCAATGCCTTGCTCCATCATGGCCTTGAGACTCTCGGGGAAACGCTCACCATCGACAAAGCGCTCGGCGGCAGGCTGCGTCAGCTCACCGATCTTCATGGAAACATCAAAGATATCCGCGTAGCGCTGATTAGCCAACTGGGCCCGACCATCACCATCCGTCACCAGAATACCGGAAGGCAGAGCCTCGATAAGGTCTCGTAACTGGGCTTCACGCAAAGACAGAGCCTGGGTTTTTCGCTCTACCAGCTGGCGCAGGCGTACGGGTTCTGCATAGACACGTCCACCCAGCCAGGCCAGCAGCAAGGCACCCAGGACCGATGCCATATACCCCAGCGGCAACGCCGCTTCTGTTTCAGGCAGAGACATTTGAAGCTTCCAGATGGCATTGGGAACATGTATGTCGTGGGTGACGGTTAGCTCTTTGGTGTCGTCCAGTTGCAAAGAGCTGGCGAATACCGACATCTCACCCGATACGGGGTCCTCACGTGACATGCGATAGCTGTAGCCTCGCTCGGCAAGAGATCCGAGCTCGGAATCGGACAGCAGGTCATCAAGATAAATCAGCACCGATGTAAAACCCCAAAAGAAATCGGTACCGTTACGATTGATAAAAACAGGGTTTCGACCGATCACCGCCACGCCGCCCTGCACCAGAGTGAAGGGACCTGCCAGTGTCAGCTCATTCTCTTCCACCGCGTTGCGTGCTTCTGCCTTGCGCTTGTCATCGCGCAGAATATCGTGCCCCAACGCACGCTCGTTACCCTCAAGCGGGTAAATACTGCTGACAATCCCTGCCGGAGCCAGCTGCAGATTGGAAATACCACCTACGCGCTTGATGAGTTCCATCGCATAGCTGTCAAAGTCGGAACCGGAAAAGTCACCATTTTTAACACGTACTTCGTGCGCCAGAATGTAGGTCGCCGCCAGTGACTTTATCAGTCGGCGTTCAATCGAGTTGGCCTGAACGCCACTGATTTCATGCAGCAGGGATATCTGGGTTTCGCGCTCCACCTGGCCCGCCAGATAGGACCAATAGCTGCCGGCCAGCATGACCAGTACGAATACCAGTATCCTCACTCCGTTGATTCTGCGCATTGCAATCTCCCTCGTTCAGGCTCGACTTAACGGCATAGCGAATTCTAACCGCAGCATGGTCAAGCGGGGGCGTACGGCCAAACGGTACTGTGCATCTGACAACTATAAAGAATCGGCGCTCAGGCTCTATAGCCTGGCCACACAAGATCGCTGCCTGCTGGCCACCACTGGTCTGTAGTTACTGCGGCCGCGAAAAACTCAGGCTGAATCTTCCAGAGCGCCCAGTATCTCATCGACCGTCTTTTTCAGTGCCAGCGGGCTAAACGGCTTGGTAACGTAGCCATCGGCTCCCACCAGGTTACCGACGTCCAGGTCCCCCTGCTGCGCCCTCGCACTGAGCATGACGACCTGCAGTGATGGCATCTGCTGCTTCAGACGCTGACAGGTTTCAAAGCCATCGTACTGCCCCGGCATCATCACATCGAGCAGCACCAGATCGGGATTTACTTCGGCGACGCGCAGCAGGCACTCATCACCGCTTGCTGCCTCATGCACCTCGTATCCACCTATTTCAAGAGATAGGCGAACCAGCCTTCGCAGGTCGGGCTGATCATCAACCACCATAATTCGCTTATTCATCGCTTTGCTCCGTGACTGCCTTTATCTGCAATAACCGCTGCAGCAGGCCAAGTTATTGTGACTGTCCATCCCGCTAAAGGCATTTCGCCCTTATCTCTAGCCTTATTCAGGTGCGAGATATCCATCTCTCGGCTGTCATGGATACATGCTTGTCCAGTTTGAGCAGCAATCTGCACAAAACCGTGGCGACTCCTGGATGCATTTTGCTCACATCACCTAGTCGCCACAAACAAGTACAAAACTATCCTCTTTGCACTCCGGATACCAAACAATATAGTTCTTAATCGATTGGCCTTGTTCGCAAAATGCGATACATATCGAGAGAGACCCAAATACGTTTCAATACCCTGACACACAGCCTAACATCTTGATTCCAATCAGTTAAGCCACTTAAAGACGCATCCTCAGGCCCTATTTAGCCTGGTTGTGGCCAGATGGCTTAGCATTTACTAATACCAAGCAAGACCCGGGCCAAAAATGAAAAGGCAGCCTTTTCACGCTGCCTTGGGTTAGCTCAATTAGTGAATAACCAGATAAAACACACCGCCACCCCGCTCGACCTGTAACAGCACGGGATCCTTGCTGTTCTGCAACGCCTGGGCGATATCCTCTGCCGAGTCGACCCTGATGCGATTTACACTCAGCAGGACATCATTGGCACGCAGGCCATTGGCCGCCGCCATTGAGTCCGGCGCCAGCGCCTTGATCTGCACCCCTGGCCCCTTAGGGTTGGGCTGCAGCATGACATTTTGCAGCAGTGGATGCTCAGCCTTGATTGCCCAGTCCGCCGACTCACCGACATCGACTTCAAGCGTCAGGGTTCTGCCATCACGCAATACCTTTAACGTCAGGGTTTCGCCTATATCGCTAAAGGCAATGCTGTTGCGCAGCTGACCGGTACTTGGCGTTGCCTGGCCATTAACGGCCATGATCAGGTCCCCGGCTTCCAGTCCTGCCTTGTCGGCTTCGGAACCCTTCTTCACATCGGTCACCAGCACACCCTTTTGGCCATTGGCCAGCTTGAAGGCCTTTTGCAGCGCAGGCGTCATATCCTGAATTGCAACGCCGATCTGGCCTCGTTTGACCTCGCCGTGCTCAAGAATCTGCGCCGCACTGGCCTGGGCCATATTGACCGGTATGGCAAAACCTATACCCACGCTGCTGCCGCCAGGGGCAATAATCGCCGTATTGATCCCCACCAGCTCACCACGAAGGTTCACCAGAGCCCCGCCGGAGTTGCCAGGGTTGATGGAGGCATCGGTCTGGATAAAGTCTTCATAGCCCTCGATCCCAAGCCCGCTGCGCCCCAGTGCACTGACCACACCGGTGGTAATGGTCTGGCCCAGCCCAAAGGGGTTGCCAATGGCGACTACGAAGTCGCCTACCCGCAGATTATCCGAATCCGCCAGAGTCACGGCGGTCAAGGCATCGGCCTCGATCTTCAGCACCGCAATATCCACCTCGGGATCGCCACCCACCAGCTGCGCCTCAAATGTGCGGCCGTCGATTAGCGATACCTGAATTTCATCGGCTCCTTTAATCACATGGAAATTGGTAATAATGGAGCCATTGGCTGCATCGACAATCACACCGGAGCCCGCACTGGTCTGGCGGCGCCTTGGCCGCGGCCTTGCCTGCTCATCGGGAATATTGAAAAAGCGCCGGAAGAATGGATCCTGCAGCAAGGGATTCTGCTGTTGCTGCTTGCTGGTGTAGGTGGAGATATTCACCACCGCCGGATTAACCTGCTCAAGCATCGGAGCCAGCGACGGCAGCTCGCGCCCTGACCCATCCGCCATCGGCCAGCCCGCCATGCTCAAGCTCGACAGGGTGCCAAGCATCAGAATCAGCATGTACCTGAATTTACGCGTCATTGTAGAGATACTCCTGTGCATCAAAATATTCATACGTACAGTCTGGGCTATCGGACCAGCGCACGATTATCGGGATGTCTGTTACGGATAAGACTGCCTATCTGATCGAAGGCATCCGCGACCGCAAGACCAATAGAGCCATTATTCACGTACACATCGCACTGTTTGCGCCCGGCGGCACGCATCGAAATATGGCACTGATACAAATGTTTGGGACGCCCACCATAAGGCACCTGGTCCAGCACTATATCCACGCGGGTAATCTGTGGCGCAGCAGCGGCAAGCCATTGCAGCCTGTGACTAATCTGCTGTTTTGCAGGCGCATCACTCACGCCATGACGAAAAAGAGTTGAAGTAATCATGCAATCCCCCAAAGGCAACAAACTGCAGACGTGCAGGCGCCACCCCAAAATAAATGGAATCAATAAAAATGAAGCTATAGCTGTTAAACGCTTGGAAAGAATGCCGAAAAGGCAGGGGGCGCGCGTATGGCATGAAGAGCGCCTGTCGAGGAGCCGCAGGCGGCCTGACATTTGAACGCAAACAATGCTTGTGGCAGATCGAACAGACTGATCAATACAACGGCGACAAAAACCCTATCCGCACCGCTTGAAGCCGCAGGATCAATAGCCGCAGACAGCGTGCTGAAATCAGCATGGCTCGCCGGCAATGCTTCGTCATGAGCATGCTCGGATGCGCCTGCGCCCAGCGAAAACAGCAGCAGTGTCAGGGTGTAGAGTAATGCCTTCACGTCTGTTCCAGGCTCCGTACAACAAGTTAATTACCGGTGCAGATTCAATAGATTGCACGAATCGCATTTAGTTCGGCAGCAGACCCGCGAAAACTTGCCGGCATCACTTTGACTCCCCCTGCTAAAGACCAGCCAACCCTGGGCCAGTTAAAATATTCTGCCGTTACTCCCCTGTCCCGGAGACAGTTAATCTGGCAGAACTCAGGCCTTTGGCTGCATTGCGCAGCTAATCTCCGTATAGTTAAAAAAGTGCCAAGGGGAAATAATGCGATACAGGCTGATATGCGTCAGTGAGCAACGCTGCTCTGTCGACGTTATTGTCGGCATCTGCCAACACAGGGTGAAATACAAATATGGACGACAGAGTCAGGAATATAAAGACACCAGAAAAATGTGAAATATTTGCCAAAAACTGCGCCGACCGTGGCAGAGATGATTTGGCGATGGAAGCCAAGCAGCGGGCCGTGCAATTGCGGGCCGACGCCTACGAGACTGAAACAGAGGCAGAAAAAGATGCCATAAGCGCCATCTACGCCTATGAAGAAGTCCTGAGCGCCAAAAACGGCAAGAAGACCCGCGCCTCCAGCACCTGGCAGCTAATCAAGCGCCACGGTATCATCAGCGCCGTTGATCGCGCCATCAACCGCCCGGCCGAGCCCGAAGGCTACAGCAGCCTCGTCGATATGGGTCTGGCAGACTATGCGCTGGAAGCCGTGATCATCCGCTATCCGGAAATTTTCAGCGACGACGCCGTAAAAATTTCCCAGGACAGAATCAAGCAGTGGACCTGTCCCTGATCGGTCGCCGTAAATCCCGCGGGCGCTGAACAGGCATCATCAGCGCCCGACTTTGTTTCTACTGTTCAGGCTACCTGGCCCTCAGTGCCGCTGGCAGCCGCATGACCTCCACGCCTCACCCAGCAACAGCCAAACTCCGCAAGACACTCCAAGCCCAATAGGGACTTTTTCGCTGTTTCAAGGTAACTTGGCATTTGTTCATGCCACCGGGCCCTATACTCGCTATACCCCCTAAATCACTGGAGAGCTTTAATGATCAAACGAAAGGGAATTGTCGCAACGCTGGTAATCGTATCGGCACTTGGCAGCGGCGCCGTTTTCGCAGAGGAAGTCGAGAAAATCATCGAAGCCCGGCAATCTTTTATGCAGCTGTACTCATTTAACCTTGGCCTGGTCGGTGAAATGGCCAAAGGCAAGACCGAGTACGACGCAGACATTGCCGCCAATGCCGCACAGAACCTGCTGGCGCTGGCGAAGATGAACACCAGTCCCATGTGGCCTCAGGGCAGCAGCAAGGCCGATGCCGGCCTTGAGGAAGTGACCAGCGCTCTGCCGGAAATCTGGACCACCTACCCCAAGGTGTCCGAAAAGCACAACGACCTTACCGCAGCACTGGAAACCTTCGCCACAGTGGCAGGCAAGGATCTTGCCAGCCTCAGGGGTGGCATGAAGGCCGTCGGTGACGGCTGCAAAGGCTGCCACCAGGATTTCCGCGCCAAGAAAGAAGACAAGTAACGCAGAATAACCGCGTTTCTCAGGCGAGATGCCCAGGCCCCTTCCCAGGGCATCTTTGCCGAGTCTGTCAACAGCGCCACATCACGACCGACATTCAGGACATCCCATGAAACTGTGCTTGAAAGTGGCCACGCTGGTCGCAACGGGCATCGCCGCCGGACTCTGGCTGCTTAGCGCACCCGAGCCCGCCATCTCGGCCAAGGCCCTGGCTATGGCCACAGGCTCGGATACCCAGGCGGGTGATACCGGGCCCGGTGACGCAGAGCGCGGCGCCAGTGTCTTTCATATCGGTGGCTGTGCCTCCTGCCATATGCCGCCGGACTACGAACAGCCGGATACCGACAGTATCCCGCCGCTCAGTGGCGGCATGCGCTTTAGCACCGACTTTGGCACCTTTGTGGCGCCCAATATAACCCCCGACAAGGCGACCGGCATTGGTTCCTGGTCAGACGCAGACTTTGCCACAGCCTTGCTAAAAGGCGTGTCACCCCAGGGGCAACACTATTATCCAGCCTTTCCCTACAGCTCCTACGCCCGCATGAGCCTGCAGGATGTCGCTGACCTCAAGGCTTTTATCGACACCCAGGTTGCCGTCAACCGGCCCAATGAGTCGCACCAACTCGACTTCCCCTTTTCCGTGCGCCGAGCCCTTGGGCTCTGGAAGCAACTCTATCTGCGCCCTGGCCCCGTGATCGACCTGGACACTGAGGATCCCGAGCTGCTGCGCGGCCAGTATCTGGTCGAAGGCCCTGGGCACTGCGGTGAATGTCATTCGCCACGCAATATCCTTGGCGGTACTGACTACAGCCAATGGCTCGGTGGCGCCGCCAACCCCGATGGCGAGGGCAGCATTCCCGATATCAGCCCAGGCGCGGGCGACTTTGGCGACTGGGACAAAGCCGATATCGCCGAGTATCTGTCCTCCGGCTTTACCCCCGACTACGACGTGGTTGGTGGCTCCATGGCCGAAGTGGTGGAGAACACATCGAAACTGGCGGCCAGTGACCGCCACGCCATTGCGGCCTATCTCAAGGCCATACCCACCGTTATCGCAAAAGAGGATGACTGACAGGCCTGCAGGCGCCTAACCGCCTGCTACGCTTTTCGGGTAGCTATTAGCCCGGCGGGTTAATACATGAAGCTGGGATGCTTCATCATTGGCCGCAGGCCAATGCGAACGCCATCTCTTCGTCCCCAAGAAGGCCAGCAAGTCCATGCACTTGCGCCCAATCTTTTAGGCTAAAGAGTTCTGGCGTGACGGACAAATAGGGAGGGAACCTATTTGTCCACCAGGTTAATAGCATTCAACGGGTGCCCGCAAAATGACTGATCATGAATGATCGCCTGAGGTTTCTGTTCAACCGCATCAGCGAGCGCCTCTGGGTCAAGCCGCTGCTCAGTTGCGTGCTGTCGATCCTCTGGGTCTTCGTTGCCAAAATGGCCGACTACGCCGGCCTTGCGGCCCTGGTGCCGAGTATTTCACCGGATTCGATTGAAACACTGCTCAGCATTATTTCCTCCAGCATGCTGGTCATCGCTACCTTCGCTGTCGCCTCCATGGTATCGGCCTACGCCTCGGCCAGCAGTACCGCCACACCACGTACCTTTACCCTGGTGATCTCGGACGACCGATCCCAGAACGCACTCTCCGCCTTTATCAGTGCCTTTATTTTCAGCATCGTCGCCCTCATTGCCCTGCAGAATGGCTACTACGGCAAGGCGGGCTATTTTGCCCTCTTCATTCTGACCCTGCTGGTGTTTGCCATCGTTATCATCACCTTCGTACGCTGGGTGGACTCCATCGCCCGCCTGGGTCGCCTGGGCAGCACAGTACACAAGGCAGAAAAGGCCGCCGCCACGGCATTGCAGCGCCGACGCTGCTCGCCCACCCTCAGGGGCATTGCGGTGACACCGCTTGAACCCGGCGCACAGGCGGTGTTCAGCGACAGCATTGGCTATGTGCAGATCGTGGATCTGGCAGCGCTGCAGGCGCTGGCTGAAAAGTCGCAACTGCATATCAGCCTGACCAGCCTGCCCGGAAACTTTGTCGGCCCAGGTCGGCCCCTGGTACAGGTAACAACAGAGGTACCAGACACAGAATCCGGCGCAGCCCCATCGGACAAGGATCCAGAGCCTTGGGACGACGCGGAAATTGCCGCCGCCTTTCGCGTTCAGCCCGAACGCACCTTCGATGAAGACCCGCGTTTTGGCCTGATCGTACTGGCGGAAATTGCTTGCCGGGCACTGTCGCCGGCGGTGAATGATCCAGGGACCGCCATCGATGTGATTGGCTCGCTGGTGCGGCTGTTTGCGCTCTGGGCGACACCTGTGGACGACGACGAGCGCTGCAGTACCCTGTATGACCGGGTTAGCGTACCGGAACTCGCCCTGCAGGATCTGTTTGACGATGCCTTCGACCCGATTGCCCGCGATGGTGCCGCCAATCTGGAAGTGGCCATACGACTGCAAAAAGCCTTTGAAACCCTTGCCGCCACTGGCCCGGGTGAAATGCAGCAAATCAGCCTGGAGCATGGTCGCCGGGCGCTGGCACGCGCCGAACAGGCGTTGCGCTTCGAGCCGGACCGACTGCGGCTGCGTCAACTGGCAGACAGACTGAGGGAAGCGCCGCCGTACTGAGCCTGCTCTGTTCCCAAAGGCTGCTCCCAAGCCCTGCACCGCCCTCCTGTAACCAGGCCCAGCACCTCCAGCCCTTGCGCCCAACCCTTTGGCCCAGCCCTCAGGCGTCTTCGGCCTCTGCCACCCGCCGCGCCTGTTGCTGCAGGCGATACATGGAAGCGTAAAGGCCATCAAGACGATCCAGCAGTTCGGTGTGAGTACCAGATTCGGCAATCTCGCCGTGGGACAGCACCAGAATACGGTCGGCCTGGCGGATGGTGGATAAGCGATGCGCCACCACAATCAGCGTGACCTTGCCATGCAACTCGCTCAGCGCCTGCTGCACCACTTGCTCGGTTTCGCTGTCGACGTTGGCCGTGGCTTCATCGAGCAGCAGTATGCGCGGCGAGGCCGCCAGCGCCCGGGCAATGATCAGCTGCTGGCGCTGACCGGTCGAGAGCCGCGTGCCCCTTTCCCCCAGCAGTGTCTGATAGCCATCCGGCATAGCCTTAATCAGACTGTGCAGATGCGCCTGGCGCGCCGCCTTTTCAATCGCCGCCAGCCCCAGACCCCGCCCCATATCAATGTTGTCGTAGAGACTGGCCGCCAGCACGAAGGGCTCCTGCGGAATCAGGCCTATGCCTGAGCGCAGGGCCTCGTGACTCAGCTGTGACAGGGGCTGATCGTCCAGCCGGATCTCGCCGCCGCCAGGGCTGTAGAAATTCAGCAGCAGGTTCAGCAGGGTGCTCTTGCCGCTGCCGGTATGGCCCACTACCGCAAAGAATCCGCCGGCCGGCACCTCGATTGAAAGCCGTTTCAACACGGTCTTGCCCGGCTGATACTGGAAATCCAGCTGACGCACGCTGATGGCACCGGCACTGATCTGGGCATCACCCGCCGAGTATTGTTGCTCGCCCTCCTGTATCAGCTGATGCACACGGCTGCCTGCGACCATGGCCTGCTGATACAGATTAAAGCGCTGGGTGATCTCGGCCAGGGGTTCGGTAAAGCGGCTCAGGTAATTGAGAAAGGCGTAGAGCACGCCGATTTCCGCCACACCGGCGACCTGCTGCAGACCAAAGCCCCAGACCACCGCCACCAGCACCAGAACGCTGAGCAGATCGATGGCCGGGCGCAACAAGAGTGCGCCGGCTCGCACGGTGCGCATGCGGGCCTGGTAGTACTGGCTGTTCAGCCCCTCGAACTGGGCACTGAAGCGCTGCTGTTGATTGCTGGCCTGAATCACCCCCATGCCGGCGATAGACTCGCTGATACTGGCGTTGATCTCGGAACGAAGCTGGCGCGTTTGCCCCACAGCCGCGCCACTGAGACGCTGATAGACGTAGATCACCGCCACCACCGCCGGCACCAGCGTCAGTGCAATCAGCATCAGCTGCACATTGAGCAGCCCCATGGCGACTATGATGCCCGCCAGCAGAATCAGGTTGGTCAGCACCACCGACAGGAACTGCACATACAGGTCCTTGATGGCCTCGGTATCGTTGGTGATGCGGCTGACCAGCTGACCGGTCATGGCGCGGTCGTAGAAGGCCATGGGCAGGCGCAACACATGGGCGAACACCCGCTCGCGAATATCCAGCACGGCCCCGAGCGCCATATCGCAAAAGCGCAGCGTTTGCTGATAACGCAGCCAGGCGGCCGAGATCTGGGTCAGCAGATAGACCAGCAGCAGTGTCAGCAGCGCCCGCAGCTCGAAATTTTCCACCAGCAGGTGATCATCGATAAAGATTTTCAGCAGTATGGGGCCAGCCACATCCGCCGCTGTCGCCAGCAGCAACAGGAGCAGGGCCTTGATCAGCAGCGGTTTGTCCCGCACCACATACTTGCTCAGCAGCCGAAAGGCGCCGCGCTTGTCTGCAGGCTGTTCGGAGTGAGTCTCGGCTGCAGCGGTCATGCCCTGACCTCCTGATCCCTGGCATCGAGCGAGGCTTCGAGTTGCTGATACGCTTCCATGCGACTGTACCAGCCGTCCGCGATCTGCAGGGCTGCATGATTGCCACGCTCCAGCACAAGGCCGTGGGACAGCACTATAATCTCGTCGGCATGCTGTACCGCAGACAACCGGTGGCTGATGATAATACAGCTCTGAGCGCCGATATTGCGCCGCAGATGCCCCAGAATGCGCCGCTCGGTATGCACATCCACCGCCGAGAGCGCATCGTCCAGCACCAGTACCGGCGCCTGAGTCAGCAGTGCCCGGGCGATCGCCAGACGCTGGCGCTGCCCACCCGACAGGGTCACACCGCGCTCGCCCACCGGAGTATGGTAACCATGTTCAAAACCCATGATATCGTCGTGTACCGACGCGATGCGGGCGGCGGCTTCGATATCCGCCTGGCTGGCATCGGGCCTGGCCAAGGCAATATTTTGCGCAATGCTGATACTGAACAGAAAAGCATCCTGGGGCACATAGGCGAAAGCGCCCCGCACCGCCGCCAGCTGCAATTGGCCTATGGCAACGCCGCCCAGTTCAAGCGTCCCCTGCTGCGCATCCCAATAGCGCATCAGCAGCTGAATCAGCGTGCTCTTGCCGGCCCCGGTAGGGCCTACGACGCCGAGCACCCGCCCCTGGGGCAGGTCCAGATCAATCTGCTGCAATGCAGGCTGCGGACTGTCGGGGTAGCTGAAGGTCAGCCCGCGCAGGCGAATATCCGCCCCCGATGGCTGCAGGGTACCGCTGGCATCAATGCTGTCCGGGCACTGCAACAGGCTGTCCACCCGCTTGAAGGCGGCACTGCCGCGCTCAACAATATTCAGCAGCCAGCCAAAGGCAAACATCGGCCAGATCAGCTGCCCCAGATACATGATAAAGCTGGCCAGGGCGCCGACCGTCAGCGCCTGCTGCACAATCAGCCAGGCGCCAAAGCTCACACTCAGCGCCAGCGCCGCCGCCATGCAGAGGAAGATCACCGGCTCGAACAGCGCCTCGCTGCGTGCCACCTTGAAATTGCTTGCCGCGGCTTCTTCGGCGATGGCGCAAAATGCGCTGATTTCAACCCTTTCTCGCCCCATGGCCTTGACCAGACGAATGCCGGCCAGGGCTTCCTGGGTACGGTCATTGAGGCGGGAAAACTGCTCCAGCGCCTGCTGAAAATGGCGGTGCACGGCGCTGGATATGCGATAGAACGCCAGCGCCATAAAGGGAAAGGGAATCAGTGCCACCAGCGCCAGACGCCAGTCGATTACGACAAACATCATCAGCAGCACCAGTAACAGCGTCAGCAAACCATCAAAGCCCGACAGCACCCCCTCGCCCGCCGCAAGCTCAATGGCATCTATATCGTTGGTGGCGCGGGCCATCAGGTCGCCGGTGTTGTGGACGTTGTAGAACGCCTGGCCCTGGCGAGTCAGGCGCTGATAGAAGCGCGCGCGCAGCAGATTGCCAAGCCGATAGGAGGTGCCAAACAGAATCAGCCGCCAGCCCATGCGCAGCAGATAAACCGCCAGCCCCAGGCCGCACAGCGCCAGCAAATAATGCGCGCCCGGTATGGCGTCATCGTTGCCAGCAGACGCCTGCAGCAGCGCATCAATGGCGCGACCAATCAGCCAGGGCACACTCATGTTCAGCACGGCTACGCCCGCCAGCATCAACAGCGCCAGGCTGTAGGTACGCCGGTGTTCACGAAAAAACCAGCCAAGCTGTAAAAATAACGCCATGGGAAAAACCGGTCTCGGGGCAGGATGGACAGTCGATATTAACCCAGCGGGGTAATACATGAAGCAGGGATGCTTCATCATTGGGCCTTTCGCTGGAACAACGGCCCAACGCGAGCGCCATCCCTTCGCCGGAAAGAGCCCAGCAGGTCCACGCACCTGCGGCCATTCTATTAGGCTAAAGAGTTCTGGCGTGACGGACAAATAGGGAGGGAACCTGTTTGTCCGTCTGGTTAATGGCACAAAGGTCGCCAGCATAACCCGAAGCCTTACCGGGCGCAGCTTCAGTCGCCGTAGCCGGTCATTTCCAGGTAACCTTCACCCCTATGACTGCCGCTTACCTCCACCGGCCCTTCCCAGTAACTCAGCCGGCCCGGATTCCAGAAGTCCCCGGGCCAGGCCGTCACCTCAAGCTCGATGCCCGCTGCCGGCACCCTCACCTGCCAGCGCACCGGCACCTGGCCACGCCTGCTGTCGCGAAAGGCCAGCGGCTGCAAGCTGAATTCATCGGGGCTCAGTGCCTGGCTGCTGCCATCGGCCTGAATCAGGCTGGCGGCATAAAACGGCGCTTTGCCTCGTATCCGGAACAGCATCAAGCGGCGGCCATCATCCAGATGCAGCGCCATCCAGTCCCAGCCACGCTGATCGGGTTGCAGCAGCTGACTGCTCCACTCGCGGTCAAACCAGCCCTGGCCGCTGACCTGGTGCGTCTTGCCATCCAGGGTGATCTCTCCACTGATGGCCAGGGCCGGGTAACTGAAATACATAGAGCCGCCGCCCACAGCCGACTTGGCGCTAAAGCCCTGGTTACCGTGCTTTACCGCAGCCAGGGTCGGCATCAGCTGCAAGCGGTAGCCAAAGTCGCCCGCCTGGGTCTGCAGCGCCCAGCCACCCTGTTGCAAGGCGCTCAGCTGCCAGTCATCAATCCAGGCCTCAAAGGGCGCCGCGACGACCCCGGCCTGACCACTGCCACCGCGCCCAAGCTTGGAGGCAAAACGATGGCGCCCCGGCTGACTCAGCGCCGCGTGCGCCAGCCACAACTCATCGCCATACCAGCCGGCCATGGCTGTTTCTTCTGCGCGCTGCCCGCCAAGCCCCATGCGAAACAGCGTCCACTGCACACCGAAGGCCTCGCCTGTCTCGCTGCGCAGATTGGCATTGAGGTACCACCACTCCAGCCGATAGTCCGGATGAGCGCCCATATCCTGGGGCAATGAAACTGTCATGCCGGGCTGGGCCTGGGCAAAGTCCGCTTCAGGCGATACCTGCTCGCTCAACACAGCCGTTGCATCACCTTGTGGCGGCGGTGCAGGCTCAGAGCCCGCCAGCAACAGCAACAGCAACAGCAACAGCAGGATGCCCACCCAGGGTCGCCAGCGGCCCAGACAGCTATTCATTTTTCAGTGTCTCGAGCCGCACCGGGCTTGCCATCAGCACACCGGTTACGGCACCGACCAGCAGACAGGCCAGCCACACCTGCAGCCAGTAGGCCGGATAAAGGTTGAACGGCAGCGCCCAGCCAAAGGCCACCGGGTTGACCCTGGCCACCAGCACCCAGGACAGGAAAATGCCCAGGGGCGTCGCCAGCACACTCAACACTGTGGTGAGCAGCATGGAGTGAGCACAGAGGCGCCAGCGCAACTGGCCGCGGGTCAGGCCGCAGACGTAGATCCAGCTGTACAGGCGTTGGCGCAAACGAAACAGTGTCAGAGCCATCAGCATAAGTGCCACTCCTGATAGCAGTAGCGTCAGCCCGCTCAGCGCGCCGGTAATGTCGAAGGTACGGCCAAACACCGCCCGGGCCCCCGCCTTGAGCGCGGCCTGATCACGCAGCCGGCTATCCGCCAGCCAGGGGTACTGTTGCGGCCAGCGCTGCCAGTCCGGTGCTGAGCCCGGCGCCAGCCCCAGCACAAAGGTGGTATGGCGCCCAGGTAGCGCTGTTGGAAAATGGCGGTACCCCAGCATTATTTCGCCATCCGGCCGGCCATAATCGGCATAGATGGCCGCCACCTGATACAGCTTTTCCATGGAGCCCAGGCGCACCTTGATCCAGTCGCCCAGCTTGAGGTGCTGGCGCCGCGCCAGCTGCTCATTGAGCATCAGGCCCTGCCCCCGCAGCGCCAGCCAGGGCTGCGGTGCCGACTCCAGAAAATCCCAGCCCGACACAAGCGCAGACTCAGGGTCCACCCCCAGCACATCCACCGCCTGCTGCTCCACCAGCCCCCGCCCGCGCACCTGGGGCAGTACCGCCACCACCTGGGGCAGCGTCTGCAACTGGGTCACCCAATCCTGCAATATCACCGGCTGCGCGGGATCCAGATAAAGCTGCCCCTGCAGCCGCTGATCGAGCCAGCGTGCAAAGGTGCTTTCAAAGCCCGTCACCATGGCCTGGATGCCAATGGCAGAAGCGATGGCAAATGCCAGCGCCAGCAATGGCAGGCGCAGCAGACGACACAGCGCCTGCATCTCCGAGCAGGACCATTCCAGCAACACTGCGCCAGGCCTGCGTTGCACCAAAGCCTGCAGCCCTGACAGCAAGAGTGACAGCAAGCGCGGCAGTAACAGGCCTGCGCCCAGCAGGCAGGCACCGGTGGCCGCAAAAATCAGCCACAGCGGCGTATCCAGCGCCAGACCCAGCACACCCAGTTGCATCAGCAGCACACCGGCGAGCCAGCCCCAGGGCCCCTCCGGGCGGCGAGTCTCTCCCGTCTGAATATCGGACTTCAGCAGCAAGATATCGCTGCAGGCCCAGGCCAGTAACACCAGCAGTACAAAGGCGGCCCGCAGCCAGAGTTCTGCCGCCGACAGGCCCGCGCCCAGACCCTCGAGGCTGAACAAGCCCGCCAGGGTGCCTCGAAAGCCCTCAGCCAGCAGGCCAGCCAGCAGCTGCCCAAGCCATACGCCCAGAGCCCCGCCGAGCACGCACAGCAACAGCATTTCCAGCAGCAGGTAGAGCCGCAGACGCCAGAGTTCAACGCCCTGGCGATAGAGGATATCCAGGCTGCGCCGGCGCTGCTCCATCGAAAACAGATAGACCGCACGTACCAGCAGCGCCGCCACCAGCAGGGCCAGCCAGCCCAGCGCCTCCAGACTGAGCAGAAAGCTGTTTGCCAGCGGCGCCGATGAAACCCCGTAGTCCTGCAGCGTCGCCTCGTAGCCTGAAGGCAGCATCCGGGCCAGCGGCGCCGGCATCAGCAGCTCAAGCCCTGCCACACGCCCTGTCTGCCGGGCAAGAATGGCTATGGTGGCTATATCACCCACCAGCACATCGGCCGGCAGATCAGGTGCCGCCTGCAACGCATATTCAGTGGTAACGGCGTGCGCGCTGCTTTGCCACAACCGCAATGCGCTAGCTGAACCCCAGAGTGTGCCCCGTGCCGCCCCCCCTTCTGCTGGCGATTGCCCGGCTACTAGCTCAGGTTCTGCGGCATCCAGCACCGCCGTCATCCCGGGGAGCGAAGGCAGGCAAGCCGCCGTAAGAGGATCGATGCCCAGCAGGCGCAGCCGTGCGCGTACGCTAGAAGAGGGTTTACTCTGCGCCTGGCTTGGCCGGTCGAGTTCAAGCTGCAGATTGAGGCGCGGCGTAACGCAAAAGCCTGCTCGGCGTAGCAACGCAAAGTCATCCACCCCAAGGGGACGCCTGTCGAGCCGCTGCAGCGACAATTGGGGCGCCTGGGCCTGTACTGAGGCTTCAATGGAGGCTGCGCCCCGACTGGTGAGTGATTGCACGCCGCTCCAGAGCATGGCGGCACAGGCGAGGATCAGCAGCAGGCCGGCCAGCTGCCCGGGGTGGCGGCGGTAATGGCTCAGGTACACCTGGAACAAATACACTGCCGAGCTCATGGACTCAGAGCACCGTTGCTCAGGTGCAGCACCCGATCACAGCCCTGCGCCAGCACCGGGTTGTGGGTCACGATCAGGGCCGTCAGGCCGCGTTCGTGCATGGTTTTGAAAAACAATGGCATAACAAGTTGGGCACTGGCTTCATCCAGGCTGCCAGTGGGCTCATCCGCCAGAATCAGTTCAGGCTGCATGGCAAAAGCGCAGGCCAGGGCCGCGCGCTGGCGCTGACCGCCGGACAGCTGGTCGGGGTAGCGTTGCGCGACATCACTAATACCCAGCGCCTGCAGCAGCTCAAGCGGCTCGACCTTGAGCCCCGCCAAGCCCGCCCGAAAGACAAGATTGCGGCTGACGCTCAGGGTTGGAATCAGATTGCCATCCTGAAACAGGGTCGCTATGCGGTGGCGACGCCAGCGGGCCCAGCCGTTGTCGCCAAGGCGCTGATATGGCAGGCCGAACACTTCCAGTGAGCCCTGATCGGGGTGCATTAGGCCATTAAGCAGGTTCAGCAGGGTCGACTTGCCACAGCCCGATGGCCCCATAATGGCCACGGACTCGCCTGCTGCAAGCTCAAACGACAGATCACGCAGCACCTGGACCCGGGTTTCCCCGCGGCCATAGTGCTTGCAGATCCCATCCGCCTGTATAACCCGTTCCGTCATCACTATCCGCATCCTGTCATCGCACTCAGTATAGAGCCCGGTGCCCATCATGCCGCAGCTGGACGCAAAGCATATGCCAGTATCACAAAGCGACTCTCAGGAACCCCCCGGGAATACACGCTGCCACAGCCAGACACCGGCCACCAGAATCACCAGCACCGAGCCTGTACGCAACACCAGCGGCTGGAAAAACAGCTGCGACCGGGCCAGGTAAAGCGGTGGGAACAGTATCGCGACCAGTGCCAGCTGGCCGAGTTCTATGCCTATATTAAATCCAGCCAGTGCCGCCAGCTGCCCGCCCGCGGGCAGCCCGAGCAGCGACAGCACACTGGCGAAGCCAAAGCCGTGCAGTAACCCAAAACCCAGCGCCAGCGGCCAGCGCAAACCTCGCCCCAGCGGCCACAAATTATTCAGCGCCGCCAATATCACCGATAGCGCAATCAGGCTCTCCACCAGGCGCGACGGCAGACTCAGAATATTCAGCACACTCAGACTCAGGGTGATGGAGTGCGCCAGGGTGAAGGCCGTGACGACCTTAAGCAGCTCAAGCGTGGCGGGCTTCAACCCCTCGGCCGGCGTCCAGCCTGCGCCCGTGCGTACCAGCACCGCCGGCAGCAGCAAGGTGACGAGAAACAGCATATGATCAAATCCGCTCCAGATATGCTGCATGCCCTCGGTAATATAGGTCTGGAGCAACCGCAGGGTGGAGATTGCCTGCGCCGGCACGGTCAGCTGTGGCGTACGGGCCGACAGAATGCGCGCATCCAGCAGCGTCCCATCCTGCTCCAGGGAGACATAAAGGCGATGGTCGGGGGGAAACTCGTCCAGCCGCAGAAAAGCCAGCTGGGTGTCGACGGGAACAACAGCGTCGTCAATCCGCACAGCCAGCTCGATAGTCTGCTGTGCGCCCAGTGCAACGGTACCGGCACGGGGCATCCGGGAGTCACTCGCAGGCTCAAGCCGTACCAGGGAAATGGCCAGGCCCCGCAGACGCTCGGCCGCAGCCTCAACTTCCGCCTCACTCACCGTCGCGTTACTGTCGCTATCCAGGCTGACAAAACGTTCAAGCTCGCTGGCATTAATACTGAACAACAGCGATAGGCCCGCCGCATCAGGCATGACCCGGACAGTACTGATGCCCGGGTCATGCGCCAGTGCACTGTGCCAGGGCTGCAAAAGCAGCCCCAGCAACAGCCACAGGGCGGGTTTAACCTTAGTGCCCATGACCATGATTACGCCCGTTCAGGGGCGTCGCGGCGTAGGGGAACACCTTGTTATAGGCAATATCATTGGCATCGACGTTGTCACCGGCAGGTCCGTTGATCACCAGTGGATCATTGCGCAGATCACTGATCAGCGCCGTAACCGCAATATCAACGACATCATCACCAAAGCGCCGTCCATTGGGCCAGCCACCTGGAATGGTACCCGCCGCAAAGCCGGGAAGACCTGCCTGCACCGAGCTGCTCAGCGCATCACCGCCGAACACACTCAGGCGCGAGAAGCCGGCATCATCGGGATTGGCCACATCATCGGCACCGCCGCCTGCCAGACGCGCAGCGGCGGTGGACAGATCCACCTTGATCAGGTCGGGAATAAAGATCCCGGCGATATCTGTGCGCCCGGTTTCAAGCGCTACCATATCACCGCCAAACACCAGATCATTCAGCAATGCGGCCAGCTCAGGCTCCTCGGCGTATTTGGCAAAGAGTGCAGCGTCCACCTCGGGTGAGGAGCGGTTATAGAGATCCTTGTCGGCAATGGCGACCAGGGCTTCGTTGAACAACGGATTCCCCTGACGGGCCACCTGCACCCAATCACCAGACTCCTTGGGCCCGTCCTTGCGCAGCACTGTCTGTTTCTGCCGGCTGGTACTGGCATAAACACCCACCACCTGGTCGGCACCGCCGATCGCCTGCAAGGGTATATCCAGCACCACCGTATGCACGTTGTAGCCACCCTGGGCATCAACGCCCGGGCTGCGCAGCTGCAGCAGATCGAAGATCGACTGAATATCGCCGTAGAAGCCGTCGTCTCGCTGACCGGCAAAAGTGCGATAACCGCCCGGCAGGTTGTAAACGGTCTGCGCTGTATAGGCATCAAGTGAAGCCACCAGCGCTACGCCGTCGCGGGCCGGGTTTTCACCATTGTTATCAATATTGTACAGAGGGGTCGCAATACCCTGATTATTGGGCGGTACCAGCATTTTGAATCCCGGCGGCGTCAGGTCCGTCACTATGCCGGTGCGGTGGTTCTCCTGCGTCAACCGGTAACTCTGGGTCAGGTTCTGGGCATCGTCCCCCACCCTGTCAATCACACCCAGGTAAGACTGCAGTATCGTCTGGTTGGTCTTGTAGGCGGTATTGAAACGAAAGTGGTAGCTAAGCGAAGGCCTGCCGGCGGCCAGATCATCACCGGTCGCAACATGGATCGAGTAGCGCACCCGGTCGTCAAAGTTATATTTGTTGGGCCCGATACCGGGCTCCTCGAACGGATAGACGCTCAGCGCCGTGGTCAGATAGGCCATGCCGTCGCTGTTACTGCGAAAGGCATACACATCGGCGGTATTGGCCGCATCATCCAGAGTGATCAGGGGGGCATCCATATGGCTGGATGCCAGTGCCAGGCTGGCTGCACCCACACAGGCTAGCAGCACACTGGGCGTCCTGATCCTTTCTATTCGCGATTTCATGGTGTATCTCCAGATTTGGAGTTGCCCTTACGGGCGAAGGAGAGCCTTGCGACTCAGTACAGCATTTGAAAGCTGCTGTTCACTTGCGCTACAGCGGGCTTGCGCCAGCATGCGTTGCTCGGATGGCAGCAGCCGATAAGCCGGCTGCCGGGCCCTATTTAGCCAGTTCTGTGCCTGCTGGCAGTCACCGCGGGCGGCGGCGATCATACCGGCATGCAACTGTACGCGCGGGTCCTGCAGGCCCGATGCCAGTGCGCTGGAAATCAGATTCCAGGCGGATACCAGATCACCCTGACGGTATTGCGCCAGGGCCAGGGTATCCAGCGTGAGAGGATCCTGGCGGATTGCATATTCCTGCTGCGCCAGGGTCAGCGCCCTTGAGAGTGCCGCAGCGCTGGTCGAGGTGGACGCCAGGTAGAGCGCATAGGTGCGCCTGTCGGCGTCTGCACCCCGCCGTGCCAGCTGCGCCTGCAGCGTAGCCTGTGCTTCAACCTTTCCTGCTTGCTCCAGCGCCTCCAGCAGCGGCCACTGATAGAGGGGCTGGGGCGCCTCTATGGCAGCACGCTGCAACTGCTCAACGGCCCGGGCGTAGTCACCCCGCGCCAGCCAAAGGCGGCCCGATAGCAGCAGTGCCGGCGGATAGTTCGGGCGTATTTCCAGCGCCGCCCGTACCAGAGTGAGCGCCGTATCAGCATCGCCCTGGGCAATCACAAAGCTTGCCAGGCGCGCCAGGGCCCAGGCCTTGGCCTCGGGTTGCCGCGCACTGGTAGAGCGGGCACTGAGCGCCATCATTTCGATGGCGCCGTCACTATCACCGTTGAGCCAGCGCAGTTCAGCCGCACGACTGTAAGCCTGGGGGCCGGGATGCAAATCCATCATGCGCTGGTAGGCGCTGGCAGCGGCCTCGAGATCGCCCTGTTCCAGCTGCAGATCACCCAGTAGGCCATAGTCAAACCAGCCCCCGCGGCTGCTCACCAGCTCCAGCGCCAGCACCTGGGATTCGGCAAAACGATGCTGCTGGTGGAGTGAGCGTGCGAGCAACAGCTGTGCAGCCGCACTGCCCGGTACCTGGGCGTTCATGCAATTACCGGCCTGCTCAGCCAGCTTCAGATAACCGGCGTCAAAGGTTTCCCGTGCCAGGGCCAGGTGACGCCAACCCAGACGCTCCAGCAGCTCCAGCCGACGCGAATAGCTTATTTCATTACCGCGCAATTGCTGCTGTATCTGCTCGATATCGGTCACTGTGCGGTCGGCCTCGAATTGCGCCTGTACCAGTTCACAGGCAAGCGGTCGTCGCCCCTGAGCGCCGACCATGCCAGATGATACTTTCGCAGGGGAATCCAGCAGGGAGACAGAAGCAACAGGCACTGAAAGGCCAGGCTGAGATTGGATCGCTGCAGAGGAAGATGTATCGCTGCCACTGTCACAGCCGGACAGCAGTACCAGGGCCCACAACGAGACTGAAACCCGTTTGCCGACGCATCCCATTGGAACCTCCACTGCATTGAGTTTCTCTTTTCTACGCAGAGAACCCGACAATGGATGCGTTAATTATGCAATTAGTCTGTATGCAGCTTCTGATCACCGCTGAAAAATGCAGGCGCGCACTCAAGTAATGATTTGGCCTTGAAAAACATCTTTTAATATCAGTCAGTTGGTTGCAGTTTCTCGCCAAAGGCGCAAATGCGCTAGCTTCTGATAGGCTTTAAGACAAATCCACCCCTGAGGAGACAGCCATGCATAACACCGCCCGCCTGCGTGATTTTGTCCAGGCCTTCACCGCTCTGGTAAACGAATCGGATGATGAAGCCTACCTGCTGGATGCCGGTGAATTGCTGCTCGCGGATCTGATCCGACACGACGACTGGCTGCCGGAGGCCTATAGCGAGCCAGGCCTCACCGAGTATCGCCAGTACCTGCTGCACTGCGATCCGCTGGAGCGTTTTTCGGTGGTCAGTTTTGTCTGGGGCCCGGGCCAGTGCACACCCATTCACGACCACCAGGTCTGGGGTATGGTCGGCGTGCTGCGCGGTTTGGAACGCTGCGAGGAGTTCGCCCCCGATCCCCAAAGCGGCAAACTGCTGGCACTGGGCACTCACGAATTGCACCCCGGCAGCATTGACCTGGTATCACCGCGCATCGGCGATATCCACCGCGTGTCCAACGGGCTGAATGACACAGCCTCTGTCAGCATCCATGTTTACGGCACCAATATCGGTGCCCAGCGGCGCAACCTCTACGACCCCAACAGCAGCGCTCAGCAGCCCTTTATCTCCGGCTACGCCAACGGCGAAATCATTAATCTGTGGGATAAATCAGATGAATAGCCCCGTCCCATGACTCAGAAGCGCAGAACGATTTTTGAATGTTTCAGCGGCAGCACTGAACGCTGCCGAAACAGATAGCGGCTGTATATTGTTACTGCTAAATTTGCGAGACACCGCCATGAAGCAGAAAGGGGATATATACCGTGCAGTCTGATGAATTTGAACCCTCCTCTGAGTCACGAAACAAGCCTCTCGGTAAACGGGTCAATCAGACCCCGGATAGCGAGCCGCTCACTCCCTGGGAAGAGCGCAGCCGCAGGACAAATGCTCAAAGTGGGGAGCGTCCCGCCCCCCCAACGGCCGTAGCTCGCTATCAGTACACCCTGTCCGCGGTTTTGATCGCTTTCGTAATCACAGCCGTCGGGCTTTTTCTGCTGACAGACTCACGCGTCAGCGACCTGGAAGCCCGCCTTGACGCACAGATAGCCCTGGCCGCGACACCACCGGCTCCCGTCGACAACAGCAATCAGATAGCAGCCATAAGCGAATTAAATAGCCGTATTGATACGCTGCAAGCTGCACTGGATGAACTCCAGACGCAGTCCGACACAGGCAAGGAATCCGACGCACCCGCGATAAATGCAGACTCTGGTGGCCCCATATCCAAGACCGAAGCCAATACCGCTGCCCTGGCGGAGCCGGAAGAAACTGAAGTGGCGGCCAGTGAGCATATAATGGCCCCAGCGCAGGACACTTGGTTAATCAATATTGCCTCATTTTCCCAGCAGAAATCCGCGCAGCAAATGCAAAGCAAATTGGTGGCGCTAGGCCAGAGCGCCACCACAGAATCCGTTAACCTGAAAGGCAAAATACTCTATCGAGTGCGCATCACCGGCCTGCCCGACCGCAAAGCCGCCGAAGCCCAAGCCCAGCGCCTGCAAAAGGAACTGCAGCTTTCCGGCTTATGGGTTGCCAAAGACCCTGGCTGAAGTGACGCACAATAGAGCCAAGCCAAGCTTTTTAAAGTAGCGCGACAGCTTGGCAAAAGTGGCGTCTTGCCCAGCCTTCGGCAGTTTCCGAGGATCCGCTCAGGCCGGCCCGCTCTCATCCAGCTCCAGCATCTGTGCAAGTCGCACCAGCTCTGCCAGGGACCCTGCCTGCATCTTCTCCATCACATTGGCTCGATGCAGTTCCACAGTACGGGTACTGAGATTCAGTTCGTGCGCGGTCACCTTGTTCATTTTTCCGGCGACCACTGCTGTCATGACTTCCCTTTCCCGCGGTGTCAGCGCCGCATAACGCTGTCGCAGCTGTCCTCTGACCTCAATCTCCGCACGCCTTTCCAGATCCCGCCTGACCGCGCTCTGCACCTTGTCCAGCAGACGCTGGTCGCTGAAGGGTTTTTCCAGCAGATCCAGGGCACCTTCCTGAATCGCCCGCACCGCGGTGGGCACATCGGCATGACCGGAAATGAAAATAAGCGGCATATCGGCCCCCATGGCGTTCAGTTTCTCCTGCAGTTCCAGGCCGCTCATGCCCGGCATGCGAATGTCCGCCACTATGCAGCCCGACCATTGCGGCCGGTAACTGACCAGAAACTCCAGAGCATTACTGAAGGTCTCGACCTCCAGACCGATCGAGCGAATCAGCATCGACAGCGCTGCGCGAACATCGCTTTCATCATCGATTATGAATACACGTGCCTGATCCGAACTCATGATCCTCCTCCCTCGCCCACCAACGGCAGCGTCAACTGAAAGCAGGCGCCCCCCTGTGGATGATTAAAGCCGCCGACCCGTCCACCATGGGCCTCTACGATTGACTTGCAGATAGACAGACCGATGCCGATGCCCATCGATTTGCTGGTGACGAAGGGCTCGAACACCCTGTCGAGCAGTTGCGAGTCGATACCGGGACCCTGATCCAGAACGCTGATCTGCAGTTCCCGCGGTGCGCTGTGGTGAGCTCTGATACTCACCTTGCCGGTGCGCCCCACGGCTTTCATGGCGTCCCGGGCGTTGCACAGGTAATTTAAAATGACCTGTTCAATCTGGGTAACGTTGATGCGAACCGGCGGCAAAGATTGCTCACACTCCAGCTGGATTTCGATAGCGTCGTCCCGCAGTTCCACCCGAGCCAGGGTAATGGCGTCCTGCAGCACCTGGAAAATATCCGCCATCATTAAATCCGGTTCACCCTTGCGCAGAAAGTTGCGCATCTGCTGAATGATATCCCCGGCCAATTCTGCATTGGCAGCCACGCGCTCCATTGCGTGGCGAATTTCTGCGACATCGGTGGTTTCACTGCCAAGCAACCTAAGACAGGCCTGAGAATACGTCAGGATCGCGCAAAGGGGCTGATTGACCTCGTGGGCAAAGGCAGAGGCCATCTCGCCCATGGAGCTGACCCTGGACAGGTGGGCCAGATCCTGCAGAGTCTGGCGGGCATTCTCTTCCGCCTCCCGGCGCTCCGTAATATCACGACCAACGGCTATTACACTGTGCAGGGCACCTTGCTCAATGGCGGCCTTCAGCGACCAGGAGAGCCAGCGCTCGCCTCGCTTCGTTTCAACCCTGTGCTCGAATTCCCCATGCTGCCCAGGAACTCCAAGCTGGCTCCAGCAGGCCCTGCCATGTACCTGATCCGAGGCCTGAACCAGATCAAGCAAGGGCATTCCCATCAGCGAAGCCTCAGTGCGACCGAAAAACTCACACAGCGAGGGGCTGGCAAACTCAAACCGACCGTCTGAATCCAACTGGGCCACCAGCTCTTGCTGATTCTCGACCAGCAGGCGGTATTTCTGCTCCTGAAGGCGAAGGTTGCGCGTAGCCTGCATTCGTTGCAGTTCAGCACTGGCCCGGGCGCAGAAGATATCGAACACCGCCTTGTGATAGAAGCCATCCGGCATCGCTTGTGAATCGAAAAAGGCCATATGGCCGATCACCCGCTGATTATCGGCGTCGAAAATCGGCACCCCCAGATAGCTCTCGGCCCCGACATCCTTGGGATAGCGCTCAGTCAGTCGACTGGCATAAAGACAGACGCGCCCTTCCTGAACCACCTTCTCGCAGGGAGTATCCGCCAGGTCATAATCAATATCTCCGGTAAAATCACGATGCGTCCAGTACGCCAGGGTATGCACCCGAGTGGTGGGAAAATCCAGGCATTCGGTGATCAGGGCACCGTCCACATTGAGTACTTCAGCCAGTGACCGGGCCAGGACACGAAAGAACTCGCTCCCGGTACTTTGCGCGGTGGTGCGTGCTACCAGCTGCAGCAACCGCTCGGCTTCGCTGCTGGCCACCATGGGCTGAACGCAGGCACACAGCTGCATCTGCCCGCCAGCCTGAATGCGGCCAAAGCGGATATCGACCGGGGAATGCCCACCACTGCAATCCACCAGGTGACACTGCAGCCTGGCACTGCCCTCGGCCATCGTCTGCTGCCAAAGCGCAGCAATCCGTTCGTCGGTCAGTTCCGGAATCAGATCTGTCAGGGGGGATACGAAGAAAACCGAGTCATCGTAGCCGAGCAACCGCAGCATTTGCGGGCTGACGTAGACCAGCTCTGAGGTGTCATTAAAGCGCAAAGCAGCGTTAAGGTTAGGCGCAGCCGATATCATCTGGAGACTCCCAGCTCGAGTTATAAGCCGGAATTTCGAACAGGTACCCGTTCAGGCTGAAGCAATAGCTCAATGGGAAGGAAATTCTGATCCGGCTCACCTTAGTATAATGCCCAACCCTATTTATGGTGCGGCAGCTCAGAACGTCGTTATGACGGCAATGCCACCTGCCGGAGATATTCGGCGGCCTGGGCACGGGTATAGAAGCGCTCATTCAGAACGAAACCGGAAATGACGGCCGCCCGGATCCGACGGCTCTGCCCCGCCTCACTGATCACCAGCGCGGCCGGCAGACCATCCAGCAGATGGATGGGGGCTGGCCGCCCATCGGCAAAACAGGAAATATAAATACGACCCGTCAGCGTATCCAGAAAGGCCGGGCGAAATCCCTGGGCGCGGTTGTTTTGACTAATACCACCGGTACCGCTGAAGTGGGCGTTTTCCCGGCTCAGTACTGTGTGGCTGAGACGGCTATGGGTGGGTACTTGATTCAAGGCTTGCATGATTGGCCTCCGCCTGTGACCGGGTTCAAACGGATACTGAACCCAATGTCGAATGTATGACCTGTTATCCAAGATACCCGCCAAACTCGTCCCGCATAATCCGTTCTCCTACCTGCTGCTTTGCGGATACTACCTGTGCCATGGAGCAGAACCGGGCCAACCCAGGCTGCTGTCGGTGCCAGTACACGAACTTTCACGCCAAGACGCCAACCCGGTGCAAAACCACAGCACCAACTCAAATCACACTCGCTAGAATCCCAGGCTCCTTAAATACATTTTATTTATTATTTTTCATCAAGTTAGCGGCCTAAACCTGCACTTAAAACCACACCAATACCGTAGCACCCGAGACCCGACCTGCGGTTTTCCACAGGTACGACAGGTGACATTGCGAATGTTATGACTAGGTCGATTTCTTCAGACTGGCTCCCATGGCAACGACACCTGAACAGGTCAGCCATATCCCCTACAGACCCCTGAGGAAACAGACAATGAAAGCTTCTACTCAACTGATTAGCGCCGCCATTTTTGCACTGTCCACTGCCGGCATTATCAGCGCAGGCACAGCACTGGCAGACGAACCCCAGTTCGAAAAATGCTACGGCGTTGCCGCCGCCGGCAAGAACGACTGCCAGACCGCAACCAGCTCCTGCGCCGGCACCGCCAAGAACGATCGCCAATCCGATGCCTTTATCGCCGTACCCCAGGGCACCTGCAGCAAGATCGCCGGCGCCACCCTTGAAGCCAAGTGAAATTGACTATTAACCCGCCGGGTTAATACATGAAGCATCCCTGCTTCATCATTGGCCGCAGGCCAATGATGAAGCCCACAAAAACCAGCACGTCCACGTACTTGCGCCTGTTTTTGTGGGGTGATGGATAAATAGGTAGGGAACCTAATTTATCCGCCAGCTAAATAGCCTGGCCCAGCACAGGGTCAGGCTCTGATCCAATCCACCGGCAGTGGTCCGGGCCTGTTCCGGCCACTGCCTGCAGGAGAACGCGACCATGACCCAATTCAACGCCCATCGCGAAAATCCGGTCAGCACCGGTTCACCCCTTTTTACCCGCACCCTGTATTGGGCCCAGCAGTGCACTCAAGGACTGAACCTGCTTAGCCCTGCCGTAAGCCTGTTATTCCGACTCTGGATCGCCGCCATTTTCTGGAAAGCGGGCATGGCCAAGATTGCCAGCTGGGACGCCACTCTCTACCTATTCACCTACGAATACAGCGTTCCGGTTCTGTCGCCACAGCTCGCAGCCTGGCTGGGCACAGGCGTGGAATTGCTGATGCCGGTACTGCTTGCAGTGGGGCTGGCAACCCGCTTCAGTGCCCTGACGCTGTTCCTGTTCAACATCATCGCCGTCCTGTCCTACCCCAGCCTGAATGAGGTGGGCATTCAGCATCACCAGTATTGGGGATTGATGCTGCTGGTGCCGCTGTTCTACGGACCAGGGCTAGTTTCGCTGGATGCGCTGATACACCGTTATCTGCGCTCCAGGTCAGCCAAGCCGCAGGACCGCTAAATCAGCCTTAATCCTCAATACTGCATAAGGAGGCGCCAGATGAACGGTCTGATGCCCAACCAGAGTACAGCTGTCTCCAGTCGGGCGATTCCGACCGAAGCCGGCATAGGCCTGCGAGGTCCCCATATGGAGGCGCTGCTGCAAAGCCTTCCCGCTGTCGGCTGGCTCGAAGCCCACTCAGAGAATTATTTCGGCGGCTCCGGGGTTCCGCTTTATTACCTGCTGCGAGCCCGTGAGCACTACCCGGTCAGCCTGCACGGCGTGGGGCTATCCCTGGGTTCAACCGATCCGCTGTGCAGGTCTCATTTGGCACGGCTGCGAGACTTGGTAGACCAGGTGCAGCCGGGCCTGGTGTCGGAACACCTGAGCTGGGGGTCGGTATCCGACATCCATTTCAACGACCTGCTGCCCCTGCCCTACACCGAGGAAGCGCTGGATCATTTCTGCCTGCGGGTCCATCAGGTACAGGAGGCCCTGGGCCGTACTCTGCTGATTGAGAACCCTTCCAGCTACCTGCGTTATCGTCACTCGACCATAGCGGAGTGGGAGTTTCTGAACGCTATCTGCCAGCGCACCGGTGCCTTGCTGCTGCTGGATATCAACAATGTCTTTGTCAGCGCCTTCAATCACGGATTCGATGCCCAAACCTACCTCAGGGCAATTCCGGCCACTCAGGTGGCGGAGATTCATCTGGCAGGCCATAGCCTGAAACAGTTCGAGGACGGCGCGCTGCGGATCGACGACCATGCCTCACCGGTCTGTGAGGACGTCTGGGCACTTTACCGGCAGTCCCTGCAGTGGCTTGGGCCCAAACCGACCCTGATCGAATGGGATGCAGAGCTGCCGCCCCTGCCGGAGCTGGTCGATCAGGCCCGGATTGCCCAGGACTGCCTGGATAACCTCTCGCCCCCCGATAGAGGTATCCGCTCATGAGCGCCCTGAATCGGCTGCAACGCGCCTTTGCCGAGGACCTCTGGGGCGCTGAGCTGCGGCACTTGCAGGGCCTGATTATGGATGGCCGCCTGCCCGCCGCCCGGCTGCTGCAGATCTACCGCAATAATTTCAGCATTTCTCTGGAGGAAGCCCTGGAGGCGGATTATCCGGTACTGAAACGGCTGGTGGGTACGGAGTTTTTCCAGTTTCTGGCAGACCACTACCTGAGGGCTCATCCCTCAAGATGCGGCGATCTGTTGCAGTTCGGCGACCGAATGCCTGCGTTTATTGCCGGCTTCAAGCCAGCGGCAGGCCTGCCGTATCTGACCGATGTTGCACGCCTGGAGTGGGCCTGCCACGAGGTTGTCCATGCTCCCGATAACAAGACAATCGATATTCAGACACTGGCACTGATGTCTCCCGGGGCACTGGCACAGTTGCGCTTTCGCCTGGGGCCGGCCTGTCGACTTGTGGACTCAATCTTTCCCATTTATCACATCTGGCAATGCAACCAGGCGGAGGTCGAGGACCCGCAGACCGTCCACCTGAACAGCGGCGCTGAATCGGTACTGGTGATACGCCCTCAGCTGAGAGTTCAGCTTTGGTCATTGCAGCCCGGCGCCAGCTTGTTATTGCAGCAACTGTCGCGGGGGGCGCCCCTCGGGCATGCGGTCGAGCAGGTACTGGCCAGCGACCCAAGATTCGATCTGCAACCCCTTGTGTCCCACTATCTTGCGGCCGGCGTTTTGGTGCCGCTGAATTCCAAGTCAGACCGGCCTTCACCGGCAGGAGCTCAATCATGATGTCCCGCGAAACCTTCGACCTTGTGCATAGCGTACTGTCCACCCTCGCCTACGCGTTCGTGTTCCTGGTCGGCCTGACCTTGCTGGCGCTTTGCCTGGTGTACCTGCTCGACATCAGCCAGACCAAGCAGGCTCTACGACGCAACTATCCGGTAGTTGCGCACTTTCGCTACGCCTTCGAGCACCTGGGCGGCTTTTTCCGGCAATACTTTTTCGCCATGGACCGGGAAGAAATGCCGTTCAACCGCGCCCAGCGCAGCTGGGTGTACCGGGCTGCCAAGAATCTCGACACTACTCAGGCGTTTGGCTCCACCCGGGATATTCACCAGCCGGGGGCACTGATATTCGTCAACTGCCCCTTTCCTACCCTGGGCATTGATGCAACCCCCGTGAGCAGCCTCATTGTCGGCGCCGACTGCCCCCAGCCATTCACCGCCAGTTCCCTGTTCAACATCTCCGGCATGAGTTACGGCGCACTGTCCAAACCCGCAGTGCAGGCCCTGTCCCGCGGAGCAAAACTGGCAGGCTGCTGGCTCAACACCGGTGAGGGCGGGCTCTCCCCCTGGCACCTGGAGAGCGGCTGCGATCTGGTGTTCCAGATAGGTACGGCCAAGTACGGTGTACGCGATGCGCAGGGCAACCTGTGCGACGCCCGCCTGCGAGAGGTCGCCGCCCATGCCCAGGTCCGCATGTTCGAAATCAAGTTGTCCCAGGGTGCAAAGCCTGGCAAGGGCGGCATACTGCCGGGCGCCAAGGTCAGCGCCGAAATTGCCAGCATCCGCGGCATAGCCGTCGGCAAAGACTCCATCAGCCCCAACCGTCACCCGGATATCAACAACGTGGACGATCTGCTCGACATGATCGCCAGAATACGGCGTGTCACCGGCAAGCCGGTGGGATTCAAGTGCGTACTGGGGGCCTACGGCTGGCTCGATGCATTGTTTGCGAGGATCCGGCAGCTAGGTATGGACTCGGCTCCGGACTTCATCACCCTCGACAGCGCCGACGGCGGCACAGGCGCTGCGCCCACCAGCCTGATGGACTACATGGGACTGAGCATCCGCGAAAGCCTGCCCATGCTGGTGGACCGTCTGCAGAGCCACGGCCTGAAGTCACGCATCAGAGTGATCGCTTCGGGCAAGCTGATCAATCCGGCAGAAGTCGCCTGGGCCCTGTGTCTGGGAGCTGATTTCGTGGTCTCGGCGCGGGGCTTTATGATGGCCCTGGGCTGCATCCAGGCGCTGCAGTGCAATCGAAATACCTGCCCTACAGGTATAACAACGCACAACCCCCGCCTGCAGAAAGGCCTCAACCCGGACCACAAGGCGGAGCGTGTACATCACTACGTTCACAACCTGGTGCATGAAGTCGCCGTGATCGCCCATGCCTGTGGCGTCAAAGAGCCCCGCGAATTGCAGCGCTATCACTGTCACCAGGTCATGCAAGGGGGGCGCAGCAGCCCCCTGAGCGAACTGTTTCCACTACCGGCGCCGCCAGCCGCAGCAGAAATGATACCGCTGAGGGAGCTAGCCCTGGGTGATGAACTCGCTGAAAACCAACACCCCCACAGGTAGCAAAGGCTGGCCTGTGCAGTCCCCGCCCGGATCAGTCGGCACTATCTCCGGGCTTCACACCTGAGAGGATATAACCATGCTGTTGCTGACAGGTGCAGTGTTACTGGTCGCTATTCTGGGATATATGACGCAAACCACGGGGCTGTGCATGGTGCGCGGTGTCAGGGAATGGTCCCAGGGCCGCCCCGAGGTGATGCTGTCGATCCTTTGCTGCGGCGTGCTGGTATGGGCCGTCGCTGTGGCTTCCCAGCACCTTGGGACTGCGATCCCTTTTCTCGTGTTCGAGCCGGGGCCCTGGTTTGCCGTTGGCGGACTCTTGTTCGGACTGGGTACGGCGCTCAACCAGGGTTGCAGTATCTCCACCCTGAGCCGACTGGCCAGCGGAGAACTGCAGATGCTGACCACTCCCCTGGGCTGGGTCGCAGGCTGGTGTACCCTGGCCTATTGGCAGCCGAACCTGGAGGTCACGATGCTGCCGGGGCCGGGGCCCGGTGCCTTCGCAATTCTGGCGGCCATGACCTGCGCACTGGCGCTTTGGGCGTTACTGGGTAACCCGCTGCGCAGAAACCTCTGGCTCGGCATGATGGGAATCGGCCTGCTGTCCGGGATTTTGTTTTTGTACGAACCGGGGTGGTCCCCCAGCGGCCTGCTGCAGGATCAGGTTGCGGCACTGATGGATCCGGACGGGCGTCAGACTCCCAGGCTAGCTCGATACGCGCTGGTACTGGCCCTGTTGTTCGGCATGTCTGTGGCCGCCCGCCGCCTGAATAAACTGCAGCTGCGGCCAGCCAGCACAGGCCCGCTATTGCTGCACTTTATCGCCGGTACTCTGATGGGCATAGGCGCGGCGCTGGCGATGGGCGGCAACGATTCCCAATTGTTGCTGGCTCTGCCTGCGCTCTCGCCGGCAGGCTTTCTGACCGTCGGCTGCATACTGGCAGGTATCAGAATGGGCCTGTTTATGCTGGACCAGACACAACAGCGCGAGACCGCCTAGAGCATTTTCACGAAACACTTACCTGTCGATCAAGGTTGCTGTGAGTGCATCCTTACTTCGAGGTGGCCGGATATGGGTCGATGTAAGTTGAAAGTGCGCTAGCAGCGCGGAAGCTCCGCTGATTTTTTCGAGCCCGTATTTCGCCTGTCGGCGACACACTTTCTTTGCTCGTGCAAAGAAAGTGTGCAAAGAAAGTACAGCCCCCATCAGCCGGCCTTCGGCTGCACTGCGCGCCGGAATGATGTCCCGGACGCCGCTAAGGGGACATCCATGTCCCCAATCGGCGGCTCGGCAGTCCCTGCCTCACCCCTTCGGGTCTGATCGGAACATAATCCCGGTGCTCGTCGGCTGCTGAAGGGGATGGGAGCCGTTCTGCCATATCGGTGGGGTCCCCAAGTCTGGAATTAGAGCATTTTCACGAAACACTTATCTGTCGATCGAGGTTGCTTTGAGTGCTTCCTTGCTTCGGGGCCGGATATGGGCCAAGGTAAGATGAACATGCTCTAGTTGCCTACTGTCACCGAAACATCAGAGCGGCTCTTGTTCCCCCTTGTGAAGCCGGCGAGCACTGAGGTCATGCGGCGAATTGGCCCGAAGGGGCGCAACAGGGACTGTTGCGCCTCCGATGAGGTACAAGGATGTACCTTCAGCGGAGCCCGCCGCAGGAGCTCAGAGCGCAGCGAAAAGGCGTCATTGGGGCGTGCTTTCTTTGGTTACTTTCTTTGCACGAGCAAAGAAAGTAACGCGCCAGCAAGGCGCAACACGCACCATCAAACCGCTCCGATACCCCAGCCTGCACAGGCTCCAACACGGTCATCTTAATCTCGTCTCAACTATCGCAATGGGTCGAGGTAAGTTGAAAGTACTCTAGCTGCAAAGCCTCCGGTACCTGAAGGCTCGACCCATTCAGCCAGCCTTGTCTTTAGCTACACTGGCCTCGGAGGCCTGCTGCGCCTCGCTCACGATCCAGCTGCGAAACGCCTCGGCATGGGGGTGCAGGTACTGGTGCGACGGATAGGTCAGATGGAAAGACTCCAGGGTTGTCACCCGCTGCGGGAAAGGTGCAATCAGGCGGCCACTATCGATCATCTCCGCCACCAGAGAGCTGCGCCCCAGGGCAATGCCATGGCCGCGTGTGGCCATTTCCAGCGCAGAAATCAGCGTATCGAACTGAATACCAGGGGTGGTATCCGCCTGCCCGAATCCGGTCTGATTCAGCCAGTAACTCCAGCCTTCCTTGTAGCCGATCACGTGCAGCAGCGTCTGTTCGGACAGATCCAGCGGTGACAGCGGCGGCGCCTTGGCATCCAGCAGCTGCGGACTGCAGACAGGCACCAGTTCATCCCAGGTCAGGCGGTCGGCGCTAAGGCCCGGCCATACCCCTTCGCCATAACGGATCTCCAGATCCGCATCCCACTTGGTTTCGTCGACCCAGATATTACTGCTGAAACGCAGCCCGACGTCGGGGTGCAAAGCGCGAAAACGCTCCAGTCTTGGCGCCAGCCAGAGGGTGAAAAAAACCAGATTAACCTTGATGGTAAGCGACTTGGCGCGCCCCTGACCGAAGATTTCATCGGTCACGGCGGCCAGACGCTCGATGGAATCCCGCACCGGCGGCAGATAAGCGCGACCGGAGTCCGTTAACTCAAGCCCGCGCGGCAAACGCTTGAACAGCGCCATGCCCAGCTGGCCTTCAAGTCCCTTGACCTGCTGGCTGATGGCCGCCTGGGTAAGGTTCAATTCGGCCGCCGCCAGGGTGAAACTGAGGTGACGAGCAGAGGCCTCGAAGGACCTCAGCCAGTTCAGCGGCGGCAGTCGTTTTTTGTTCATGGGCAGTGCTCTGAAGTCTTCTTGTTTTGCGCCTGAGTGTTACTGAAAACAGCCACCAATACTATCCTCGATACGACGCCCGCAACGCCGTACACCCCGGGCCAGGGCGACCCGGGGTGTAGCATTGCATTGGCGTCAAACGCATGGCCCGTTAGACGAACTCAGGACGGGAAGGCAAACTGCGCCCCTTCGCGTACGCCGGCGGACGGCCAGCGCGTGGCTTAACAGCATGGTTTTGCGCCTGGTGTAAAGCGCACCGCATCCAAACCATCCTTCACCTCAGGACGGAAACGCGAACTGCGCACCTTCACGCACACCGGCACTCGGCCAGCGCGTGGCTTAACAGCATGGTCTTGCGCCTGGTGTAAAAGCGCCACCGGCGGCGGCGCTATCTATTTCACCTCAGGACGGGAAGGCAAACTGCGCGCCTTCGCGTACACCGGCGGACGGCCAGCGCTGGGTGATAGTCTTGCGCTTAGTGTAAAAGCGCACCGCATCCGGGGCCCTGCCGTTCTCTAAAGAGGCATGCAGGTCCCCAAACAGGGAGCGCTTCCAGCCACCGAAGCTGTCAGTTAGAAAGCGCCACCGGCGGCGGCGCTATCAATTACACATCAGGACGGGAAGGCAAACTGCGCCCCTTCGCGTACACCGGCGGAGGGCCAGCGCTGGGTGATAGTCTTGCGCTTAGTGTAAAAGCGCACGGCATCGGGACCATAAGCATGCAGGTCCCCAAACAGGGAGCGCTTCCAGCCGCCGAAGCTATGGTAAGCCACCGGCACCGGCAGCGGTACGTTGATACCCACCATGCCCACCTGGATATTATCGCTGAAGTAGCGTGCCGCCTCGCCGTCTCGGGTAAAGATACAGGTGCCGTTGCCGTATTCATGGGCATTAATCAGATCCATGGCTTCCTGCATGCTGTTAACGCGCATCACCTGCAGTACCGGGCCGAAGATTTCCTCCTGATAACTCTGCATGTCCGGCGTAACCTGATCGATCAGGGTGCCGCCGACAAAGAATCCATTCTCGTAACCTGGCACTGTGACATCACGCCCATCAACAACGATTTTGGCACCCTGGGCTTCGGCGCTGTTGATATAGCCGACGACCTTTTCCTGGTGCTGGCGGCTAATCACCGGACCGAAATCATTGCTGCTGTCGTTACAGGCCCCAACCTTGAGCTTGGCCATGGCAACACGCATTTTTTCAATCAGGCTGTCGGCTGCAGCATCACCCACGGCGACCGCTACCGACAGCGCCATGCAGCGCTCACCGGAGGAACCGAAGGCCGCACCCAGAAGCTGATTCACGGCATTATCCATATCCGCATCGGGCATAACGATGGCGTGGTTTTTGGCGCCGCCCAGTGCCTGGCAGCGCTTGCCATGCGCCGTAGCCGTGGCATATATATACTCGGCAATGGGCGTTGAGCCGACAAAGCTCACCGCCTTGACCCGGCTATCCGTCAACAGCGTATCCACCGCTTCCTTGTCACCATTGACCACATTCAGCACGCCATCCGGCAAGCCGGCTTCCTGCAGCAGCTGGGCAATATAGAGAGTCGAGGACGGGTCACGCTCCGACGGCTTGAGCACAAAGCAGTTACCGCACACCAGTGCCATGGGCATCATCCACAGCGGCACCATCACCGGGAAGTTGAACGGCGTAATGCCGGCCACTACACCCAGGGGCTGGAACTCGCTCCAGGAATCAATATTGGGGCCTACGTTCTTGCTGTGTTCACCCTTGAGCAGTTCAGGTGCGCCACAGGCATATTCAACATTTTCGATGCCGCGCTGCAGCTCGCCCAGGGCGTCATGGCTGATCTTGCCGTGCTCTTCACCGATCAGGGCCGCAATCTTGTCGGCGTTCTGCTCCAGCAACTCCTTGAAGCGGAACATGACGCGCGCACGCTTGAGCGGCGGCGTATCACGCCATGCCGGAAAGGCCGCCTCGGCTGCGGCTATGGCCTGCTCAGTGGTTTCCCGCGATGCCAGCACCAGCTCACGGCTGGCCTCGCCTGTCGCCGGATTAAATATGGCCTGGCGGCGCTTATCGTCTGCCAGCATCTGGCCGTTGATCAAATGTCCCAGTGTTTGCATTATTCCTGCCCTCAAGGTTAAGCCCGCGGCGCCCAGGGGCGCGCAACGGATGTCGTTAATTGGAATGGGGTATTCGGCGGGCTTACCAGAGCTGCTGGTACAGCTCGGTAATTTCAGCCAGGTTCGGCACCCTTGGATTGTTGCCCGGCGAACCGGATGCCAGCGCCTGCTCCGCCATCACCGGCAGCAGGTCGAAGAAAGCCTGCCGATCGATGCCAAACTGCGCCGGACTGGGTACCCGCAGCTCGTCATTCAGGGCGTGCAGTTCATCCAGCAGTTTCTGATTCGCCTGGGCGTCGCTGTCCTGCAAGGTGGCGATGCCCATGGCCCTGGCGCAATCGGCATAGCGTTCGGGCGCGGCCGGAATAGACCAGGCCGTGACGCAGGGCAGCAGCATGGCGTTTGATAATCCGTGGGGCACATGAAAGGCAGCGCCTATGGGTCGGCTCATGCCGTGCACCAGTGCCACTGAGGCGTTGGAGAATGCCACTCCGGCCAGAGTCGAGCCCAGCATCATGGCTTCGCGCGCTTCGCGGTCGCCGCCATTGTGATAGGCCCGACGCAGATTGGGGGCCAGCAGGCTCATGGCCGCCAGTGCCTGGCTGTCGGAGTACAGGCTGGCCTTCTTGCTGACATAGGCTTCAATGGCATGGGTAAGCGCATCAATACCGGTATCCGCCGTGGTGCGCGGCGGTACGCTCAAGGTCAGGTTGTAATCGATCAGGGCCGCCAGCGGCATAAAGCCGATACCGACACAGAGCATTTTCTCGTCGCTGGTTTCATCGGTAATGATGGTGACCCGGGTGACTTCAGAGCCAGTGCCTGCGGTTGTAGGTACGGCGATAATGGGCAGTCCGGCTTCCAGCACTATGCGCGGGAACTTGTAGTCACGCATCTGGCCGCCGTGTTTGGCCAGTATCGCAATGGCCTTGGCGCTGTCGATGGGGCTACCGCCGCCCAGGGCGATGATGCAGTCATAGTCGCCGTTGCGGGCCTGCTCAACGCCGGCCTGAATGGAGGCTACCGTGGGTTCCGGCACCGTATTGTCGAATACATCGGCATAGATGCCGTGGGCACTGAGGCTGCTCTGGATGCGGCTGGCATAGCCCAGCTCCACCATCATCTTGTCCGTTACAATCAGGGGCCTGGAACAGGTCAGGCTGGTGAGGATGTTGGGGATCTCTTCGCTGGCGCCGGCGCCGACCTGCAGGATGCGCGGCAGTATTATTTGAGTAGACATGGCGACTCCAAATTCTAGGATCAGGGCGTCGCAAGGCCGTACAGCGCGAACGCTGCACTCTGGTGGCCTTGCGAAGGGTTAAAAGGATTCTGCTTTAGTACTCAGCGCACAGCGGCCGCGGGCTCTTCACTACCAGGCAGTTCTACCCTGCGGTGCAGCGCGCTGTGCCTGGCAATGGATGCCGCGGCTTTCTCTTCACGCAGTGACTTGAGCAGACCATAGATGGCCAGCAACAGCACCACCGAGAAAGGCAAGGCCGCGACTATAGAGGCGGTTTGCAGCGCCTGGAGCCCGCCTGCGAACAGCAACACGGCCGCGACTGCACCTATTGCCAATCCCCAGAACACCCGGTACCGGGCCGGCGGGTTGTCGTTCCCCATGCACACCAAAGTGCAGATCACCAGGGTGGCGGAGTCCGCCGAGGTCACAAAGTAAGTCACCAGCATCACCACACAGACAATGGTCATCAGCAGCGTCACCAGGGATCCCATGTGCATCAGCTCCATGGTTTTGAACAGCGAACTGGTTACATCTTCATTCACCGCAGCCACCAGACCACCCTCACCGAAAAGCTCGATATACATGGCGGTATTGCCGAACACCGTGATCCAGAAGGCTGCCAGCACAGGGGGCGCAACCAGCACACCCAGTACGAATTCGCGCAACGTGCGCCCCCTGGATATACGGGCAATGAAGATGCCGCAAAAGGGTGCCCAGGCAATCCACCAGCCCCAGTAAAAAATGGTCCACCAGCCCTGCCACTGCCCCTTGGGATCAGGATCCACCCAGAAACCGAGTTCAACGGCGTGCACCAGGTAGTCACCGGTGTTGGTGACGAAGGCGCCCAGCAGATAGGCGGTGGGCCCAAAGACGAGAAAGCAGCCCAGAATCAGCACCGTCAGATGCATGTTCCACTCGCTTAGTATGCGAATGCCCTTGTTGATGCCCGACAGCACCGAAGCCGTGGCGATCACCGAAATCACCGCAATCAGAATCACCTGGTTGCTGATCGATACCTCAATATCCAGCAGCTGCGCCAGGCCTGCATTCATCTGCTGAGCGCCAAGGCCCAGGGATGTCGCTATGCCAAAGACTGTGCCGAATACCGCCAGCAGGTCCGCTGCGTGGCCAACGGGGCCATAGATCTTTTCGCCAAAGATCGGATAAAGGCTGGAGCGAATCGACAGCGGCAATCCCTTGCGGTAGGCAAAGTAGGCCAGCGCCAGCCCGGTAACGGCAAAGAGTCCCCAGCCATGCAGGCCCCAGTGGAAGATGGACACACGCATCGCCACCTGGGCGCCTGCGACCGTGCCCTGCTGCGCCTCGGTGATAAAGGGCGTGCCCTGCAGATGATAGATAGGTTCGGCAATACTCCAGAACAGGATACCAATACCAATACCTGCGCCGAATAGCATGGAAAACCAGGAAAAGTTGCTGAACTCCGGCCTATCGCTGTCCTTGCCCAGGCGGATATCACCGTAACGGCTGAAAATCAGCCAGACGGATAGAAACAGGCAGAAACTCACGACGCCGATGTAGTACCAGGCCAGATCCGAGGCGATAAAGCTTTTGGCGCCGTTGAACAAAGTGGCCGCGTATTCGGCATTCATGACCGTAAACAGGACAAAGGCCAGCACCAGTACGGCGGCGCCCACCACCATGACCGGATGACCCGCCGCCGGCGCTCTGCTATGCGGGATTGCAGAATCTACGCTGCTCATAAGACACCCCTGGGCAAGCGGCGAGAGACCGCGAAGTCGGAAACCTGGCCGTTGTTAACCGCGCCATGCACCACCGGCATGTCGTTGTTGTATTTATTATTCATGGTGAAGGTCTTCTTTATTATTTAATTCGATTTTAAATTATCGAATCAGGTTTGATTAATACGGCAACTCATCTTATGCATAAAAATAGTTACATTTTTTACTACCCGAAACCTTTTCGAAAAGCATTAACTGAAACAGATTAAATACCCATAGTGAGCTGCCATCACCGACACGAGGGCCATTGTCAGGATTCGGAGCAATTTTTAAAAGCAATATAAAAACACCCTGAGACCACAAAAAATTTATGGCAGGCTTGGCAAAGCAATCTGCCCGAAACGCCCATATACGTAGAAAACCTGCATAACGATGGCGGACATTCTGCACGACAAGTTCCGGAATGAGCGTTCACAAACACTTATAAAAAAAACGAGGCCTCAGGGTCATTTTTTATTGCTGGTGAACGGGACTGCAGATTTTTAGTATTCGAACCGTAGCAAGGCAGCATTCATTTAATCTAAATATTCCGCCTGACTGATTTCCAGCCAGACTCTTTTAGAATATTAAAAACAAATTTACTTAAACCCGAATACCGGCCCAGAAAAAAGCCAGGTAATTTCCTCTCGCTAAGGATGAATAGACATGCACAATAATAATCAACTGCCACTGGCGGGTGTTCGTGTCATTGACTTCGGCCAGCAGATTGCAGGCCCCGCGGTTGCCATGACACTGGGAGATCTGGGCGCCACTGTTGTGCATATAGACCCTCCCGGCGGGCCTCAGTGGGATCATCCGGCCAATGCCGTGCTGAACCGCAACAAGAGCTGCCTGCAGCTGGATTTGAAAACCGGCAGCGGGCTGGAACAGGCACTGGCGCTGATTGCACAGGCTGATATTGTCATCGAGAGCTTCAGGCCCGGCGTCATGCAGCGCCTGGGGGTCGACTTTGCCCAGCTGCGCGAAGCACGACCGGAACTGATCACCCTTTCGGTACCCGGTTTTGCCAGCAACGATACATTGCGCCGCGAGTGGAAAGCCAGCGAGACAGTGGTTGCCGCCACCGCCGGCGCCTTCACCGACATGGGTTTTAACCGCGTACTGCTGGGCCTGAATCCAAGCTTCTCGCCGCTGCCTTTGGGCTCTGCCTATGCCACCACTCTGGCGGCGGCGTCCGTTGTCCTGGCGCTGCAGGCTCGCGAGCGCAGCGGCCGCGGCGATGCCATCGAAGTGCCGGTCATTTCCGCCCTGATGGAGGGGCTGTCGTACAACTCCTACGTGATCGAAGGCCTGCCCGAGCGCTACAAGACCATGCGCGAGCTGGAAATCGAGTACCGCAAGGCCAACAACATTGCCATGGATCTGAGCTACGACGATCTGCAGGAATACCTGGATCCCTTCTACCGCACCTACCTGTGCGCGGACGGCCGCATGTTCTATTGCGTCTGCCCGTCGCACCGCAACCATGCCAAGCGCGCCCTGACAGTATTGGGCATCTATGACGAACTGGTCGCCGAAGGCTTGCCCGAAGTGCAGGATCTGCATGCCCCGATCAGCCAGTGGGACGGCGAGACCTCCATCGGCGTCTACCCGCTGCCCAAGAAATGGGCCAATATAATCTCCGCCAAAATGAAGCAGGCCTTCCTGACCAAAACCTCCGAGGAATGGGGACAGATCTTCGGCGAAGGCCAGATTCCCGGTGCACCCCACCGCACGACTCAAGAGTGGGTCAACCATGAACACACCAACGCCGCCGGCCTGATTGTTGAGGTCATGGATCCCGAATACGGCCTGATGAAGCAGCCAGGACCCTTCGCCTGGCTGGAAGAAAACGCAGCGCAGATGGTCAAGCCGCGTCCACGCAGAAATGTCAGCTTCGAGCAGGCCCTGGCCGAGCTGCATGCAGTGGCGAGCGCAGAAACCCTGACCCGCCCGGTCGGCAGCGCCATCGCGCCCGCCACCAATACCGGCTGGCTCGAGGGCTTTCGTGTGCTCGACCTGACCAACGTCATCGCCGGTCCCCACTCCACCGCCTTCCTGGCCCGATTTGGCGCCGAGGTGATCAAGCTTGATCCGGTCAAGCCGCTGTACGACCCGCTGATCGGCACTCTGTTCACCTTCCAGACCGGCATGGGCAAGCAAAGTGCGCTGGTCGATATCATGAGTGACGAAGGCCGCGAGGTGTTCAACCGCCTGGTGCGCTCGGTCGACATGGTGGTCATCAATGCGCCGGAACGTCAGCTCAAGGCCCTGGGGCTGGACAACGACAGCCTGCAGGCGGTGAACCCCGGCGTACTCTTCTGCCGTCTGGACTGCCTCGGCGGCCCGCTGCCCGGACCCAAGAGCAATTACATTGGCTACGATGACATCATCCAGGCCCACAGCGGCATCATGAGCCGTTTCGGTGGCCCCCAGACGCCGGAAGAGCACGCCCACCTCGGCACCCTGGACGTCAACTGCGGCTTCGCCGCGGGCCTGGGCATGGCAGTATCGATTTACCACAAGCTCAGAACCGGCCAGCCGACCCGCTCACGCACCTCGCTGTCGGCCATCACTAACCTGGCGCAGCTGTCGTTTGCCTTTGACTACGAGGGGCGTGCACCCTTCAACGAGCCCTCAGGCCGCGAAGTACTGGGCCATAATGCCCTGTCGCACTTCTACCAGGCCGCCGATGGCTGGATCTACCTCGACTCGAAGGACTCTGAGCTGGCACGACTGGAACAGATTGAAGGCCTGACCGGCATAGGCAATGCAACGAACATCGGCGAATTTCTGAAGACGGCGCTGCAAGCCGCACCTGCCGCCTACTGGGCAGACATGCTGCAGACGGCCGACATCGCCGCCGCGGTTCCGCAGTCCATTGAGTCCCTGCGCGAGCAGTACAGCCGTGACGGTGATGGTAGCGTGGGCATCGATAAGGGCAGCTTCGCCTTCTCGATCCACCGCGATCATCCCAGTGGCCACTGCCTGACCCAGATCGACCACCTGGCGATCCGCCCAAGCGAGGCCAGCATCAAGGCCGCCAGCCTGCCGGAGCGCTGGGGTCATTCCACTCGGGAAGTGCTGGCCGCTGCCGGCTACAGCGCAGACGAAATCGAGTCGATGCTTGAGCGCAACATTGCCAGCCTCGGCTGGGCCAGTGAGTACCTGCCAAGCTAAAGCACCCAACCCAGCAACCGCAGGCGGGCTCCCGCTCGCCTGCGCCCTTCCAAGCCTTGCCATCAGGTTGCCAGCCCTGCAGGCTGCGGTTCAACCTGCCCCCCAGGCCGTCGCACAAGCCATCAAGCAAGACCCGAAGCAATCAGACGATGCGGGACGATAGCTGGCGCGCGGCCTGCACCAGGTTCTTCGAATAGGTTCGCGCATCCTGCGCATTCAAAAGTTCGCCATTAATGGCAGCACTAATCGCCGCAACCGGCTCGTTTCTCAGGTTCAGGATGGGGGCTGCAATGCAGCTGACCTGGCTGTCGATCTCGCCGTGGGTCACCGCATAGCCCAGACGCTTGGCGCGGGAAAGGTCATCGCCTATCTGCGGCAGACTTTGTTCGATAGCCGGGTTGGTTCTCTCCTCCCCCTTAAAATAGCTGCGCTGAAAGTCATCCGAACGCATGGACAGAATGGCCTTTCCGGCCGCCGCCTGGTGCAACGGCATGGTCTGGCCGATATGAATATTGAACGCATTGTTCAGCGAGGATTCCACCTTGGAAACCACCACAACCTTGTTGCCCACCGGTACGCAGAGAAAGATCGACTTGTGAATTTCGTTCTTGAGAATCTCGGCAATGGGATAGAAGAACGGAATAATGCTTTGCTTGTTGTAGATGGTGGAGGCGATCTGAAATATGCGCGAGCCGATGCAGTAGGATTTCTTGCGGCTCGGGTCCAGCGCCACCAGCTGGTGATCCAGCAGTGCATTGATAATGCGATGTCCGCTGGCGGCAGCAATACCGGTCTGCTCGCAGATCTCGGACAACGCCAGGGGATAGGCCGAAGACGCCAGCAGGTCCAGGATCAGCACACTGCTGTCGATCGCCGGAGCCTTGGATTTTTCTTTAATCGGTACCATCTCCACCCCTGATTTTCATATATAGAATAAAACGGCCGAATATGGCCGTTATTGCTGCCTGGCGCTCGCCGAGTGCCATCTGACAGCCAGGCGTGCCCGCGTCGCTGAAAAATTTTCATTTGCCCGCAATCGGGCAGCCAGTGCCATCAATCCCCTGCGCGCGCTTTATTCAAGCCTGCGTGAACACTACCTGATAACGAAGGCCCGGTTCAAACGCTGCGGCCGGCTTCCAGACAGAACTGCCGGACAAGGCCTTGAAACATAAAGCTTCAGAGGAAATTACCCTATTATTTCCATATATGGAAATAATATTTTTCCTGTGGAATTTATTTGACAGGCTTATTGGCAGACCCTAGGATGCGCTCAACAACACCAAGGAAGCTGTCATGCGTATCGACAAGAACTTCGTTAACAACCAGTTTGTAAGCTCCAACAAAGGCGCGATGATTTCGGTCTATAACCCGGTAGATAACACTGTTGTCGGGCAGGTTCAGGCCGCCACCGCTGACGAGGCCATTGATGCCGTTGCCATTGCCGCTGCCGCCCAGAAAGGCTGGCGCCAGCTGACCAGCATCGAACGGGCCGGTTACATGCACAAACTCGCCGATGCTTTGGTGGCACGAAAGGACGCCATTGGCCGCGCTCTGGCAGATGAGTCAGGAAAAAGCCTGGAGGACGCCACCAATGAAGCGGTGTACGCCGCCGAAATCACGCGCTACCACGCCGAATGGGCACGCCGTATCGAAGGTGAAATCATCCCCAGCGACACCCCCTGCGAAAGCCTGCTGCTGCAGCGCGAGCCGATCGGTGTCGTGGCCTGCCTGATTCCGTTCAACTACCCGGTGTACACGCTGCTGCGCAAGATCGCGCCGGCCCTGATCACCGGTAACGCCGTGGTGGTACGCCCGAGCAACAACACGCCCTGCTCTGCATTTGAAATCGCCAAAGCGGTACAGGACTCCGGCATGCCGGCCGGCGTAGTGAACATCCTGACCATGGACCACGCCACAGCAGAGACCGTTTGCACCCACCCGAAAGTCGGCATGATCACCCTCACCGGCAGTGTGGGCGCCGGCCGCAAGGTGCTGGAATACTCCCAGGTCAATATCGCCAAGTCGTCGCTGGAACTGGGAGGGAAATCCCCCGCCATTGTCGAAGCCGATGCCGACCTTGAAAAGGCCGCCCGTGAAATAGTCGCGTCCAAGACCACCAACTGTGGCCAGCTCTGCACCGCAATTGAACGCGTCTATGTGCATGAGGCGGTGTATGAGCAGTTTGTTGAGCTGCTGCGCGCCAACCTGGCCGAGCGTCAATTCGGTGACCGCGCCCTGAATCCAAGTTTTATGGGGCCGCTGATCAATGAAAATGCACGCCTGAATATTCACCAGATGGTGGAGCGTGCGATCGATGACGGCGCCAAGCTGGAAGTGGGTGGCTATATCCCGGAAGGCCCTGGACACTTCTATCCACCGACACTGCTGACCCACTGCCGCCAGGATATGGAGATCGTCCAGGAAGAGATCTTTGGGCCTGTGCTGCCGGTACTCAAGTACCGCGATGCCGATGAGGCGCTGGCGCTGGCCAATGACCACCAGTTCGGACTGGCCTCCGTGATCTACACCGAGAACTACCGCACGGCGATGAAGGTTGCCAACAACATCGAAGCCGGCGAGATCTATATCAACCGTACGCCGGCCGATCCGTACCAAGGCTACCACGCCGGCTGGAAGCGTTCTGGCCTTGGCGGTGACGATGGCAAACACGGCATGCTGGAATTTATCCAGACCCGCCTGGTCGTACTCAACTACTAACCCGAAGGACAGCCCGGCGTTCCTGCCGGGTTGTCTATCAGCGCTGCAACACCGTCATCTGTGCGCACAGCTGCCGAGGTTTGTGGCTCAGCCTTTGGCCTGCTGCCAATGGTGGCGAACACCTGCGCCATCCATTAGCCCGCCGGATCAATGCCCGCAAGTCTGACGCAATGCGCCATTCACGGCCATATTTGCGCCGGCGTGATACCAACAACAACAAACAATGTGTCACAGGAATAACAATTACATGGCCAATACTCTCACCCAGTCCCCCGCGTCTGCCGGGACGAAAATAGATCTCAAACGCTATTTTCAGTTCAGCCTGCTGCTGCTGGCAGCCGGTGCCATTTATCCGTTGCTCTACCTGCGACAAAACTTCGAAACATCCATTCTCGAAGCCTTCCAGATCACGCCTTCGGAGCTGGGTAACTATTACTCCATGCTCGGTGTCATGTACTTCATCTGCTACCTGCCAAGCGGCTGGCTGGCGGACAGAATCTCGCCACGCCTGCTGGTCACTGTTTCCATGATAGGCACAGGCGCACTGGGACTCTGGTTTGCCACCATTCCCTCAAAAGACGTACTGGTTTACATCTTCATGGCCTGGGGTATAGCCGCCGGCCTGACCTTCTGGGCATCCATGCTCAAGGGCGTAAAGATGCTGGCGCAGAAAGATGAGCAGGGGCGATTTTTCGGCATCCTCGACGGTGGCCGCGGACTGGTTGAAGCCGTATTGGCCACCATCGCCATCAGCATCTTTGCCTATGCCATAGAAACCAATAACCTGAGTAATACGCTGGCACTGAAGCAGGTGATTTACATGTACTCCTTCACCTGTATCGGCATCGGCCTGATGACGTTCCTGTTTATCCGCGGAGGCACTGCTGCCGAGGAAAAGGTCAGCAGTGAAGGCCGTGGCAATCTGTTGCGCGATCTCAAATTCCTTGCCTCCATTCCTGAACTCTGGATGGTGGCCATCGTTATATTCTGCGGCTACCAGCTGTTCTGGGCGACCTATTCCTTCTCCGCCTTTATGCAGGACGGCTACGAAATAACCGCCGTCACCGCCGGCTTCATCACCGTGGCCAAACTCTGGATGCGACCGATCGGCGGCATTGGCGCCGGCATCCTCGGCGACCGCTACGGCAAGGAAAACATTCTGGCCATCGCCCTGCTGGGTGCCTCGCTGGGGCTGGTATTCCTGATCCTGTTCCCGCAGCTGGGTAGCATCTACCTCCTGCTGGCGATCGTACTGCTCATTGGCGTACTGACCTACGCCATCCGCGGCCTGTACTGGTCCATTCTGGATGGCTGCAATATCCCTCTGCACGTCACCGGCCTGGCCATCGGCATCGTCTCCCTGATTGCCTACACCCCGGATATTTTCCTGCCACAGATCAATGGCTTTATCGCCGCCCGCTATGAGGGCGTCACCGTCTACCAGCTGTACTTTGGCTACATTGCGGCTATGGGTGTCATCGGCACCCTGGCCGTCCTGAAACTGAAAACTATGACCGCTAAGAAAAAGGCATCATGATGAAAGTTGTATCTTGTGAAACCTATGTCGTCGCAACACCGCCCCCGCATGTGGGCGGCATGTACTGGATCTTCGTCAGTCTGAAAACCGACTGCAGTATCGAAGGCATTGGCGAGGTGTACGCGGCCACCTTTCATCCCAAGGTGATGACACCGGCCATCGACGATGTATTTGAGCGCTGCCTGCAGGGCAAGGATCCTCATCATATCGAGCGTTTCTTCCGCGAAGCCTACTCCAGCGGTTTCACCCAACGACCTGACCTGACCATGATGGGCATCGTCAGCGGCCTGGAAATGGCCTGCTGGGACATTATCGGCAAAGCCGCCGGCAAACCCGTGTATGAACTGATCGGCGGCAAGGTACACGACAAGCTGCGCTGCTACACCTACCTGTACCCCAAAGACAGGAACGGTGACTACAACTACGACAATGTCGAACTGGCCGTCGAGTGCGCGCTGGAGAACAGGGAGCGCGGCTTCACCGCGCTGAAGTTCGATCCGGCCGGCCCCTACAGCGCCTACTCCGGGCATATGCTGTCGCTGGAAGCCATGGACAAGAGCGAAACCTTTTGCCGGCGCATTCGCGAAGCCGTCGGTAACAGCTGTGATCTGCTGTTCGGCACCCACGGTCAGATGACGCCGGCCTCGGCCATTCGCCTGGCAAAACGTCTGGAGCCGTTCGATCCGATGTGGTTCGAGGAGCCGGTGCCGCCGGGCCAGAGCGAAGCCATGTCCCGCGTGGCGCAGAACACCAGCATTCCGGTGGCCGCAGGCGAGCGCCTGACGACCAAGTACGAGTTCCATGACCTGCTGAAAAACGGCGCAGCCTCTATCCTGCAGATGAACCTGGGCCGCGTCGGCGGTATCCTGGAGGCCAAGAAGATAGCCGGCATCGCCGAGGCGTACTACGCCCAGATAGCGCCGCACCTCTACAACGGCCCGGTCGGCGCAGCCGCCAGCATCCAGCTGGCCACGGCCACCCCGAACTTCCTGATTCAGGAAAGCATAGGTACCTGGGATGGTTTTCATGCCGATGTGCTGCAACAGAAAATCGAGTGGAAAGACGGCTATATCATTCCATCCGACAAGCCGGGACTGGGTATTGAGCTAAACATGGATGTGGTGAAAGCGCACTCGCCCTATACCGGCAAGGCACTGCACCTGAGCATGGACCCCAGACCCTACGACTATAAAGAGCAGTCGTCCACCGAATGGAAGGCACAGCCGGAGCGCTAAGTATGGAATACGATTTCATTATCGTAGGCGCCGGCTCTGCCGGCTGTATCCTGGCCCACCGCCTCAGCGAATCAGGGCAGCACAGCGTGCTGCTGCTTGAGGCGGGCGGCAAGGACAGCTCCCCCTGGATCAAGCTTCCAGTCGGCTTCGCCAAGACCTACTACAACCCGCAATACAACTACATGTATTACAGCGAGGAAGAGGAAGGCATGGCCGGGCGCAAGCTCTACGCTCCGCGCGGCAAGGTGCAGGGCGGCTCCGGCTCGATCAATGCCATGATCTACGTGCGCGGCCAGGCGGCGGACTTCGATGACTGGGCCGCGGCTGGCAATGCCGGCTGGTCCTACAAGGACGTACTGCCCTACTTCAAAATGCTGGAGCAACACCCGGCCGGCGATACGGAGCACCATTCCAGCAAGGGCCTGATCGGTATTACCCCGATGAAGGACGGCGCCCACCCGATCTGCCAGCATTATCTGAAAGGCGCCCAACAGCTGGGCTACACGCTGAACGACGATTTCAACGGCGAAACGCTCGAAGGCGCCGGCATCTACGAAGCCAATATTCGCGACGGCCAGCGCGATTCCAGCAATACCGCCTACCTGAAGCCTGCGCTCAAGCGTTCGAACCTGCACATCAAGCGGGTCAGCATGGCGCAGAAGGTGCTGCTGGACGAGAACAACCGTGCGATCGCCGTAGAGGTGCGCAGCGGCGACACTGTGGAAACTATCCAGGCCCGGCGGGAGGTCATCCTGGCAGCAGGCGCGGTGGACTCGCCCAAGCTACTGCAGCTGTCCGGGATCGGCGACAGCGCTCTGCTGGACAGGCACCAGATTCCCGTGCGCAGACATCTGCCCGCCGTGGGTCAGAACCTGCAGGATCACCTCTGTGTCAGTTACTATTACCGCGCCAACATGAAAACCCTTAACGACGAATTTCTGTCGTACTGGGGGCAGGCAAAAGCGGGCATCCAGTATCTGATCAATCGTACCGGGCCTCTGAGCATGAGCGTCAACCAGTCTGGCGGCTTCTTCAGGGGTGACGACAACGAGCCCCTGCCGAACATTCAGCTGTACTTCAACCCGATGTCGTATCAGATCCCGAATGACCCCAATGCCAAGATGATGCCGGAGCCTTACTCAGGATTCCTGGTGGCATTCAATTCATGCCGCCCCAGCAGCAAGGGTCAGATCGAAATTGCGTCGAACAATCCGCAGGATGCGGCCCTGATCAAGCCGAACTGCCTGTCCACCGAGAAAGATATTCGCGAAGTGATTCAGGGCAACAGGCTGATCCGCAAGATCATGGGGGCGCCGGCGCTACAAGCCATCACCGAGGAGGAAGTTCTGCCCGCAGACAGCGTGCACGACGAGGCCAGCATGCTGCAGTACTTCCGCGAAAAAGGCGGTTCCATCTACCACCTGTGCGGCTCCTGCACCATGGGTCCGGACGCCGAAACCGCCGTGGTGGATGCCCGCCTGCGCGTGCACGGCGTTGACGGACTGCGCGTAATCGATGCCTCCATCTTCCCCAACATCACCTCCGGCAACCTCAATGCGCCGACCATGATGGTGGCGGAGAAAGGCGCCGAGTTGATCCTGCAGGACCACGCCTGACCCACGACTAACGGCTGACGGCCGGGGCAGCGTTCAAACGCAAGCCCCGGCCGGTCAGGTACTTGGTGCAGTTTTTTTGAATCCTGTTTAGTCGGCTGTTCTATAGGCCAGCCCGCTCACCGATGAGAAGTCTTCCGCACTTTCCTCACGTCTTTGCTGCTGAGGAACCTCTTGCCCTGCCTCCTCCAGGAGGTCTTTGGCGTACTCCAGCTTCAGTGAGCGCAGCAGCGACCAGACCATAAAGCCGATGCCGATGGCGAAGGGGCTGCCGGCGATGATGGAGGCCGCCTGCACCGCTTTCAATCCGCCGCTGAGCAGCAGCACTATCGCCAGCAGGCCGGTAAACAGCCCCCAGGTAGCTTTCATGCCAAAGCTGGGTTCATAGGCGCCTTTAGACATCTGCATTGCGACGAAGAAGCACGCCGAGTCGGCCGAGGTGATCAGGAAGATAATCATGCTGCAGAACACCACCAGGCTGAGGACATCACTCATGGGGAAGCTGTCCAGCAGTACGTAGATGCCCGAGCCGACGTTGGCTTGCACAGCGTCGAAGATCCTGATGTCGCCCGCAGCTTCGAGGGCGATGGCGGAGCCGCCTATGACCGAGAACCACAGCATGGAGCAAAGGGTCGGAGTCAGGACGGCAAACATGATGAACTCACGCAGCGTGCGACCGCGGGATATGCGCGCAACAAAGCCACCGACAAAGGGAGACCAGGAAATCACAATCAGCCAGTAGAAAATTGTCCACCAGTTGATCCAGTCGCTCTGCTGCTGCGGGTCAGTCCAGAAGGCCATGGGCAGTAAATTGCCCAGGTAGTTACCGATATCGGTAACAAAATAACGCATCAGGGTATTGGTATCTCCGGTCACCAGTATAAAGATACCGAAGGCGATCACGACGACCACATTCAGGGTACTCAGAAAGGCGACACCGCGTTTCAGGCCTGAAAGGGCCGACAGACTGTAGGCCAGGGTCAGTAGCGTGATAATGATGATCTTGCCGGTATTGCCGGTCTCAATGCCGAAGATATGCCCAACGCCATAGTCGATGGAAATCACACCCAAACCCAGCACTGTGGCGATACCGCCGATGGTGGCAACAGCGCCGACCAGATCCAGCAGGCGCGCCCAGATGCTGTTTTCGGTGCGCTCCCCCAGCAGGCCGTAGAGGGCAATACCGATGTTCATCGGCTTGCCGTAGCGGAACGCCGGGAAAGCGATGCACAGCCCAACAATGCAATACCCCATCCAGCTGTGCAGCCCCCAGTGCAGCGAGGTAATCTGCAGCGCCACCGGAATCGCTTCCGGCGTGGCCGGCTCGGCCATATAGGGCGTCTGCATATAGTGGTACAAGGGTTCGGCCACGCCCCAGAGCAGGAAGCCGACCCCGATCCCACAGCTAAACAGCATCGCGACCCAGGTGAAGGTGGAGAACTCCGGCGTGTCCTCCTTCCTGCCCAGTTTCAGATCGCCATAGCGACTGAAACCAATCCACAAACCGATACCGACATAGGACGTCAGGGCCGCAATATATGCCCAGCCAAACTGGTGGCTCAGGTAAGCCTGGGCATTACTGGCGTAGGCTTGCAGGGTTACAGGGCTGATCACACCCAAGCCCACTATGAATAGAGTGATGCCGGCCGTGGACCAGAACAGTGGCTTGTCGTAATCCCCGAGTACCCCTTTGCTGCGGTTTTGTATCGAGCTATCCATCGTCAATCTCCTGCTTATATTTATTATCAGTCGCTATTTTTTGACTGGGCAAAAAACAGCTACTTCCGGTAGACGATCTCCCCGCTGGACAGTGTCATCAGCACCTGCTGACGGCTAATTTCATCCAGCGGCACGGATAGAAAATCCGCATCTATAACCACCAGGTCAGCCAGTTTTCCGACTTCGACCGAGCCCTTGCGGGTCTCATGATAAACGGAGTAAGCAGCGTTCCAGGTGTAGGCACGAATCGCCTCGAGCACGCTGATACGCTGATCCTGGCCCATATCCCGGCCCGTTAAGCTGCGCCGGTTGACCGCCGCGCTAATCGCATCAAAAGGCTTGTAGGACTGCACGAAGGCGTCAGTACTGACCACCGCTGGTATGCCTTCGTCCAGCATGTCACGCAATGGACAGAAACGTTTGGCGCGGCGCTCGCCGTAGATGTGGGTCAGGTCATCACCCGTTTCGTTAAGCTGGCCTGGCTGTGTAACCGGAATCACACCAAGGCGCTTGATGCGTGCAACCTGCTCCCGGGAGGGGCCGTGGCAGTGTTCGATACGATGGCGCGTGTCTGAGCGCGGAAAGCGACGGTGGGCTTCTTCAATGGCATCCAGCACTATGTCCATCGCCATATCGCCCTGGGTGTGCACACCGAATTGCATGCCGCGCCTGTGGGTATCGATCAAAGCTTCCTTAAAGGCTTCAATATCCGGCCAGTAGGTATAACCACGGCCAGCGCTCTTGTTGCATTTGCAGCCTTGCTCGCCCTGGGGCTCATCGGCGTAAAACAGCGCTGTACCGCCGATCAGAGCCCCGTCGCAGTAATATTTCATGGGCCCGATGGACAAGAGGTCATTACCTATATGGTCGGTTATGCCCAGCTCGTTGATCGCATCTTGATGATTGGACAGGTACATGCAGGTGGTTTTGATGGTCAGTTTGTTTTGCTTGCGCGCTTCCATATAACCGGGCATTTCCCGGGTGGTAACCTGCGGGTCCACAATCGAGGTAATACCGACTTTCAGATAGGCTTTGCAGGCACGGTCTATATCATCCACCAGCTCTTCCAGTGGCAGGTCGTAGCCGATATCCGGCCCGTGATGACCGACATTGACACTGGTGGGTATCACCAGCTGCTGGGCGCTGTCATACACATATCCCGTGATGCGCCCCTGCTCATCGCGAACAAACATGCCGCCGGCGGGGTCTGGCGTATTGTCATCCACACCGGCCAGCGCCAGTGCGACACTGTTGACCAGAACGTTGTGACCACTGACGTGAACAATGCACACCGGATTATCGGAAGAGATGTCATCCAGATCCCAGCGTGTGGGGATTCTGCCGTCGCTGAATTTCTCGTAGTTCATGCCCCAGCCGCGAATCCACTGACCGGGCGTGCAGTTCTCAGCGGCATGACCCACCGCATCACGCAAATCGGCGATGGAGGACACCGCAGGGTAGCCAAAGTCGACGGTGGCAAAGGCCGCGCCCTGGTGAGTGAGGTGATTATGGGCATCGATAAACCCCGGCATCAATGTCCGGCCTTGCAGGTCGATCACTTCAACCGAATCATTTACCAGCGCCGTAATTTCAGCGCTGGTGCCGACCGCCTTGATATGCTGCCCTTCGACCAGCACGGCCTGACAGATACGGTCACTCTGATCGACGGTTATCACCTGGCCGTTAATAAACGCGTAATTCGCCATATAGACCTCATTATTATATTGTCTAACTGACCCTGAATTAAAAATCAGCATCGGCTTTAAATTCTTACAGGCTCTGGATGTTCGGTTAAAAATCCAGCGGGGCTAATAAATCAACATTCTGAAACAAGACCCGCCGGACGAATGGACCTAAAACAAACCAGAGTGCTCAGTCTAGAAAAAATGCTGAATGAGTAAAATCACGAATAACTAAATGTTACTTTACGAATGACCGAAGTAACCGATGGCAGCACCGATGCCCAGACAGCCGCGGCTGCCCGCTATCTCGCCCCCTTGCTCTCTATGGCTGTCCACACCGCGATTCAGAGGGTCATTCAGCCAGCTGACAGCTGGGCTTGTATCCGGGTCCAAAGTGCTGCGGTTACTCCATGACCCATAGGTGGGGTGCAGAATAGGTTCAGGCTACCGGGCGGCACTGGTAAGATGGAGTTCAGCCACGAATCAGCCGTTTAATATAAAACCGTGATATTCAAGGCCGTAATGGTATTCTCTTCACAGGTTTTAGTAATTAAAATAATGGGGCGAGTGATATGCCTTTGCATAGCAAACAAGATTACTCTATAGGTAAAGCCAGCAATATTGATATCCGGCTTTTAAGTGTATTTATCACCGTCGTCAACAGTGGTGGTCTTACACAGGCGCAGGAACCGCTGAACATCGCGCTCTCCAGTATCAGTACCTCTATTCAGGATCTGGAAACCCGGCTTGGGCTCAAGCTCTGTAACCGTGGACGGGGTGGATTTTCGTTAACCGAAAACGGTCATGAAGTCTATCACCAGGCCCAGAAACTGTTTGAAGCAGTGGAGCATTTTAATGCGAATGTCGCCGGTCTGAAGGGGAAGTTTACCGGGGAGCTCAAGATCGGCATCCTGGATAACTCAACAATGTCACCCTCCACCCGGGTGCCGGAAGTGATTCACCGTTTTTCCGAGCAGCATCCGGATGTGCACATCAGCATCAAGGTGCTGCCTTCCAATGAGATTGAAGAGGCGCTCATGAGCGGCGGCCTGCACCTGGGTATTGGCCTGTTTCCAGACAGCAAACAGACCCTGCGGGCACTGGTGAGTTTCCCGGTGGTTATCGATCTTTACTGCGGTAATCAAAGCCCGCTGTTCACCAAAGAAAACATCAGTATGCATGACCTGCAGCTCACCGGTTATGCCAAGGGCTGCTATTCGCCAGACATCAAAAGCAAGCTGTTACAACAGCTGCCCGCACCACCGGCCTCCTCCTACCTGTCTGAAGGTCTGGCGTTTCTGATTATGTCCGGCCGTTATATTGGCCACCTGCCAAGGCGCTACTCCGCCAACTGGGTCAAGAACGGTGAAATGCGCGCTCTCCCTGAGGCCCTATTCAGCCATGAACTGGAACTGTCGCTGGTCGTGCGCCGTGGTGAAACCATGGGGCCTGTTATGCGTTCCTTTCTGGAAATTTTTTCCGCATTTACTGACGCGTAAATTGTCCGCTTTTTAGATGCGTCGAATCACTTGGCCTCCTGAGTCAATCCGCTGACCGTTCTCGTCATTACGGAGCCGCTGCGGGCTCTGCTAGACTCGAGTCTTTTGCGCCAGACAACAGGCAGCGCCGCGCCCGCGTCTGTCGCCCGGCTTGCATCGAGGACTTGGACAGATGAAATTCGAAGGTACGGAACGCTATGTCGCCACCCGGGATTTGCAGATGGCCGTCAATGCGGCGGTAACGCTGCAGCGCCCGCTGCTCATCAAGGGGGAACCCGGCACCGGCAAGACACTGCTGGCCGAAGAGGTCGCCAGTGCGCTGGAAATGCCGCTGCTGAGGTGGCACGTCAAGTCCACCACAAAGGCACAGCAGGGACTCTACGAGTACGACGCCGTATCCCGTCTGCGGGACTCACAACTGGGTGATGCGCGGGTGCATGATATCGGCAACTACATTCGCAAGGGCACGCTCTGGCAGGCCTTTGAGGCCGAACAGAAATGCGTGCTGCTGATCGATGAAATCGACAAGGCCGATATAGAATTTCCCAATGACCTGCTGACCGAGCTCGACAAGATGGAGTTCGATGTCTACGAAACCGGCCAGCGTATTCAGGCCGCCAAACGCCCGGTAGTAATCATTACCAGCAACAACGAGAAGGAGCTGCCGGACGCCTTTTTGCGCCGCTGCTTTTTCCATTACATCGCCTTTCCCGATCGCGATACCCTGCAAAAAATCGTGGCCGTCCACTACCCCGACATCGAACAGCGCCTGGTCAGGGAAGCACTGGAAATCTTCTTTGCGTTGCGTGAAGTGCCCAACCTGAAGAAGAAACCCTCCACCTCCGAGCTGATCGACTGGCTCAAGCTGCTGCTGGCCGACCGCATCGACGCCAAAACCCTGGCCGAACAGGACCCTTCCAGCGCCATGCCACCACTCTACGGCGCCCTGCTGAAAAACGAGCAGGATGTGCACATGCTGCAACGCCTGGCCTTTATGGCACGCCGCGGTTCACGCTAATGCTGATCGACTTTTTTACCCGCCTGCGCCAGGCCCAGATACCGGTCAGCCTGCGCGAGCTGCTCGACCTGCTCGCGGCGCTGGATGCCCGTCTGGCCTGCTGTGATATAGATCACTTTTACCTGCTGGCCCGCGCCTGCCTGGTGAAGGATGAAAAATACTACGACCGCTTCGACCGCGCCTTTGGTGCCTATTTCGGCGGCCTGCCCAGCGGTGAAGACCTGCGTGATGCGCTGATTCCCGAGCACTGGCTGCAGGCCGACTTTCTGCGCCAGCTGTCCGACGCCGACAAGGCCCAGATCGAAGCGCTCGGCGGGCTGGATAAACTGCTCGACACCCTGCGCCAGCGCCTCGAAGAACAGGGCGAACGCCACGCCGGCGGCAGCAAGTGGGTCGGCACCGGCGGCACCTCCCCCTTTGGCCACGGCGGTTACAACCCAGAAGGGGTTCGCATCGGTGGCCCGGGGCGTCACAAGCGTGCGGTGAAAGTGTGGGAAGAGCGCCAGTTTCGCAATCTGGATGACAGCCTTGAACTTGGCACCCGCAATATCAAGGTGGCGCTGCGCAAACTGCGCAAATTTGCCCGCACCGGCGCCGCCGACCAGCTAGACCTAGACGACACTATCCGCTGTACCGCCCGCAACGCAGGTTTTCTGGACCTGAAAATGGTGCCCGAACGGCACAATGCCGCCAAGGTACTGCTGTTTCTGGATGTGGGCGGCTCGATGGACCCCTTTATACGCACCTGTGAAGAACTGTTTTCCGCCGCCCGCAGCGAGTTCAAGCACCTGGAGTACTTTTACTTTCACAACTGCCTGTACGAAGGCGTCTGGCGCGACAATCGCCGCCGTTTCGAGCAGCGCATCCCCACCCTCGACCTGCTGCACACCTACGGACGGGACTATAGGGTGATATTTGTCGGCGATGCCGCCATGTCGCCCTACGAGCTGGGCGAGCGCTTTGGCAGCGTCGAGCACATGAACGAGGAAGCCGGCCAGACCTGGCTGCAGCGGGTGCTGGACACCTGGGAAAAATGCATCTGGCTCAACCCCATGCAGGAGTCCAGCTGGAACTACACCCGCTCAACCCAGATGATCCACCAGCAGTTCGGCGGCCAGATGTACCCGCTGACGCTGGAGGGACTGGAGCGCGCTATCAAGGCGCTGTCGCGCTGAGCCACTTACAGTAATAAAACACAGGCACAAAAAAGCCGGAACCAGGGGACCCGGTTCCGGCGTGCTGAAATCCAGCGATGAGTGTCAGAGTGCTATAAAACGACGATCAAAAAAGCGAACGTCACAGTGCCTAGGAGGCTGTCCGACAATACTCAACCTACTGCGAGCCACCTGAGTTTGGCTGTTTTTTGTGCTGTTTTGCGTTAAATAGAACCACTATTCGCCTTAAAACACCGCAAAAACCCGCTCAAATCAGTCGGCTCTCGCTACGGCCAGCATTCTCGGACAGCCTCCTAGCCGCAACTTTTTTCCGTGCCTGCGGACAGGTAACGGTAGAGAGCAACACCAAAAAGCGCACCAAGCAGGTCCAGCACCCAATCGGTCAGACTGACCTAGCGCGCGGGAACCCCCACCTGGACACCCTCATCGTAAGCGCAGTCCCCCGCTGATA
>NZ_BCNS01000104.1 GCF_001528745.1 Marinobacterium profundum | reverse complement strand
AAGGTACGTCGCGACAGGCCACACGCTGTCGAGGCCAGAATCCATATTGTACAAGTTTTGCTTGGCGACAATAGAGCTGTGGAACCACCTGATCCCATCCCGAACTCAGTAGTGAAACGCGGTATCGCCGATGGTAGTGTGGGGTTTCCCCATGTGAGAGTAGGTCATCGCCAAGCATTTATTCAACGAAACAGCCTCGACCTTCGGTCGGGGCTTTTTCGTTTATATCCTTCGGGATCTGCGCTCACATGGGGACGGTAGACAGCGCCGCTCGCGGCCGCCCTGCCATGTGATAGTAGGGCGACACCGGATAAAGGCAAAGCGCGCTTTGCCCCGGTCGGTGGCGCGACCGCAGCTTCTATTTAATGAGTAAATGGGCCTGCGGGACGCCTCGCCTGCGAGGCGCCAAGCATTTATTCAACGAAAACGCCTCAGCCTCTGGTTGGGGCGTTTTTGTATGTGGAATTTAAAAAAGGTACAGCGATACCAGCGCCACCTGATCCCATTCACAGCACGCGCTCAGTCTCTACCTGGTTGTGCGGCTCATCAAAAAGCCAGGCGAGAAGTACCTGGTGGACTACCTGTATGTCGCTTCTGGTACCGGACAGGTTTCTGGCAACGTGGTATCGTAGCTGCAACACTGCCGGTCTTGTAGATATTGATAATCACGCCGGTATCCATGATAAGCAGATTAACATGAGGTGCCCTGTGTCGACTGAACAGCTAATTGATCCTTTTGGGCGCCAGATTACCTACGTTCGGATGTCGGTGACGGATCGTTGTGATTTCCGTTGCGTCTACTGCATGGGCGAGGACATGACGTTCCTGCCGCGCCAGCAAGTCCTGTCGCTGGAAGAGATTCAGACCATTGCCAAGGCGTTTACGGAGCTGGGGGTGAACAAGATTCGTCTGACCGGCGGCGAGCCTCTGGTACGGCGTGATGTCATCACTCTGTTTGATGGTATCGGCAAGCTGGAAGGGCTGCGCGAGTTCTGCGTGACGACCAATGGCTCGCAGTTACGCCGTTATGCCCGGCAGTTGAAAGATGCAGGTGTGAATCGCCTGAACATCAGTCTCGACAGCCTGCAGGAGGATCGCTTCCTGCGACTTACCCGTACCGGGCGGCTGGAGCAGGTGCTGGATGGGATTGAGGCTGCAAGGGAGGCGGGGTTCGAACGCATCAAGCTGAATGCCGTCGTGCTCAAGGGGCGCAACGACGACGAGGTACATGATCTGGTGAGCTATGCCCGGGATAGGTCCCTGGACATCAGCTTTATTGAGGAAATGCCCTTGGGGCAGATATCCGAACATGATCGTGCCGAAACCTTCTGTTCCAGTGACGATGTGCGGGCGCTGATTGAGCAGCACTATCCGCTGCTGCCGACCACCGAGTCCAGCGGCGGTCCCTCGAAATACTGGCGCATGGCGGATAGTAACAGCCGTGTCGGTTTTATATCGCCCCACAGTCATAACTTCTGCGGAGACTGTAACCGGGTGCGGGTGACGGTGGAAGGCCGCTTGTTGTTATGCCTGGGTAACGAGGATTCGCTGGATCTCAAGGCGCTGCTACGCCGCTATCCCGGCGATCTTGAACGCTTAAAGGCCGCCATCGTTGAAGCTATCGTGCACAAGCCGGAGCGTCACCACTTCAGCAATGATGGTGACGTACAGATAGTTCGCTTCATGAATATGACCGGCGGTTAAACCCCGCTCAGTACGAATCTCTGCTCCTATCCACACAAGCACCTGCCTGACAGGCAGGTGCTTGGCTGTGTTCCTGCCTGAGCGCCATCAGCTTAGAGCACTCAAAGTACCCGCCGCTGGCGTCGATCCGTCTTACTGTGTTTGACGCGCTTGCCGGTACGCCTGTCCATGCCATCACGCCTGTCCATGAAACGCACTTTTTCATGTTTCCTGAGCTCTGCCAGCCAGCGTACGCCCTCCGGATCTATGTGGTGCACCGCTGAGAAGTCCACCACCAGTTCATCAAGTTGGCTTATGGCCTTGTGGAACAGGGACTCGATTACCGGCAGAGACCCGTAATAGATGTTGCCCTTGATGCGCAGAATATTCCCGTCCAGGGACACATTGGGGTGAGCCTTTTCCCATTTGGCATAAGCCAGCGCCAGCAGCGAGCCACAGATCACAGCGCCAAAGAGGCCGAAGACATGCACCGATATAAAGGATGCCGAAAATACGATGCCTTCGGGAAGATTATGGAAATGCGGCTTTATATCCGACCATTTAATCATGTTGGCGCCGACGATCATGATGGTGGCGGCCATGGCGGGGATGGGAATAATGGCGATCAGGTCGGAGAAAAACAGTACCAGCAGCAACAGTATCAGACCGGAAAAAACCGCTGCCAGGCGGCTGACAGCACCCATGGCGTGCATCAGCCACATGCGGTTGAAAGAGGCGCAGGTCGGCAGCGAGGATATAAAGGGCAGCAGACAGTTGCTAAGGCTGTCGGCGAAGATGCCATGGCGCGCGCTGATGTAGTGTCCCTGTTTGCGGTTCATGCGGCGCATGGCGGCGACTGTCTGGAACAGCCCCAGCAATGCCAGCGTGATGGCACCTGGAATGATACTGATCAAGTCGGGCATGGCTTCCTGGGTGAAGAGCGGAATCGACGGGAACACAAAGCCAATGGCGGACATGTCGGCGGTTTGTTCGATCAGGGTGTTTTCCAGCCCGTAACGGCTGTTGAGGTATTCTGACAGCAGGGTGCCGGCGATAATCCCCAGTAGGATGGCGGCATTGCGAATGGGCTCAAACTGCCGTGCCAGTACTGTGACCACCAGCGTTACCAAGCCTATGTGGATGGCATGCATGTTGCCAATTTCGAGCACGGCGAGGAAGGTCTGCCAGGCTATCCACAGGGGCCACTCAACCTCGGTATTAATCGGCAGGCCGGCAAAGCCCGCAAAGGATTTGAAGATCAGAAACAGGCCTATACCGCAGATCATGCCGTTAATCACAGGCTCGCTGAGAAAGTCCAGCATACGCCCCAGGGCGGGAATCAGCAGGAACAGTAACTGGAAGATACCGGCCATCAGAATCAGGCTCAGGGCGTAGCCGATATAGTCATTGCCAAACTGCGGTGCCACCGGTAGCAGGGTCACGCCTATCACCGCCGACATGGCGCTGTTCGGGCCGCCGTGGAATATCCGCGAGGGGTTGAGCAGGGCGGTGAAGAGCACGCCCCAGATGGCGGCGTAGATACCGAAGTAGGGCGGCAGCCCTGCCAGGGTTGTAGAAAAGGCGATGGCCTGGGGCAGGACCACCACCGCCAGGGTGAGGCCGACCATCAGGCTGTTGCCAATCGCGTAGTCTTTGCCGCGGTTCATCAGGGAGGCGTGCATGCGGGATCCTTGGATTACGGCTTGTTGGCGTGAAAGTTTTCAACGGCAGCCACCAGGGGAGGCATGACAAACATCATCACCTGTTGCCAGGCAGCGCTCAGCGGCCCCTGCTTGTCACCGGCGGGCCTTGGCAGATTGCTGATATAAAAGGCGATGTCACGGCACTCCTGGGGCTCCAGGGTACCTTCCTGGCCCAGTGGCATATTGCGGCAGATAAATCCCGGCAGGATGGTGGAGACAAAGGAAAAGTTGTTGCGTGACTGCAGGTTGAATGCATTGGGGCCAGCTACGGCGGGGAACAGCACCTGGCTGTCCACCACTGTGCCCAGCCCTTGCTGGCCGTGACACTGGGCGCATTTATCCCGGTACAGCGACTGCCCGCGCACGTAATCGTCGCCGCGTTTGTCGGTCATGGCGGCGGTAACTTCGTCGATGCCCTGCTCGGGGTAGCGATTGCCGATGCGTAGATCCAGCGCGGCGGAGAGAAAGCGGCTGTAGGCGGTCACATCGCCGATCAGATCGTCGGCGATATTGGGTTTGAAGCCATTGGATGAGTTGATATAACACTGCATCTGGCGCAGTTCGTAGGGCAGCAGTATACCGGTGAAGCGGTCATACATATCGGCCATGACCCAGGAGGCGCCTAGGCTCAGGGAACCTATCTGGGGCTCGCCGTCGGAGTTCTGCTTGTCGCCAATCCCCTGGTGGCAGTGATCACAGCTGGTTTGGTTACCGCGTACAAAGCGGGTCGAGTTCCAGCGTTCGGCGCGGTTGTCCTCGGCATGCTGACCCTGCAAGTCGTCGATAATATTGCAGCCGCGCTCTATGGCGCGCACATCCTCGGCGCTGTAACCCTGCCTGACGACCTGCTGGCCGGTTTTTTGCTCAATGTAGGGTGAGATGTAGACGTCGCCGGGTTCAAGGCCATAGTCCGACAGCTTAGCCTCACACCCGGGTGTTAGCGTTACCGCGCTCTGGCGAATAAGGGCGCGTTCGCTGTGGTAACTCTGGGCCACGGCGTACAGGCCTGCGAGCAGGGTAAGCAAGAGCCCGATCTGGATGACTTTTACGGACCTGGTCGAGACATTCATCGGGATACTCCCAGGCTGCCTTCACCAAGTTGCAGGTGGTGGGCCACCATACGGGCGAAGATGCGTACATCGCGCACCGCCGGGTCGTAAATCGTCGGCACGAAGCCATCCAGGTGCTTGGCGTAGCAGCGCATCACGCTTTCCTCGAAGGACACACGCCGGTCCAGTTCAGGTACGAAGCGGTCCCCGTTGACCAGGGCATAGGCCAGATCTTCATTGCTGTGGCAGCTGCTGCAGCTGTTGTTGGAATCGGTGGAGGATTTGCGGGTAAAGCGCCAAGCATAGTCGGGGGTATGGTGGGTCAGGTTGTAGCCGTTTTGCACAGCCCGCACAAAATAGCCGTCGCGACCAAAGCTGTCGACCTGGTAGGACTGGCGAAACTCTTCCCAGCCGGGCTCGGTACGGGTCTGATGCGAGAAAGTCGCAAGGCCTGAACCCAGGTGTACCCAAAACACAAATAGCAACAGAATGACGGCACACAATAGTGGTCGTACGGAAGCGCTCAGCGTCTCTTTGCGGGCGGCTCTGGCACGCAATACTGCAGGCGAATGGGCGGGTTGTTGCATGCTGACCTACATCTCCTTGTCGTTACTCAGTTGTGGGCAGGCCTGGCTCGGCAGGGTTGCCTGATAGGCATCGGCCGTCATGGGCCTGGCGAGCAAATAGCCCTGCAGAAAATCGCAGCCCTGCTGTTGCAGGAAGTTACGCTGTTCGATGGTTTCCACGCCTTCGGCGACGACACGCAGTCCCAGGCGGTGGGCCATCACCACTATGGCGCCTATAAGGGCGCAGCCATCCTCATCCTGTGGTAATCCCTGAATAAAGCTGCGATCTATCTTGAGCGCATCAAAGGAGAAACGCCGCAAATAACTCAGGGATGAATAGCCGGTGCCAAAGTCGTCCAGGCTGAGCTTGAGGCCCATGGCCTGCAGCTGATCCAGTGTTTCGCTGATCTCGGCGTGATCATCGAGCAGAATGTTTTCTGTCATCTCCAGCTCAAGCACGTTCGCCGGAATGCGGTGCTGAGTGACCAGGTCTCGGATGACCGGAATTAGTCGTGCCTGCAATTGCAGGCGGGAGATGTTGATTGCCAGAGTACCGGGAGCAAGCCCCAGGTCGAGCCAGTGTCGCAGCAGGGAGGTGGCCTGTTGCAGCACCCAGTCGCCGATGGGGATTATCAGCCCAGTAGCTTCGGCCAGGGGGATAAAGGTTGCCGGGCTGATAGTGCCGTTCTGTGGGTGCTGCCAGCGCAGCAATACTTCAGCCCCTATTGGACGGCATTGACCTGCCTGGAATATGGGCTGGAAATAGAGCTCCAGCTCGTTGCGCTCGACCGCCAGGTGCAGGTCTTGTTCAAGCTGCAGGCGCTGGCGCACCCGCACGTTCATTTCATGGGTGAAGAAGCAGGTGGGCGGATGGCCGGGGGTTTTGGCCTGATACATGGCGTTGTCGGCGTTGGCCATGAGCTCTTCGGCGCTGATGCCATCAGTCGGGTAAAGGGCGACCCCTATACTGCAATGTACTATGACTTCACGGCTGTGCAGCATAAGGCGTTCCGAGGTGGCTTCAAGCAACCGTGTTGCTATTTGCTTCACTTCATCAGGATCCTGTACCCGCGGCAGCAGTACCAGGAATTCATCGCCCCCCAGGCGTGCCAGGGTATCGCCATCACGCAGGCGGGACAGCAGGCGGGAGCCAACCATGGTCAGCAGTTCGTCACCGGCGGCGTGCCCCATGGTGTCGTTGACCACCTTGAAATTGTCCAGATCAATGAAAATAACCGCAACGAGCTCGTGGTGGCGCCGCGCCAGGCGCAGCTCGTGCTCTAGCCGCTCTATGGCCATCATGCGATTGGGCAGCGAGGTCAGTGCATCATGGTTGGCTTGGTAATGCAGCTTGGCCTGTTCCTCGCGGATGGCGTGAATCATGGTGTTGAAGGTTTCGGCCAGGCTGCCAAGCTCATCCGTTGAGGTAACTGCTACTTCCTTTAACTCGCCAAGACCCACGTTGCGGGAGGCGGCCATCAGGCGGTTAACCGGCCCCATGACGTTGTAGCGGAAGACCCAGAATATGGCGCTACACAGGAACAGGATGATCAGGCCGTAGATTGAGCTTTGTATCAGTAACTGGCGTTGGGTCTGGGTATGAAGCTGCTCGCGACTGATGCCGACCTTGAGCTGCCCCAGCGGGCGGTCACCATGGCTGATGGGAAACTCCATGGGAAGCAGGTCATACAGGCTGGATGAAAGGCGTGCGACCAGTCGAGCCGTCTTGGGCGGTGTCAGGGGGGCGGTTTCCTGGTCCAGCTCCAGCGCCTGCAGTGCATCCAGAACGCGGGGGTCCTGGTGGTTGAAAAAGGATGTCAGGGGGGTGCCCTTGTCGTTGACGATAACGCCGTAGACAACATCGCGCTGGCGTGACACTTCGCGGGCATATTCATTGAGGGTCAGGAAATCGAAGCTGAGCATGGCGTCGGGGCTGATCAGTGCGATCAGATGGCCGAGTACCCGGCCGCGCTCGTTAAGTTGCTGCTCCAGCAACTGATTCTGGCTGTGGATAAAGTAGTAGGCATTGAGTGCGAGTGTCACCGACAGTATGCCGCTGACAATAAGAATGAATCTGGAGGCTAAGCGCACTTCTATGCTCCGTCGTCAGTGACGATCCTGACTGGGCGGCATGACCTGATCAATGACACGCCTGTGGGGGGCGTAGCTATCATCATTGGCAATTCCTATGCCAGTCATTTGGGCCTGTTTAAGGATTGCCAAACCTTCCTGGCTGGCTTCGAGACCGATTAGCAACGCCTGAATTCGTGCCGCATCTTCGTTCTCCATAGTACGGCGTACAGCCCAGGGAAGGTGCAACAGCTGCTCTGTGACGGCAAGATGGGTGAGCTGACTGGTGTCAACACTGCCCTTGACTACCTTGAGATCGATCAGAATATCGCCAGCGCCGCTGGCCTGAGCTTCATCATAGTACAGGCCAATCAGTGAGTTGGGTGGGCTTTTGGCAAAAATTTCCCGATAGTCACCCGGCTGCAGGCCGGCCTGCAGCAACAGGTAGCGTGGCAGTATATAGCTCATCATGGCATCCTTGCCGCCGCCAAAAATGATCGTCTTGCCGCGCAACTGTTCGACGCGGCTAATGCCGCTGTCTTTTTTAACATAGAGCGCGCCCGCAACGGTATTGCGGTCAAACTCCCTGTTATGGGCGATAACGCGGTACTGCGCCGATGAGCGAACATAATGGAACTGGTTGTAGTGCACTATATCGAAACGTTCATCCTTTACGTCTTGCAAAAAGGTGTCGAAGTCCTTTGATGTGACCAGCTGTATCTCGCGGCCGAGCGACTTGCTCAGGTATTCAACCAGGGGGGTAAAGAGTTCTGTTGTCAGGGTCGCATTGCGCCTTGGCAGTATGCCGAGCGTTAGCGGCTCCTGGGTTGCGGCCCGGGGCGCCAGAGTCAGGGCATCGGCCAGCAGAGAGGCCAGTACCAGCAGCAGGATGCCGGTCCATCGCAACAACAGGGCCCTGCAGGGGGGGGCTGAGGCCTGGGGATAGACAGGTAAATGTAGATGGTGAAATAACATCCTGTTGTCTCCCTATATTTCATACGATTGTTTAGATGGCACCCGATACTAGAGTAGGTGTTGGAATCCTGTCAAACATCAATAACTAACGTATTGAATTTATTGGTTTCTTTGTGTTGCTTGGCTGGTTGCTCGGTCGAATGAAGGCGAGACCGGAGACACTGTTTTTCGTGCTTAACGGGGCAGGAATCTCACTTCTGGGCAAGGTTGGCCGATGTGTGCAGATGGGGTAGGCTGAGGTCATGACAAATATCGGATCTTTTACCTTTCAGTTTGATCAGAGCGAAGATCGCATCCGGCTGATTGGCAATATGAGCAACGGCCAGCCACGGGTCGATTTCTGGCTGACAAGGCGCCTGTGCCTGCGCATTCTGGGGGCCTCGGATCAACTTGTTCGCCAGACCTCAAAACAGGTCAGCCGCAGCGCGCCTGAGCATCGGGAAGCGGTAGCGCAGTTTGAGCATGAACAGGCTCGCGAGGCGCTAAAGGTGCAGGAGGCGCCGTTGCAGACGTGCGCGCCGGCCGCCGTGCTGCACAGACTCGATGCCAGTTTTCGCGGCGGGCGCTATCAGCTGAGTTTCTTTACCGGCGAAAGCGAAGAGGCGGTGGCTGTCAGCGTACTCAATTACGCCGAACTGCATCAGGTGCTGCATCTGTTGCACCGTGGCAGCCAGGCGCTGGATTGGGGAGCGCCTGAGCAGTTGTTTGATACTCAGGTGCCGGCCAGTCAGACGCTGCAATAGGCGCAGACTCTCTGGTGTCAGCGGGGTTGCCGACGGTGCATGTCGTCGTCGGTCGCGGTATTATTCGGCATCTGCTCCCTGCTCGCACTAACGTTGGTTTTTCTTACTATGTCCTTTTTGTCTGCGCCGCCGCGCAAACCCTTTGTTGCTCGGGGTTCCAGAATCACTCGCTGTGAACGCTGCCTGCTGCCGCAAGTGCGCTGCATCTGTGAATACCGCGTTGAGATTGAGGCGCAGGCGCGCTTCTGGCTGCTGACACACCGCAATGAGACCTACAAGCCTACCAATACTGGTCGGCTCATTCTGGATACCATCGCTCAGTCGCGTGCTTTTACGTGGAGTCGCACCGAGCCTGAACCCGATCTGCTGAAACAGCTCGCCAACCCGGGGCTAGACCCCTATCTGGTGTTTCCTGCAGCACCCGATTATGACCAGCGCATGGTGGAGTTTGAGCCCAAGCCCGGGCGTGAACCGGTGTTCATTATTCTGGATGGCACCTGGCGACAGGCGCGACGCATGTTTCGCCACAGTCGTTACCTGGACCAGGTGCCGGTGATAGAGCCGCGCACCCAGCGCCAGACCCGCTACGATCTGCGCACCCAGGCCCAGGATCATCATCTGTGCACCTGTGAAGTGGCGGCGGCCTTGCTTGAGCAGATAGGGGATGCAGCCAGCGCCGAGGTGCTGGATGCCTATTTTGAGGTCTTTAACGAGTACTACCATGCTTCCCGGCGTACACGTCCAATGAGTGATCTTGCCGCGCCCAAGCAACGTCTGGCGGAAGCAAGGGCGCAAGCGCTCAAAAGCTGAATTTGCACTTAATCTGCCAGATAGCCCTGGCGGCCGGCCTGAACGGCAAAACACATGGCCTGGGCCATTAATACGGGCTCCTGAGCGTGGGCTATGGCCCTGTCTATCACCACCGCATCGCACCCCAGCTCCATCGCCAGTGTCGCATCCGAGGCGCGGCCTATACCTCCGAGCAGTATTGGTATGCTGGCCTGATCAATGAGCCTGAGCAGGTTGCCGGGGTTGTACTGCGTCAGATTCGAGCCTAGGGGCGCGCCCATGGGCATCAGGGCAGCGGCGCCCATCGCCTCCAGACGCCTGGCAATGACGGGGTCGTCATTGCAGTAAACCAGCAGCCGAAAGCCGTCGTTGATCAGTGTTTGTGCGGCGCTGAGGGTCGCTGGGATATCGGGGTAAAGCGTCTGCTCATCGCCGAGCACTTCCAGTTTTACCAGGTTCTGGCCGTTGAGCAGTTCACGGGCCAGGCGGCAGCATTCGATGGCATCCTCTGCGTTGTAGCAGCCTGAGCTGCTGGGCAGGATCATGAATTCGTCAGGAGAGAGGGTATCGAGCAGATTGGCTTCGTCGTTGCGCTGGCCAAGATTGTTGCGTCGTACCGAGGCACAGAGAATTTCTGCACCACTGGCCCTGGCCGCAATCAGGGCTCGCTGCGGGTCGCGGTAGTAGCCGATATCGAGCACCAGGCGCGAGTCAAACAGCTGGCCGTCGATGGTAAAGCGATCAGATTCGTTTTCCGGGTCATGCATCTTGGCAGACTCCCTATTTCCGAAAGTATCCGGGCGGGGCTTTTAGCCTCCGCCAATGGCGTGGACGATTTCCACACGATCGTTGTCATTTAGCACCACTGTTGCATGTGCCGTGCGCGGCACTATTTCTGTGTTCAGCTCTATTGCCAGGCGTCGTCCGGTGAGCCCAAGGTGCTCGACCAGGTCGGCAATACTGTGGTCTTCGGGTATCCGGGTGACCTGGCCATTGATGTGACACTGAATCATGCTGATTTTCCGCAACGCAGGTTAAACAGGCTAGCAAACTGTTTGGCTTTTCCGCAGTAAAGCAGAGTTAAGTCCGACAGGCTGTCAGTCATGCCAGTGTGGGCCTGAATCAAAGACCTCACTAGAGCCAGCCGGGCGCGCAGGGTCGGTCCAGTTGGATGCCACCACTGTGCGGGGCTGCGCGTATTGGCGTCTTTTTTTACCGCAAGAGCCAGCAGTGGCGGGCTGGCATCATAGGTGGTAAACAACTGGTTCTAACCCGACCTGAGGGATAAATTTAGCTTGTTAGGCATCAACAGGACATTGGTGTCCGGAGCTTGCCCTTGTTGACGTTTGCAGGATATATCGGCACACGTCAGCAGCAGCCTCCTGCCCGTTCTTGCAAGCACTACTCCATACAGACAGGGGGTGAACATCATGAAGCACGATGTAAACGAATTCGACGCAGCCGCCGTTATCGCCAGCGATCGCAAGCATGTTTGGCATCATATTACCCAGCACAAGCAGTTCGAGCAGAACGATCCGATGGTGATCGTGGAAGGCAAGGGCATGCGTGTATGGGATGCCAAGGGCAATGAATACCTGGACATGGTGTCCGGGGGTGTCTGGACGGTGAACGTGGGTTATGGCCGCGAGTCCATCGCCGATGCGGTGCGCGATCAGCTGGTGAAAATGAACTATTTCGCCCAGTCTGCCGGCAACATTCCGGCGGCTCAGTTCGCTGAAAAGCTGATTGAAAAAATGCCCGGCATGAGTCGCGTTTACTACTCCAACTCTGGCTCTGAAGCTAACGAGAAGGCGTTCAAAATCGTGCGTCAGATTGCCCACAGGAAATACGGTGGCAAGAAGCACAAGATCCTGTTCCGCGAGCGTGACTACCACGGCACCACCATCACTGCCCTGAGCGCCACCGGTCAGTTTGAGCGCAAGCATCAGTACGGCCCCTTTACGCCTGGTTTTGTTGAATTCCCGCATTGCAGCGAATACCGCTCGCAGTTTGGTGATGTCGACGACTACGGTGTGCGTGCTGCGCTGGAAATGGAAAAGGTCATTCTGGCCGAAGGTCCGGATACCGTGGGTGCTGTCTGCCTGGAACCGATCACCGCCGGCGGTGGCGTGATTACGCCGCCCCAGGGCTACTGGGACAAGATTCAGGAAATCTGCAAGAAGTACGACATCCTGCTGCATATCGACGAAGTCGTCTGTGGTCTGGGTCGTACCGGCAAATGGTTCGGTTATCAGCACTACGGCATCAAGCCTGACATGGTGACCATGGCCAAGGGTGTCGCGTCTGGTTATGCCGCCATATCCTGCACCGTGACCACCGAAGCCGTGTTTGACGCCTTCAAGGATGACCCGTCTGATCGCATGAGCTACTTCCGCGATATCAGCACCTTCGGTGGCTGCACCGCAGGTCCTGCGGCGGCCCTGGCAAACATGAAGATTATCGAAGACGAAAATCTGCTTGAGAATGCCACTCAGATGGGTGAGTACCTGATGGGGCGTCTGCATCAGCTGTACGACAAGTACGATGTTATTGGTGATGTACGCGGCAAGGGGCTGTTCGCGGGCCTGGAGCTGGTCAAAGACCGTCAGAGCAAGGAACCGGTGGATGAAAGCCTGGCGATCGCCATTGCGGCAGACTGCATGAAGCAGGGTGTGATTATCGGTCGTACCAACCGCAGTTTTGAAGAATTCAACAATACGTTGTGCTTCAGCCCTGCGCTGATCGTCACCCAGGCGGAGCTGGATCAGATGATCGATGCGCTGGACAACGCCTTTGCCCGTCTGGCCCCCAACGCCTGATAGGCTGCAGTCGGCCAGCTGGCCGACCTTTCCAACCCCACGGGCATGCTATGCATGACCGTGGGGTTTCTGCGTTTTGTGGTCCGGCATCTGCTCGTGCAGCGGCTGAACGCCTTTTAATATCAGTGATATACTGATATTTCCGGGTCAGCCCCGGCAAGTGGCAGATTGGCATAATAATCCTCGACGCCGTGGCAAGAACACGGCTTTGGCGTCGGAAACAGGTATGGTCCGCGGATGTTTCAACTTTTTCATCTTTCTCCAGAAAAACCCGCCAGCTTGCAGCAACAGCTGCGCGAACAAATTGCCGCCGGCATACTAAACGGCAATATCCCCCTGGACTCCCCCTTGCCTTCCAGCCGCAAGCTGGCCAAGCAGCTCAGTATTGCGCGCAATACCGTAGTGCTGGCTTACGAGCATCTGCTGGATGATGGCTACCTGATCGCCCGTGAGCGCAGCGGCTATTACGTCAATCCGGACATAATGTCGGGCAAGGTGGTGATCAAGCAGAGCCCTGTGGCCGCCGTGGAAGGCACGGCGCCGAACTGGTCGAGCTGTCTCAAACTGTATCCGTCGAATCAGCAGAACTTGAGCAAGCCGCGGGACTGGCAAAAATATCCCTATCCGTTTATCTATGGTCAGTTCGATCCGACGCTGTTTCCCACCAACAACTGGCGCGAGTGTTGCCGTGATGCGGTCAGCGTACCGGCGATTCGCGACTGGGCATCGGACAGGTTCGACAACGACGATCCATTGCTGGTGGAACAGATACGTACCCGCCTGCTGCCGCGCAGGGGTGTCTGGGCGTCGGCTGATCAGATACTGGTGACAGTAGGCGCCCAGCAGGCGCTCTATATGCTGGCGCGACTGTTGCTCGACAAGGACAGTATCATGGGTGTGGAGGATCCGGGTTATCTGGATATCCGCAATATAGCGACGCTCAATCCGTCCGAAGTACGGCCCCTGCCGGTGGACGGTGATGGTCTGATTGTGGATGACAGTCTGAACGACCTCGATTGCCTCTATGTAACGCCGAGTCACCAGTGTCCGACGACCGCCACCATGCCCATAGAGCGGCGTTACGAGTTGCTTAAGCGGGCTAACGAACATGATTTTGTCATCATCGAGGATGACTACGAAAGCGAAACCAACTTCAAGTCGAACCCCATTCCGGCGCTGAAAAGCCTGGATAGCAGCGGACGTGTGCTCTATGTCGGCAGTCTGTCGAAGACGCTGGCGCCGGGCCTGCGGCTGGGTTATCTGGTGGGGCCGGCCGAGTTTATACGCGAGGCCAGAGCGCTGCGCCGCCTGATGCTGCGCCATCCTGCGGCCAACAATCAGCGCTCGGTGGCACTCTTCCTGGAACGGGGTTACCACGATGCCCTGATCATGACCATTATGCGGGCCTACGAGGAGCGCTGGCATGAAATGGGTGCGGCCCTGAGCGAATTTCTGCCGGCATCGTCGCAGAAACCCAGCTTCGGCGGCTCTTGTTACTGGGTTGAGGGGCCTGAGGGGCTGGATGCGCGTCTGCTGCGAAAGGAAGCGGCCGATCGCGGTATCCTGATTGAGTCCGGCGATCTGCATTTTGCGGGTGAAAACCCGCCGCTCAACTTCTTCCGCCTGGGATATTCCTCCATCGGTGCCGAGCGCATTCGGCCCGGGATCAAGACGCTGGCCGAGCTTATTTCGGACATGACCTGAGTCGGGTTCCGGGCGCACCCAGTGCGCTCGGGCTAAAGATAAAACAGTTTTTCGAAAAATAAAGTATCAAATTTTTATAAACGGATACTTTTTCCCGTCTTTGTTCCGCGTTTTTATCTCTGTTTTTTTCCATTCTGTACTAGCTGGCATTGGTCTGCAGAGCCCGTAAAACGGCGCTTTTCGTCGAGCCCGCCTGGCTGTCGATTCTGTTTGGGCCAGTCTGGCGTAACATCTGTGCGGAAACTGGTTCTACCTGTCATTGCTCCTCCCTCCTAATCTACAACCAAGCTGATCTGAAACACTCAGCCTCTGATCACAGGCATCCAGGGTGCAGAAAGTCTCTGGGTGTGAGCTCACAACCGAATACAAAAAATAATGACGGGAGTGGTGACAATGCTAATCGGAGTCCCTAAGGAAATTAAGAACCACGAGTACCGCGTGGGCATGGTCCCGGCCAGCGTGCAGGAACTCACCTCGCGCGGCCATCAGGTACTGGTGGAAACCCAGGCTGGCAGTGGCATTGGTTTTGCCGATGCTGATTATGTCGCCGCCGGCGCAACCATCGCAGCGACCGCGGCAGAAGTCTTTGCCAAGGCCGAGATGGTGGTCAAGGTCAAGGAGCCGCTGGCGGTAGAGCGCAAGCAGCTGCGGGCCGGCCAGGTACTTTTTACCTACCTGCACCTGGCGCCGGATCTGGCCCAGACCGATGACCTGCTGGCCAGTGGCGCCACCTGTATCGCTTACGAAACCGTCACCTCGGAGCGAGGCGGTCTGCCACTGCTGGCGCCGATGTCTGAAGTGGCCGGTCGCATGTCCATCCAGGCCGGTGCGGCCTGTCTGGAAAAATCCCGCGGCGGACGCGGCATGCTGCTCGGCGGTGTTCCAGGTGTTGAATCCGCCAAGGTCGTCATTATCGGCGGCGGTGTGGTGGGCAGCAATGCTGCACGCATGGCCATTGGTATGGGCGCTCAGGTGGTGGTGCTGGATCGCTCTGTCGATGTGCTGCGCCGACTGGTATCCGAGTTCGGCACCCAGGTGCAGACCGTTTACTCCAGCAAGGCGGCACTGGAAGAACATGTACTCTCGGCTGACCTGGTGATTGGCGGTGTGCTGATTCCAGGGGCCGCAGCGCCCAAGCTGGTGACCGCCGAGATGGTCAAGCGCATGAAGCCAGGCTCTGCGGTGGTAGATGTGGCGATTGATCAGGGTGGCTGCTTTGAAACCTCCCACGCCACTACCCATGAAGATCCGACCTATATCGTTGATGACGTAGTGCACTACTGCGTTGCCAATATGCCAGGGGCGGTGGCGAGAACCTCCACTTTGGCACTGAATAACGCCACGCTGCCGCACATTCTTGCGCTGGCAGACCTGGGGTGGGAAGAAGCGATTCGAAGGGATGCGCATCTGGCTAATGGCCTCAACATTCATGCGGGCGAAGTGGCCTGCAAGGAAGTTGCCCAGGCTCTGGGAAAAGAATTTGTCCCTTACAAGGCAAAGTAAATAAAAACTGGTACCCAACGGCCGACGGCGGTTCCGTCGTCTGCAACAGCAAAGCAAAGGAAAATTGATATGGCTCGTATGACTCCAAGTGAGGCGATGGTCGAAACTTTGGTCGCCAATGGCGTTACCGATATGTTCGGTATCATGGGTTCTGCCTTTATGGACGCCATGGATATCTTTACGCCGGCAGGCATCCGTTTTATTCCTGTTGTGCATGAGCAGGGCGCTGGCCACATGGCTGACGGCTATGCCCGTGTCAGCGGTCGCCACGGTGTCTGCATCGCGCAGAACGGTCCTGGTATCACTAACTTTGTTACCGCTATTGCGGCTGCTTACTGGGCGCACAGCCCGGTGGTCTGCATCACGCCGGAAACCGGTTCCATGTCCAACGGTCTGGGCGGATTCCAGGAAGCACAGCAGCTGCCGTTCTTCGAAACCATCACCAAGTACCAGGGCCACGTAGCCAATCCTGCGCGCATGGCTGAACTGACTGCGCGTTGCTTCGACCGTGCCATGCACGAAAACGGCCCGACTCAGCTGAACATCCCGCGTGACTTTTTCTACGGCGATATCGACGTTGAAATCCCGCAGCCCATGCGTATCGAGCGCGGTGCTGGTGGCGAGCAGAGCCTGGCTCAGGCTGCCGAATTGCTGGCTGGCGCCAAAAACCCTGTCATTATTTCCGGTGGCGGTGTTGTTATGGCTGATGCCCTGGGCGAATGTCAGGCACTGGCTGAATTCCTCGGCGCACCTGTTGTTAACAGCTACCTGCACAATGACTCCTTCCCGGCTTCCCACGCGCTCTGGTGTGGTCCTCTGGGTTACCAGGGATCCAAGGCTGCAATGAAGCTGCTGTCCCGCGCCGACGTTGTTGTCGCTCTGGGAACCCGTCTTGGGCCTTTCGGTACTCTGCCGCAGCACGGTCTGGACTACTGGCCAAAACAGGCCAAAGTCATTCAGATCGACTGCGATGCCAAGATGCTGGGTCTGGTGAAGAAAATATCCGTGGGTATCTGCGGTGATGCCAAGGCCGCTGCGACCAACCTGCTGCAGCGTCTGGAAAACACTTCCGTTGCCTGCGTAGCCACCAAGGACGCTCGTGCTGAAGAAATCGCTGCTGAAAAAGCCAACTGGGAAAACGAGCTGAACGACTGGATCCACGAGAAGGACGAGTTCTCGCTGGACATGATCAACGAACAGGCAGGCGAAGAAGGCAGCTTCCTGCACCCGCGTCAGGTTCTGCGCGAGCTGGAAAAAGCCATGCCGGAAAACGTCATGGTGTCCACCGACATCGGTAACATCAACTCCGTTGCCAACAGCTACCTGCGCTTTGAAAAACCGCGTTCTTTCTTTGCGGCCATGAGCTTCGGTAACTGCGGTTATGCGCTGCCGACCATCATTGGTGCCAAGGTTGCTGCGCCGAATCGTCCGGCTATCTCCTACGCTGGTGACGGCGCCTGGGGCATGTCCATGATGGAAATCCTGACCTGCGTTCGTGAAAACATCCCGGTCACTTCCATTGTCTTCCACAACCGTCAGTGGGGCGCCGAGAAGAAAAACCAGGTGGATTTTTACAACCGTCGCTTTGTTGCCGGTGAACTGGAAAACCCGAGCTTCGCTGAAATTGCGCGCTCCATGGGTGCTGAAGGCGTAACCGTCGACAAGCTGGAAGATATCGGACCGACTCTGCAGGCCGCTATCACCCGTCAGATGGAAGAAGGCAAGACCACCGTTATCGAGATCATGTGTACTCGCGAGCTGGGCGACCCGTTCCGCCGTGACGCACTGTCCAAGCCGGTGCGCTACCTCGACAAGTACAAAGACTACGTCTAAGCCGCAAGGCCCAAAACGTAATTACCCGACCAGCGTGGCCCCTGTGGCAGCCCTGGCCGGGACCCACCGAAGGCCGCTGGCCTTCGGTCTGTTTTTGCGGGAAGACCAGCCGGTTTTCCTGATCGTTTGCACAAGCGTTTAACCGTCCTCTGTTTCTGGCCCCTGCGTCCGGGTGCTGTCTTATTGCAGCCCACATTGCAGTGCGTGACCAAGCAGAGCATGACGGAGGCTGGCCCCATGGGCCCCGAGCGTCTGTGCAAACCCCGTCGGCCCTGGCCGGCACCCTGATATTCAAACTGTGCAACGGATCTAGGTAAGCTGCCATGTTGAGCAAAACTCCGGTGGAGTGTCCTTCCTACCTGCTTGAGAAAGCCAGGGCCTTGCCCCGGGTGGTGACTGCCGTGGTGAACCCGGTAAACCGGGTCTCGCTTGAGAGTGCGAAAATGGCCACAGACGCAGGTCTTATCGAGCCCGTACTGGTGGGAAAGGCCGATGTTATTCAGGCCCTGGCCCTGGAGCTGGACTGGGATCTAACGTCTATCCGCCTTGAAGATGCCGCGACTGAAACCGATGCTGCACGCATAGCGACGGGCATAGTGGCCGCCGGTGAAGCGCATGCGCTGATGAAAGGACATCTGCATACCGACACCCTGCTCAAGGCCGTGCTGAGCCGTGATGCAGGCTTGCGCACGTCGCGGCGCCTGAGTCATGTATTCCATATGACGGTACCTGGCCATGAACGCCCGCTGTGCATCACCGATGCGGTGATCAATGTGCAGCCCACTGTGGTCGACAAGGCCCATATACTGCGCAATGCCATCGACCTGTTGCACGCGCTTGGGATGACGCAACCCAAGGTCGCGCTGCTGTCTGGCACCGAGGAAGTAAACCGCGCCATGCCCTCGAGTGTGGATGCAGGCGAGCTGGTGAAGCTGGCCTCCCTGGGCGGCATGCAGGACGCCATCATTGAAGGGCCCATGGCATTTGATAATGCCATCTCCCGCGATGCGGCTGATCTCAAGGGCATGACAAGCCGGGTGGCCGGCGATGTCGACTTGCTACTGGTGCCCAATATCGAGACCGGTAACTGCATGTTCAAGCAGATGGTGTACTTCATGAGCGCCACGGCCGCAGGCCTGGTGCTGGGCGCCCGGGTGCCGATCATTCTGACGTCCCGCGCCGATCCCCCCGAGGCGCGTCTGGCTTCCTGTGCCCTGGCCTCGATTTACAGTCACTACCTGGCCCAGAAAACGGATTGAGTTAAGGCTTGCGGTATTGCAAAAGGCTCCGGTTGTTCCCGGGGCCTTTTTTGTTGCTGACGCTCAATGGTTCGCCTGTGGTCCCACCTTTTTTAAGTCTCTGGCTCTAATCTCTTGGCGCTGGGCGGGCTTTAATGAATACATCATTCCCCGTTCATTCAGGCAGGAGCAGCGCAGATGGCATTGGCGCGATATGGTTTTATTGTTAAGGGTCCGGATCTTGAAATCATCAAGCATCACGGCCGCATTCAGACCGAGCTGTTTGATATGGCGGTGTCCGGTGTGCAGACGGTCGATGAAGCCATTCTGGTGGCGCAGGAGTTGCTGACCAAGCATGTGCAGCTGATCGAGCTCTGTGGCGGTTTTACCGCTGAAGATGCAGACCGCATCCGCGAGGCGACCAGCGACATGATCCCGATTGGCCGGGTGCAGTACACGCCGGAAGAGCGCGAGCGTCTGGCCCGCGAATTCGGTTAAGGTCTGATTCGCGTCCAGGCTGTCGGCTTGTGGGCTTGGCATCCGGGCTCAGTGCGCTTAAGATAGCGCTCGCTGCGAGTGATTCGCAGCATTTTATTGTTCTCAGGGCGGGGTGAAAGTCCCCACCGGCGGTAAAGGCGCTCTGTCGCCAAGCCCGCGAGCGCTCGGTACTCTTTGCATCCGTTGGGATACAAGGCCGCCGGGGTCAGCAGATTCGGTGTAACTCCGAAGCCGACGGTCATAGTCCGGATGAAAGAGAACGGTTCCAGTGCCAGGCGATCATCGCCCGGCGCAAAGATGTGTTCGAATGTCTATCTGGGTGCCGCAAGGTGCTGTCGGGTAGTGCGCTTTCGAGTACGCCGAGGTTCCGCATGCCCTGATTCTGGTGACTATCAACGAGGATAACCATGAATCAGACGTACCCCCCAAAACTCAGCAATGAGACCCGTGCCCAGCGTGTCGCCTTTATTCAGGCGCAGTGGCACAGCGATATCGTCGGTCAGGCGCGCGATGCCTTTCTGGCAGAATGTACCCGCCAGGGGCTGGCGGCCGAGCAGGTGGATATCTTCACCGTGTCCGGTGCCTATGAAATTCCGCTACAGGCCAAACTGCTCGCCAAAAGTGGCCGCTACGGCGCCATAGTGGCGGCGGGCTTTGTCGTCGATGGTGGCATTTACCGGCACGAATTTGTGGCCCAGGCCGTAATTGAAGGTCTGATGCAGGTGCAGCTGGAGACCGAAGTGCCGGTGATGTCCGTGGTGCTGACGCCGCACCACTTCCATGAGCACAGCACCCATCACGACTTTTTCTACCGTCATTTTACCGACAAGGGTACGGAAGTGGCCCAGGCGTGCCTCAGCACCATGGAAAACTTGCAGGGCATTCGCCGCCTGATCGATCGCTGATCGCCATCGATACGTCTGGCGACTCGCCAGTACCAAGCCCTGATCGCCTGTGCGGTCGGGGCTTTTGTGTATTTGGCGCGACCGGAAAGCGTACGGGCATGTCAAAAAAACAGCACCCGCAGGTGCTGACAAGGGCTGGCTTTCGCCGGAGTTGATCGGGGTGAGTTGGTTTAGCGTTGCTGGGACAATAGTCGCCGTGGCCACCAGTCGCTCTGGGCCAGCAGGCGGGTGATCAGCTGTTGTTCCTGCGCCGTACCGTAATGCGCGAAAGGTGTGGTGCTGCAGACCTGGGGTAGCAGAGCGATCAAGCGCTGGCGACAGCTCTGATGCCAGGCCGGGTAGTCGGATGCAGGGACGCTCTGTGGATCAGTGTACCTAAACACGGGTAACTGCGGGCACAGAAAGAACAGCACACTGGTAGCGGCTTCCAGTTGGTCAGTACCCTGGAATACCTGTGCCTGAAACTCTTCCACCAAAGCTATTGCCAGTTCATGGCGGGCGTCGTGTTCGAGGCTGTCCAGTTCATCCCAGCGAGGCTGCAGTTCGCGGCGGATAAAACCGTCGAGACGCGAAGCCAGTTCATCGAAACTGATTCCCGTAGGCGCGAGCTGCTGGGTAATCCACAGAATACGCAGATAGGTCTTGTCGATAAGGGTGCGGCCCGCATTGAGCCAGCCGTAACGCGCCGCCTTTTCGAGACCGCCATACATCAGCACCAGCAACGCATTTTCGCTGCTGCGAGCGTCCAGGCCCGAGGTGAAGTCGGGATGCGGCTGTTGCCAGCTCTGCGGCAGTTCGATGGCGACTGCCTGGGGCGCAGGGGATAAGGCGTTCATGGCAAGGATCTCAGTACTCGATAAGGGGTTGCGATAGCGTGGAACTCGGTCTTTCTGCTTATTTCACAATACCCGTTCACTATAGGGTGCGGCATTAAGCAGGCGTAGCGCCAGCACCCTGGAATAGTTGGAGCCAGGCGGGGAACGGGTGTTGGACGGTCGTATTCACAGGTCTCGCATATGCGTTTATGGTCTAAATATAGAATATGATATTCCATTACATGCTAAACGCTTCTGTCTATACTGGCTCCAGTCGAATTCGATAACTGGCTCCATCAGCCCCCGGGGCCACTGCCAGTGAGATAGCCAAAGCCGCAGGAGGCCTGAGCATGAGTGCAAATCTGAATGTACGTCTGGAAACATCCGAGCAGACTCCGAGCAAAACCGGAATTCAGGTTCTGGCTCAGGCACTAGAACAGCGCAATGCCCGCATTCAGCAGATGAACAAAAAGCCGACTGAGGCCCCAGCGCCCCAGTACGACTTCGTTGGTATCGCCGGCTGATCACTGTTTGAACCAGGCGTAACGCCGCGCAGCGAATTCGCCACAGATTCCAGTTTTACAAGGCCCGTTACTGACCCGTAACGGGCCTTTTTCGTGCGTGGGTAGCGGTGGCCTGCTTGCTGGAGCTCTGGGTTTCAGCTGGCGATTATGCATAATGGTTCACCTGACTAAACAGGATAAACGACAGGGTGGCCAATGAGTGACAGTTTGATGTTTGGGGCAGCGGGCCTGGGTTTGGTGATTATAGTGGCTTTGTCCTGGTATATAGTCACTCACCTGCGAGCCCTGAAAGAGCAAAGGCAGCAGCGCGAGGCGTTTCAGATTCAGGCAGAAACCAAGGCCCGGGAGCAGCGTCAGTATCTGATCGACAGTATTCGGGTGATCGCCCGAGCCATGTCTGAAGACGAAAAAATGACTCTGACGGAAGGCTCCATCCGCCTGAAGGTGCTGCTCGACAATCTGATGCCGGAACTGCATCAAAATCCCGACTTTGAAATCATATCGACGCACTACGAAGCCACGCGGCACATCCCCTTTTTGAAGGGATGGAAGTCGCTGGAACGTTCGCAGCAGCGACGTTTCCGCCAGGAAATGGATGTGCTGGAGCAGCAGCACCGCGATGGGCTGCTGCGTGCAGCCGCCAAGCTGCATGAGTATCCGCTTGACCGGATGCACTGACCCTTGGCCTTCCTGGCGGCGTTTGTCGTTACCCTGGTACTGCTGTGCCTGATGGCCCTGGCACTTTATTTCGGCAAGGCGCCGACTTATCGTCCGTCCCGTGCCGAGATATTGGCGTTGTTACAGGGCGTACTGGATTGCACGACAACACAGCAGCGCTGGGATCTGTATGTCGGCATGCCGATGCGACATGACCCGGAACTCGAGGCCATTCGCCTGCGTTGCCTGCTTCTGCAGGAAGGGGATGAGAAGGAGCCCGCGGCTGGGGAGGGTATAGATAATTACCTGTTTGACCGCGCTGGCAGGGAGCGGCTGCGCATTATCGTGGCTGATCTCTCCGATCTAATCGCGCGGGATCCGGTGTTCCGCGAATTTTGACAGTCCCGTATCACCAGCTTGATATTAACCCGGCGGGTTAATACATGAAGCAGGGACGCTTCATCATTGGCCGCAGGCCAATGCGAACGCCAGAAAAACCAGCAAGTCCATGCACTTGCGCTAGTTTTTCTGGCGTGACGGACAAATAGGAAGGGAACCTATTTGTCCACCGGGTTAATAGCTACACCAAACGTCTTGTTAGGCCGGATCTGTGTCTGTAATTGGCAGTGGCTGCTTGCTGAGACGTTGCAGGCGCCAGAGTGACTGCCAGAGTTTACGCTGGCCGTGGCCATCAATAACACACTGGTGGAAGTCGGCGGTAAGCGCCTCAAACTCCGGCCAATCGTATAGTCCGCTGATGCCCAGCAGCTGGTGTGCATGGTGCCGCATTTTTGCGGCATCACGGCTCAGTACTCCTTGCTGGCAGGCGTCCAGCTGTCGCTGTATTTCCTGCTGTATTTGCGCGTAGCTCAGCAACGGTGAGGCATCTTTGTCCACCGCAGCCTGAGGCGCAGGGCGTGTGGGTGCGGGGCTGCAATGGCGCTTTACTGCGGTAAGCAGTTCCTGTTCATTGATGGGCTTGAACATGATCTTGGTGATGCCGGCGTTCTGCAATGCCTGATGCTCCCGCGGCACCACGTTGGCGGTAAGCGCGATTATAGGCAGCTCTGGGTAGGTTCGGCGCAGGCGTCTTGTTGCCTCGATACCATCCATCCTGGGCATGTGCACGTCCATCAGAATCAGATCAGGTGCCTTTTTAGTGACCTGTTCCAACACTTCCACGCCGCTGGTGGCCTCTCTTGAGCGGATACCTGCCCGGCTGAGAATTTTCGTGATCAGCAGGCGGTTCAGATCGTTGTCTTCGGCAATCAAGACGTCAAGGCCCGTGCAGGGGGATTTCTCGGCGGGAGTTTTGGCTCCCCCTATCTCTTCGATCACCGGGTCCTGTGTCATTGTGTTCAGTGCCCGCAGCAGATTGCGGGTCCGCACCGGCTTGTGCACGATTAGTGTCTGTTCATCCAGTTGGAACTGGCTGGAACCGTTGGCGCACAGAATAACCAGCCGGGCACTGTAGCTCTGGCGTAGCTGTTGCAACAGTACCTGGAACTGCGCATTACTCATGCCAGGACTGTCGCCCCAGATCAGGCTGTCATACTGGCCTGCACGGCGGCAAAAATCATCGAAGTTCAGTGCCGTGTCAATCTTCATGTGCTGGTGAAACAGCAGCGTCTGCAGGGATTTTCGCATGGCCGGGTGAGGTTCGAAGAGGAGAATTGGACCGCACTCTGGCCGGGTCTCAGGCAGGGGTTTTGCGATCTGCTCGCCGTGGGTGAAGGGTATCGCCAGACTGATTTGTGTCCCCTTGTTCAGTTCACTGCTGAGCTTTATTGTGCCGTCCATCAGGCTGATCAGCCTTTGGGTAATAACCAATCCTAGCCCAGAGCCGCCAAAGCGTCGGGTGATGGAGGTATCGGCCTGAGTAAAGGCCTTGAACAGTTTGCCTTTCTGGTTTTCCGCAATACCAATGCCTGAATCCTCCACCCTGATTCGCAGTATGGAGTGATGTCTGTCGAGGTTTTCGGCTTCCACGAACAGCTGGACTTCGCCTTTCTCGGTAAACTTGATGGCGTTGGCCACCAGGTTGATAAGGATCTGGCGCAGGCGGGTGGGGTCGCCCAGCAGGGTGTCAGGTATCTCCTGAGCGTAGTGCAGAACGAGTTCCAGCCCCTTGTGATGAGCTGGAGGTGCCTGCATTTCCAGCACATCTAGCAGCAGGTCTTCGAGGTTCAGCGGAATCTGTTCAAGCTTGATGGCGTTGGACTCTAGCTTGGACAGATCGAGAATGTCATCAATGATGCTGAGCAGGGCCGTGGATGTCTGGTTGATGATGCGGGTGTATTCGCGCTGCTCATTGTTGGTGTTGGTTTCATCGAGCAGGCGGGCGAAGCCCAGCACCGAGGTCATGGGGGTACGCAGCTCATGGCTCATGCGGGCCAGAAATTCGTCCTTGGCGAGATTGGCGGTGTCGGCCTTGAATCGGGCCAGCTCCAGCTCCCGGTTCTTGGTTTCAAGGTGGTTCAGCGTTGAGCGTAGCGTTTTGCTGGTGGAGTCCACCTTGGATTCCATTATTGAGCTGGATTCCTGGATACGGGCTGCCATGCGGTTAATGCCCCGGGCCAGTGTGCGCAGTTCGCCGGTGTAAGAGACTTCGGCGCGGGTATCAAGCTGACCATCCTGCAGGCGCTCGACGACATGGCTAAGGCCCTGTATAGGCTGGGTAATACGGCTGCCAAAGCGCAGCGCCATGACGCAGGTGATGCCAAAGGTGCCGAGCATCAGCAGCAAGCCGGTAATCAGGATGCTCAGCTGACGGCTGCGGGTCTGGTCATTGGACAGAATGATGATAACCCAGCCAATGGTATCCAGTCGGTTCTTGGCATCGGGATACTCGGGGAAGTCCTGGAAGGATATGCCGGTTACCTGTACAGGCTCTGCGAAGTACCAGTGATTGTTTTCCCTATAGACAAAAGGCCCCTGGGGTTTCAGGTGAAGCTCGAAAGCGCGCGAGCGGGTAATGAGTTCAAAACGCTCATCCAGAAATACGACGTCGGCCACATCGGGCTCCTGGCTTACGCCCTTGCCAAGATTACGCAGCAGTTCGTGGTTGCCCAGCAACAGGCCAAATTCAGAGGCAGATGCCAGCAAGCGGCTGATGGACTGGCCACGCTCCAGCATCGAAAACTGGGTGTCATCAATCCGGGTGCTGATGAAATAGCCGCCCAGTACCAGAGCAAAAAGAACCATGGGCAACAGCGAAATCATCAGTACACGCTGGCGGATTCCCAGGGTTCTGAGGTGGCGTTTCATTTAGAGCCGCCCTCCAGTTGCCGGTACAGTGCCTGATCGTCAGGTTCGGGCAGTTCCAGGGTGCGGGCCACTATCGGGTTGCTGCTGACATTGTAATATTTCGGGTAGGTCGGTGGCGGCAAGGGTTGGGACAGGTCGAGTTCGCGTAACAGCTCGCCGGTTTGCTGGCCGATCTGTGCGGGTGTTGAGTATACAGCGGCCAGTGCCCCAGCTTCGACATAGGTTTTGGAAAAACCAATCACCGGCACTTTCTGTTGCAGCGTAATGTACAGCAGCCACTTGGCGGTGGAGCGGTTAAAAAGGGCTCGGTCGGGCAGGGCGAGGAAGACGTCACTTTGTTGAATCAGTGGGGTTAGTCGTTCGATCGGGTTATCCGCCTCGTCCAGAGTGATGGACAGGGGGGTCAGCTTTTCACGCAGGGACGCCTGGTCGAACATCTGCATGGAGGCATTCGAGAAAGGGCCGAACATGGTGCCGATACTTTTGGCATTGGGTACTAGCAGGCGGGCAAGGCGTAGCTGGCGTTGCAGCGGCTGATCCAGGTAGACCGCACTGATACGGCGCTGTCCGCTGTCGTACAGTGTCGACAGGGACTCGAAGGTGGAGCGCGGAACCAAGGTACAGATCAGGTCGGCCTGGCCGCTGTGCTGCAGCAGTTGTTCGCAGGCCCTTGCGCCTATGGCGATGTTGAGTCCCTGGTCAAGCCGCTCCTGGGACGGTATGTTTTCGGTGCTGTACAGCGCCAGGGGCAGCTTGGCGCTGCGCCTGATTTCTTCGGCCACCAGTCTATAGAGCGCGCTGTTCTCGCTCATCAGTATCAATGGCTCAGCGACAGCGCGGGTGCCTGTAAGCCACAGAACAAACATCAACAGCAGGAGTCCTGACCGCCGAAGATTGGGGTGTTGCCTGTACTTGCGTGTATCCGATGCCTGCATTCAGCGTATCCATTCGCGTCGCCGGGTTATCAGAATTCGAGTTGTAGCTGCAAATAGGTGCGTTGATCGAATTCATTGTACCGGTAAAATTCGGAGTACTTGTCACCCAGCAGGTTCTGAAATATCAGTGCCCCCGAAAGGCGCTGCCCAGCTGGCAGGTTCCATTCCTTTGCCAGACGCACATCGGTGCGATTGTAACTGTCCCGGTAGCCGCCTTCATCCCAATCAACCATATCCATATAGTATTGCGCCAGGCTGAAGTTCCAGCGTGGTGCAAAATTGTAGTTCAACAGCATCGAGGCTGTATGCAGCGGAGTTTGTGGTTTGTTCTTTCGCTCCAGACCGCCTTTGGGAATACCTTTGTCGACAGTAAAGTCAGTGGTATTGATATAGCTGTAATTCAGCAGTAACCAGAGTGGCTCCAGTGGCTGCAGGCGTAGCTGAAACTCGGCGCCGCTGTTGCGCCATGAGGCGTTGTTGGCACTTAAGCGCTCGCGGCCGTCGAGATCATCATTGGTTATCCAGAAACTGCTGATGGCGTTATCGACATCCTCGACAAAGATTCGCACATCGAAATGCCCTGGTACAGACTGGAAAGCCCGGTAATAGCCAAATTCAGCCGTTTTGATACGCTCAGGCCCAATGTCCGAGTTGGGAACCACGACGATATCCATCACATCGCCGGCTGGGTCATAGATTATCGACTGGGCATTCTTGTCCAGTAGTGAAGGCATGCGAAAGGCCTGGCTGTAGGCGGTGCGGATAACGGACTGCTCATCGGGTCTGTAGTTGAGGGCGACCCGGGGAGAAAGCTCTGCGCTGTCTGCGCTGGTGCTGCTGCTCTCGAGCATGGCACCGAAATTCAGGGTCATGGCATCGGCGGGTACCAGTTCCAGATTGCCGAACAGGCGCCAGCGTTCTTCATTGATGCGCCCACGCTCCTGCAATAGCACACCGCTCTGGGCAATCTCCTGCCGGTAGCCCAAACCCCAAACCAAGGTGGCCTGATCTGGGACCCATGGCTGCGTATGCTGTAGTTCGATATCGTAGAGTTCGGTTTTGCCGTGTTCGCCATCCAGTCGAAAATCCGGATTTTGTGCCAGTAGTGCTGTGGCAAAGCCGGCCGGCAGGCCCTCATACTCCACCAGGTCGGCAACGCTTGGAGACGGGATCGAGAGGTTCAGGTAGTTGTGATAGGCGGAGACCTGGGTTTCGCCGGCGCTGTCAGTTACATGATTCCAGCGCAGGAACTGGTAGCTGGCCCGGTGATCCCGTTTGGAGATAGGGCTGGGTTCGTCAATGTTGCCCAGGTCACCGCGATCAGCGTATCCGTCGCTGAAACCGGCCTGTAGCAGTACGGTGTCGGCCAGCGTCGGCGCCAGGGTCCCGCTCAGGTTTAGGTACTGGTTGCGCGCGCCATCCCCAAAGCGGTCGCTGCCATCATTCTGGTCATGGCCCAGACTAACCCGCACTTGCGTATTGCCCACCGGTGCGCTGAAACGGCCTTCCACCCGACGGGTATTCTGGGAGCCTCCCAGCAGCTTGAGTGACCCCCCTGTTTCGGTGTAGGGCGAGCGGGTGACTATATTGATGGCGCCCAGAAAGGCGTTGGAACCATAGGCGGGCGCATTGGAGCCACGGACCACTTCAATGCGTTCTATATCATCGAGGCTAAGGCCCAGGGAATTCCAGTCGACGGTGGACAGTAGTGGCAGATAAACGGAACGTCCATCCACCATGACTTCGAGGCGGCGGGGGAAATCATCGCTCACGCCGTGATAGGTGGTACCGAATTTGTTGGCGTTGACATGAAACGCCTGAAAGCCGGGCACCAGGCGCAACAGATCAGTAACGTTGAGTGCGCCTGAGGCGAGAATCATGTCCCGGTCGATCAGGCTTATGGAGGCTGGAGCTTCGGTCAGTTTCTGGGTGATACGGGTCGCCGAAACGACTTCAGGAATCACCGCATAGAAGTCGGACTCGCTGAACATTGCCTGATCCTGATCATCCGAATGCGCCTGGGCTGTAGCGCAGAACGGAGTCAGGATCAGCAGTATCAAGGCCAGGGTGCCTTGCTGCAGACATGATGGGGTATGTTTCATGGCAACTGTTCACAATTATCAGTAGATAGAGTTTCAGCGTCGCGGGTCAGATTCGTGTGCCGACATGGATTAATACTGCAACCAGCAGCAGGGCCTCCAGAATGAAGCCATTGGTTGCCAGTATCCAGTCGAGCATGGTTCTGTCCGAGTACAGGCGACTTGAAAATGAGTGTGTAAAGTACCACAGACGCCCTTTTTTGCCCATAAATGCTGCACTGCAAAAAGATATGCGCCGGTCATGCCGGTTCCGGAGTGGGGCTATCCTGTACCAGCAGCTGCAGGGCCGCTTTGAGGGCGTTGAAACAATCGGCATCGATGGCGGTGCCAACCTCTGCCTCCATAATCTCCAGGGCTGCGGGGATCGGTATGGGGCCACGGTAGGGGCGATCGGCTGTAATGGCGTCAAAGATATCCGCGGTGGTGATGATACGGGTTTCCAGGCTGATATCGGGCGCAGTTAGTCCGCGGGGATAGCCTTTGCCGTCGAGGCGTTCGTGGTGGGCGCCGGCAATTTTTGCCAGGTGCGAGAAGGCACTTATGCGGATCAGGATATCTTCGGTGAAGGCGGCGTGCTGGCGCACCAGCGCCCACTCTCGATCATCCAGCGTGCCGGGTTTGTCGAGAATGCTGTTGCTGACGCCGAGTTTGCCAATATCGTGCAGCAGGGCACCGCGCTTAAGCCAGCGCCGGTCATTGTTACTCAGCTCCAGCTGCTCGCAGATCATGTCGGTATAGAGTGCCACTCGTTCGCTGTGGCCGGCGGTATAGGGGCTTTTTGAATCGACCACCTGACCAAAGGCGGCGGCGATTTCGTCCAGGTAGTTTTCGTCCAGTAGCACCTCGTGCTGCGCCGGCTCCAGCGCCATGACGGCCTCTTCAATATCGTGGCTGGACAGCACCGCCCAGAATGCCTTGCTGGTTGCCACGCGCTCAAACACCTTTACCAGTTGCGGGTCAAACCAGCTGCCGCTGCGAAGCTGAACTTCCTGCAGCGCCAGCTCAGGGGTCGAGCTGACCTGGAAGACATCGATCACCTGGGCCAGCAGGGCAATGCGTGCATAGAGGGGAATCGCGTCACCGGCCAGGCCCTGGGGCTTGCCGTTGCCATTCCAGTGTTCATCAAGGCCACGTATGCCCGCCGCCACGCCGTCGCTGAAACGCAGCTTTTTGGCGATATCAGCGCCGCGCTCGCAGCGTGTCTGAATCAGCTCCTGGGCGATTTCGGAGCCATCGCGCATAATTGTCATCAATGCGCGAAAGCGCTCGGCGAGGCCACCGCTAAGTCCGGTGTGACGCATGACAAAACGCAGCACCTGGGGCAGGCTGCCATCGACGGTCTTGAAGTCATGCTTGAAGTTGAGATCGTCCGTGGCATAAAGCTGGCAAATTCGGGCAGCATTGCTGCTGCATCCCAGATCCTTCAGCAACAGGGTGTAGTACAGCTCCCATTGCTGAGCATCTGGCATGCCAAGTTCACGGGCTATATGCATGCCGATCCAGCAGCTGCGCACACAGTGCCCCTTGGGCTGACCTTCGGTCATGTCCAGGGCATGACTAAGAGCGCCGATGAGTTCTGACATTTTTAACCCGGTGAGCATGTGTCGCCCTCTGTGCCTTGCTGAACGTATGGAGCTGCAGCTTGTATAGCTTCTAGACCTTTTACGTGACTTTTGGCGCTTTGGGTTAGCATTCTAGCGTTTTTATGCCGTTAGCCGGGCTTTGGCAGCAAAAAACAGGCCGGGGTGGTATTTAAATACTGATTCTATTGATTTGGGTCTGGATCGACTGGGTATGACGTTCGATCCCGGTCATCTTGGATGCTGGTAACTCAGTGGCCCTGGCCACTGAGTTACGGCTCTGGGTCAGATTGCAGTACATTCCGGCACTGGCGTAAGTACGCTGCCGTCCTGCAGAAACTGTATCAGGTTGTCCACCGTCAGCGCGGCCATGGCGGCGCGGGTCTCATGGGTAGCACTGCCGACGTGGGGTAACAGTACGACATTGGGCATCGCAAACAGCGCTTCAGGCACCCTGGGCTCGTCCTCAAACACATCCAGACCGGCATATCCCAGGCGTTTTTCCTGCAGCGCGCTCACAAGCTCAGCTTCATCTACAACAGTACCGCGGGATACGTTGATCAGCATGCCGTCTGGGCCCAGGGCGTTCAGCACTTCGCGGTTTATCAGCTTGCTGGTGGAGGGACCACCCGGGGTGATGCAGACCAGCACATCGGCTGCCTGGGCCATGTCGGTCAGATTGTCGTAATAGGTGTAGGGCACATCCTTGGGGCTGCGGCTGTGGTAAATGATACTAGAGTTCAGAACCTGCAGGCGCTCGGCAATTTCCTGGCCAATACGACCCATGCCCAAAATACCGACGGTGCGGTTGTCGGGGCTGTGTGACAGTGGTGCGGCGCCGTCCCTAAGCCAGCGACCGGAACGCACATAGGCATCATTGCCCAGCAGGTTACGATAAGCCGCCAGTATCAGCATTAACGCCGTATTGGCCACCTCGGCATTCAGCACGTTGGGCGTGTGACTCACTAAAATGCCACGGGCCACACAGGTGGCGGTATCGATGCCGTCATAACCCACGCCGTGGCAGGATATGACCTTGAGGTTGGGGCAGGCGTCCATGATGAGCGGTTTCACGCCGCTGTGACCGTTGGTAGCGACGGCGCTTATCCGGGCGCCGTACTCGGTTAGAAACCCGCTCAAATCGTCGATTTCGGACAGTTTGTGCAGCTGAAAATGTTCGGCCAGGCGCTGTTGCATACGCTCTGTCGCAGCACCAATGAGTAGCAGATGTTGCATGGCTTCAGGGTCCTTTCCATGGGGCTATTGGTGTTATGTTGTATCGAATATCCGGCTGCGTTCATCGTCGGAGGTCAGGCCTCGGTGTCTGCTGTAGCGGATATAAAACCCCCAGATCATAGCGCGTACGGATGTGACGATATATTGTTATTAGTTGTAATTTTACGCGACTTCGAGTCTTTCCTGTTGTAATGCCTGGACAGTTTATGGGCGTTATACTTGATAAAACCCGGCTGAACACTGATTTTCGGTTGCGATAGGCTACTGCGAATAACGCTGTTTTTTTCTGATTCAGGTCCTTCTTTTTTGTACTTTAAGCTACTTTAATATGATGATTTCAAAGGCCTTGTGCTTTCCATAGCAGTTTTGCTGAAGCTGTTGTGAATGTTGTTTAAGTAACATAAATATTACAAATATTTACACATAGTGCTTGACCGGTTGCGTATATTCACGTCTTCTATGGGGGTTGCCGCCGTGCAGTGACCGGCTAAGGCGACCCAAAAAACGCGGTGCATACAACAATAAGAGGAACATCATGTCTATTATCAATCACGCAAAAAACCTGCTCCAGGCTGCCGTCGTTTCGGCTGTTGTACTGGCACCCGCGGTTCATGCCGAAGCGATCACGCTGCGCGGTGCGAGCATGTTCGATAACGAGCATGCCTTCACCAAAACAATGGTGCGTTTTGGCGAGCTGGTGGACCAGTACTATGATGGCGAGCTGGTGATGGATTTGCGCCTTAATGGCGAACTGGGGGTTGAGTCCGACTACGTGACCTTCCTGAATCAGGGGGTGGCCATCGATTACTCCATTATGGCGCCGTCCAATATGGCAACTTTCGCACCGGCTATTCCCCTGATGGACATGCCGTTCCTGTTCCGGGATCTGGAGCACTGGAACTCGGTGCTCTCCAGCGATGTGCTGGCGCCGCTGGAAGGCGAGCTCAAGGAGAAGGCCGATCTTGTGGTGGTGGGCTACTCCGGCGGTGGCACCCGTAACCTGATTTCCAGCAAGGCCATCGGCAATATTGATGAGCTTGCCGGTCACAAGATGCGAGTGATGGGCGCGCCTATTCAGGCGCAGATCTTTGCGGCTATCAGTGCGGCACCCTCGGCGATTGCCTATAACGAGGTTTACAACGCCATTCAGACCGGTGTTGTCTCAGGACTCGAAAACGAAGCGGCCAGCCTGCAGAACCTCAAGTTTTACGAGGTGGCACCCCACGTCACGCTCACGCGTCACTCCATCACCGTGCGGCCGATCGTTTTCAGTGGCAAATCCATGCGCAAGCTTCCCGCCGAACTGCAGGCCGCGATTATGCGTGCAGGCAAGGAAGCTGGTGCCTTCGGTCGCGAACTGGAAGCGCGTGAAGACAGTGCCAAGCTGAAAGAAATGGCCGATGCCGGTCAGATTCAGCTGCAGGAGTTTGCCAACCGCGAGCATCTGCTTGAACTCGTGACTCCTGTACAGGATGAGTACGCAGCCGAGCTGGGTGCTACGGATCTTCTGGCCGCTATCCGCGCCAAGTAATCCCCATCGGGCTCCGCGGCCTGCGGCCGCAGGAGCCTGATCTCATCCGGGCCTATTTTACGGCCAACTGTCGTTCAGGATCTCACCATGATGGGACAAGTGCTGGATAACCTTTGTCGGGTGTTGCGGGTATTGATGGGGGCCCTGGTGGGCGCTCTGGCGATTCCCGTGGGCATGCAGGTCATATCCCGTTACACCGACATACTCCCGGTCTACCTCTGGACCGAAGAGCTTTCGACTTTCATTTTTGTCTGGGTTGTCATGATTGGGTCCGCCATCGCGGTCTGGGATGGCAGCCACTTTGACGTCCGGGTGCTGCCCGATGCGATCCGTCCAGGCTGGCGTTTGCTGCAAAAAAGCATAGTGCTGGGCTTCGTGCTGATCTTTGCGGTGCTCTTTGCCTGGTACGGCATCGACTATGCCAAGTTTGGCTTCATTCAGCATTCTGTGATGATGCGCGCCAATCTGATGATCATTTACATCTCAGTGCCGATCGCCGGTACGCTCTGGACACTGTTCGCGGGCTATCGCTTATACGAGGCGGTTGTTGAATACCGTCAATCTTCCGAGGTTACGCCATGATTGTCTCGACCGCGCTAGCCTGTGCGCTCCTGGTGGGCGGCTTTATCCTGCTGGTTGCTATCCGCGTGCCCGTAGCCTTTGCGCTGGGTATCGCCACTATTCCCGTCGTGATGCTCGATATGCGCCTGACGCCCTTCATCATCATGGATCGGATGTTCCAGTCCTATAACTCCTTTATCCTGCTGGCGGTGCCGTTCTTTCTGCTGGCGGCAAATTTGATGAACTCAGGCAAGATCACCGATCGGCTGATTGAACTGGCGCGCGTACTGACCGGCTGGATGCCGGGCGGGCTGGGACATGTAAATGTGGCGGTGTCGATGCTATTTGCCGGTATCTCGGGGTCGTCGACCGCGGATGCCGCCGGTTGTGGCAAAATTTTGATTCCGGCCATGGTGAAAGAAGGCTACGACAAGCGTTTTGCCATTGCGATTACCGCCTGCTCATCCGTGATGGGAGTGATCATTCCGCCCAGCATCCTGATGGTTGTTTGGGGCGGCGTGATGTCGGTATCGGTGGGGGCGCTCTTTCTTGCCGGTGCTATTCCGGGCTTTATGATAGCCGCAGCGCTGATGGCCACCGTCTATGGATACGCCAAGGTGTATGGCTATCCGACGGCTGGGCGTCCGACCTTTACTGAGTTTCTGACTGCTTTCAAGGGGGCGGCCCTGGCTATGCTGACACCGATACTGGTGATCGGCGGCATCGTTGGCGGTATTGTAACGCCGACCGAAAGCGCGATAATCGCCGCGGCCTATGCGCTGATTCTGGGCATGTTTGTCTATCGCACGGTCAGTGTGCGGGACCTGGGCGGGATTCTTTACGATACCGGGCGCTTTGCATCCATTTCGCTGTTTGCCATAGGGACGGCCTCGGCTTTCGGCTGGATGCTGGCGTTCTACAACGTGCCCCGACTGATTGTTTCCACCATGACCAGCATGGAATTCGGTACCTTTGGCACCTCGCTGGTAATAGGCGCGCTCTTCCTGTTTTTCGGGCTCTTTATTGATGCCATTCCAACCATCATCATCCTGGGTACAGTGCTGCTGCCGGTGGCGCTGGATGCGGGTATTCACCCCGTCGTCTTTGCCATTATCGGCATAGTGTCCCTGGCCTTTGGATTGGTGACGCCGCCCTACGGCCTCTGTCTGCTGATTTCTGCGTCCATTGGCGGCATGAACGTGGTGCAGGTACTGCGGGATGTGGTAATCATTCTGATTCCGATGCTACTGATTCTGCTGCTGATCATCGTCTTCCCGGAGCTCGCGCTCTGGTTGCCGAAAATGCTGCTGCCGGACACCTTTAAATAGGCCAGGGGCCTCAGTGACAGGCAAGCTGTAGTGTTGCGGTTTTTGCGCCCGGCGATTCATTTCCCGGGCGTTTTTTTGTATATGGACGTATTTATTGTTGCTTTACCTGCAATAACGACATTTTTCCCTCTCTGGCGGTTCTTTGGAAAATGCTCCCTGTATTAGGGAAATGGCAGTCAGGCTGCACTCGCTTTAATGCACAGGCGCGGGGTTGGATTCTGAGGGGCTTAAAGCGAAAGTCTGGGCTGGAAGAAATCAAGAAAGGCGCTGATGCGTGCTGACAGCGCCGTGTTGCGATAGTAGACGGCGTTGACCTGCTCGCGCGGGTGGGGTGACTGTATCTGATCCATTAGCAGCGGGATCAGTCGCCCTGCGGCGAGGTCGTCGGCGACCATGAAGTGGGACAGGCTGGCGATGCCCTGGGATGCCAGACACAGCTGGCGGATGACTTCGCCGCTGCTGGCCGAGACTGCGGCATTGATGCGCATGCCGGTGCCCACCGGCCACTGATTAAGGCTGGCGGGGGAGGTGAAGCCGATACAGTCATGCCCGGCAAGTTCCGCCGCTGACTGCGGCGCCGGGTGAGTTGCCAGGTAGGTGGGGCTGGCCACCAGGTGGAGTTTGGAGCGGCCAAGAAAGCGAGCGTGCAGGCTGGAATCCTGCATCTCGCCAATGCGGATGGCGACATCGGTGCGTTTTTCTAGCAGGTCGATAAAGCCCTCGCTGGTGGTGAGTTCCAGTTCGATCTGTGGATAAGATTCGCGGAATGCCCGAATGTGGGGCACCAGCTGATGCAGCATAAAGGGGCTGGCGGCATCGACGCGCAGGGGGCCGGCCGGTGCCTGGTGACGCAGGCGCAGCTGTTCCTCGGCGCCTTCAAGCTGAGCCAGGCCCTGGCGTACCTGGGCGACAAAAATTCGCCCGTCTTCGCTGAGTTCAACCCGCCGGGTGGTGCGATTGAGCAGGGTCGTGGCCAGCTGTTGTTCCAGCCGGGTCACTGCGCGGGAGGCCCGCGCCACCTGAATGCCCAGTAGCTCGGCGGCGGTGGAGAAACCGCCGCTATCGACCACGGCCAGCAGTATTTCCAGATCATCGGATCGGCTTATCATTGTTGTTTCTGCAAATATGTTTTGATGTTTATGGCGTTTATTGAAAAAATATTGCGCCGCACAATGCACGCCGTCAAGTATTCATTCTGGAGACGGCTCATGCCCCTTGCCTTGCTGGCGCTGACACTCAGCGCCTTTGCCATTGGTACCACCGAATTTGTGATCGTCGGATTGGTGCCCACTATCGCCCAGGACCTGGGTGTTTCGCTGCCCTCGGCCGGGCTGCTGATCAGCCTGTACGCCCTGGGCGTTGCCATAGGTGCACCGGTGCTTACGGCCCTGACCGGACGCTGGAACCGCAAAACAGTGCTGCTCAGCATCATGGCGCTCTTTGTGCTCGGTAACCTGCTGGCCTGGATGGCGCCCGGCTACAGCTCACTGATGAGTGCGCGCATTCTGACGGGCCTGGCCCATGGCGTATTTTTCTCCATTGGATCCACCATTGCCACCGGTCTTGTGAGCAAGGACAAGGAGGCGAGTGCCATCGCCATTATGTTTACCGGCCTGACCGTAGCGCTGGTAACTGGTGTGCCGCTGGGCACCTGGATCGGACAGCATTTTGGCTGGCGCGCGACCTTCCTGGTGGTGTCACTGCTGGGGGCTTTGGCGCTGATCGGCAGTGCAATACTGGTACCGGGTAATCTGAAACAGCCCGCGGCGGCGACAGTGTCACAACAGCTGGCGGTACTGAAAGAGCCACGCCTGCTACTGGTCTACGCCATGACGGCGGTGGGCTATGGCGGCACCTTTGTGGCCTTTACCTACCTTGCTCCCATTCTGCAGCAGGTATCGGGCTTTGAGCCCAGCGCCATCGGCCTGATCATGCTGGTTTATGGTGTCTCGGTGGCGGTGGGCAATATCTGGGGCGGCCGACTGGCTGACCGCCTGGGGCCTATTCCTGCGCTGAAAATTATTTTCGCGGCGCTGGCACTGGTACTGCTGGTCTTCACGTTCAGCGCGGCCAACCCGATTACAGCGGTACTGACAGTATTGATCTGGGGCGGCTTTGCTTTCGGCAATGTGCCGGGCCTGCAGGTGTATGTGGTACAGCTGGCGGAAAAATATGCGCCCCATGCGGTTGATGTGGCCGCGGGGTTGAATATCGCCGCCTTTAACGTCGGCATCGCCCTGGGCTCGCTCATCGGCGGGGTCATCATTGCCGATATGGCACTCACCGATACTGCCTGGATCGGAGCCCTGATTGTACTGCTGGCATTGCTGCTGACCCGCTGGTCGGGCGCGCTCGATGCGCGCGCCGCGGCGGCGGGTGTTTAAGCCTGGCCGGTAGTGCGCACTTGCGGTGCATCTTTACGGTTTGCTGCGCTTTATCTGTCCACAGGCGCGCCTTGATGCTCGGTAGCAGGAGCAATTTCCGGGCGCGCAGCAGGCACCTGAGTGGCTGTTTACGCGACCCTAAAGCGGATAACGGAGCTTAGGCACGACTATTGCTTTACCCAGTATGAGTTTTGACAGGTAGGGTTTTCAATCCTGTTAGGTGGATTGCCATTGGGCCGCCCCAGACTTCTACAAATTGTTTGTTACGGACAACGGCGTCCTCACTGAACTGCTTTTGCAGGTCGGTTGTGGGCGCTTTTTTGTGCCTGTTCACACGCAAGTGTCGGAGGCTGCAGGCGTAGGCCAAGGGATGGGTCGCCAATGCGCAGTGACATATTTTTCCTGGAAAGAGGCAATAGCTATGGCTTATCTGGTTCCGTCTGAGTTTGTGACAAAGATGGTCGATGCCGGTGAATCCAAGATTCACATGTCGACTCGCGATACGCTGATCAGGGCCTATATGGCCGGAGCCATACTGGCGCTGGCGGCGGTGTTTGCCATTACTATCGCCGTGGAAACCGGTGTCTTTTTGATTGGGGCCATTCTGTTTCCGGTGGGTTTTTGCATGCTGTACCTGATGGGCTTTGACCTGCTCACCGGGGTATTCGTGCTGACGCCGCTGGCATGGCTGGATCGGCGTCCGGGGGTGACCGTTAATGGCATTCTCAGGAACTGGGGTCTGGTGTTCATCGGCAACTTTGCCGGCGCCCTGACGGTGGCCGTGATGATGGCCTTCGTTTTCACCTACGGCTTCAATACGGACCCCGGTGCTGTGGGTGCGAAGATTGCCAGCGTGGGCGAAGCCCGTACCCTGGGTTATGCGGAATACGGAGCGGCGGGATGGATCACCATCTTCCTGCGCGGCATGCTGTGTAACTGGATGGTATCCATGGGAGTAGTTGGCGCCATGATTTCCACCACGGTGAGCGGCAAGGTCATCGCCATGTGGATGCCGATCATGCTGTTCTTCTTTATGGGCTTCGAGCATTCAGTTGTGAACATGTTCCTGTTCCCCTCTGGCATCATCATGGGCGGTGATTTCTCCATCATGGATTACCTCATCTGGAACGAAATCCCTACTGTGCTGGGTAACCTCGTCGGGGGTCTGGCGTTCACCGGGCTGACGCTCTATACCACTCACATTCGCACCGGCAAGAAACGTACGGTTCAGACTGTTTCTGTCTGATATATCAACCCGGTGAGTTAATACATGAAGCAGGGATGCTTCATCATTGGTCGCAGGCCAATGCGAACGCCATCTCTTCGCCCCCAAGAAGACCAGCAAGTCCATGCACTTGCGCCCATTCTTTTAGGCTAAAGAGTTCTGGCGTGACGGACAAATAGGGAGGGAACCTATTTGTGTCCACCGGGTTAATAGCCAAGCCCCGGTCACTTATGGTGGCCGGGGCACCGGGGAGTACCCATGAGCAGTCGCTTAAAAGTATCAGTGGGTCAGTATGCCGATAAGGGCCTCAAGGCCTCCAATCAGGACTTTCACGGTTGTTACCTTCCCACCGAGCCCTTGCTCAGTCGCAAGGGAGTGGCCTTTGCCATGGCGGACGGGATCAGTAGCAGTGAACTGAGTCATATCGCCAGTGAAACGGCGGTAAAAAATTTCCTCGATGACTATTTCTGCACCTCGGATGCCTGGTCGGTACAGCATTCGGTGGAGCGTGTGGTTAGGGCCTGCAACGCCTGGCTGCATAGCCAGACGCTGAACAGCCCCTACCGGTTCGACAAGGACCGGGGCTATGTCTGCACGCTCAGTGCCCTGGTGTTCAAGGCGACTCGGGCGCATATCTTTAACGTCGGTGATACCCGTATCTACCGGCTGCACGACAAGGGTCTGGAGCAGCTGACCCACGATCACCGTCTCTGGGTGACGCAAACCGAAAGTCACCTCAGCCGCGCGCTGGGGGTTGAAGCTCATATTGAACTCGATTATCAAATACGGCCGCTAAGCGAGGGGGATATCTACCTGCTGGCAACCGATGGCGTCTATGAATACGCCGACACGGCCTTTGTGCTCGACAGCATTGCAGGCAGCAGCGACCTGGACACTGCCGCCAGGAGCATCGTCGAGCATGCGCTGGAGCAGGGTAGCGGGGATAACCTCAGTTTGCAGATCGTGCGTGTAGATGCGCTACCAAAGCCCGGTTCAGCTTCGTTGCAGCGGGATGCCGAGGCGCTGGAACTGCCACCCATACTGGCGGCGGGGGCACGCTTTGATGGTTATAAAATCCTGCGTGAACTCCATGCCACCAGTCGCAGTCATGTGTATCTGGCGCTGGATGAGGCCGCCAGTAGCCGGGTGGTGCTGAAAACGCCGTCCATTGATCTGGGTGCTGACCCAGCTTATCTGGAACGTTTTCTGATGGAGGAGTGGACGGCGCGGCGCATCAACAGCGCCCATGTACTCAAAGCTGCGGCCCAGAGCCGCCCCCGCCAGTACCTGTACACGGCAATGGAGTTTATCGAAGGCCAGACGCTGAAACAGTGGCTTGTGGATAATCCCAGGCCGGAACTTGAAACCGTGCGCGGCATTATCGAACAGGTCGCCCGCGGGCTGCAGGCGCTGCATCGCATGGAAATCCTGCATCAGGACCTCAGGCCCGACAACATCATGATCGACAACAGTGGCACGGTGAAAATCATCGACTTTGGCGCCGCTCGGGTGGCGGGCATTGTGGAGTCTGAGCCAGACGCACAGCAGGACGTGATTCTGGGCACTGCGCTCTATACGGCACCTGAGTACTTCATGGGGGAGCTGGGTACTTCCTGCTCCGATCTGTATTCCCTGGGCGTGCTGACCTATCACATGCTGTCGGGCAATTTTCCCTACGGCACCGAGGTCTCCAAATGCAGAACCGCGGCGGCGCAGCGGCGACTGCACTACGGCTCAGTACTGCATGATGAGCGCGAGATTCCCGCCTGGGTGGATGAAACCCTCAAAAAGGCTGTTCATATAAACCCGTACAAGCGCTATCAGGAACTGTCTGAGTTCATGGCCGACCTGCGCCAGCCCAACCGGCAGTTTATTAACCGGACGCGTCCGCCTTTGCTGGAACGCAACCCGGTACGCTTCTGGCAGGGCGTCGCGGCCATTCTGGGCGGCATTATTGTTGTGCTGCTGCAGCGCTAATCCGGCGTCCAACGACTTCAAGGTTGTTTTAAATCAGTTCTATTTCCCCAAAGCTAAAGAGGACACAGCAATGATCAGTAATCGTGATGAAGTCACTCAAATGATTCTGAGCGCCAAGGTCGCGAGGGGTATTAAATGGAAGGATGTCGCTACGGCAATTGGCTTGTCGAAGGAGTGGACCACCGCTGCCTGCCTGGGGCAGATGACGTTTAACAAGGCGCAGGCGGAGATCGTCGGCGAGCTCTTTGGCCTGTCGGATGAAGCCATGGCCTGGCTTCAGGTGACGCCCAGCAAGGGCTCATTGCCGACGGCAGTGCCGACAGACCCATTAATCTACCGCTGGTACGAGCTGGTGAATGTGTATGGCAGCACCATCAAGGAACTGATTCACGAAGAGTTTGGTGACGGCATTATGAGTGCCATCGACTTTTCTATGGACTTGCAGCGCCAGCCCGATCCCAACGGTGACCGTGTCAATGTGGTGCTGTCGGGCAAGTTCCTGCCTTACAAAGCCTACTGACAGGTCTGTTCGCTGCCAGAACGCCAATATTCTGCTGAGGTCTGTGCCCGCTTCGATTAGCATGGGCGGGCATTACCGCATCAGGCTTTTACAGCAGGACAGACTCTCTTGATGGACTTATTGGACTGGCTGCGGCCCGCCGCGCTGGAGCAGGGGCAGTTTCTTTTTCTGATCGGCCTCAGTGCCTTTACCTCTGCAATGACGGCCATGATGGGGGTGGGCGGCGGCGCCGTGCTGATCGCTGTCATGGCCAATGTGATGCCGCCCATCGCCGTGATTCCCGTACACGGCACCGTGCAGCTGGGGTCGAATCTGGGTCGTCTCTGGACCATGCAGGAGCACATTCGCTGGCCGCTGGTGGGCTGGTTTGCCCTCGGCTGCCTGGCTGGCAGCCTGCTGGGTGGCCAGATCGCTGTAAGTATTCCGGCGCACTGGCTCAAACTCATTATTGGCAGCTTTATTCTTTACAGCTGCTGGTTGCCGCTGCGCACCCGGCTGGCGGGCGGCAAGTCCGGCGTGCTGCTGGGGGCCATCACCGCCTTTGTGGCGATGTTTGTTGGCGTCACCGCCACCTTCATTATTGCCGCGCTGCGCAACAGCCTGTCCGAGCGCATGGAGCTGGTAGGTACCATGGCGGCGCTGATGACGGTGCAGCACGCCCTGAAAGCACTGGTGTTTGGTCTGTTCGGCTTCGCTTTCGCAGACTGGCTGGGGCTGGTGCTGCTGATGATCATCACCGGCTTTATGGGTACGCTTGTCGGCAAGAAGGTGCTGGATCGCATCCCCAACGAGCGCTTTTCCCAGGTGTTGAAGCTCACCCTGACGCTGCTGGCCCTGAAGCTGCTGTGGGACGGTATAAGCCAGTGGCTATGATCTTTGGGCAGGCTTTTGTTATCCACCGCCTGCGACAGCTATTCTTCAAGCGTGTAAATCTGATTTCGACAGCTTTTCTATGCTCGAAACGGTGCTGTTATCCGAGGGATCGCTGATGCTGAAATCAAGCCGGCTGTGCATGTTACTCGTGGTGGGTTTGCTGATGGGAGCGCCAACGCAGCTTTGGGCGCACAGCTTTGATATTGCGGTGATCGCTCCCTTCTCTGGGCCTGAGGCGGCGGTGGGATCAAGCCTGTGGCAGGGCATGCGAGTGGCCACCCGCGAAACCGATGGCCATCCGCAGGAAACATCGGATGGTCACCTGGGGGGCGTGGATTCGAACCTGCGCCGGATCGACAGCCAGGCGGGCACCGTACAGGTCGCGCAGCAGCTGCGCGCCCTGGGTGAGTCCCAGGGTTTTCTTATCGCCGTACTGAGCCCGGATCAGGCCTCTATGCTTGAGACGTTGCCAGAGGGCATAGCTGCGGTGGTAATGCTTACCGCAGACCAAGATGACCAGGTGCCCAATCATTTCACGCCGCCGACGTTGCCTGCAGCATCCAGGCTCGCCTTCAGTGACGCCTATCGACAGTTCTACGGCAGTGAACCGGACGAGATGGCGCAACGCGGCTATGCCATTGCACGCCTGATCGACATAGCCGTGCGCCCGACTGACGGCCATTTCAGTGACAAGGCGCTGCTGCAACAGCAGTTTGCCGACGCGCTCTTGCTGCAGCGGCAGCAGAAATAACAAAAACCACAGCAATAACCGTCACGGGTTTGAGGTGGACTCACCCTCGATGTTGGTCGCCTGCCGGGCCGCCAGCTTGCGCTCGAACAGCTGCAGCAGGCGTTGGAATGGTGGCTGCTCAAGGTCGGTATTTTGGAAGAACTGCAGCAAAGCGTGCATCTGCTCCTGATCTCCTTCCTGCCAGTTGAATGCCGCCAGCTGCACCAGTGGGCGCTTGAATGCTGGTCGGCTGTTGTAGTCAGCTCCCGGAGGGCCGTCACGCCCAGGCAGACGCCGGCGCTCACCGAGAAAACCGGCAAAGCTGTAAAAGGCATCATCGGGCGGGATAAACGCCAGTTCATACTCGGCTTCCCGTACCGCTTGCGTCAGATCATATCCGGTGACCCAGGGTTTGGGTTCGCCTGTTACCAGGTAGGGCAGGGTGTCGGGGTTCAAAAAGCGCACTACCGGATGCTCTTTTATTCCCGGGTGCCAGGGATAAAGCTCGTTTGATCTTTTCGCCGCCACCAGACGCACGGCAAGGTTGTCTGGCGTCAGCAGGTCGACGCCCAGTACATAGCTGCGCAGGTTGTTATGTTGCTGCAGCATCAGCGCCAGAGGTTGGGACTGCGGATCCAGCACCAGGGTGGCAGCGGTGTAATGATCCAGCTGGTGCCAGTCGTCAAGATCGCCCGCCAGTGGCAGCAACAGGGACTGCCAGCCGGGTAAACTTGCGACTATGCCGGAGTTGCGAAACACAAAGTGGTAAGTTAAAAAACTGAGCCTGCCGAGCACTGGGTGCTGATCATAATCGACGCGGCCAAAGGCTTGTGGGTTAACGGGGCGGGACTCAGGTTGGTGACTGAATACAACCTCCGAGCTGGCTTTGTACTGGTTCAGTAGCTGGCTGTCGACCTGGCGGGAAAGCAGGGTTCCGTCCGCCGCACTCAGGCTGCCCTGGGCTATATAGTCAGCATAAAAACTGATCGGGCCTTCAGCGTCCTGATCCAGAAACAGGCGCGGGCGAAAGCGTTGCAGCAATGCCTGCTCGGCGGCCGTCGCGGCCTGGGTGCTGCGCGGATGCTGGGCGTAATAGTCACTAAAACCCGGATACTGCGAAAAATTGCTCCATGAGCGACTGCATCCCGTTACCAGGGCTGCCATGGCTAGCAGCGCCAGCAACACTAGCCCTGCTGTAAAGTAGCTACTCCTTGTTGCCCTAGGCATAGGCGCCGATCTCCGTGTCTGTTGCAGCATCTGACCCTGTATCGGGGCTGAGGCCGGATTAGTTTAGGCTGCAGAGTACCCCGCTCCGGGGCACGATGGTAATTTCCCCCTGATCAGCATCGGCATTATTTACGCGATGGCTGTCTCTGTGCTGTATGGGCTGGCGTTCAGAAAATGGCGGGGCTGTGGCATATTGTCACCGGCGCTGCTGGCAGAGCGTTACTGTTGGCGCTCTGTCGTTACCTCTATGTACACAGGACAAAAGGAATTCGCTGATGACCGACCTTTCCGCCTTTGACGTGACCCGCAAGTGGCCCGCCCGTCAGCCAGAGCGGCTGCAGCTGTATTCGCTGCCGACGCCAAACGGGGTCAAGGTTTCCATTATGCTGGAGGAAACCGGCGTGGCCTACGAGGTCCATCGGGTGGATTTTGCTGCTAATGATCAGCTGTCGCCGGAGTTTTTGTCGCTTAACCCTAACAACAAGATTCCGGCGATTCTTGATCCCCAGGGGCCGGGGGGCAAGCCTCTGGCGTTGTTCGAATCCGGGGCCATTCTCGTCTATCTTGCCGACAAGAGCGGGCAGCTGTTGCCAGAGGATCCTGCCGAGCGCTACGCGGCGCTGCAGTGGCTGATGTTCCAGATGGGGGGTATCGGGCCCATGTTCGGACAGGTGGGTTTCTTTAATCGTTTTGCCGGCAAGGAGTATGACGACAAGCGCCCACGGGATCGCTACGTGGCCGAGTCCAGGCGTCTGCTCGGGGTTCTGAATCAGCGGTTGCAGGGGCGTGAATGGATTCTGGGCGACAACTATTCCATCGTCGATATAGCCACCTTCCCCTGGGTGCGTAACCTGATCGGCTTCTATGAAGCGGGGGATCTGGTGGGCATTAGCGACTTTCCTGAGGTTACCCGGGCGCTGGATGCCTTTCTGGCGCGCCCTGCGGTGCAGCGAGGGCTGATGATACCTGCAGCGCCTTAACGGCTTGAGTGCGGTTGAGTTGCCTAGCCTGGGATAGGTGCCGCAGCCTTTTTCAGGCTGAGATCAGCAGCTCATGGCCGATTACTTCCTTGATAATGGGGTAGGGGACTTTGTATTTTTTGCCATCGTACTTGATGACGGCATAGTCCGGACACATGGTAACGACGGTGCAGTTAACGACTTTCTTGCCATCGGTGATGCGTACGATATTAAAGTTTCGAAGAATTACAGCCAAGGTCATCACCTCTGTGGTTAGGGCATGCAGTGTATTTTAAAGCGGAAAGCTGAGCGTATGGCAGCAGCTATGTTAGTGCTGCTGTAACAGCTTGGCCTTGCTGCGCGCAGGTTTCAATCCCCAATATTAATTCCCGGCTAATAGTAGCAGAGGTCGGGCTTATCACTACAGGGTGCTCCGTTCAGTGCCGGGCCATACCATGGCCTTAGCGGCTATCAGCCGTCGGAGGCGGTTGGCGAAACACTTCGGTATCCGGATGAAAGGCCGCCCAGGCAAACCAGTACAGTGTGACCGGCGGTAGCAGGTTGCCGTTGTTATCTCGGATACTGGCTGAACCGTGTTCAGGATCGAAGTGCACCACAATGGGCATATCACCGAGGCGGTCCTGCAGCGGGCTCTCAACTTTACCCAGCTCTACGAAAGGCCAGGCTTTGGTCTCGCCGTTCAGTTCCAGGCCGATCACGCGCTCCTTGGGGTGATAGCCCAGTGCCCGGAATTTGACCGGGAAGTAGGTTGCCGCTGAGTCTTCATAGCCGCCATAGGGGTTGGAATCGTAGTCGCGCCCAAAGCCGGTTTCAAAACTCAGCACCTGGGTATCGGGGTGGCGCTGGCGCCAGTCGAGCCAGCTTGTATGTTCGACGGCGATCTGTGTCAGGAGCTGACCGCGGTAGTGTCCGGTGAGGGCGCGGGCCTGAATCTGGGACCAGAGCGACTCGGTTTCGCGGTCGTAGAGCAGCACGTCACTGTTGTAGAGCAGGCCCGACACGCCAAAGCTGAGTGGCTGGCTTTTCACCTGGCCCGTTCCCTCAGGCGTCACCTCACGTAAAAAAACCATGCCGGAGCCGCACAGCGGACAGAAGGTGATGGCCACGGGCTCATCCCCAAAGTGGTCGTTGACGATCTCATGCCAGTTGAGAATGCGGATCGGATAGGCCTTGCTGATACCGTTTCGACTCAGCCCCATGACCCTGTCCGCGTCGCGCAGGGTTGTGGCCTTATGGGCTTGTACGAAGCGCGGCGCATCGATCGACGGGATGCCGTCCCGGGGTGGTCCGCCGCGCAGGATGTCGTCAGCCGGAACCAGCGCGCCCTGCAAATTGAAGCCATTCAGCTGTTGTGCAAAGACCTGTGCGCAGAGCATCAATGCCAGCGCGGACAGAATCCTGAGCCTAAGACGTTGCATGCTTTTCATCCAGCCCTCCCGCTTTTTGTTTGCGACCGGCACTCAACCTATCATTATGCCCAGTCACCTTTGACCCCGGCGCGGCCATTAGCTTCCATTTGTTTCCGGGGTGGCGTGATTGGCGTTTGCGTCCTTTAGGGTAATTCAGCGGATAGTCGGTTAGGTCGATAGTGCGTACTTACTCTGTCTCTATCGACGGCCGCAGCTGCAGTAACAACGCCTGAATCAGGGCGTTGTCGCGGTTTTCCGGTGAGCAAACCCAGGCAAAGCGCCGGGTCAGGTTGAGTGAGGTGTCCAGCAGTATCAGTTGGCCTGCGGCCACTTCATCGGCGATGGTGAGGCTCGACAGGCAACCGATGCCCAACCCCGCCCGTACGGATTGCTTGATGGCTTCGTGGCGTGTCAGTTCCAGGGCTATGCGGGGCCTGAGCCCCTGCGCCTGCAGGGCGGCATCCAGTACCGCGCGGGTACCGGAGCCCGCCTCGCGCACTATCCATTCCTGATCCTCCAGGGTACGGGTATCCAGTGGGCTTTTGCGGGCCAGCGGGTGTTCGGGCGCACAGAAAACCACCAGCCGGTCCGAGCGCCAGGGCACTATATCGAGGCTGGGGTGCAGGGCCGGGCCTTCGATCATCCCCAGCTGTGCCTGGCCCTTTTCGAGCCGGCTCAAGACGCCCTCGGTGTTGGTGATTTCCAGCTTGGCGTCGGCTTCAGGATGCTGGCGGCGAAACTGGGCAATCAGTTTGGGCAGCAGATAGCTGGCGATGGTGACGCTGGCCGCGATGCGCAGGGTGCCGGCGATGCGGCGATCGTCCGGGCGGGTCAGGCTGTCGCTCAGGCTGAGGATCTGGCGCACGCGGGGCAGAATGGTCTGGCCGGCTTCTGTTACCACCAGCTCGCGGCCGATGCGATCCAGCACCTTGTAGCCCAGGGCACGCTCCAGTTCCTTGATCGCCTGGCTGGCGGCGGACTGGCTGATGGCTTGCTCTTCTGCTGCCAGCCCGAGTCGCCCCAGACGCACGGTGGCTTCAAACAGATGGAGCTGACGCAGGCTTAGATTCATCGGTTTTTCTTAAGTTATATGTAAGTACAATCCAATATACTTACAGTATTGGCGATTATAAAGTCCTCCTTAATTGGAATAAGGGGACCAGGCCATGCTCATTCGACTGTTACTTATCGCTATTGCCGCGACAGCGCTGGCTCAAACCGAGTCGTTCAGCGCCATCGGGCTCAGCGCGCTACCGCTGGCGATCCTGATGGGCATTACCTACGGCAATGTTGCCAAGCCCGCGAGTAGCGGGCGCGATGCTGCGGTACTTGCGTTCAGCCAGCAAAAACTGCTGCGCCTGGGCATTATTTTGTTTGGCTTCAACCTCAGTTTTCAGCAAATTGCGGCGGTCGGTTATCAGGCGATTCTGCTCGACATGATCGTGATCACTGTAGTGCTGTCGATGGGTATTTTTGTCGGTATTCGGCTGTTCGGGCTGCCACGGGAGATCGCCATATTGACCTCGGTCGGCAGCGCTGTGTGCGGCGCCGCCGCCATCATGGCGACGGAACCGGTGATTCGTGCCAAGGAGCAGGACGTGACCGTGGCGGTGGCAACGGTGGTGCTGTTCGGCACCCTGGCGATGTTCAGCTACCCGGTGATTTACAGTTTCGTTGGTATGGAGTCGTCGCTGTTCGGTATTTATATCGGCAGCACTGTGCATGAAGTGGCCCAGGCGGTGGCGGCGGGCCAGTCCATTGGCGGTGAGGCCATGCAGAATGCCGTGGTCGCCAAGCTGATCCGGGTGATGCTCTTGGCCCCGGTGGTGATTGTGCTGGGCAGCCTCTATTTCCAGCGCGCCGCCGGCAGCAGTGAGCGCCGGCCGGTGCCCATTCCCTGGTTCGTCTTCGGGTTTATTGCCACGGCGGCCCTGAACAGCGTGCTGACCCTGCCAACCATTGTGCTGGAGGGCTTGCAGCTGGCATCTCAGCTAAGTCTGGCCATCGCCATGGCGGCGCTGGGGATCAAAACCCGTTGGGCCACCATCCGCCAGGCGGGTATCAAACCGCTGGGGCTGTCGCTGGTGCTCTTTATTGTGTTGATGGTGGGCGGTTTTGGTCTGAATGTGCTGTTCTACGGCTAACAGCTTCCAGGGCGCCGCTTGGGCAGCGCCCGGTACAGATTCGTGACAGCCAGATGTCATATCGGCTCACGCAAGGCGGAGGCAGATCAGAGACAATAGCGGTTGACCATCTGGTAAAAATGCTGCTATGTTTCTGGTCTCACAGCCTGCATACAATAATAAAAGGTTCTGATCATGGTGAGCATTCTGATGCAATATCATGCCTCCTGCCGTCATTCATTCCAGAGGTTGCAGGTACTGCTTGCGGGCACTTGTCATTTAGTGACCCTGCTTACGCAGCCCTTCGCCTTGATAACCTTGTTATACGCCCTGATGACGCAAAGCCTGTCTTTCATCGGCGCAGCCCGCGGCCGACATTTTCACGTTATTCCCCCCTCCTTGCTGTCCATCTATCTGTTCAACCAGAAGCAAACCAAGCTGTTTACCCTCGTTAACGCCTGATTTTCCGCTCACACCTTCACCTGCTTATTCGTCTGCCTTTGCGCTTTTTTGCATTGATTTTATATTGCCTGGGCTTTATCCGGCGATGCATCAACAGTGGCGGACTCCATCTTATTGTTTGAATGCGGCAGTCGGCAGACCTTATATTCAAGGCTGTTTGTGGTCGCGTATTTAAACGAAGCTCATTTTAGTCTGAGGATTCAAGCATGCTGGATATGCTCGTGCGTAATGTGAACTTGCCCGATGGTAGCAAGGGCATTGATATTGCCATCAAGGACAAGCGTATTGTCGACATGGCGTCTGGCATCCAGGCGTCGGCCAGCATCGAGATTGATGGCCAGGGTCAGCTGGCATCGCCGCCCTTTGTAGACAGCCACTTTCATATGGATTCAGCCCTGAGCCTGGGTCAGCCGCGGCTGAACACCAGCGGCACCCTGCTTGAGGGTATCGCCATCTGGGGCGAACTCAAGCCGGATCTCACCGTGGAGGCCGTCAAGGCGCGGGCGCTGGAGATGTGCCGCTGGTCCATCGCCCGCGGCACTCTGGCCATTCGCAGCCATGTGGATATCTGTGACGACCGCCTGCTGGCGGTGGAGGCCCTGCTGGAAGTGCGCCAGCAGATGAAACCCTACATAGACCTGCAGCTGGTGGCTTTCCCCCAGGATGGTTACTACCGTTACCCGCGCTCCCATGAAAACCTGCTGCGGGCGCTGGACAAAGGCGTCGATGTGGTGGGCGGCATTCCCCATTTTGAGCGCACCATGGCAGACGGCTCCGCCTCCATCCGGGCGCTGTGCGAGATCGCCGAACGCCGCGGGTTGCGGGTCGATATGCATTGCGATGAATCGGACGATCCGCTGTCGCGACACATAGAAGTGTTGGCTGCAGAAACGCAGCGCCTGGGGCTGAACGGGCGGGTCTGTGGCTCCCATCTAACCTCGATGCACTCCATGGATAACTACTACGTCAGCAAGCTGTTGCCGCTGATACGCGAAGCCGGTGTGCACGCGGTTGCCAACCCGCTGATCAATATCACCCTGCAAGGGCGTCACGACACTTACCCCAAACGCCGTGGCATGACCCGAGTGCCGGAAATGCTGGCGGCGGGGATTAACGTCGCCTTCGGCCACGATTGCGTGATGGATCCCTGGTACAGCTACGGCACCCACGACATGCTGGATGTGGCCCATATGGGCGCTCACGTGGCTCAGATGACGGGGCTAAAACAGATGCAGCAGGCCTATGGGGCCGTGACCACAAACGGCGCCCAGGTGCTGGGGCTGGATGATTACGGCCTGGAGGTGGGCAAGCCCGCTGATATGGTGATTCTGCAGGCCAGCAGTGTGGTCGAGGCGCTGCAGCTGAGGCCCGCGCGGCTGTTTGTGATCCGTGGTGGCGAAGTGATTGCTAAAACGCCGCCGACCCGCACCCAGGTGGTACTGAATGAGGGGCCGGCTGACGTCAGTTTTTCTAGAGGCTTGTTTTAGCCGCCGGCTCTCTGCGTTTATCGAATGATTAACCGTATCTATCAGCGAACTCTATTTAAAGACGAGTAATTATCACACCCGAGGCGCCGTCGGTACTAACCGATGGCGCCCATTATCCCAACAGGAGACATTCCAATGTCTGAACAGCAAGAAAATAAAAACTATGCTGCTGAACATGATGACTATGCATTAACCCCGGTCCCCGAAAACGCACGTCGCGGCTTGCTGTCCATGTCGGCGGTGATGCTGGGCTTTACCTTTTTCGCCGCCAGCATGTGGACCGGCGGAACCCTGGGGCAGGGTTTTAAACTCTGGCCGGATCTGATTATCGTCATCCTGGCCGGCAATCTGATACTGGGGGGCTATGGCGCGCTGCTGGGATATGCGGCGGCGAAAACCAATCTCTCCACCCATATTCTTTCCAGGTACGCCTTTGGCACTTTCGGCTCCAAGCTGCCATCAATGATGCTGGCGATTACCCAGATCGGCTGGTTTGGCGTGGGTGTAGCGATGTTCGCCTATCCCATCAACAAGTTTATGGATATTCCCAACCTGCCACTGATCCTGGGCGGCGGCATAGTGATGACCTACACCGTTGTGGTGGGGTTCAAGGCGATCGAATGGCTTAGCGCCATTGCTGTGCCCGCCATCCTGATTCTCGGCTTTACCTCCGTTGCCACGGCGATTTCCGATACTGAAGGGGGGCTCGATACGCTGATGAACCTGAATCCGGTGGAGAACATGAGCATGGCGGTGGGTATTGCGCTGGCAGTCGGGTCCTTTATCAGTGGCGCAACCCTGACGCCGGATTTTGTGCGCTATGCCAGAACGCGGCGCGTCGGCGTGATCGCGACCATTATCGGCTTCACCTTCGGTAACAGCCTGATGTTTATCTTTGGCGCCGTGGGAGCAACAGCTACGGGCATGTCCGATATCGCCGAAGTGCTGGCACAGCAGGGCCTGCTGGGCGCCGGCATCGCATTGCTGGTGCTGAATATCTGGACCACCAATGACAACGCGCTTTACGCCGCAGGTCTGGGGCTGACCAATATCACCGGCCTGAAACGGGTGCATCTGGTGCTGGCGGGCGGCGCCGTGGGCACCATTCTGGCGGATTTCCTGTACAACAATTTCGTCAGCTGGCTGGTGTTCCTGAGTGTGTCTCTGCCACCGATTGGCGGCATCATCATTAGCGACTTCTACCTGCGCTGCAAAACCCGGTACCCGGACCCGGCAAAACACGCCTTCAAGCATATCAACTGGGCCGCGATGGCCGCCTGGGCCACGGCCATCTGTGTGTCTGTGATCTCGCCAGCGGACGGTATCTTCAGCATAGCCCCGCTGAATGCGATTATTACCGCCATGCTCGCTTATGTGCTGTTTTACAAACTGATCTATCGCAAAGATGGGGTGGCCCTGAGCCAGGCGGCCAGTCGATAAAGGGCGCCTGAAAGCACCATGCTCACCCAGGGTGTAGGGGAGGATTGAGAGTTAAGCGTATTGGCGTTTTCTAAAAAGGAGCTTTCTGCGTTCGTGAGCTGTGCCAGGGCTGCCCTGGCACTGTAGCATGACGAGCCTGGTGCATTGCCTGCCTGGGTTTATCCCGGGCAACCGGCTGAGATTCCGCGCACCGGGGGCGCTTTTGCGTGTTTGAATCCCGTGTGCTTTCAGCTGGCCGTTCAGTATTGCGGGGCTAGTTTTAACAAGGCCTGCTTCCGGCATTTGCCATGCAGGGCGCGGGAATGCTGGGACTCCAGGCTTGTGCGTAATTTTCCATAAAGACTCCAGCTCATCGCGCCGGCGAGCAGGTTGCCGGCGAGCACACCTGCAAAAAGTCCTGTCAGGCCGGCCAGCTCGGAGCCTATCCACAGCAGCGGCAGGTAGCAGCCGAACAGTCGCAAAGCGGAAACCGCCAGGGCCAGCCTGGGCGCACCCACGGCGCTGCAGACTGACACCACGATCATGCAGGTCCCAAGCGCACCGAAACTCATCGGCACCAGCCAGAGAAACTCGCTCAAAATGGCTGCCGTATGCCGGTCGCGCGTCAGCAGGCCGGCCAGCGCGTCTGCCCCTGCGAACAGCAGTGCGGCAACCGCCAGTTGCCACAGGAGGACAATCCTGACCGCCATGCTGACCAGCTTCAGGATGTGGTCCAGATCGCCACTGCCGCGCAGGCTGCCAATGATGGGCGGCATCGCCATCGTTAGCGCCAGCACGATGATCAGGGAGAAAAACTCAAGCCGGACGCCCAGTCCCCAGGCGGCAATGGCAGTGTCGCCATGACTGGCAACTACCGCTGTTGCCAGCATCGCCGCCAGCGGCGGAATGAATTGGCTCAGGGTGACCGGTGCCATAAAGTTCAACAGGCGTTTCAGTCGGGCGATCTGCTGCGCCGGTACTGCGGGCCAGCGGACCAGGCGTTTTCTCCATAGCCGGTAAAACAGAATGGCGTTTCCGGCGGCAAAGGCAGCAGAGGTTGCCCAGGCCGCGCCAGCCAGGCCCCACTGGAAGGTGAAGATGAACAGCGGATCAAGAGCGACGTTGATGATGCTGGTTAGCACCATCACCATTCCCGGTGCATAGGTTTCCCCGTGGGCACGGAACAGGCTGTATCCGATGTGCAGCATGGCCCCCAGCCAGCAGCTGATGAGCCAGGGGAACCAGTAGGCGCGAATCAGCGGATAGATCTCCGGAGTGGCTCCCAGTAGTGCCACCAGGGTTTCCTGAAAACACCACAGCAGAACGCCGATAATGGCCACCAGGACCAAACCGGTTCCGATCACCAGTACGCCAAACTCCCGGGCGTAGCGGTTATTTCGGGCGCCGTTTTCGGTCGAGATAATCGCAGTAGTGGCAATCCCCAGCCCAACCTGGAAACCGATTACCAGCTGGTAAACGGGGATGGAAAAGCTGACCGCTGCCAGGGGCTTTACACCCAGCTGGCCGATGAAGGCACTGTCTACCAACTGGCAACTCAGAATAGAGAGCAGCCCTATCAACATTGGCCAGGTCATGCGACAGAGTTGCCTGCCGAGTGAAGCCGAAGATAGCGTCATGTTTCACCTTGAGTTTCGATTGGCCGGCAGGGCTGTTGTGCAGGCGGACGCGAAGGGCAGGAGAGAAACCTAGCAGCCTGTCGGACTTACCACTGATCTACTGCGGAAAAGCCCCTCTCTTTAACAAAGAGGGGTCATTTTCGTGCTTTTTAATAGAACCACTATTCACAAGCTACATCCCTGTAGCTTGCCCGGTGGGCAGCTTACACTGTGTAAATCGGCTATCCTGCCGATTGATTGCCTCAAAAGAGCTCAAAAACTGCCTCTAAACGGCCTTTCCCTCGCTACGATCGGCCAAGTCCGACAGGTTGCTAGAGCACCGTTCAGTGCTGGTTGATCACGAGCAGGGGCGCCGCAATGACCGGCGTCCCTGTTTCTGTGGATTTCTGTTCGGTGTCCGCAGGCCGATTAAATTTCGACCACCACCTTGCCAATGGCTTGTCCGCTGCCAAGGCGCGCATAGGCATCGCCAACTTCCGTAAGGCCAAAGCGCTTGTCATCCAGCAGGGGTTTCAGGCCTCCTGCATCCACAATCTCGCTCAGCTTCGCCAGGATGGCGCCGTGCGCTTCACGCTTGTGATTGTGCAGCATGGGGATCAGCATGAAGATGATGTGCAGTGACAGGCCTTTCAAGTGCGCCGGCGTCAGATCCAGCTCAGTCATGGCCAGGGTCGTGGTGATGTTGCCATTCAATGCCGCCGCTTCGAATGAATTGGTCAGGTTGGGGCCGCCAACCGAATCAAAAATGACCTCGAAACCGGCGCCGTTGGTGTACTGGGCGACATAATCGGCGACAGTCGCTTTGCGGTAATCGATGGCGGTGGCGCCGTACTGTTCGATGATACTTATCTGCTGGTCGCCGGTACCTGTGGCATAGACGCTGGCGCCAAAATGCCGGGCCAGCTGCACGGCGACATGGCCGACGCCGCCGGTACCGCCGTGCACCAGAACGTTTTGGCCGGCCTGGACATTTACGCGCTGCAAGCCTTCATAGGCTGTGATGCCTACCATCGGCAGCGCGGCCGCTTCGCGCATCGACAGGCTTTTGGGCTTGTGGGCAATCAGCTTGGCATCGGCCAGCATGTACTGGGCCAGTGTACCCTGCAGGTCGGCCAGGCCTCCGGCGCAACCATAGACTTCATCACCCGGTGCGAACTGGGTAACGCCTTCGCCGACCGTCTCAACGGTACCGGCAAAGTCCATGCCCAGCACCGCCGGAAGGTTCGGTGATAGCGGCAGGTTTTCCTGACCCAGCTGGCGAATCATGGTGTCGATCGTATTCACACTGGTGGCCGCAACGCGCACGACGACGTGGCCAGCCTTGACTGCGGGCTGGGCCAGTTCGGTTAACGTAAATTCGGCATTGTCGCCGTACTCGTTCAGGATCATGGCTTTCATCGGGACTCTCCGGATGTGGGGTTGGTGTGCCTTCAAATATATAGAGTTCCGGGAGGATATAAACGCCACGTATTACGAATCAGTTTTCTGTTTTTCTATATAATGTTGTGCGACCAGGTAACCCTGGGCCGCAAAAGGTCCTGATGGGGCGCTTTGTGCTCTGGGGGCCGGAGGCAGTAGGGCAGTGCTTTTAGGTGGCGAAAGGCAGGCTCGGAATGGCTTGGTGTGACGAGGTGATCAGTGGCGTGGCAAGAAAGGGCTGGCGTTCGTGTTGCCCTTTCTTGCCGCGGACAGGCTGTGCCCGTGCCCGCAATGCCGGGCTTGGCCGCAGATCCAGCTCCCTGGCGCTATTTCTCCCAGGCAGGTGAGTCTCCAATTTTTTCTATCAGAAAGTCGATAAAGACCCGGACTTTGGCCGTCAGCACGTTTGATTTCGGGTAGACGAGCCAGATTGCAGACTGGTCCTCGATTTCGTAGTCAGGCAGTACCCGTACAAGAGACCCGTCCCCTATTTCCTTATAGACGCTCCAGTAGGCATTCATGGAAATGCCAACGCCCGCCTGGGTCGCAATCCTCATGCTGGTGCCGTCATCGCAACTGACGCGGCTTTTGGCACCCGTGGGCGGGAAGGTGCCCGCGGGCCCGCCCTCCAGGTGCGAGAGTTTTTTCGCAGCTCCCTCCCTGAATACCAGCATCTGATGGTCAGCCAGGTCATCCGGCGTTCGGGGTATGCCATGGCGTGCCAGGTATGCTGGAGAGGCGCAAAGAATGCGTTTGTCGTCGGCCAGTTTTCTGGCTCTGAGGCCACTGTCCTCAATGGCGTAGTTGCGCAGAGTCAGATCGAATCCGCCTTCAATCAGGTTCGTCTGGGTATCGGACAGTTTCAGCTCCAGGTTTATGCCAGGGTGACGTTCGAGAAACTCCGGCAGAATGGGGGCGATGAACAGCTGTGCAAAGGTGCTGGATGCCGCAAAGCGCAGGGTACCCGTAATGTCGGCTCTGCCATGCCCGAGGGCCGCCCGTGCTGCGCTTTCCTGCGCCAGAATTTCCCGGGCAAAGGGCAGGAATTCAGCGCCCTCCATGGACAGGGATACCTTGCGGGTGGAGCGGTGCAGCAGGTCGGCTCCGACCTGGGTCTCCAGCTTTGACAACCGTGCGCTGGCGACAGCCGGTGCCAGCCCGAGGCGACGCCCCGCAGCACTGATATTGAGCATATCTGCGGCCAGTACAAAGAGCCGTATGCCTTCAATGTCCATGCAACTATATCCAAAAGAAGAAAAGTACCGCCATTTTCCCTTCTTCTTTTTGGGTTATGCAAGAAAAACAGGGCAATGAGGACTGGGGGCGACGTCAGTCCCGCAGGGTCAGCATGTTGCCGTGCAGTTGCTGCAGCAGGCCGTTGAGCCGCTTGATCTGGGCGGCGGTCAGCGCCTGGAAGCAGCGCTTGAATATTCCGCTCACCGATTCGCGCACAAGCTCGGGGCGCTCGCGCCCCTGCGGGGTCATTGATGCCAGGGTTACCCGTCCGTCCGTGGGGGAGGTGATCAGCTCTATCAGGCCCTGGTCTCGCCAGCGGACGGCATTTTCAGCATAGCCCCGCTGAATGCGATTCTCACGGCCATGCTCGCCTATGTGCTGTTTTACAAACTGATCTACCGCAAAGATGCGGTGCCCCTGAGTCAGAGCTGCCAGCAGATAAAAGGTGTGGTGAAAGACGCCATGATCACCCATGGCATTGAGGATAATCTCTTTATATTTCTGTGTATTAGCGTTTATCTACAGGAGGAAGTCTCTGCTTTTATAAGCTTAATCAGGCTATCAGGGCAGCCCGTTGATTCAGGCTGCATAGCACAACAGCGTAATTAATTTGTGGGCCTGCGGATCATGGACACAGTTAGCGGGCTTCCCGCTGTATATGGCACTTTAATATAAACGTTTGTTTGAATTTATGGCATTGCCTGCCTATATCTATCTAGGGCAATCGGATGGGGATCCCCGCATCCACTTTTTACAGGAGCGGGGATAGCCCGCTTTTTCGTTTTGGAAAACGTTGATACTCCCTCCCGTTCAGTCCCGGCATCCAGGCTGCGTTTTTGGTTTTCCCCGGCAAGGAACTGGCCGGACCTAACTCGGTCGCGCATAGCGCACTGTCTTGATTGCCAAGCCATCGAAAATAACAAGGAGTTGACCCATGGCCCATTTGACCCTGCACGACCTGCTACACCGCAATCCCATGCCCACCCATACCGATACGCTGGTGGTGGGGGCCGGCATGGCCGGTCTTTACACCACCTGGCGCATGCTCGAGAACGACCCCAACGCCGACGTGTTTATCATCGACAAGTCCAATCGCACTGGTGGCCGGCTCGATTCCGATGTTGTGAAGATCGGGGATGCCGAGGTGAAGGAAGAAGAGGGCGGAATGCGCTTCACCTTCGATGACATGGACAATCTGATGAGCCTGTTCATGCTGCTGAACATCGAGGATCAGATAGTGCCCTTCCCGATGAACAGCGGCGGCAATAACCGTCTGCTGTTCCGTGGCCACAGCTTCAATAACGCCATAGCTGCGCAAGATGATTTCGCAATCTGGTCGCAGCTTTACAACCTTGAGCCAGCCGAGCAGGGCATGAGCCCGAGTGCGATTATCAACACCGTATTCAACCGCATCCTGGAAGCCAACCCGAACTTCAGCGCAAGGCCCGAACAGCGGGGACCGGAGTTCTGGCAGCAGTTTCGCCTCGACTGCCAGTGGAACGGCATCAAGATGAAAGACTGGACGCTGTGGAACCTGTTCAGCGATATGGGCTACTCCAATGAGTGCATCACCATGCTGTATCGGGCAGCCGGTTTCAACGGCACCTTCCTGTCAGATATGAACGCCGGCGTTGCCTACCAGCTGCTGGAAGAGTTTCCGGCAGATCCGCAGTTTCGCACTCTGGAGAATGGCTTCAGCACCCTGCCCAATGCTCTGGTGGAGCGCATTGGCAAGGAGCGCATTTACCTCAAAACCCAGCTGTTGAGCATCGGCAAGGCGGAATCGGGGCAGGGCTACCAGCTGAAATATCAGACTATCGATGAACACAACCAGATCCACTACGGCGAGTTGACGGCTAACAGGGTTGTACTGGGGATGCCGCGCCTGGCTTTGGAAAAACTCTTTGTGAGTTCCAATGTACTCAACACACTGCCGCCGCAGCAGTCGGAGAAACTCTGGGACAGCCTGCAGACCGCCAGTAACCAGCCACTGCTCAAGATCAACCTCTATTACGACAAGGCCTGGTGGGGCAATAAACTGAGCGGCCAGCCCGAAGTTGCATTTGGCCCCAGTTTTTCCGACTCGCCGCTGGGTTCGGTGTATCCCTTCTATGCCATCGACCAGCCCAGTTTCGCGGCGCTGGAGTACAGCGATTGGCTGAAGCGCCAGGGCAAGGAGCCGTCGCCGGAGATCGCCAAGGAGCTCGATCAGATTAACCAGTCCCGCTATCAGAAGCCTGCGGCCCTGACCATCTACTGTGACTACCTCAATATCAACTACTGGCGCACGCTGCAAAACAATGGCGCACTCTTCGACTCGCCGCTGCAACGGGACTTTACGCAGTGCGAGCCGCAAACTCTGTATGCCGCATCCCAGTGCGTGGTGGAGCGGGCTACGCATTTCTTCCGCGAGCTCTTTAATACCCACTATGTGCCGACACCTATCCTGACCAGTGCCCGGGTCTGGAGCGGCAGTACCCGCTTTAACGTGAACGCGAGCCAGCAGTTTGGCTTTGGTGTCCATCAGTGGGCTGTGGGGGCCGACGACCGGGAGGTTATCGAATTCCTCTGTGAACCCATAGACAACATCTTCACCTGCGGTGAAGCCTTTTCCGACTACCAGGGCTGGGTGGAGGGCGCGCTGCGCTCGGCCAACCTGGTGCTGGAAAAGGCCTTCGACCTGGCACCCATCAGCCAGGTGTTCGAACAACAAAGTGGCCAATCGCCGTCCAGCGCCATCAAGGCAGCCTACCAAAAACGGGCGCTAGTCCAGATCAGGAAGTACATAGACCCAGGCTTTGACCCCGGCACCTCGCTGGCCTCTGAGTCCTGTTGCGCCATGCCCGCTACCGATTGCCTGGTGGGCAGTGTCAATCTCAGCTACTTCGATCAGGAATAGGGAGAGCGGTCATGAAAAGCTTTGATACCAATGCATTTCAGCGCCTGGGTGGTGCCTCAAGCAGGCGCCTGAGCCAGGATCCGGGTCAGGAACTGCTGGAGAGCACTGCAACGGTGAGCCTGACGCCGTCCCAGCTCACAACGCAGTTTTTCAACGATCTGCAAGGAAACTGGTTCGGCAACAAGGGCTGGAACATCATAGCGCTGCCGTCCAGAGGCTCGACGCCCCAGAGCCAGGGGGATTTCAAGCTGCTGGTCATCCCCTATGCCGAAACCCTGGATGTGCGCGATGCGGGGGCACCGGCGCGCAACCGGGGCGGTAGCGTCGACCAGTTCGTTGCGGCGCTGGAGTACCAGCAGCGGGTGTTCAACAAGGACACGGCGGAAGCCCTTCACGTTGAGAACGGCATGTTTATGAACCTGTCCGCGATCGTCGACAACAACAACCAGATGCAGCCGCCCCCCGGTTTCAACGTGGCGCGCAGTGGCACCATTCCTCACGGGGACTCCATCATGCTGCTCAGCAAGCCGCCCTTCGTTGAGCAGGGGGCGCCGAATATTCCGGATATCTCCAGCCTGCCGCCGGATATCGGCCAGGGTGCCCCTCTGGGCTATACCGATCCTTATCTGCTACCGAACAAGGACATCAATGTCGGCAATCCGAACGCGACCCTGCGTCAGGATCTGGAAACACAGGCCGCCGAGGGCTTTGAGATTCTGGAAACCAAGACCCTGGTGCTGGATTCAAGCCATTCGGGCGGGATCAGCAATATCCCCTTTATCGTCCACCATGCCAACGCCACCCGAATGCAGGCGGTGTTCTGGCTCGAAAAAGTGCGCAACACCAAGACTGGGCAGGAGTTTGATCAACTGCAGTACACCCAGATTATCGACCTGGTGTTTCATCTCAAGTTTGGCCAAACCGATCCGAAGGAATTGATCACCTGGCCCCACATCACGATCAACACCATGGTCAAACAATAGGAGCCAGGGATGGAACAGGACATTACGGTCGCCCAGTATCTCAAGCTCAGGCTGGAACAGCTGGGTCTGCGCCAGCTGTTCGGGGTCGCGGGCAACTACACAGCGCCGCTGCTCGACACCATTCTGGCTGACGACAATTCGCCACTGCGCATTTCGGGCAATGCCAGCGAGTTATGCGCAGGCTACGCCGCCGACGCCTATGGTCGGCTGACGGGCTTTGCCGCTGCCTACGTGACCTACAGCGTTGGCGCTTTCAGCATGCTCAACTGCATTGCCGGCTCCTACGTCGAACAGGTGCCGGTGCTGCTGATCAATGGTGCGCCGACTAACAAGGAAAACAGCATCGAGAAGAACACCGGGCTGCTCTATTCCCACACCACGGGCTACGAGTTTGTCGACATCAACATGTTCCGCCCGATTACAGTGGCGGCGGAGCGGATCACCAATGCCCGCCAGGCCTGCTATCAGATCGATTCTGTGCTGACAGCCATGCTGACGGCGCACAGGCCGGGCTATCTGGAGGTGTGCGAGGATGTCTGGCGCGCGTCTTGCCGCGCACCTGTCGGCTGCCTCGAATCCGGCCGTGGCGACATAGTGACGGTCTCCGAGGTCGAGGCCGCCGTTCAAACTACCTTGAACAGTCTGATCAACGCCAAAAAGGCCATCGTCTGGGCAGGCATCGAGCTGCAGCGCTATGGCTTGCAGGACAACTTCGTCCGGCTGATGGAGGTGCTAAATCGCACCCTGGCCAAGCATGATCAGCCTATTCATTTTGTTACCAGCGCCTGGAGCAAATCAGTGCTGTCGGAGCAGCATCCCTATTTCGAGGGCTGCTATACCCTGACAACTCAGGAGATCGACAGCCTGATAGGCCCGGACGGCGTGCTGTTAGGCATAGGCGCCAACACCATAGGCAAGGATACCGGCAGCCAGAACATTCGCGGCGACCGAACCCTGCTGGCCTGCCAGGACAGCCTGTTCGCCGGGGCCAGTTTCTACCCAGGGGTGGAGCTGGGCGCCTATATAGACCGGCTGATTCAGGCGCTGGAACAGCACCAAGCCAGCGGCCACCTCAGGGGTCTGCGCCTGAGTCAGCTTATGCCCATGAACCTGATGGCCCGCCCGGCGAAGCTGGGCTACGACAGCTTCTTCGAGCGTCTGGGGAGCTGGCTGACCGCAGAGGATGTGCTGGTGGTTGATGCAGGTTTCCCGCTGATCGGTGCCCAAAGCGTACCGATAGCCGCCCAGAGTGGCTTTATCGCCCAGGCGGCCTGGCTGTCCATCGGTTACTCGGTTGCCGCCGCCACCGGGGTGAAATGCGCCCGCCCGGACAAACGCGCCGTGGTGGTGGTGGGCGATGGGGCCTTTCACGAAACTTGCCAGGCGGTGTCGGATCACCACGCCTATGGCCAGAACACCGTCGTCTTCGTTCTCGCCAACGGCATCTATGGCATCGAGCAGAAACTGGTGAACCCGAATCCGTTTCGCACCGGCAGCGGCAAACGGGACTATCCGGATCCGCTGCAGAACAAGGTCTACGCCTACAACGAGCTGCCCGCCTGGAACTTCAGCAAGCTGCCGGAAGTGTTCGGCGGCAAGGGCCACAAGGTCGCGAACCTGGACGACCTGGCCTCGGCAATGGCAGACATCCGCGACAACCCGACGCAGAACTATGTGGTCGAGGTGGTGCTCGACAAGACCGACGTACCAGCGTCGATTGCGGCCCATATCAACACCGAAGTCGGGGAGGACGAGATCGAAAACCCAAACTGGCCGCCCGGAGGAATTTTCTGATGTTCAGGGCAGGCGCCTGACGCTCGTCATTCAGGGTCTGGCGTATTGATGCGGCCATAGGGCTGTTTTACAGAGTTATTCCAGCTTTGCCCGGGCTCCTTTCCTTGTATGGTGCTCGGGCTTTTTTGTGCCTTATTGCTTTTGGCAGGAATGTGGCAGGAATACGGAGCTGGGGGTACTAAGCGCAGCCATCAGAATGAAAAAAGAGACGCAACCTTAGTCAGCATCCAGCACTCCTCGCGCAGTTGCCCGCTATCTTATGTTCTTTCGTCAAACAGGCATTACGCAAATATTACAAATGCGTATTGATTGGAGCCGGTCGGGCGGCTCTGACGGGCAGTGCTGCATAAAAGATCGTTATCCACCTGATAATTTTTGTTGAGTTACCTTATTCAAAAGGCCCGCGTAAGCTAACTATCATCTTTAAAAATTACTTTGGAATATTCATGAAAAACTACCGCGTTGCGCTGCTGCCAGGTGATGGCATCGGCACCGAAGTGTTGCAAGCTGCCTGGCCCGTACTGCAGGCTGTCGCCGACAAACAGGGCTTTGGCCTTGCGGGTGACTGGCTACCCTGGTCCTGCGATTATTACCTGGAACAGGGTGTGATGATGCCAGCCGACGGCGTTGAACAGTTGCGGGCTTTTGATGCCATCTACCTGGGCGCCGTGGGGTTGCCTGCGACCGTGCCGGATCATATTTCTCTGCGCGAACTGCTGCTGGCGATCCGTCAGGGGCTGGATCTGTCGGTCAACGAACGTCCGCATCGATTGCTGGCGGGCGTCACGGGGCCACTGCGCACGGAAAAGACCTTCGATATCCTGTGCATCCGCGAAAACACCGAAGGCGAGTACAGTGGCGCCGGGGGCCGAGTGCATCGCGGTGGTGACCTGGAAGTGGCGGTGGAAACCTCCATCTTTACCCGCGCTGGTGTCGAGCGTGTACTGCGCTACGGCTTCGAACAGGCCCGCCTTCGCAGCGGCAAGCTGGCCTCGGTCACCAAGTCCAACGCCCAGCGTCACAGCATGGTGTTCTGGGACGAAATGACCGACCGCGTTGCCGCCGATTACCCGGACGTAGAGGTGACCCGTTACCATGTCGATGCCATAGCGGCGCGCATGATCACTCATCCAGAGACGCTGGATGTGGTGGTTGCCTCCAACCTGTTTGGTGACATCCTCAGCGACATAGGTGCCGCAATCCAGGGTGGGCTCGGCTTTGCCGCCTCGGCCAATATCAATCCGGTCAGTGGCGGTCCTGGCATGTTCGAACCGGTGCATGGCTCGGCGCCCGATATCATGGGTAAGGGGCTGGCCAACCCGCTGGCGACACTCTGGGCCGGTGCCCTGATGCTGCAGCATATGGGTGAAACCGCCGGTGCCGCGGCGTTGATGACCGCCATCGAGACGGTGACCGGCGCCGGTGCCGGGACCCCGGACATGGGGGGAAGTCTCAGCACAGCGGAGCTCGCCCAGGCGGTGCAGAACGCACTCTGATTCCGGTGATATCACCGCATGCTGGTGGAGGCGGAGTATTCAACCTTCCGGCGACGCCTTGTGTGCTGGGCAGCCTCTATTTCCAGCGCGCCGCCGGCAGCAGTGAGCGCCGGCCGGTGCCCATTCCCTGGTTCGTCTTCGGGTTTATTGCCACGGCAGCACTGAACAGCGTGCTGGCCTTGCCAACTATTGTGCTGGAAGGCTTGCAGCTGGCGTCTTAGCTGAGCCTGGCTATCGCCATGGCGGCGCTGGGGATCAAAACACGCTGGGCCACCATCCGCCAGGCGGGTATCAAGCCGTTGGCACTGTCGCTGGTACTCTTTATTGTGTTGATGGTGGGAGGCTATGGTCTGAATGTGCTGTTTTACGGCTGATATTAATTCGGCCGATTAAACCAGAAAGCAGGATGCTTCAGCATTGGGCCTTTCGTTGCAACGAAGGGCCCAATGCGAACGCCCTCGCTTCCCCTCGAAGAAGTCCCGCATTTTCACCCGAGGCCTGAATTTCGTAATAGATATCGCTAGCAGCCGCCTGATGTCAGGATTTAGCATAACGTCTGGGGTTTGAGTTTTTAACCCAGTGGTAACGATCAGGATCTACTTTAAGTAGGTGAGCACGCATCTCATATTGAAGAGCTTTATCGGCACGCATAAAGATGCTGCGTAGGTCGCTATCAATAGTTCGTTCACTTGCGCCGCGTGCAACGGCTTTATCGTACCATTCCTGTCCCAGACTGTAACAACCCGTCTCCATATAAACGGCTCCGATAAGGGTGCAGGGGCGGAAATCGTTATTCATCAGCAGGTGGGCTTTTTCACCAAGTTTGATAGCTTCATCCTTCTGCTTCAGGTCTCGTTTCACACCACCGTGAGTCGTGAAAAGGGCGGATTTAAGCTTGGGATATTTATTTTTTTCGATAGCAATATCACTGAGTAATATGTCAGCAACCCTTGCTTTGTCGCACTTTCTGTAATGACTACTGGCATTAATCGCCATCCACAGGTCTTGGCTCTTTTTGAATTGGTTATCATAGAACTCAGCTTCAATTTGATGATAGGCTGACCTCAATGCATCGCTATAGTACTCTTCGCCATCTGTTGACAGCCAAACTATATCTTTCTCAGTTAAACGCTTTCCTGTATCGACCTGCCGAAGAATATCCATAAGGGTGGCGAAACAGTGTTGTTCAATAAAGAAATCAAGGCCGTAACTCGCGCGAAGTTTTTTATTCCTCATCTTTGCGATGTATTTCGGGTCTTGCTCAAGCGCTTGGCGTGCAGCTTTTGCTCTACCTTGCGCTAGCTTTATTTGGGCTTGCCGAGCGATCTCTTGCTTTTTCTGTTCAGCCTCTTTTACGATCCTTAATGCCTCTGCTTCTTGCTTGCGCTGGATCTGCTCAGCGTTGGCATCTTTATGAAATTCATCAGAAGTTGAGCCGCCGGTAGCATGGCGATGCATAGCCAACAAGCCTTGCCGCTCAAGATAGGTTAAAGCCATGGGGGTGAGGGGCAGGCCTTGTTGCAGTCGCTCAAGGATTGTGGCTAACCGTGTAGCGGGACTGTGAGCACCTGGGAGGTCATCCACGGAATAATAGAACGCCCGATCACTCCAGCTATTGCCGACATGGTTAGTGCCTTTATTGGTTTCTATAAGCACCTTTTTGTTCGAGTAAAAACGCATTTCAGATCCCTCCGTTCCCACATCCATTTACGCTCTGATATCGAAGTTACAACTTTACCCTGTTGAATGCCATCCAGTAACTTTCAAGGTGGCGTAGTCAGTAAGCAAAAGTATGTTTCTTGAGTCAGCGGGGCTTAGCATGTAGTGCGCAATGAATCCGGACACTGATTTAGGGGGTACAGTCGCCACCGCAGGTGAAGCTCTACATAAGCCTGTATTCCAGCCAAACACCGTGATTTCCAGACTCACCGCTCATCAATATTGATGATGCCTCGGCATTTCGGGAAGCGCGGGCAGCCCCAGAAGGCCCGCCCTGCATTTGCCCCCTGACGGGCTTTGCGTTTAACCATTACCGACGAGCACCGCGGGCATGCGGGTATCGGAGTTGTGCTTATCGATGTTTCAGGCGTCTCTTGCGGCAGTGTGGCTGCTGCACTGCGGAGCATCTTGTCGAGCTTGACGCCGTTGAGCAATCCGATTCTCTTGTCGCTGGCAAATGCCCGCGCATCGTCTGTGAAGTCACCCGAGGTTACGACGAAGCCGCCTCGCGCGCCTGCGGCGGCCATAACGCCATATAACTCACGCACTACGGCCACACCCACACTGCGCGTCTTCCAGTGTTTGCACTGGACGAAGAACCTGTAACCGTCTTTTTTCAAGTGAACATCGACCCCGCCGTCAGGGCCTTCCTCGCCTCCATCAATCACAGAGTAGCCGGCCTGCCGGAAGGCCTGGCCCACAAGCAGCTCGAACTGCTGCCAGTTCATGGTGTCCGTGCCTGAGCGCGGCGCTGACGGCCACTTGTCGACGCTCGGGCGCGATGGCGTGGCCAGATACTGCTTGGCCAGCCTGCGTCCGCTGAAGGCTTTGAATATGGATACCAGCGCACCAAAAACAAGGACCATAGGGATAGCATACTGCAGTACATGGAATAGGGGCTGTAGCAGGATTTCGAGCATATTGGTCGGAATCGCGCTCCCAGGCCTGGTTGCTACCTGCACGGTTCGGTCGGCCAAAGGATGCAGCACGAGGTAGCTGGCCGGGGCCAAGATGAGGCAGACCCAGGCGGGTAGTCTGGATGCTGCATGAATAAAGAGCTCAAAGACTGAACTGCGACCTTTGCGTCCCATATGACGATCCCTGTTTTTCTAGCCTTGTTTTCTGTCGTACAGCCGCTCAAATCAATCGCCTGTTGAAGTCTGCCGGCCAGCCCGTGTATCAACGCTGGCCGCTGCTGCTTGAGCGCGTCAGTCTTCTTCCAGTGCTTTAAAGCGTTGCCCCAGATAGTCGATCAGCTTTCGGATCGACGGCAGCAAGCCGCGTCGCGAGGGGAACACGGCGTGTATGATTTCCCGGCGCGGTGCCCAGTCCGGCACCAGCTTGATTAGCGTGCCCTGTGCGAGTTGCTCCTGCATGATCATGGTCGGGAGTTGCACCACCCCTATGCCGCCGATCGCTGCGCTGCGCAAGGCGTACATGTCAGTCGTGACGAAGCGAGGCCTGTGGGGAATCATTGCATGGGCGCCATCCGGCCCCGACAGACTCCAGACATGCTCCTGCTGCGGCGTTCCCAGACCCAGGCTGGGAAATTCACTCAAGCCCGCGGGCGTTTGGGGAAGGCTGTGATGCGCGAGCAGTGACGGGCTCGCCACCAGGGACTGGCTGCGGTCTGCCAGCACGTGCATGACCAGGTCGCTGTTTTCGAGGGGCGGCGGGCGTACCCGTATGGCCAGGTCGATCGCTTCACTGACGGGGTCGACACGACGATTTGTCGCTTCCAGGTAGACAGTGATTCCAGGGTACTGAACCATAAAATCGGTCAGCATGGCGCTGATATGCGCATGCAGCAACGCCACCGGGCAGGTCATGCGAATAATGCCCCTAGGCTCTGCCCGGGTCATTTCAACGGCTTCCTGGGCGGCCTCGGCTTCAACCAGCATGGCCTTGCAGTGCTCGTAATAGGTATGGCCGATATCGGTCACTGAAAAATGGCGGGTGGAGCGGTTTATCAGGCGCACACCGAGGCGCTCTTCCAGCATGCAAATACGGCGACTCAGTTTTGATTTGGGGACCCCCAGGGCTCTGCCGGCCGGTGCGAATCCGCCATGATCCACTACGTTCACGTAGTAATAAAGATCGTTTAAATCCTGCATATCGCTCCTATCGTTCACCAAACAGGACGCTGAGACTCAATTTTAGCCTCTACCCAAAGCCGCTGCGCCAATCTATTTTGCTTATCGTATCGCAACGGTGAGGTGGTCATGAAAAAAGTTCTTGGCGTATACAGCGCGCCCCGGCCGCACTGGGTAGGAGACGGTTTTCCCGTGCGGTCCTTATTTTCCTACGAGGGATATGGCAAGCAGCTCAGTCCTTTTCTGCTGCTGGATTACGCCGGCCCTGCGGAATTCACGCCGTCGGGTCGGCCCCGGGGAGTGGGTGAACATCCCCATCGCGGCTTTGAGACGGTCACTCTGGTGTACCGCGGAGAGGTCGCGCACCGAGACTCAACCGGGCAGGGCGGTGTCATAGGTCCCGGTGATGTGCAGTGGATGACAGCCGGCTCCGGCATCCTGCATGAGGAGTTTCATTCCGAGGCTTTCAGCCGTTCCGGCGGCGCCCTGGAAATGGTGCAGCTCTGGGTGAATCTTCCGGCCCGCGACAAAATGACGGCGCCGGGCTATCAGGCCATTGGTAGCGGCGAGATTCCGGAAGTTCCTTTGGCTGAGGGTAGCGGGTCGGTACGGGTTATTGCCGGTGAGTTCGACGGCCATGCAGGCCCTGCCCGAACCCACTCGCCGATGCATGTCTGGGATATGCGCTTATCCCAGGGCGGGAGTGTCGAGTTACCGCTGCCTGAAGGGTGGAACACCGCGCTGGTGGTGCTGAAAGGCTCCGTCACCGTAAACGGGAACACCGTCGCCACGGGCCCGCAGCTTGTGCTGCTGGGCAACGCCGGAGATGGCCTGGCGCTGGAAGCGACGGTCGATTCGGTGATGGTGTTATTGAGTGGCGAGCCGATTGACGAGCCTATCGTGGGCTACGGCCCCTTTGTAATGAACACCCAGGACGAGATTAGCCAGGCCATCTCCGATATCAATAACGGTCGCTTCGGCCAGATCTCCTCCTGAAACCGCCCGCAGCCGCTCATCCCGGGCGGGCAGGGGCTTCAACCGGGCAGCCTCCTGGCAGCCTGTCGAAATCTAAGGAGTAACGACATGGTTAATCCAGCCAACTTCAACGGTCAGCGCCCGGTCATCGATCCAGATGACGCCGTCATGCTGCTGATCGATCATCAAAGTGGTCTCTTCCAGACGGTGGGGGACATGCCGATGCCAGAGTTGCGCGCACGCGCCGCCGCGCTGGCCAAGATGGCCTCCCTGGCGAAGCTGCCCGTTATTACTACGGCGTCGGTGCCGCAGGGGCCTAACGGCCCGCTGATTCCGGAGATTCACGAGAATGCTCCCCATGCCCAGTACATAGCGCGCAAGGGCGAGATCAATGCCTGGGACAACGCGGACTTTGTCGCCGCAGTGAAAGCCACTAACCGCAAGACGCTGATCATCGCCGGCACTATTACCAGCGTATGCATGGCTTTTCCCGCGATCAGCGCCGTCGCGGAGGGCTACAGGGTTTTCGCCGTCGTGGATGCCTCTGGCACCTATTCCAAGATGGCGCAGGAAATCACCCTCGCCCGGGTAATGCAGGCGGGTGTGGTCCCCATGGATACGGCCGCGGTGGCATCCGAGCTGCAGCGCACCTGGAATCGGGAGGATGCGCAGCAGTGGGCTGAAGTCTACACCCGGATATTCCCCGCCTATCAGCTGCTGATCGAAAGTTATCTCAAGGCGCAGGATGTGGTCACGAATAACGAGGTGCTGGATTCCCAGCGTTAGCCCTGGCAGCCCAGGGCATGGTACTCGGCTGGCGTTAAATGACGCCGACTGGGCTGAGTCGGAGACCGTTTTATGATGCAAGCATTGCAGTTTTCCGCCACCGGAGACCTTGCGGCACTGCGGTTCCTTGAACTCGAAATGCCGGTTGCTGCACCGGGCGAAGTGCTGGTGGAAATTCGTGCGGCCGGCCTCAACCCCAGTGATGTCAAAAACGTACTGGGGCGTTTTCCATACACCACGCTGCCGCGCATACCTGGGCGCGATTTTGCCGGTGTGATCCTTTCGGGCCCTGAACAGCTGCAGGGGCAGGAGGTCTGGGGCAGTGGCAAGGAGCTGGGCTTTACCCGGGATGGCAGTCACGCTCAGTACATGAGGTTGCCCGTCAGCGCCGTCGCCCTGAAACCCGCGACTATGAGCTTTGCTCAGGCGGCGGCAGTGGGTGTCCCCTATATCACCGCGCTGGACGCGCTGGATCGTTGTCAGGTGGTGCAGGGTACGCGGGTACTGATCATAGGTGCTGGCGCCGTGGGTTCAGCCGCGTATTTGCTGGCGAAGGCGCGTGGTGCCCGGCCGCTGATGGCGGTCCGCCGCCGTGAAATTTTCGAACATTATCTCGAGCGTGGCGATAGGGCCATGCTGCTGCAAGGAGAGTCTGATCTTGCGCCCGCGGTGACGCAGGCCTTCGACGGCAGCACCTGCGAGGTCGTCTTCGATACAACCGGTTTCTGGCTGCCAGCGGCCATAGACGCCGTCGGGCGGTTCGGGCGCATTGCCGTGGTTGCGGCGCCGGTCAGTGGGGTAGTAGAGGTGCCAATCTTGAACCTTTATCGCCGCGGTGGCGCCATCCTTGGGGTGAACTCTGCGCTCTACAGCATGCAGGATTGCGTACCTTTCCTGGACCGCATTGGTGAGCACTTCACGCAGCAGGGAGGCGGGCCCTCGGATTTCAGGACCCTAACGCTGGAACAGGCACCGGATGCCTACCGTCGCTGCGATGCGGGCAGCTCCGAAAAGATCGTATTGGTTCCCTGAAGGTCAGGCCACCGGCCTAAGGCCTGGCCGACTGCTAAGAATATATAGAAAGAGGCATTCAGCATTGCTGCCCGGCAAGTGCGGCAATGTCCTACAGAGCCGGGCGCCCAGGCGCGCTGGCGAAACAACCGTAACGAGGAATTTATCATGACAACTCCCTATGTACGATTGGACAAGACGCAGGCCGCAGTTTTGCTGGTGGACCACCAGGCGGGTCTGCTGTCTCTGGTGCGGGATATAGAACCGGATAAGTTCAAGAACAACGTGCTGGCGCTGGCCGATCTGGCCAAGTACTTCGAACTGCCGACCATATTGACCACGAGTTTCGAGACGGGGCCCAACGGGCCTTTGGTGCCGGAGCTGAAAGAGCTGTTTCCCGATGCTCCGTACATTGCCCGTCCCGGACAGATTAACGCCTGGGACAACGAAGACTTCCTCGCGGCTGTCGAGGCGACGGGCAGAAAGCAGCTGATCATTGCCGGCGTGGTGACCGAAGTCTGCGTAGCCTTTCCGGCGCTGTCGGCACTGGAGGCCGGTTACGAAGTCTTCGTGGTGACAGATGCGTCCGGCACCTTCAATCCCCTGACCCGGGATGCTGCATGGGATCGCATGTCGGCGGCGGGAGCCCAGCTGATGACCTGGTTTGGTGCTGCCTGTGAACTGCATCGGGACTGGCGCAACGATGTTGAAGGGCTGGGCGCGCTCTTCTCCAACCATATTCCGGACTACCGTAACCTGATCTCCAGCTACAGTACTTTTCAGGGCGATAAGTGATCAGCGGCCAGCTGTTTATTAACGCTTGTTGAGCGAATAGGCGGGGGATGCGGTAGTGTCAGTATTCCCCGCTATTTTTTGCCGTCGAATTATTCTGGCTGATTAGGCTGAAGCCTTATTGTTCTTGGCACTAAAGGTTTTCGAAAAATTCCGCCGACTTTCAAGGGCGGCAATTCAATCAACAGGGATGCCGGTTTGATTGCCGAGTTAATAACAGGAGGTTACGGTGCCACATGAAGCCAGTTTGTTGCAGGCCATCGTTGTTTTTCTGGCGGCGGCGGTTGTGGCCGTTCCGCTGGCAAAGTATCTGAAGCTGGGAGCGGTGCTGGGTTACCTCTTCGCAGGCGTTGTAATAGGCCCCTCCGTATTGAGATTGATCGAGAACCCCGAGAGCGTGGCGCATATTTCCGAGCTTGGGGTCGTGTTGCTGCTGTTTATCATCGGGCTCGAGCTCTCGCCGCGGCGGCTTTGGGTCATGCGCAAGTCGGTGTTCGGCGCGGGCCTGGCCCAGGTACTGCTCACCGCAATGGTCATAGGTGCAGTGGCTGCGCTGGGGTTCGGGCTGTCTGTACAGGCTGCCGTCGTATTGGGGCTCGGGTTGGCACTGTCATCAACAGCGTTCGGCCTGCAGACGCTTGCCGAGCGCAAAGAGCTCAAAAGCGCCCATGGCCGGCAGGCGTTCGCCATCCTTTTGTTCCAGGACATCGCTGCCATTCCCCTGATTGCGCTGGTGCCGCTGCTCAGTGGCGCCGGTGCTGATGCAAGCGGGGATACCGGCCTGGTGCCTGTGCTCAAGGTGCTCGGCAGTATCGCCATTTTGGTTGTTGGCGGACGCTACTTGCTGCGACCGGTGTTTCGTATCGTGGCCAAGACCGGCATACAGGAGGTCTCGACCGCAACGGCGCTGCTGGTGGTCATCGGGACTGCCTGGCTGATGGACCTGGTGGGTATATCCATGGCGTTGGGAGCCTTTCTGGCAGGTCTGCTGCTGGCTGATTCCGAGTATCGTCATGAGCTGGAATCGCAGATTCAGCCATTCAAGGGGCTGTTGCTCGGCTTGTTCTTTATCAGTGTCGGCATGACGGCGGACATCGGCCTGCTGCTGGTGGCGCCCGGCCTGGTGCTGGCTTTGACGGCCTTGCTGATCGCGCTGAAGCTGCCATTGTTGTGGCTGATAGGGCGGCTGCTGGGCGGGCTCGATGCCGCGAGTGCTCTGCGCCTGGGCGTGGTTCTGGCGACGGGCGGTGAGTTTGCCTTTCTGGTGTTCAATATGGCGCAGGATCAGCAGCTGCTATCGACGGTCACCCATAGTTATCTCGTGCTGGCGATTACCCTGTCGATGGCTGTCGCGCCCTTGCTTATGATGCTGGTTGGGCGACTGCTCAAACCGAAGTCGGAACCTGCAGAGATACCTGAGGGTTTTCAGGATATTGAAGGTGATGAGCCCAGGGTTGTTATTGCGGGCATGGGCCGGATGGGACAGATGGTCGCCCGCGTCCTGCACGCGCAGCGTGTGCCTTTTCTGGCACTGGATACGGCGGTCGACAGCATCGAGCTGTCGCGCAGTATGGGGCACAGGCCCATCTTTTACGGTGATCCCCTGCGCCCGGACATTCTGCTAGCGGCCGGCGTCCCGGCAGCGAAGCTATTCATCATTGCCACCGATGACCCCGAAACCAGTATCAGCATCGCGCAGCTGGTGCGCCGGCTCTACCCCGATATCAGGGTGATTGCCCGAGCGCGCAATCGTCAGGATGCGCTCCGGTTGGCGGGTCTGGGGGTGGAGGCTATACGGGAAACCTTCCACTCAAGCCTGGAGATGAGTCGCCAGTCGCTGCTGGGGCTTGGGTTGAGCGCCGACCAGGCAGACGCGCGCATAAAACGCTTCCAGCGTCATGACGAAGAGATACTGAAGGCCCAGCAATTGGTGCATGACGACAAGGCCGCTGTTATCCAGACGGCCCTAGACGCCCGTGCGGAGCTGGAGACATTGTTTGAGTCAGATGTGCTGGACGGCTCTAAAAAAGGCTAGGGGGTACCCGGCCTCGATCATTCTGTGGGGGCAATGCCCTTGGTGAAGACAGCGATGGCTTCGTCGATCAGCCGTTCCTGCTCAACCGGTGCCGGATTTTCGTGCCCGAGCAAACTGCGCAACTGGAGTTGGCCGGTCAGGGAGTCGAGAAAAAGGATGGCCCTGGCATGGGCATCGCCCGGAGTCACGAGTCCGGCGCCGTCGGCCCAGATAAAGTACTCGGTGAGACAGCGGTAGGATGTGGCCGGTGCGGCGTTGAAAAAGGTACGGGCAGAGGCCGGTGCCCGCAACGCCTCGGCGATAATCAGGCGGTGCAGGGCAATGGTGCGGGGCGACAGCAGAACTTCGAGAAAGGTGTGTGCTATTGTCGAAAGCGCCTCACGCAGCGACAGCCTTTTGAGATCCAGGTGCGTAAGCGGGGTGACGATTTCCGAACACATCTGCTCGACGATGGCGGCGAAGAGGCCGTCCTTGTCGCCGAAATATTTGTAGAGCGTGCGCTTGGAGCCACCGATCTGCGCGATGATGCCGTCGACGCTGACACCGGCGTATCCCGCTTCGAGAAACATCTCGCTCGCTGCGTTAATGATGGCTTTGCGCTTTTCGATCTGCCGTGGCTGATTCATGAATCTGATTCTTTCTCAAAAAAGGTACGGTAATAGATCGTACAGTTTAGGGTGCGCTCAAGGATAAGTGCCTTCGCGCATCGCATCAAGCCTGTTAACAGGCTCGTTACGGCCGCCAGGGGGCTCGACTTTCGTATTTCAGCCGCCAGCCGCCAGCTTTCTGCAGGCGTGGCCAGGGGGCTGAGCCGGTGTTTTTCATTGTTAGAAAGTATCAAGTTTCAATTTGTAATAATTAAAAGCAACGTAATAGTCATTGACTCAGAGCATTTACGGGTTTAGTTTAATCTCAAAAGGTACGGTACAGTACCGTACCTAATAATTAAAAGATTACTCGAGAGGTGCCGTGATGCGTTTCGTGAACTTTGCACAGAGTGGCCGTAAAGGCTTGGCTATTGAGAAGGAAGGTACGCTGAGAGGGCTGCTGGCGGGGGATGCGGCTTATCCTGGCAGCCTGCAGGATCTGGTTTGCGGGGGCGCTGAAGCATTTCGGGCTGCTGAGCAGGTTCTGGCGGAGGCTCCGATCATTGATAGCGGTACGATTCAGTACCTTCCGCCGTTCGAGCGTCCGGGAAAAATTGTCTGTGTGGGTCTCAACTATGCCGATCACACCAAGGAAAGTCCCTACGAGCAGCCTGATTATCCGACCTTTTTTCCGCGTTTCGCGACATCCCTGATCGGTCACGAGGCTGCTATGGTTCGGCCTCGCCTGTCCGAGCAGCTCGACTTCGAAGGCGAGTTGGCGGTGGTTATAGGTACTCTGGGGCGTCATATCCCGCGAGACCAGGCGTTGGCCCATGTTGCCGGTTACTCGATCTTTAATGAAGGCTCGATACGAGACTATCAGTTCAAGTCCCCGCAATGGACGGTAGGCAAGAACTTCGATGGGACAGGCGCCTTCGGTCCGGTGTTTGTGACTGCTGATGAACTGCCCGCGGGAGCCAAGGGGTTGGGCCTGATCACCCGGCTGAATGATCAGGTGGTGCAGCAGGGCAACACCAGCGACATGATATTCGATGTGGCCCAACTGATTTCGATTCTGAGCGAAGCCGTTACCCTCGAGCCGGGTGATGTGATCGTGACCGGTACGCCCGCGGGTATTGGCTGGGCTCGTCGCCCGCCGCTGTTTATGAAGCCCGGCGATCTTTGCACTGTCGAAATAGAGGGTATCGGAACCCTCAGTAATAAAGTCGAAGACGAAGCAGTATTGGCTTGATTCATTCGACCAGGATGCCTTCGCTGATAAGCGAATGAAAGCTTAGATACTGTCGATAATCGCCATTATTGATAATTGGGTTCGCGGCTTTTCTGGCTATTTATGGAAGGCTGCGTGCTTGAGGAGTTCATGAAATGCTAAGAATAAAAGATATTAATCATGTTGTTTATCGCCACCGAGATCTGGACGCCGTCGAACGCTTCCTGACGGACTTTGGCATGGTGACTGCGCAAAAGACTGCAGATCGACTTTATATGCGCGGTACCGGTCCACTGCCGTATGTTTATATTGCCGAGCGCTCGGAGCAGACGGGCTGTTCGACCCTCGCTTTCGCGGTCGAAGAACGGGCCGACCTGGCATTTGCACAGACGTTGCCGGGTGGCTCGCTGATTGAAGCCATCGAGGGGCCCGGAGGTGGCGAACGCGTGGTACTGACCGACCCGGCTGGGCTGCGTGTCGAACTCGTTCATGCTGTGGAGGCCGCTGAGCCTTTGCCGATGCGCAAGGCGCTGACGTTGAATTCTGCCCAGAAAAAACAACGCTTTGGTGAAGTGCAGCGCCCGGCAAAAGCACCGGCGCAGGTGATGAGGCTGGGCCATATCGCCATCGGTGTCGAGGACATGCCGGAAAGCCTCAGCTGGTACCGGGAGATGCTAGGCTTGATTCCGTCAGATCTTGTGGTCGAGTCTGATGATCAGAATCAGCCTGTTGCTGCGTTTCTTCGACTCAACCGGGGCGCGGACTGGACCGACCACCATACGGTCGCGCTCTTCCAGGCGCCGCAGGACAAAGTTCATCATGCCTCCTTCGAAGTACAGGACTTCGATGCCCAGTGCCTGGGGAATACCTGGATGCATGAGCGGAACTGGACACCCTTCTGGGGCATTGGTCGCCATTTACTGGGCAGCCAGATATTCGATTATTGGCTGGACCCTTCCGGCAATATTATTGAGCACTTTACCGATGGCGATCTTCTTAATCATGAATCTCCACTGGGGCATACGGCCGCCTGCGATGACAGCCTCTATCAGTGGGGGCCATCAATGTCGGTAGAAGATTTTCTCGGCGAGGCTTCAGCCTATTCGCTGAATAAATAACAGCAGTAAACAATAACCTTCAATTATTAAAGCGGAATTTTATCAATATTCTCTTCGAGGTGAGTCGAGTTTTATTGTGACAGCGGCACAAGCTTCGGAAATCTTCGGAGTGGTTGTTTTGCGGATTATAAACGGTGCAGATTAACCCAAACGACAATAAATATAAGGAGAGTCACCATGTGGCATAAATACCTAATGAGTGCCTGTATCGCCTCTTGTCTGACGTTGTTCCAGGCAACTGTGGCCCATGCCGGAGAAACCTTCAGGTTAACGGTCGGGGCCAGCCATCCCAAGATCCTGCCCTGGGTGGGGGTTATCTCGAATCATTTCATTCCCGAAGTCACCCGGCGGGTCGAGGCACTGGGGAAGGACTACAGCATCCAGTGGCAGGAGGCCTACGGAGGGCAGCTCTACAAGGCGAACGCCACGCTGAGCTCAGTGGCCGAAGGTATCGTCGATATCGGCTGGGTTTTCAGCAATCTGGAGGGCGCGAAGCAACCCCTGAGCCAGGTGACCATCTATGCGCCGGCGGTGACGGATGATCCGGCGCTGATGATGGAGGTTTTCAATGAGTTGAACGAGACGGTTCCGGCGCTGAAGGCGGAGTGGGAGCAGAACAACCTGGTCTTTCTGGGCGCCTGCAGTGGCGACACCTACCAGATGTTCACGACTTTCCCGCTTAACTCGGTAGAGGACCTGGAGGGTCGCCGAATTTCGGCGCCCGGTGTACTCGCGTCCTGGATGCGCGGAACCGGGTCTGTGGCGGTCAACGGTGCGCTCACGACCTATTACACCGATTTGCAGACCGGCCTGTCCGAAGGCGCGCTATCGCTGACATCGGGAGTCATGGGAATCAAGCTGTACGAGGTTGCGCCTTACGTGACCAAGGTCAATCTCGGGTCGACTTACTTCGGTGCGCTGGCCATCAACAAGGATACCTGGGGGCGCTTGCCAGAGGATGTGCAGCAGATCATGAAAGAGGTTGGCCTGGAGTACTCGCGCAAACTGGGTGAAGCCGTTATGGCTAACTACCACAACGGAATGCAGAAATTGGCCGAGGAGGGTGCCGATGCGACGCCGGCGGTGGAGGTCCTCGAGTGGTCCCGCGAACAGCGACTGGCCTGGGTCAGTGCCATGCCCAACATCGCGGCACAGTGGGTACAGGAGAATGAAGCCAACGGCTTGCCTGCTCGCGAAGTGCTCAGTGCCTACATGAATGCGATGCGTAAGCAGGGCGTCGAGCCACTGCGCAACTGGGATCAAGAGCTGTGAGCACGCTGGAGGTCAGCATGAATACCAATACGGCACTGCAGCAACCGGCGCAGGCAAGCGGCTGCCGGGCCAGGCTGCGACTCTCGCCATTGCATTACCTGATCGACGGGATGAACGGCATCGGCTCGCTGTTGATATTCGCGATGATGCTGTTGATCTGTGGCGATGTGGCATCCCGGTCGTTGCTGAGCCAGCCCATCTACGGTGTTGCGGAGTTCGTGTCACTGTCGATCGTCGCCATCGTGTTTATGCAGCTTGCCAGCACCCTCAGGCACAACCGCATGGCGCGGGCCGATATCTTTCTGGACAGCTTTATCGGGCTCTGCCCGCGCCTGGGTAGGCTCCTGCGGGCGCTGTTCAGTCTTGGCGGGCTTGTGGCCTGTCTGATCGTGCTGCATGCGACGCTGCCCATGTTCCTGAACGCCTGGCACGACAATGATTACGTAGGGGTGCCGGGGCTGTTTACGCTGCCCACCTGGCCCGTTCGACTGGTGATACTGGTGGGGTCTGCCGCCACCATTATCCAGTACGGGCTGCATATCTATGGCGATGTTCGTGGCTGTATGGCCCCGGCCAAAAGCCTGCAGGAGGAATGACAATGACTGCCATTGAAATAGGTTCGCTTTCGATTGTACTGATGCTCGCCGCGATCTTTTTCGGCATGCATATTGGTATGGCGCTGATCCTTATTTCTTTCTCGAGTCTGGCGATTCTGAGGAACCCGGAAATCGCGAGCCGCATGGTCGGCGCTGCGGTCAATGACTCGATCAGCGAGTACCTGTTTGGCGTTGTACCGCTCTTTGTGCTGATGGGCATGCTGGTCTCGGTCTGCGGGGTGGGGCGCGATACCTTTGATGTGGCGGAATGGTTATTGCGCAAGATCCGCGGTGGCCTGGGTATGGCGACCGTCGGTTCCAATGCCGTTTTCGCCGCCATCACCGGCGTCAGTATCGCGTCCGCTGCCGTGTTCACCAAGGTTGCGGTGCCGGAAATGATGCGACACGGCCATAGCGCCCGTTTTTCGGTGGGTGTAGTCGCGGCCAGCTCGATTCTGGGCATGTTGATACCGCCCAGTCTGTTGATGATTGTCTATGGTGTTCTGGCGGAGGAGTCGATCGGTAGCCTCTTCATCGCCGGCGTGATTCCGGGCATCCTGCTGGCACTGTCTTTCTGTGTGCTCATCGCCTTGATGACCCGGTTCTGGCCCGGCTTTATCGGTGAAGCCAGCGCTGACGAGAGCCTGCGTAACAAGGAAACCCCGGCGTCGGCCAGCCGCAAGGCCTTGCCAATACTGTTGCTGATTCTGCTGGTGCTCGGCGGACTTTACGGCGGTATCTTCACACCGATCGAAGCCGGTGCCGTCGGGGCCTTCGGCGCCTTTTGCCTGGCCCTGGCGCTGAGAAGGCTGACGCTCGCCTCGCTGTGGAAGGTACTGGTCGAAACCGGTCATGTGTCGGTGGCGGTATTGTTTCTGATCATGGCCGCCAGCCTGTACAGCCGCATGCTGGCGATGACGGGCCTGCCCGCGGGGGTCGCGGACCTGATGGGCAGCTATGGGCTGGGGCCCTATCAGTTCCTGCTGGTCTATATCGCAGTGCTGCTGTTGCTGGGCTGCATTCTGGATTCGGTGTCCATCTTGCTGATTCTGGTGCCGATCGTACTGCCGATTGCCCAGGCGTTCGGAATGGACCTGATCTGGTTCGGCGTGATCACCATTATCGCTGTCGAGATTGGCCTGATCACACCGCCATTTGGGATCTCGGTTTATACCGTCAAGGCGGCGCTGGATGATCAGAGTATCGGCATCAAGGAGATCTTTATCGGCGTTATGCCTTTTATCGGCTGCATGTTGCTATTGCTGGCATTGCTGGTGGCTGTTCCGGGAATTACAACGGTTCTGATTCGCTATTAGCCTGACGGAAAAATAGGTTCCCTACCTATTTTTCCGTCACCCCACAAAAACAGGCGCAAGTGCGTGAACGTGCTGGTTTTTGTGGGGTTCGCATTGCCCTGCGGGCAATGATGAAGCATCCCTGCTTCATGTATTAACCCGTCGGGCCAGTAATTATAAAATATAAATAAAGCAGAGGTGTTTATGTCAAACGGGAATATTGAAAGTCATAAGATCGTTGAACTTTGTGAAAGTAAAGGATTCCTGGCCAAGCAGCTTTTCGTGGTTAAAACCTACTCAGCAGGTAATCTGGATGAGGTATTGGCGAATGTCGAAGAACACCTTAAATTCCAGGTCGAACTCGAGCGCAAGGGCATCATGTTTGCTGCAGGCCCTCTATTTACCGAAGATGGTAAGGAGTGGGACGGTGAAGGTCTCGTTATCATCCGTGCCGAATCGCTTGAGGGTGCAGATCAAATAATGGCATCAGATCCAATGCACAGCTCTGGCGCAAGACGTTACCAGATCCGCCCCTGGCTGCTGAACGAAGGCTGCATGACGGTGCGCATCAGTTATTCAGACGGTAAAAGGGAAATTATCTGATTTTAACGTCGGGGCCGGAGCTTATGAGTGCAGTAAACATCCGGTTGATATTCACGCCTTTTAAAGTGTCTGGAAAGAAAAATGTCCAATCATATAACAAGAGACCTGATTTCCGAGCTGGAGCTTCAGCGTTACCAAGCCATGCGGGAGGCCGATACCGATACGCTGGATAAACTTCTGGCGGCGGATCTCAGTTACACCCACTCCGATGGTGTGACCGATAGCAAGAGATCCTATCTGCAGGGGGTTCAGGCGGGAAAATGGAAATATCGTCATATCGAGTGTCAAGACCATGATATTCGCATATTTGGGGAGCTGGCGGTTATTACCGGCAATATCCAGATCGATGTTGATATAGAGGGCATAGCAACGCATCTGAACTGTCGTTTCCTCTGTATCTGGCAACAGATGCCTGATGGCTGGAAATTGCTGGCCTGGCAGGCCTGCCGCAGACTGAACGAATCACAATAAACCCTGGCTGAATGCCGTTGGCGGAATCATCGCGCGTCTGTGCGGATGAGTTAAACGACGCCTGCGGACGACCCTTTACTCACTAAGGTGCAAAGAACAATGAATACTCTGACACATTATATTAACGGCCAGACGGTCGAATCCCGCAGCGAGCGTTTCTCCCAGGTGCTTAATCCGGCGACCGGTGCCGTGATCGCCAGAGTACCCATGGGAACGGTCGATGAAGTAGGTGACGCGGTGCGGGCGGCGAAGGCGGCTTTCCCTGCCTGGTCAGGCCTGACGCCGCTGCGGCGCGCGCGCGTGCTGGGTAAATTCAAGCATTTGCTCGAGCACCATGCCGACGAGCTGGCGGCGCTGATTACTGCTGAGCACGGTAAGACGTTGTCCGATGCAATGGGCGAAGTGACCCGCGGGATCGAAGTGGTGGAGTTTGCCTGCGGTGGTCCGCATTTGCTCAAGGGTGAGGTCACCGAGAATATCGGCGGCAGTATCGATTCCCATTCACTGCGCCAGCCGCTGGGGGTTGTGGCCGGTATCACGCCGTTTAACTTCCCGGCCATGGTCGCGCTCTGGATGTTCCCGGTGGCGCTGGCATGTGGTAACACCTTCGTGCTCAAGCCTTCGGAACGCGATCCCTCCGCTGCGCTGTTTCTCGCCGCATTGTTGCAGCAGGCCGGTCTCCCGGAGGGCGCTTTCAATGTAGTGCAGGGCGACAAGGCGGCGGTTGATGCTCTGCTGGTTCACCCTGATGTTCAGGCGGTCAGCTTCGTTGGCTCCACGCCGATAGCCCGCTATATCTATGCCACAGGTGCAGCGAACGGCAAGCGGGTACAGGCGCTGGGTGGCGCTAAAAACCATATGGTGGTGATGCCAGATGCCGATTTCGACAAGGCCGCCGATGCCCTGATGGGGGCAGCCTACGGGGCGGCGGGTGAACGCTGCATGGCGATCTCGATTGCGGTGGCGGTGGGCGATGAGGCGGCCGATGCGCTGATCGAACGCCTGGCACCCCGTGTACAGGCCCTGAAAATCGGTGCCGGCGACGACCCGGATATCGAAATGGGCCCGCTGATCAGTCGTGCTCACCTGGACAATGTCCGCTCCTGTATTGACCAGGGCGTTGCTGAGGGTGCCCGGCTCGTAGTCGATGGTCGCGAGCCCCGTGTGCTGTCCAAGGGCTGCGAGAACGGCTTTTTTCTGGGCGGCAGTCTGTTCGATCAAGTGACGTCGGAGATGAGCATCTATCAGGAGGAAATTTTCGGGCCTGTGCTGGGCGTGGTGCGGGTGCAAAGTTACCGGGAAGCCGTCGACCTGATCAACGCTCATCAGTATGGCAATGGCACCGCTATTTTTACCCGTGACGGCGATTCCGCCCGGATGTTTGCGCACGAAATTCAGGTAGGCATGGTCGGGGTCAATGTTCCGATTCCGGTGCCGATGGCATTCCACAGTTTTGGCGGCTGGAAGAATTCGCTCTTCGGCGACCACCATATGCACGGCCCCGAAGGTGTGCGCTTTTATACCAAGCTTAAAACGGTCACGTCCCGCTGGATGAGCGGTATTCGCACCGGTGCGGATTTCGTTATGCCGACGATGAAGTAGGGCGATGATGAAACAGGGCGGGACGGCCTGTTTCATCGCCAGGTTAAAAACCAAGGGGTCAATATCTGAAGCAGGGATGCCTCATCATTGTGTCTTCTGCATAAGTGATGATCCAGTGGCGCCAGGTTAATAGCTTATTGGAGGTATTCAATGTTGTTTCCACGCCGGCATGCGCAGCTGGTTTTCTCGGTAATGATGTCAATCTATATGGTGACCATCATGACGGCGATAATAACCTGGGTGAATACAGGCTTGGTCGAGGGCTTTTTGTCGCGCTGGTGGCGTTCTATTTATATTGCATGGCCGATAGCGTTTTTGTTGATCAAGGTCGGGGCTCCACGATTACAGGTCGTCGTGACGAAGCTTTTAAAATAGATTTATTAGCATGCGTAAGTTTTTACTGAACAGCCATTCTTAATGGCTGCATGAGCGAGTGTCGTATTTATAATTAGAGTTTTTCTGATTTTCTATTCTTGAGTAGTGCCCGCAGACTTAAAGGTTTAGCCAGAGTGTGTTTGGCTGCTTTAAAAACGGATTTATCACAGGAGAAAAATAACGATGAAAACCATCGATACGCCTGTTCTTGTTGTCGGCGGTGGTCCAGCCGGCTTAACGACATCGCTGGCGCTGTCCCGGTATGGGATCAGCCATATGCTGGTATCAAAATATCCCGGTACGGCCAATTCGCCCCGGGCGCATATTACCAACCAGGGCGCGATGGAGGTATTTCGCGATCTTGGTGTCGAGCAGCAGGTGCTGAAAGTTGCCACCCGCTCGGACTGGATGGGGAACAATGCCTGGGCCACGGGTTTTAACGGCACCGAGATTGGTCGGTTATCTACCTGGGGGCAGGGGCCTGAGCGTCGCTCCGATTACGATAAAGCCAGCCCCACCGGCATGTGCAATATCGGTCAGCATCTGCTCGAGCCAATACTGCTCGATACGATTCGTGATGTGGCTGTTGCCGATGTGCGCTTCAATCACGAACTCCAGTCTTTCAGCCAGGACGAGGCGGGCGTGCTATCCCGGGTATTGGATCGCGCCTCAGGCGAGGTCATCACAGTACGCAGCCAGTACCTGGTGGGCGCCGATGGTGCGCGCAGCCAGGTTGTCGAAGGCCTGGAGCTCACGCTGGATGGTGAAATGGGACTGGGGCATGCCGCCAACGTCTGGTTTGAAGCTGACCTGTCGCACCTGGTCGATTACCGTCCGAGTGTTCTCTACTGGATGCTGACACCCGGCAACGATTACTGGGTCGGCAGCGGGACCTTTATCAATGTCAAACCCTGGACCGAATGGGTCATGCTCTTCATGTATGACCTCAAAGAGGGGGAGCCTGTTCTGAGTGAGGCGACCGTCAAGGCCCGTATCGCGCGCCTGATTGGTGACGACAGCGTCGAGATCAAAATCAAGGCGGTCAGCCAGTGGCAGATCAACCATATAGTCGCGCAGCACTACTCAAGGGGGCGTGTTTTCTGCGTCGGGGATGCCGTGCATCGGCATCCGCCAGCCAACGGTCTGGGTTCCAATACCTCGGTACAGGACGGCTTCAATCTGGCCTGGAAACTGAAGTGGGTGCTCGAGGGCAAGGCAAACCCCAGGCTGCTGGAAAGCTACTCGGCGGAACGCCAGCCGGTGGGGCGGCAGGTTGTCGACCGGGCGATGCAAAGCGTGGGCAATATGGCGCCGATTCCAGCGGCGCTGGGGTTCGAGCCAGGGCAAACCGAAGCCCAGGGGTGGGATAACCTGCATCGCACCTTTGCCCCAGGGGAGGACGGAAGGCTGCGCCGGCAAAAGCTGGCAGCCGCTATCGAGCTGCAAAACTATCAGTTCAACGCCCACGGCGTGGAGCTGGGGCAACGTTATGGCAGCTCGGCGGTTGTTCCTGATGGAACCCCAGCCCCTGAATATAGGCAGGACCCTGAGCTCTACTATCAGGCCTCGACCTGGCCTGGCTGCCGATTACCCCATGCCTGGCTTAACCGAGATAGAACCAAGCTGTCAACGCACGACATTGTCGGCAAGGGCGAGTTCACCCTCCTGACCGGCATCGGCGGGGAGGCCTGGCAGGATGTGGTCCGTTCTATCGAGGATCAGATGGGCATCCATATCGATGTTCGCGTTATCGGGGCGGGGCAGGATTATATCGACTGCTTCGGCGACTGGGAGAGGCTGCGTGGGGTCGATGATGACGGCTGCGTGCTGGTGCGTCCCGATCACTTCGTTGCCTGGCGGGCCAGGTCTTGCACCGATGCCAGCCTGGGTACGTTGCCGGGCGTGATTGAGAAGATTCTCGGGCGCAGCTGAATCGATCGAACAGGCGGAGGAGGGTGGCGAAATCGTCCCCAAACCCGCCGGAGGGACTATCACCATGCTCAATAGGTACGTTGAAACATCCGCCACAGCGGCGGTGCACTCGCTGGATCACTTCGCACTCGAGGTGCCGGAACTCTCCGTCGCCCGTGCATTTTACGAAGCTTTCGGTCTGGACGTTAAAAAGCAGCAGGACAGCCTGGCATTGCATGCCTTTGGCGGCGATCACCGCTGGGGGCAACTGTTCCCGGGCGAGAAAAAACGCCTGCGTCATCTGTGCTTTGGCGCCTATGAGCAGGATATGGCGGCAATAGAACGGCAGCTCGAAGCGGCGGGTGTCGCACTGCTAGCGGCCCCCGAAGGTGAGCCGGGTAAAAGTCTCTGGTTTCATGATCCGGATAACAATCTCATACAGATTCGAGCGGCTGCCAAAGTGACACCTGACGCAAAGGCATCCAGCGTCATGCCCGCGGCCGGCGTGGGAACGCGTGGTGCCCCCAATCGTCAGGACACGGCCAAAGTCCGCCCGAACCGGCTGTCCCATGTGCTGATTTTCGTCACTGATGTCGAGCGCAGTATTCGTTTCTTCGAAGACACGCTCGGTCTGCGCCTGTCGGACCGGTCACGGGATATTGTGGCCTTTATGCACGCCCCCTACGGCGCCGATCACCATACCCTGGCCTTCGTGAAGTCTGGCGGCGGCGGATTTCACCACTGCAGCTGGGATGTCTCCAGCCTTGATGACGTTGGGCTGGGCGCGATGCAGATGGCCGCCGCCGGCTGGTCGCGCGGCTGGGGTGTCGGTCGCCACGTACTGGGCTCCAATTATTTCTACTACGTGCGGGATCCCTGGGGGAGTTATTCGGAGTACTCCTTCGATATCGACTTTATCCCGGCAACGCTGGACTGGGTGGCCAATAACCACCTGCCGGAAGACTCCCTCTACCTCTGGGGCCCCGATGTCCCCGAAGACTTCGCCAGCAACTACGAAGTCGATTGAGCCTGCCTGGAATCTCAACAAAACGCATGCAAAGTCGCCCCGGCTGCCTGGGGCATCAAATATGTGAATCAAAGCGGAGAGAACAACATGGAACTTAACCTCAAAGGGCGTACAGCGGTCATCACCGGTGCGAGCAAAGGTGTGGGTAAAGGCGTGGCGCGCGCCCTGGCTGCCGAGGGCGTCAACCTGGTGATGCTGGCGCGCGGCGAAGCGCAATTGAACGCGGCGGCGAAGGAACTGGCAGAAGAGTTTTCGATCAAGGCGCTGCCGGTGGCGACCGATGTTACCGATACCGAGTCAGTGCGTCATGCGGCCCGGGAGGCGCGCAAGCACTTTGGTACTTTCAATATCCTGGTCAACAATGCCGGTGCGGCGATACAGCGGCAGGACCGCGAAATCACCTGGGACGACAGTGACTGGCTCAGCCAGGTTCAGGTCAAATCCCTGGGCGCCCTGCGGACGATACGCGAGTTTCTGCCGGCCATCGCGCAGGACGGAACAGGCCGCCTTATCACGATCACAGGTGCGTCTGGGTCGATGACATGGATGCCGGCCTTGACCTATGGCATGAACAACGCCGCCCTGATCCACATGACAGGCTATCTGGCCGCCGATCTTGCTGCACAGAAGGTCACCGCCAATACCATTGTTCCGGGGATCGTCGGTACAGAGTGGCGCCATGAGTGGGCCGCAAAGATGGGCGCTGCCCAGGGTAAGGATGCCGACAGCTGGATGCGTGAGTTCTGTACCGGCAAGGGCATCATCAGCGGTCGCTGGGCGCAGGTTCAGGAAGTAGCAGACATGGCCGTGTTTCTGGCATCGGACCGTGCAGCCTATATCAACGGTGCCAAAATCGCCGTTGACGGTGGCCTGACGACGAATGTGCGTTAGGTTTATTCGCCGCTCGGTAGAGTGATCTGCATGATCAATACGACGGCTCTTGGTCGAGGCCTTCCTGCGGAAGGCGGCCAAGGCCGGCGCCTGTTCCCGGCCCGTATCGGCATCGTCCACTTATTGGCGATATGATGTAAGGCGAGATAGGGCGCCTTCATCACAGATGTATTGTTCGGGAACGAGCGGCGGGTCCTGATGACCTCGCCGTTGTGATGATCTTGAGCCGAAAAAGGCTGCCTGGCTGCAACTACAAGGTTGCGGAGTCGTCGGGGGGCGCTGATTCGCAGTTGCTGTCAGAGGAGAGCTCCTCTTGGATATAACGCTGAACGTGACCCTGAATCTTGCGGCTGGTTATATATGCCCACAGACCCACCATAGTACCGGCTGCGCCGAAAATAATACGCCCTTCGGGTATGAGCAGCATCAACAGTAACGTCAGCGGAATAATAATCATTAAACCGTACTTGCCGCGTTTGCCTACGGTCTCTATCAGCTGCTCGGCATCGGCCCGGGTGGTGACGCCTGCGCCTGGTAGTTTCTGCCGTAGCGAGGCGTATTCGCGCTCGCTTCTTTTCGCCTGGCGTCCGAATGGGTCTCTGAAGTTCATCGGCTAGTCTCTGTGTTTGGTCATTGTGAGAGAGCCCGTTTTCAACTTGGCTTGCAAATGGCTTCTCGCTGCGCAAGCAGGGTGCGGGTGTTTGCAGCACCTCTGCGTCCATTCAGGCTTCTGTTGCAGTATCCCATTGTGCTGCGCCATGACTGATCGGGGGCTCCTGCCTGGCATCAGGAGGTTTTCATGGGCCAGAAACGAAAAAAGCCTGCATTTCTGCAAGCCTCTTCTGAGATGGTACCAGTGGCCGGACTCGAACCGGCACGCTTTTAAGGGCGGGGGATTTTGAATTTCAGACCTCTATTATATTGTCTTTGATTACAAGGTCTTAGGTGATAATATGGCGAAGTCTACAAATATCTCTACATATTTTATTGCAAAAGGAATTGCAAATATGAATAAGGAAGCACTGATTCTTCGCATCCTCAATATGCCTGCTCTACAAGCCAATGCACTGCTTTCTCATCTCGATTCGGGTGAAGATATGCCGACTATTGAGAATAAAGAGAACGTTAGAACAGAGCGCTTTAAGGTTGATGGTACGCTTTCGTTATATCGTCAGAAATACAAGACACGATTTTGGTCTGCGCGAATTGTCTTGGACAACAAGGGTGTCAAAGAAGAAAAACGTTTCTCGACGGGGAAGGAGTCCGTGGAGGAAGCCGTCGTGAGCGCTATTGAAGAACGCTTTAAGCTAATCGGAAAGCTAGAAGCCGGATACTCGATCAAGGCGGGGACGAACCTGTTCTTCAAAACTATCGCCCTTAAAGTCGTTGATGAAATGAAGACCGCTATGGCGGACCCAGCAGTCACGAAAACAACCTACAAAAGCTACGTTTCCTTGCTGGAAAATCACATCATTCCATTTTTTAGCGATTGCAATATAAAGAACGTTGACTATCCCATGCTTGTGGAGTATTTCGATCAGACAACAGTCAGGTCGAAGTCTCAAATAACAATGCAGAAAACAAGTATCAGCAAAGTGTTTGAGTACGCTGTTAAGAAGCGATTGATCGACCAGCTGTCGGTGCCCAAGTTCCCGAAAGTGGTCGTGACAAGCGATCCGGACTATCGTGTAGAGCCTTTCAGCGAGCACGATCTCAATGTTTTGAAGGAGAACTACCCTGCATTTATACAGAACAGCAGGAAAGAGCAGACTAGGCACTATCGGAATGCGTTCCAGCACTACTTTGCCTTCTTGCTATCAACCGGTGTTCGCCCTGGCGAAGAGCCGAAAGGTATCCGTTTCAAGGATATAAGCAAGCATTACGATGCTGAAAGTGGTCATCATTATTATGTAATTAAGTTGCATAAAGGGAAAACGCAGAAGAGTACTATCAAATATCGTCAAGTCGCGATCGATGCAACCGCTGTTAAAGCGATTGAGTCAGCGGCAATGGTATTGAACGGGTTTATTGTTGAGGAGCGTATTGATCACTTGATCAAGCACTATGCTGATCGGTTTGTATTCAAAAGCTATCGATACAATGCTTTTCCATCTTACGAGAAAATTTTCAGCAAAGAGCAGTATTTGGGCTACGTTGCAGATAAGCTGCATCATACTAACTACAAGTCCTATAGTTGCCGGCATACCTATATCAATAACCAATTGGCTGCGGGCATTTCACACAATGACATAGCAGAGCATTGTGGGAACTCAGTCCAGGTTATCGAAACGCATTACAAGAAAGCAAAACTGTTGAACAAAGCGCCGTCGCACATTGTCGGAAACATCGTAGACTACGAGGAAGCTCCTGGCATGCAAGGTTTATTCGAGATGATCAGGGCGAAGCATGCTCGAGGTGAAAAGTTGTTTGAGTCGAAGAGTAATAAGTCAGATGAGGATGAGGATGACCTGTCAGTCTAAGTTTGAAACTATTATTTTCGTAATGTACTGGCACGGATTATGAACCTTTACGTTGGACGGTGTTCATAGTATTGAATTTGTTTTTAGGTGCTGGTTTGTATTTCAATTGATACTCATGGGCTTTTATAGTGTCGGTGTATCTTCTTTTTGGGTCTCTGTAGTCTTTATTTTGTGTTTGTACATTTTTTATGAGTTTTGTTGACTTTGTATATCAGGATTTGAGTGGTTTTATGAACTGTAAACATGGCACGGATGCCATTTAAAGGCTTATTGGAGAAGGATTTCTTGGCGGGTTACCAATTCATTCACTACGAAGCATACGGAACTAAGGGGACGAGTAAAAAACGCAGTTTGACGTCAATTGCGCGGGAAGCTGAACGGGTGCCTTACAGCCACCCGCATGTTAAGTCGCCGTTGCCGCCTGAGTACTTACTTGGCACTTCGTTCGTTGCGGTGGCGGAGAAGATTGCAATAGCGGCAGATGCGAGCACCACCTTGCATGGCGGTAAAAAGCGCAAGGTAAGGGCCGATGCCAATACAGGTATTGGGCTGATAGCGAGTTATCCGCTGTCAGTCGCGGATCTGGACGCGCTGCCGGACGAGCAGAGACAACTGCGTCTGGAGGAGATACGGGAGTGGGCGGAAGACACGATTACGTTCGCCCAAAGCGAATTTCCCAGCCGCGTACAGGTTGCTGCGCTGCATTGGGACGAGAGCCATCCGCATATTCATATTCTGGTGGGGGCGACAGAGCCCAGTAGCGATTTTACGCAGCTGCACAAAGGTGAGTTAGCCCGCAGAGCTGCGCAGGGCAACGACCGCACAGGCCAAGGTAAAAAAGCCGGTAACGACGCGTACAAAGCTGAAATGAGAAGGTTTCAGGACCGTTACTATCAGGAGGTTGCCGTGCACTACGGTCAGGCCCGCATAGGGCCGCGGCGTCAGCGTCTGACACGCTCGCAGTGGCAACGAGAGCAAGCAAAAGCGGAAGCCCTGGCCAATGCAAAGCGACAGGCCGAAACCGTCGATCGGCAAGCAGCTCAGGTCCTGTCGGACGCCCAGGCGCAGGCTACGTGGCTTGTGGAAGCGACTCAAGACGAGGCAAGGTTGCAGATCGCGCGCATTGCGCAAGAAAAGGAGCAGGCAGAAAAACTGCATCAGCAAGCCCAGGTGGATGCGCGGGTCGCCGCTCAGGCGCGCAAGACGGCGGAGGAGGCGCGGGTAGCAGCCCAAGCACTGGTGGAAAAATTCAAACCGTACGAAACGCTGGGCGGCCGCGTACTGAGTTTTTTTGGCCTCAAAAAGCTCTTCGAGCAACGTGCGGCGAAGCGCTGGCGGCAAAAAACAAAAGTGCTGCATGCGCAGATCAATCGGTTGACCGGCGAAGTGAGCCGCGTGGATGCGATTGATCGTGAGCGTGAGTCCGCAACACGCGCGCTGAATGCGCTTAAGATTGCTTTACAGGTGCCTATCGATGCTCAGGCCTTTCGGAGCGACGGCGAGGCTGTCAGGGCGCGATTAGGGCAATTGCAGCAATTCATGAAAGCCAGCTCGAGCGATCAGGTGCTGGCGGATGTGCTGGATAACTATGTGGTTCAACTGCGGTTGATGGCACATACGCAGCCTGGCAACGGGGTAGGGGGCGAGGTTACAGATCCGGCACAGTCGTTGTAGGCTTGCCAGACCAAGCCGTCGGTGATTTCTTTTTGAGAAGCACCAGCCCATCCCCTGGGTTCAGGCCTAGGGCTTCACAGTACTGCACATACTCGTAGACATTCAATTTGCGCTGCCCGAGCTCGACTTTGCTAACAAACTGGAAGGGCTCATCCAGGCGCACTGCCAGTTCCCGCGTAGTTAAGCCTGCCTCTTCACGGGCGCTGCGTAGCCAGCGAATCAGGTCATCGTAGCGAGTATTGTTAATCGTCTTGATCATTGTCCCTATTTTAGAGACGTGATACATTGTCCCCAAATTAGGGACGGAGGGAGAGCATATACATCATCTTCAGACGAATATACGCACTGACAGTCTAAAAGTGGTGTTCATTTGTGATGCATTGATGGCATGTGCGGATCACTGGACTGTGTACAATCCTCCTGCTTGTCCGATCGCGTTTACCGACACCTTTTTGCCGACTGAGGGGGGGGGCTGGAGAAGGCATTGGGCCTGTGTTAGGAAAATGATCTTGCTGGGCGATTACTCGCGGACTGCTCATGTAGCTGCAAGCACAAAGCGCATGATCGAGTCTTTTATTATAAAAGCCCCTCCTGGCCTATCAAGGGGCGAAATTGATAAATTTTTTGTCGGCGAAAATGGATTGGATGTTTTTAGGACAAACTCACTTTTGCCATTATATTTCGTTGATGTAATTATGCATGATATTCTTCGTGTGGCGGTTCAGGATGCTCAGCCTGCATTGGACTCTTCTGACCATTACACAATGGAATTTTCCAGACTTTTCGGATCGGCCATATTTACTTAAAAATACAATAAACTATCGAGCGCTTCACTTTCTTCTACGCTATTCTATCGAAGAAATCTACGGCATATTTTACGACTGGATGATTAGCGACGGACTTGGTTTTACTCAACTATGCGAGGGGATTAGTGCTGATATTTCTAGGATTTATTTTTTAGCGTCCGTAGGTCCCGTCCCGATCAGAGTTGCCCGTTAATAAGCTCTCCACTTTTGTAAAAGTTCTCATGATTCGGTGGTTTTATGTCTTTAATGACCGCGAACTTTCTGAGTTTAGACCGAAAAGTATAATGCCGAATTCAGAGCCTCTGGAGTGATAGTGTAAAGTCCTTGGTCGCCGGTTTGTCTATCGGCTCTGCTTTGCTAAGCTTCGTAGAGCTACTGGAGGGGTATCAATGCAAATTATGCGCGTATTATTTAAGCACCGCCTATTTTTTCGTTCACTGAATCACGACCTAAAATACCTCTCGAACGGTACGGTTGCCGTTCGTGTGATGGTTGTGACAGAGGAACCGCCGTTACTGATCCTCGACAGCATTGGCAATCCGCACTACCCGGCGAACGCAATGTGGCAGCGTTACCTGCGTACAGGAAAATTACCATGTTAGGTCTATCAAAATTAGCGGAAACCTTAGTTTTTCCGGCTATCTGACTGCTAACAATATCTGTTCGGAATAGCTTGCCCTTATACCAATCTGACGCTGCCGAAGACTCCT
>NZ_BCNS01000103.1 GCF_001528745.1 Marinobacterium profundum | reverse complement strand
GTCTCAAGTGAGGCGCATATTTTAGCGTCTCGGTGTTTTAAGTCAACTCTTATTTTCAACATTTTCGACCGAAGCCGAGGAGAAAAACGAGTGACTCACAAGCCGATACAGCCGGCCAATTTATCAAGCTAAACACTTGAAAATCAACCACTTACTTCCGACTTGCTCGCTTTGGTCGGTGGCTGTTAAAGCCGCTTTCCCTAAGCGAGGTGCGCATTCTACATTGCCCCCGATCAGAGTCAACAGCCCCTTTGAATTTAATAACGAATAAGTGCAAAAAGAGGCTAATCAAACTCTAAAACGGCTGATCGACGGCAATATAGATCACCCGACAACCAGCAGTGCACATTTAAATCATTACGCCCTGGTTAATAAATAGACAATCCATGCTCTGGACTCTCTTATCTATATAGAGAGTTCGTGGATTGATGGGTTTCGCTTCGCTGCACCGCATCCTACTTGTGGAGGTCGGGCCCAGAACCGGTTGGAACGGATGTAGGCTGGGTGCAGGCCCGAAGGGGTGTAACCCAACAATGAACCATCGGTTGATGGGTTTCGCTTCGCTGCACCGCATCCTACTTGTGGAGGTCGGGCCCAGAACCGGTTGGAACGGATGTAGGTTGGGTGCAGGCCCGAAGGGCCGTAACCCAACAATAAACCATTGATGGGTTGCGCTTCGCTACACCACATCCTACCTGTGGAGGTCGGGCCCAGAGCCGGTTGGAACGAATGTAGGTTGGATGCAGGCCCGAAGGGGTGTAACCCAACAATGAACCATTGATGGGTTGACGCTTCGCTGCATCCTAGGTGATGGAAATAGAGCCGATTGGAGCGGAAGGTTGCTAGCCGCCGTTCGGTACTCAACGGGCTTGCTCCGTAATCCGGGGCCCAACTATGTTAGTATGTACTTTCACCCCACCGCTTAGTGGGGACCTCTTGTTGACATCCGACCCAGGTCGGCACGATCCAGCTGCCCTTCTGAGCCTCCGTCATACAGAGGTTATTTCATGTCTGATATTCCGCAACATCCCCCACAGGCCCGCTTCTATTCACCCCAGGGCCCGCCCGCCACTGATGACCAAGCCTTAGCCACGCCAAGGTCCGCTTTACCGCTTCATCCTTCACCAGACACACCATTTTCCAGCACTGCCCCGAACGACACCCGAGTTTCCTCTTTCCAACCTACGCCTGCACACTTGACCTCCCCCGCCACGGCCACCTTTGAGCGTGCAGCACCCTCACAATCCCCTGGTGAACCCAAGCGGCTCACAACGGCCATTGTTTATTGTGAAGCGAACTTCGGCGCCATCGACGGCAAGACCGCCAACGGCCTCGTACGACACTCGGAAAAGTACGAGATCCTGTCGATCATCGACAGCCAGAAGGCCGGACAAGACGCCGGTATGGTGCTTGACGGAATAGCGAATGCCATTCCTATCTGCCGGGATCTGGCTGATGCACTGTCACGAACTGACACACTGCCCGACTTTTTCATCTTCGGAATGGCGCCATCCAGCGGCATGCTATCGGCCGCTGAGCGCAGTCTGGTGCTCGATGCCATTGGTTTGGGCATGAATATAGTCAACGGCCTGCATGAGTTTCTGAACGACGACCCAGAATTTGTTTCTGCAAGCAGCGCTAATGGCGTAACTATTCTGGATGTCCGCCGCCCCCGCGCCAGTAAAGACCTGCGGATGTTCAGCGGTCGCATCGCACAGGTGACCTGCCCGCGTATTGCCGTGCTGGGCACTGACTGCGCCATTGGCAAACGCACCACGGCAACCATCCTCACCCGTGCACTGCGGGATCGTGGTCTGAACGTGGTGATGGTCGGCACCGGCCAAACGGGCTTGATACAGGGCGCACGTTACGGTATCGCCCTGGACGCAGTGCCTTCGCAGTTTTGCGCCGGCGAACTGGAAGCGATCATTTTTGATGCCTTTGAAGCTGAACAACCCGATGTGATCATTATTGAAGGACAGGGAGCGCTGAGCCACCCGGCGTTTTCGACCACCTCATTTATCCTGCGTGGCAGCTGCCCCACCGGCGTCATCCTGCAGCATGCACCGGGCCGCACCTACCGTTGCGACTTCGACCGGATGCCCATGCCGCTGCCGGCCGCCGAGATTAATCTGATCCAGACCTTTTCCGATACCCGGGTCATTGGACTGACTCTCAACCATGAAAACATGACCGATGATGAAGTCAGCACGGCCGTCGATGCCTACGAGCTCGAACTGGGCATACCGGCCACAGATGCGCTGACCCGCTCACCGGATCGCCTTGTAGACATAGTGCTGAGGGCATTTCCTGAACTTGGGGAAAAGCTCAACGCGCACGCACAATGAGTGCGCCGCGCCTTGAAGTCGATCTCGACAAGATTCATCACAATGCCCGCACACTGGTCACGCGATTAGCCGCCCGCGGTATCTCGGTTACTGCGGTGATGAAGGCAAGCCTCGGCTCACCCGAAATCGCTCGTACTATGCTGCAGGCAGGTGTGTGCATGATCGGCGACTCGCGCATGGAGAACATCGAAGCCATGCGCCGCGCAGGCATCAGCGCACCAATGATGCTGATACGCGCCCCCATGATCAGCGATGTGCAGCGGGTGATTCATTACGCTGATATAAGCCTCAACAGCGAGCTCGACGTCATTCGCCACCTTTCAGACGCAGCCAGAGCTGTCGGAAAGGCGCACGCTGTCGTGCTGATGGTTGAACTTGGCGACCTGCGCGAAGGGATTATGCCGGCCGACCTTGAACGCACCGCAGGCCTGGTACTTGATATGCCAAATATCGAGTTAAAGGGTATAGGCGCCAATCTGGCGTGTCACTGCGGCGTGTCTCCGGACAGCCGCAATATGGATCAGCTGTCCGCACTGGCGCGCTCGGTGGAAACCGCCTTCGGCATTTCCCTGGATATAGTGACAGGCGGCAACTCAGCCAACTTGAACTGGGCCTTCAGCGATGCCGACAGCGGCCGCATCAACAACCTGCGGCTGGGTGAATCCATTCTGCTGGGATGTGAACCCCTGCACCGCCAGCCGATTGATGGTCTCTATACCGATGCCATTACCCTGGTCGCCGAAGTGATCGAATCGAAGATCAAGCCAACCCAGCCCTGGGGGGAGATCGCCCAGACCGCCTTCGGCGAAAAGGCCCCGCCGGCGGATCGGGGTGACATTGCCCAGGCGATTCTGGCCATCGGCCGACAGGACGTGGACCCCGACGGCCTCAGCAGCCCCGCGGGGATCGATATTATCGACGCCAGTAGCGATCACCTCATCATCGACTGCGGCGACCATCCCCTGGCCGTCGGTGCCGAGGTGCGCTTTCAGCTCAATTACAGCGCGACTGTGCGCAGCATGACCTCACCCTTTGTCACCAAGGTACTGCACGCATCTCGCCCAGGCGGCACAGCAATCCCTGTGACAGCGCCCGCGGCTGCGAGCCCAACGATCAATAACCCACGGAAGATCGCATGAGTTTCAACGTTCTTACGGCTGAGTTTTCCCACGAAACCAACTCCTTCAGCCTGCACAAAACAGGCAGAGAGGCCTTCATGGCCCGCTATGTGCTGAAGGGTGAAGCCGCCCTTGCCGAGCGCGGCGATGAGAATACCGAACTCGCCGGTTTTCTCGACGCCGGGCGGGCACATCACTGGCAGCTTGAGCATGTACTGAGCGCGGCGGCAGGGCCCAGCGGCAAGGTCAGACGCCAGGCGTTTGACTGGCTCTGCGAACCCATACTCGCGGCCATCAGGCTCAAGCGCTTCGACGGAATTCTGCTCGGGCTCCACGGTGCCATGGGGCTCGATTTCTGCGAAGACGGTGAAGGCGAGCTGCTTGCACGTATCCGCACGCTGGTCGGCCCGGATCTGCCCATCGCTATCACCCTGGATCCACACGCCAATGTCAGCCGCCAGATGTGTGCGCTCGCCGACATTATTGTGTCCTTCAAAACCTACCCGCATATTGATATGCGCAAAGCGGGTCGCCATGCAGGCGAAATTCTGCAACGTACCATGGCGGGCGAGATTCACCCCCGCACGATCCGCGTGAGCCGGCCAATGCTGGAAGAGGTCAATGGCGGGCGCACCGATATAGGCCCCATGATCGAGCGCATGGCAATTGCACGGGCTTATGAAGAGACGGACGATGTTTTCGCGGTCAGTATTAATGCAGGTTTTGCCAGTGCCGATGTGGTGGAGGTCGGGCCCACGGTGCTGGTAACGGCACAGGGCGATTTCAGCGCCCACAGTGCCTTCGCCGAAACCCTGGCCGATGATATCTGGAACCGCCGCTTCGAGGTGCTGAACGATTATCTCAGCGTGGAACAAGCGGCGAATATCGCTGCCCAGTATAAGCCGACCGAGGGTCCGCTGGTGATCGCCGACTATGCCGACAACCCGGGTGCCGGAGGCTACGGTGACGCCACCGAGCTATTGCGGGCGCTGCTTGACGCCGATGTCGGCAACGCCTGTTTTGGCCCCCTGGTCGATTCCAGCGCTGTGAAGAAACTGCGCGACGCTGTGATCGGTCAATCCGTTCAGATCACTCTGGGTGGCGTTACCGATCCCCGCTTCGGCGGCGGTCCCCTGACCCTGGAAGGCGAGCTGGTATCCGTCAGCGATGGGCATTTTATTGGTGACGGTCCCATGATCCACGGACTTCACGGCAGTTTCGGCCCCAGTGCTGTGCTGCGGGTAGCCGGTATCGAGATACTGGTGGTCAGCATCGCCCGGCAGATACTCGATCTGCAGCAATTCAAAGCCTTCGGCATAGACCCGCAGCACAAAAACGTCGTCGCATTGAAGTCGATGCAGCACTTTCGCGCCGCATTCGAACCCATTGCCGGACACGTCATCGTGTGCGACAGCGGCGCCCTCTGCACCCCCCGCTATGACCTGCTGCCCTATCGCAACGTACCGCGACCCATTTTTCCGCTCGACAAGGATATGGAGCTATCGACTCGTCCGATCACTATTTAAAGAAGGGATGCTTCATCATTGGGCCTTCCTTGGCACAGGAGGTCCAATGCGAATACCCCTCCCGAGAATAAGGCCAGCCTGCCCACACAACTACACCCCTTCTCTCCCAAATTAAGGGCCCGCAGGCTCAATTGCCCTTCCCTGGGCCAGCAGCCAGTCAATCACACGGCCGCAGGCTGACTCGGGCCCACTCGGCTGCGCAGTCATAATGTAGAAGCCCGCATCTGTATCGAGTTGCAACTGATTATTGAGCGCATGCACCAGAGTGCCCGCATGCAATGCCGCCTCAACAAACAGCCAGGGCACCAGCGCAACCCCCATCCCCTGCTCCGCCGCCTCTATCGCATGACTCGTCTGGGAGAATACCGGGCCCGATATTTTCACGCCCGGCCGCCCGCAGGACTCGAACCAGCGCTGCCAGTTCTTGTGACTGTCTGAGATCAGTGGCAACTCATCCAGATTGTCAGGGCTCAGTGCCTTGCTGTTGCTCAGCAGAGCCGGGGCACAGACAGGAATGGAACTGGCCGGTAGCAGGAAGCGGGCATGGCTTTCGGCAAAAGGCGGAGCGCCCCAGCGAATCGCCATATCAACGCAGCCCTTGCCACTGAGTGGCCGGGCAGTATCGCAGGCGTCAATCATCACGGCGATATCCGGGTTGGCGCGGGAGAACTCCGGCAAACGCGGAATCAGCCAGCGACTGGCGAAGGTCGATGTGGTGCTGACAATCAGCCGCCCAGCCTCGTCCGGCGTATCCCGATGCAATAGCTCCCGCGTGGCCTCGTCGATAATGCCCAGCGCCAGACGCAGCCGGGTGATATATTCGCGGCCCTGCCGGTTTGCGCTCAGCCCGCGGGGCAAGCGATCAAACAGCGGACAGTCAAATTCCTTTTCCAGCGCCCGCACCTGCTGCGCCACTGCCCCCTGGGTTAGCGACATTTCCTCGGCGGCGGCACGAAAGCTGCCAAGGCGCGCGGTTGCTTCAAGCGCGATCAGATGATTCAGTGTTGGCAAGAGTCCACGACCGGCTCCCCATCTTCTCATCCTGTAGTTTTCCTACTGTCTTTGTTGCTCAATCATGATTGGTCGATCTTCCGCAAGTCAGGCTTGATAGGCAACAGAAACAAACACGGGAGATCAAGATGTCACACCAGAAAGTAGCCATTGTAACAGCAGGCGGAAGTGGCATGGGCGCAGCGGCAGCACGCAAACTGGCAGCAGAGGGTTTTCGCGTCGCCATTCTTTCATCGTCTGGCAAGGGTGAGGCCCTGGCCGAAGAACTGGGCGGCATAGGTGTAACCGGATCCAACCTGTGCAACGACGACCTGCAACGGCTCATCGACAAGGTCATCGCCACATGGGGCCGCATTGATGTACTGGTTAACAGCGCCGGTCACGGCCCGCGGGGGCCGGTACTCGAACTCAGCGATGACGACTGGCACAGCGGCATGGACGTCTATTTTCTCAGTGCCGTGCGCCCCACCCGACTGGTAACCCCATTCATGCTTGAACAGGGCGCTGGCGTTATTATCAATATCTCGACCTTCGCCGCCTTTGAGCCGGACGCGGTTTTCCCGACCTCGGGCGTGTTCCGGGCGGGCCTGGCGGCCTTCACCAAGCTGTTTTCCGACAAGTACGCCGCCAACAACATCCGCATGAACAATGTACTGCCGGGCTTTATCGACAGCCTGCCCGAAAAAGCGGAGTTCCGTGACCGCATACCGATGCAGCGTTACGGCAAGGTAGAGGAAATCGCCGATGTTATCGGCTTTCTCGCCTCCGATGGCGGTGGCTATATCACCGGCCAGAACCTGCGCGTCGACGGCGGTATTACCCGCTCGGTTTAAAGCCGTGGTAAAACGCAGACGCGACCATCGCCTTTCTCTTTATATGGATACATAACCGGGAGCCACCCTTGGACGCTCGACAGCCGCTTGATACCAAAGCCACCAGCCTGATGCTCATGTTCTGCCTGATCATGAGCCTGCAGCAAATCACCCTCAAGGCCACGGCCGAGGACATGTCGCCGGTGCTGCAGATAGCGTTGCGCTCCGGTATCAGCGCCCTGCTGGTCTGGCTGTTTATGCAGGCCCGCGGTGAGCGCCTGCACTTTGCCGATGGCAGCTGGAAGCCCGGCCTCCTTATTGGCGCCCTGTTTGCCACCGAGTATCTGTTGATGGGGGAAAGCCTGCGCCACACCAGCGCCTCCCATGTGATTACCTTCATGTACAGCGCACCTATATTTGCAGCCCTGGGGCTGCACTGGAAGGTTGCATCAGAACGCCTAGCGCCCCTGCAGTGGTTCGGTATCCTGCTGGCATTTGGCGGCATTGCGGTGGCGTTTCTGGGACGGGATTCGAACAACAACGCAGACCTGCTATCCATGCTCTGGGGCGATGCCCTGGCACTTATGGCGGGTGCGGCCTGGGGCACAACAACCGTATTGATCAGAAGCACCAGCCTCTCGCAGCTGCCGGCCACCCAGACCCTGCTCTATCAGCTGTCGATTGCCTTTGTCGTGCTGCTGGTATTTGCCCTGGCTCAGGGACAGATTAGCGTCAACCCGACGCCCGCGCTTTGGGCAAGCCTGGCGTTCCAGTCGGTGATAGTGTCTTTTGCCAGTTTCCTGGTCTGGTTCTGGCTGTTGCGCAACTACCTGGCCTCGCGTCTTGGGACCTTTTCGTTCCTCACGCCGCTGTTCGGTGTTGTGCTGGGCGCCTGGCTGCTCAGCGAACCCCTGGAGCCCGGTTTCCTGTTCGGCGCCTTGTTGGTCATGTGCGGTATTGTGCTGGTGAGTGGCTATGGCCTGCTGAAACAGGCCGGCACCTACCTGAAAGGTATCTGATGCCGTAGTGGATATCCGCGGTATACCAGCAAACCCCGATATACCGCCTCATAAGGGCGTGCCTCAACCAGGTTCACACAACAGCGGGTGCCGACAGACATGACGCCATCATTTCGCTATAACTGGGGGCAAAGGCGCGCAGGCTCTCAATGGCACCTTCGTAACTCTCGTTTCTGGATGCATCCTTGCGATAGACGGCATAAACAGGCTGCAGAATTTCGGGCGCGCCTGCCACACGAAAAAAGCCCCCGTCGTCGATCAGCTTGCGGGCACGCCAGGCCGGCAGGTAGGCCGATCCGCCCTTGGTATTGAGATAATCGATAGCCATGGTACCCAGGCCCATGGTCACCCTGCGTGCCTTTAGCTCGGGGATCGCCTGAGCATGGGCATGACGAAATCCAAGGCACCAGTCGATATAGACGTACTTGTCCCGATCAAGCCCCGCCAAGTCACAGGCTTCGGTCGAAATAAGCACAAAGACATCATCGAACAATTTGGTAATCTCGATATCCAGCAATATCCGGGGCTGGTACATCACAGCGATATCCAACTCCCTTTGCACGATTTGCTCCATCATCGAGATGGAGTAGTCAGACTCAACATGCAGAGCTATGTTGGGATAGCGTTCGCTCATCCAGATGATCCAGCTGTTGACGAATTTTTCCCAGATACTGAACTGGGTTCCCATCCGCAGCACGCCCTCGTAACCACGGGGCAATGACAGCTCTTGCCTTGCCTGGCGCCAGACCTCGCTGATTTGCAGCGCATATTGGCGGAATTTTGCACCCGAGCTGGTCAGTTCTGCGCCGAACCGCCCGCGCGTAAAAAGCGTGACACCCAGAGTCTCTTCCAGTGCTTTTATGCGTGTACTCACGGCGGACTGGGTGACTGACAAATTTTCCGCTGTACGGTTAAAATTCTGACTGTTGGCCACATCGAGAAATGTTTCAATCTGGGCAATATTCATCTATATCTCCGGTTGTGCTCGAGTGACACCCATCATCGAGCACCCAATAGCAAAAAGGCCTCTACAATTCCTGCAGAGGCCTTTCCTCAGATCAAGCTGGCACTACACCGCTACGAAAGGTCGCGCATCTCCCGCTCGATGAGTTTCTTAACCTGCTCCTCATTATCAATCACGCTTTCCCCGTCTTTGCGCAGGGATTTTAGCAAGCCAATCATCATCGCGATCAACACGAAGCTGAACGGCAAAGCGCCCGCAATCGAAGCAGCCTGCAGGGACTTCAGCGCCTGGTCTCCACCCAGCAGCAGTACCACCAGAGTCACTGCGCCCAGCACCATGCCCCAGATAATCCGTTGCTGGATCGGAGGCCGCTGACCAAAGGCCAGCAGACGCCCCAACACCAGAGTGCCGGAATCCGCGGAGGTCACAAAGAAAATCACCACCACAATCAATGCCGCAACCTTGGCGATGGTTGCAATAGGGCCTGGCGTCAACACATCAAAGGAGCGGAATATGGTGCCCGCATAGTCCCAGTTGTTCACGGCGGCATTATATATCTGCATATCGGCGCCATAAATGGATTCATAAATGCCAGCCGACCCAATAACGCCAAACCAGAGCAGCGCCACCAGGGAAGGTATAATCATCACACCCATCATGAACTCACGGATCGTTCTGCCACGGGAAATCCGGGCGATAAACATGCCGACGAATCCAGCCCAGGCGATCCACCAGCCCCAGTAGAATATCGTCCAGCCACCTTGCCAAACCCGCTCTTCAGGGCTGCGCGCCGTCCAGAGGGACATGGACACGGCATCTGAAACGTAATCGCCCAAGGCCGTGACCGTGCTTGAGATCATATAGTTGGTATTACTGGCCAACAGGAAATACGCCAGTATGGCAATGCAAACCCAGGTGTTGAAAGTCGACAGCACCTTGATGCCGCGGGCGACACCACTGGTGGCCGATGCCGTAGCGATAGCACTGATCAGCACAATGGAGACGACTGTGACAGTCTGGGATTTTTCTTCCAGCAAGCCCAGCGAAATCAGGCCAGAGCCTATCTGCTCGACCCCAAGCCCAAGTGTTGTCGCTATCCCGAAAATGGTACCAAATACGGTCAGGATATCGACCGTGTGCCCAATAGGACCATAGATCTTGTTGCCAATCAGCGGATAGAGGGCTGAACGCATCGAGAGCGGCAGACCTTTGCGGAACGAAAAATACGCCAGCGAGAGACCGACGATGCCGTACATGGCCCAGGCGACGGTGCCCCAATGGAAAATGGTTAGTTTGAGCCCGCCTGCCGCGGCCTCTGCAACCTGACTGCTAGGCACAGGAAAACCTGCGTCTCCCGGCAGCAGGCCATTATTCAGCGCCAGCTGTTTGGCTTCGAAGAAGACCGCGACCGCAGCTTTGACGTCTGCACTGAGGAATGGGTTACCGCCACTCCAGCCGCTGGCAAAATGTATCATCGGCTCGGACATAGAGAAGAACAGCATTCCGGCCCCGGTTCCACAGCCAAAAAGCATTGAAAACCACGCAAAATTGCTGAATTCCGGCCGGTCATCATCACGGCCTAGGCGGATCTTGCCAACCCTGGAGCACATGACATACATGCACACCACGAAGGTCGAGAACATCACCAGCACGTAATACCAGCCCAGCGTGCTCTCAATCCATGATTTGAGACCCAGAAACTGATCACTGGCTGTTTTGCCCAACAGCACCGCATACAAAATAAAGAACACGACCATAACGATCGCCGTTATTCCGAGCGTCGAGTTCAACCCCTTTAACACCCCACGCTGCTCTATAAGAGCGTCTAACTGATCGGCTCTCAGCATACCCTCACCTCCATTATGAATTGCTTTATGAACCTGGCGGACAGGTTGCTTCGTCGTCTGGCTGCCTGTAAATCACGCCACAAACCCTTGAACCCAAAGTACCGGGCACAGATACACAGGCATGCATTTTGTCGCTCGTATTGGGTCTGTCGTTATGGAACCGCCCAATAATTAAGCTCCCCACTTTTAAGCACTAATACTTCGTGTATGCAGTACCGGCCAGCTGAGCGCGCGCTCTAACCCCGAATTCGGCGACTCGTCGCACCCTCGCATTCTCTGAATCGGTGCCCCAGCCCTGAGTGCATTATTGGCCCCAATCTCATCGGAAACCTATGCTAGATTGTCATGAAAAGTTATTCTAACAACTTATTCAGGCAATAATAATAAGCTGAGCTTATAGATAAGATGAAATCAGGCCTACCTCCATTGAATTGGCTCAAAACGTTCGAAGTTGCGGCACGGCTGCTCAATTTCAGTGCAGCTGCGCGGGAAATCAACATGACCCAGTCAGCCGTCAGCCAGCAGATCCGCCTGCTGGAGGATCATCTGGGCGAACCCTTGTTCAACCGCAAGCACAGGCGCGTATCCCTCACCAATAAAGGCATGTCCTATCTGCCCGTCGTGCAGAGTGCAATTAACGGCCTTAGACGCAGTACGGCCGATATTTTTTCTCCGGTTTCCAGCGGCGAGCTCGTTATTGAAGTCAACATGGCGTTTGGTTTGGGTTGGCTGGCCCCCAGGCTGAATAATTTCTGTAGCCGCTATCCAGGGCTCAGGCTGGAGATCCGACATTCAAACTGGGATCAGGACTTTGACAAGGAGCCAGTCGACCTTTCCATCAGGCATGGCCGAGGCAGCTGGCCCGGGCAGGCTAGCAGACCACTGCTGACACCTCGCCTCAAGCCATATTGCGCCGCCTCACTCTCCAAGCTGGTACATGATCCGATGGATCTGCTGTCGTTACCGCTGATCGATATACTCGGCAATCACCAGGGGTGGACAGACTGGTTCCTTAAAGTCGGTGTGGATGACTCAGCCGCGCTCAAACACAGAGTAGATAGCGTCGCCATAGCGATAAATATGGCGCAGTCTGGTCTGGGCGTATTTTTAGGATACGAGGATCTGATCAGCACCACCAGCCTGCGGGACAAACTGCACGCGCCCTTCGATATCTGGATAGACACTGTGGAAAACTATCACCTGACCTACCCAGAAGGACGCCCCCTGTCCAGCGCGGCCAAAGCATTTATAGACTGGATGATGGACGAACTCGCCCCCCTGCAAGAACGCAGTTGAGCCAGATTTCATTGGCGCCACGAGTTTTTGCGCAAGAGAAGCACTGCCAATTCAATCACTTTTTGCGATTAATATGACAGTTATAAATCGCTATTCGTTCATTCAGCGCTTCAGTAACATAGCCTTATCGCCTGCCTCCCTCGCCAACAGGCTGCACGCAGACCTCCATCGCGCGGCCCCCAAGGCCTGATCGGGAAGGTCGAGGCGTCTAAGTCAAAAGACAGATAACTGCGGTTATCTGAATAGTTGCAAGCATCACACACAAACCCTGTAGCCAGTAAATTTCAGTTCAAACGAGATCGACGTCATGACAACAGCAGTAGTGGAAGTACCGGCACCCTCTGACAGCATCGGTATTCAGGACCATTACCTGGACGAGCGGGTACTGCATATCACCTGGTCCGACGGCAAAGGCTCCAAGTACCATTACCTGTGGTTGCGCGACAACTGCTCCAGTGCATTTCACGCCATTACCGAAGAGCGCACATTCGACCTGCTGAGTGTCAGCGATGATATAAGGCCCACCGCGGTCAGCATCGACGGTGACAAGCTGCATATCGACTGGTCCGAAGGAGAACACCGCAGCACCTACGCCTTCAACTGGTTGCGCCAGTATGCCTATTCTGAAGACTTCGCACAGGATCGTTCGGGCCGTGTCGAAAGCTGGGACAAACACTTTGTCGACGTTATCCCCCAGGGTGACCATGAAGCCATAATGCACAGCGACGCCGCATTACTGACATGGATGGAAGACCTGGCCCGCTACGGCCTGGCACTGGTACGCAATATGCCGTCGACGAACGAAGCCGTGGTCAAGACCGCAGAACGCATTGGCTACCTCAGGCGCACCAATTTCGGCCTCACCTTCGACGTCCGCTCGGTGCCCAAACCCAGCAACCAGGCCTACACCGCCGACGCGCTGCCGCTGCACACAGACCTGCCCAACCACGAAACTCCACCGGGCTACCAGTTTCTGCACTGCCTGAACAACGAGAGCAGCGGCGGAGAATCAATTTTCGTCGATGGTTTCCGTGTACTTGAAGATATTCGTGAAAACGCGCCTGAGGCCTTCGAACTGCTGGCAAACCAGCAGATCCCCTTCCGCTTTCACGATGATGACTACGATATCCGCGAGCACAGGCCCGTCATAAGCCTGAACTATCTGGGTGAAGTAACCGAGCTCAAGTACAACGCACACCTGGCGGATATCTTCGATCTGCCAGAAGACGTAATGCACCAGTACTACCTGGCCTACCGCCTGCTCATGCGCCAGCTGCGCGATCCCCGCTACATGATCCAGCTGCGCCTGGGCGGAGGTGATATGGTCGTGTTCGACAACCGCCGCGTATTGCACGGCCGCCGCCAGTTCGATCCAAGCACCGGCCTGCGCCACCTGCGCGGCACCTACGTCGACCGCACCGAGTTCAGAAGCCGCCTGCGCGTACTGCGCCGCACTCAGGGGCAGGGCAGCTGAAAACAGAAGACTTTCGATTTTCAATTTTTTGACATTTACCAAGCGAACGAAACACCCTGAGGCTGTTGGCGGCAGCCTTAGGGTGGCTCTGTGAAGTTGCCGCCACTCACTGCGAGCTGATCCGTCATGTTGAGCGAGGAATACACTTCAGTCCGCCGTTTGGCGGTCTGCTAATACATATTCCTGATCAACTATCGATATAGGCCTTAACCGCGTGCCCTTCAAAGTACATTCGCCCGTTCGTCACACGATTCAGGGCCGGCGGATTCTTCCCCTTCAGCGGCAGGTTATGCTGCACCGCATGTTTCAAGTCGGTGATCCTGACACCCAGGACACAGGCAACCTCTTCGATAGACAGCATACGATCCCAGTAGCTTGATGCCTGGCTGTTATGCCAGCCAACGCTACCTGTGACGGCCCATGACTTCGACGATGTATCCTGTGTCATTTCAATTTCCTGTGAACTGATGGCGAAGCATCATTGTACCTGCAGTGGGTGCGGTATTGCCGGATAGCTTCCTCCAAGCAAGGCGGACAAAAACCGCTAAAACCCGCCAAAAACCCGCCAAAAACCGCATGCAACAAAGGCCGACAGAAATATCCTACCGGCCTTTGTTTCTTTCAGTATTCCGGCGCAATCTGCTGTGATGCGAAGATATCAGCGATGCCTGGTCCGCATACTATCCCCCGGTGTCAGGGTAGTTGACGTCTGATCAGTTTCATTTAAATCAAAGCACCGAGGGCCCTTTTGATATCTAGGGCCCATACAGGTCGGATAGTGCTTTCGTATAACCTGCTCTTACAGCTGTATGTGTACCATCGGCATACATCTGCATATAACCCTCATTATCCAGCTCTAACCAGAGCCCAAGAGCCGCCTGCAAACCAAACTTGTTCTGCTCAGGATCGACCCCATATAGAAATTTTTCAGGACACTCTACAAGCTCATCTGCATACCACGTTGAACATGCGGGATAGTTTAGGTAACCAACATCGTAGTCATATTCGATAAGCTCGTTGCCGCCGCCAAACTTGACCAACCAATCAGAGGTAACCTGCTTGCCGATGAGGCGAACGCCCTTGCGCCACGCTGTCGCAATGCAAGCGGCCAAATAACCACGGCATTTCCAGTAGCGGAATACCCAGCCATTACAGATGTGAACCCTGAAAACAGGGCGATCGTTTACATGCCCAATCTCCTCGGTGAGAACAATAGCCGCATCGTACTCATCAGGCACATGACCGGGGAGTATGGCATTGAATACATACCCATCTAACGAGTTTCCGCGAGAGATTAGCTCATCAATAAAGCGCTCGAACTCATCTGGTTGCTTATAAAATTGATGTGTTGGATAGGGGGAGTCGATAGATCCTTGCAGCCACTCAAGGTTTACAGCGAAAAGCTCAGCTGCGTCCGAAAGCAGTTCCGGTGATAGCTTACTCAGTAGGCTTTCTGGGCTGCTGACGTCCGCCAAGCTTATCCCTTTTCCGAAGAAGCCGGGAATTTGATTCCGGTGAACGCCATGGGCTTCAAATAGAGCAATAAAGCGTTCAGCGAGGATATCAGAAGATGCATCTTCTTTTTCCGGCTTTTGGACTTGTTTACTCCACGCGATAACTACGCCAACAATAACGACAATACTGCTGGCAATTGCCACTAACTTCTCTGTGGTATAAAGCCAATCCAATGTATCTCACCCCTTTAAGGAGATTACCTCAATTACCGTACAATTCTCTATTGAGACAGTATCGCTAGTCAATATCAATTGGAAACCCCAAAACCCAGATACAACAAAGGCCGGATGCTTTCGCAAACCGGCCTCTGACTTTTGAATATTGGTCGGGACGAAAGGATTTGAACCTTCGACCCCTTGCACCCCATGCAAGTGCGCTACCAGGCTGCGCTACGCCCCGACTGTACCTGAACTGCGGCAATTGCTGCTGCGTTTCAAGTGGTGGGTAATATACCCTAAGGTTTTGATACTGTGAAGTTTTTTCTTAAAAACTTTTAAGCGTACTGAGCAATTCTTCAAGTTCGGTAATGGTCTGGCGCACCAGCTGCTTGTAGCGGGCGGCATCATCCCCTGCCTGCTCACCGGAAAGCCACTGACGGGCACCACTGATGGTGTAGCCCTGTTCGTGCAGCAGGCTGCGTATCTGGCGGATTACCAGTACATCCTGACGCTGGTAATAGCGGCGGTTACTGCGCTTGACCGGGCTGATCTGGTCGAATTCCTGTTCCCAGTAACGCAAGACATGGGTCTTGAGGTCGCAGAGCTTTGCTACCTCGCCGATGGTGAAATAACGCTTATTGGGGATAGGCTCCAGCCGGGGATTACTCAGACCGGCTGTCGGCATAAGTATCTACTCGATCCTTGAGTTTCTGACCCGGACGAAAGGTCACCACCCGCCGTGCACAGATGGGGACCTCTTCACCGGTTTTGGGGTTGCGGCCTGGGCGCTGTCGCTTGTCACGAAGGTCGAAGTTGCCGAAGCCCGACAACTTCACCTGCTCATTTGACGACAAGCTGGCACGAATCTCGTCAAAGAAGGATTCGACCATTTCCTTGGCTTCACGCTTGTTAAGACCGAGCTCTTCGTTCAAACGCTCTGCCATTTCAGCTTTTGTCAAAGAGCCCATGCCTTTCACCCCTGTCATTACTCTCGCAATGTTGCGCCGAACCCGGATTTCAACGCACCGACTACAGCCTGGATAGTTCCGTTAATCTCTTCATCATTAAGAGTGCGTGATGGATGCTGCCAGGTCAAGCCGATGGCCAGACTTTTTCGTCCTGCTTCAATACCTTGGCCCTGATAAACGTCGAACAGTGTGACCTCTTTAAGGTAGTCGCCACCCTCTTTGAGCGCCACTTTACGCAGTGCATCAAAGGCGGTTTTTTCATCAACGATCAGCGCCAGATCGCGCCGCGACTCGGGGAATTTTGACAATTCACTGAAGCGAGGCAGGCGACCATCGGCCAGTATTTCGAGCTTGAGCTCGAACAGGTAGACGGGGCCGTCCAGATCCAGTGACTTGATCAGGTTGGGATGCAGCGCACCCATGAAACCTACAACCTCGCCATCACGCAGGATAGCTGCGCTTTGACCCGGGTGCAGCGCCACATGACTGGCGGACGCGAAGCTGTATTGCTGCGCAGCGCCACCGAGAGCCAGCAGGGATTCAACATGGCCCTTGAGGTCATAGAAATCGACCTTCTGCGCCTTGCCGGTCCAGCCTTCGGGCTCGCGGCTACCGGCAATTACACCGGCAATCACGTTTTCCTGTACCAGCTCCCCGCCCTGGGGCAGGAAGCGCTGACCGCTCTCGAACAGGCGTACACGATCCTGCTGACGGTTCTGATTGTACTGCAGGGCCTTGGCCAAACCCGGCCACAGGCTGGTGCGCATCACCGCCATTTCAGCCGAAATCGGGTTAGCCAGAGCGATGGCGTCGTACTGATCGTCAAACTGTTTTTGCAGCCCGGCTTCGATGAAGCTGTAGGTGATCGCTTCCTGATAACCCAGCGCGACCAGGGTACGGCGCATAACGCGGGTTTCAACGCGGGACTCGACGATCGGCTTGATCGGCAGTGCCGCCATCGGCGTTTTCACCGGCAGGTTGTTGTAACCATAGACGCGGGCCAGCTCTTCAATCAGATCGACTTCGATCTCGATATCAAAGCGGTAAGAAGGCACAGACACATCCCAGACACCGGCCTCGCTCGCGTTCAGCTGCAGCCCCAGACGGGTAAGAATTTCTTCGATCTCGGCGGCGGGCATGTCGAATGCCAGCAGCTGATTAACCCGTGCATGACGCAGACGAATACGTGCGACTTCCGGCAGGTTTTCTTCGCTTTTGACTTCGGTAACCGGGCCCGGCTCACCGCCAACGATTTCCAGCAGCAGCTCGGTGGCGCGTTCGATCGCCTTGCGCTGCAGACGCCAGTCCACGCCACGCTCGAAGCGGTGTGAGGAGTCGGTGTGCAGGCCGTAGGAGCGCGCACGGCCAGCGATGGCCAGGGGCGCAAAGAAGGCGCTTTCAAGGAAGATATCGCGGGTTTCGCTGGTAACACTGCTGCTCTGGCCACCCATGATACCGGCCATGGCCAGCGGGCCTTTCTCGTCGGTAATCAGCAGGGTGCCGGCCTTGAGCTCAATATCCTGGCCATCCAGCAGGGTCAGCTTTTCGCCGTCTTGCGCTTCGCGCACCAGAATGCTGCCGCTGAGCCTGGCCAGATCAAAGGCGTGCATCGGCTGGCCGAGTTCCTGCAGCACATAGTTGGTGACATCCACCACCGGATCTATGGAACGGACACCGGCGCGGCGCAGCTTCTCGACCATCCACAGCGGCGTTACGGCCTGCGGGTTGATGCGACGGATCACACGACCGACGTAACGCGGGCAGGCAGCCTTGGCTTCCAGCACAACGGCGAACGCATCCTTGATAACGGGTTCAACCGGGGCGGGCTCAACGAACTTCACCGCCACCTTGTTCAGCACGCCGACTTCACGGGCAAGGCCGGTGATGCTCAGGCAATCGCCGCGATTGGGGGTCAGATCAACATCGATAATCTTGTCGTTCAGGCCCAGGTAATCACGCAGACAGTGGCCCACTGGCGCATCGGCCGCCAGCTCCATGATACCGCCGTGATCCTGCGACAGACCCAGCTCGTCTTCGGCGCACAGCATGCCGAAGGACTCGACCTGGCGCAGCTTGGCCTTCTTGATCTTGAAGTCGCCGGGCAGAACCGCACCCACCTTGGCGAAAGAGGTCTTGAGCCCTGCGCGGGCATTAGGCGCACCGCACACAACCTGAATCTGCTCGTGGCCGTCGGAAACGACGCACACCTGCAACTTGTCGGCATTGGGGTGAGGCTCCGCGCTCAGGATCTCGCCCACAATAACGCCGGAGAAAGCGCCAGCAACCGGCACAACTTCGTCAACTTCAAGCCCCGCCATGGTGATCTGCGCCACCAGGGTGTCGGTGTCGATCGCCGGGTTAACCAGTTCACGCAACCACTGTTCACTGAATTTCATTCTGCTGTCCTGCCAAATCTGTTAAATATCGCTTCCACACCGCGAGCGCGCTCGCACACCCCGCCAGGCCCAGCCGCAGCCAAACCGGGCAGCGCGCTAGTTAAACTGGCCGAGGAAACGCAGATCGTTTTCGAAGAAAAGGCGCAGGTCATTCACGCCATAGCGCAGCATGGCCAGGCGCTCGACGCCCATGCCAAAGGCGAAGCCGGTGTATTCTTCCGGATCTATGCCCACGGATGCGAACACCTTGGGATGCACCATGCCGCAGCCGAGTACTTCAAGCCATTTGCCGTCGCCGCGATCGATATCAACTTCGATCGAGGGCTCGGTGAAGGGGAAGTAGGACGGGCGGAAACGCACCTTGACGTCTTCTTCGAAGAATTCGCGCAGGAACTGCTCCAGGGTGCCCTTGAGGTCAGCAAAGCTGATGTTCTTGTCGACCAGCAGACCTTCAACCTGATGAAACATCGGTGAATGGGTCTGGTCGTAATCGCAGCGATAGACGCGCCCAGGGCAGATGATGCGTACCGGCGGCTTTTGTTCTTCCAGGGTACGAATCTGCACCGGCGACGTATGGGTACGCAGCAGGGTGTGGGCGTCGAAATAAAAGGTATCGTGCATCGCCCGCGCGGGGTGATGCGCCGGAATGTTGAGCGCTTCGAAGTTGTGATAGTCATCTTCGATTTCAGGCCCTTCGGCCACGCTGTAACCGATATTGGCGAAGAAGGCCTCAATGCGCTCCAGGGTCTTGGTGACCGGGTGCAAACCGCCGAGCTCCTGACCGCGACCGGGAAGGGTCACGTCTATGGTTTCGGCCGCCAGCCTGGCATTCAGCGCCGCGCCTTCGAGCGAATCCTTGCGTGCGTTCAGAACATCCTGCAACGCCTGCTTGGCTTCGTTAATGAGTGCACCCGCCTGCGGACGCTCCTCTGCGGACAACTGCCCCAGCCCTTTCAGCAGCTGAGTAAGATGACCTTTCTTACCGAGATACTGAACACGGACCTGATCCAGATCCTGAGTACTCGCTGCCTGCTCTACAGCAGCAATGCCCTGTGCCAACAGGGGCTCAATGTTTTCCATTACCGGCTCCAAAAGAAAATAGGGGAAGAGCTTGCACCCTTCCCCTATTCGATTCGATCAATTACCTACAAGAGGCGGGTTTGCCTTACGCCAGAGCAGCTTTCGCTTTTTCGACGATAGCAGTAAACGCGCCCTGCTCGTGTACAGCCAGATCAGCCAGGACCTTACGGTCGATTTCGATGCTAGCTTTTTTCAGACCGGCGATCAGACGGCTGTAAGAAACGCCGTTGATGCGGGCTGCCGCGTTGATACGGGCAATCCACAGAGCGCGGAACTGACGCTTACGTTGACGACGGTCGCGGTACGCGTACTGACCTGCCTTGATGACAGCCTGTTTGGCAACACGGAATACACGGCTACGAGCTCCGTAGTAACCCTTTGCCTGCTTCAATATCTTCTTGTGACGACGACGTGCTTGCACACCACGTTTTACACGAGCCATTGCAATACCTTCCTAAAATTCTGTTAATACCAAGAGTCTAAAAAAAGACTTAGATGTACGGCAACATGCGCTTAACGAGTGCCTTGTCCGCTGCATGAACCTGCAGCATTGGACGCAGCTGACGCTTACGCTTGGTGCTTTTCTTGGTCAGAATGTGACTTCTGAAGGACTGCTTGTGCTTGAAGCCATTGGCAGTTTTCTTGAAGCGCTTGGCAGCGCCACGGTTTGACTTGATCTTAGGCATTTCCAAAATCCCCACGCATTGTTAAGTTGTGTTCACCTGAACAACCGCACTACCCGTAACCACTTCCATACAGAAGCAATCACGGGCGCTGCATCGTTCAGACTACTTTTTCTTCTTCGGAGCAATGACCATGGTCATCTGACGGCCTTCCATCTTAGGACGCTGTTCAACGACACCCAGCTCTTCCAGGTCTTTTTCGACCCGTAACATCAGCTGCATGCCCAGTTCCTGATGAGCCATCTCGCGACCACGAAATCTCAAGGTCACTTTCGCCTTGTCTCCGGCTTCTAGGAAACGTACCAGGTTGCGCAGTTTTACCTGGTAATCCCCCTCTTCCGTCCCAGGACGGAATTTCACTTCCTTGACCTGCATCTGAACCTGCTTTTTCTTGGCCAGGTTCTGCTGCTTCTTCGCTTCGTACTGATGCTTGCCGTAATCCATCACTTTACAAACGATGGGGTCGGAGTCCGCGATCTGTACGAGGTCAAGGCCCGCTTCTTGAGATGCCTCAAGAGCTTCCTTAATCGTTACTATTCCAATCTGGCTACCGTCTGGGCCAATCAGCCGACACTCGTTAGCTCGAATATTGTCGTTGATAGCTGGGCGTTTCTCGCCGCGTCTGTTATCGCGCCTGATGGTACTATCTCCTGCTCAGATTAATGCTGGCGTCCCTTCCGAGTCACGTCTTGTGACAGGAGGGTTACGAACTCTTCGATTGACAAGGTACCCAGGTCCTCGCCCGAGCGAGTTCGCACTGCCAGGGAACCTGATTCTACTTCCTTATCGCCCACTACCAGAAGATATGGAACCTTCTGCAATGTGCGCTCGCGGATTTTAAAGCCGATCTTCTCGTTTCTCAAGTCCGCTTGTGCTCGGAAGCCCTTATCTTCAAGAAGTTGCGCCACTTTTTTACTATATTCAGCCTGCTTGTCGGTAATGTTAAGTACCGCAACCTGCTGTGGTGCTAACCAGGCCGGCAATGCGCCGGCATAGTTTTCGATCAGTATGCCGATAAATCGCTCGAACGAACCGAGGATAGCACGGTGTAGCATGACCGGTGTCTCTCGCTCACCTGTTTCGTTCACGAACTGGGCACCTAAACGGCCCGGCATCGAGAAATCGACCTGTATAGTACCGCACTGCCAGACACGACCGAGACAATCTTTCAAAGAAAATTCAATCTTGGGTCCGTAGAAGGCACCTTCGCCCGGCAATTCCTGCCAATCGAGGCCTGCTGCGTCCAGTGCTTCGGCCAGGGATTTCTCCGCCTTGTCCCAGCTTTCGTCTGAACCGACACGCTTTTCAGGCCGGGTCGACAGCTTGTAAATAACCTCGGTAAAGCCAAAGTCGGCGTAGACTTCGTGCAGGAAGTCGATAAAGCTCGCCACTTCGCTCTGAATGTCTGCCTCGGCACAGAAGATGTGCGCGTCGTCCTGCACAAAGCCACGCACACGCATGATGCCGTGCAGCGCGCCAGAGGGCTCATTGCGGTGACAGGCACCGAACTCGGCCAGACGCAACGGCATTTCGCGGTACGAACGCAAACCCTGATTGAATATCTGCACGTGGCAGGGGCAGTTCATGGGCTTGATGGCAAAGTCGCGGTGTTCCGAGTGCGTGGTAAACATCTGCTCGGAAAACTTGTCCCAGTGACCGGACTTCTCCCACAGGGAGCGTTCCACCACCTGCGGTGTCTTGATTTCCTGGTAGCCATGCTTGCGCTGCTTGGCGCGCATGTACTGCTCGATTTCCTGATACAGAATCCAGCCCGGCGGATGCCAGAACACCATGCCCGGCGCTTCTTCCTGCAGGTGGAACAGGTCCAGCTGCTTGCCGAGTTTGCGGTGATCACGCTTCTCCGCTTCTTCGAGGCGGTGCAGGTATTCCTTGAGCTCTTTCTTGTCGCCCCATGCCGTACCGTAAATGCGCTGCAGCATTTCGTTGTTCGAGTCGCCGCGCCAGAAGGCACCTGCGACTTTCATCAGCTTGAATGCCTTGATATGGCCTGTAGCAGGTACGTGCGGGCCACGGCACAGGTCGAGAAAGTCGCCATGACCGTAGAAGGACAGATCTTCGTCGCCGGGAATGGCCTCGATAATCTGCACCTTGTACTTCTCGCCCATTTTTTCAAACATGGCGACGGCTTCTTCACGCCCCATCAGAGAACGACTTACCGCCAGGTTCTCTTTGGACAGCTGCTGCATGCGCTTTTCGATCAGCGTCAGATCGTCCGGTGTAAAGGGCCGCTCGTAGGCGAAGTCGTAATAAAAGCCGTTGTCGATCACAGGACCAATGGTCACCTGGGCACCCGGGAACAGCTGCTGCACCGCCATGGCCATCAAGTGCGCGCAAGAATGGCGGATAATATCCACGCCTTCTTCATCGCGCGCCGTGATGATTGCCAGCTCAGCGTCTTCGCTGATCAAATAGCTGGTATCCACCAGCGTACCGTTAACCTTGCCGGCAAGAGCGGCCTTGGCAAGACCGGCACCGATAGACGCCGCAACGTCATGTACGGTAACCGCGGTTTCAAAGCTGCGCTGGCTAGCATCCGGGAGTGTAATAACAGGCATGAAAGTCCCTAGTTGGCTCAGTGGTGACCCTTACGACAGGCCACTTAAGTGATCAAAAAATGTCGTGAAAATAAAGCTGCACAGACGACGCACAGCATATAAGGGGGTGAAATTATACTCCAACGCAATCGCAGCGACTACCGCCAATTCACGTTACACTGGCGGATAAGCCGCTGGGCTCACAATAAAAACAGCAACACCCGACCCCGGAAGCACCATGACCAAATTCAAGATAAGCACCCGGCTGATGCTCATGATGTGTCTGCTGGTGCTGTTGCAGGCCGGATTGCTCGGCGGCTTTGCGCTGCGCTACCTGGCGACCTCACTGGAGGAACAGATCGGCCTGCGGGCGCTGCAGCTGGCCTCCATGATTGCCCAGACACCAGCGGTTCGCGAGGCCGCCCTTGCACATGACAGCGTGCGCATGCAGACGCTGGCCGAGGAACTGCGCGAGGCCACAGATGCGAGCTTTATTGCGGTCGGCGACGAGCAGGGTCTGCGCCTGGCGCACCCGCTGCCGGAGCGCATAGGCCTGCCGATGGTGGGCGGTGACAATGAGCGCGCACTGGAGCAGGGCCAGAGCTACATATCAAAGGCGATCGGCAGTCTTGGGCCCTCAGTGCGCGGCAAGGCGCCGATTTTTTCAGAGGAAGGCGATATCCTCGGTGTGGTGTCTGTGGGCTATCTCACCATCAGCCTGGACAACGTAATTCACCGCTATCAGCGCATCGTGATCGGCGTCACCCTGGCGCTGCTGGCGCTGTCCGTGCTGCTGGCCGTATGGATTTCCAGCCGCTTCAGGGCCGCCATCTTCGGGCTCGAACCACACCAGATTGCACGCCTGTTTGAAGAACGCAACGCGACCCTGGAGTCGGTGCGCGAAGGCATCATAGCGGTGAATACCGAGGGCCTGATCAGTACCGTCAACAAGGCGGCCGCATCAACCCTGGGCCTGTCGGATACGGTGTCCCTGATCGGCCGACCGATTCAGGAAGTACTGCCCGACAGCCGCCTGCCTGACCTGCTCGCCAGTGGGGAGCCAGAATTCGACCGTGAACTGATTCTTCGAGGTCAGACCCTGATTGTTAACCGCATTCCGATTCGCGACGGTCAGAAACTCATCGGCGGCGTAGCCAGTTTCAGGCGCAAGGACGAACTGGATCAGGTCAGCCGCCAGCTCACCCAGATTCAGCAATACGCCGAGACCCTGCGCAGCCAGGCCCACGAATATGCCAACAAGCTGCACACCATCGCCGGTCTGATTCAGCTTGGCGCCAGTGACCAGGCGCTGGACATCATTGGCCAGGAAACCCGTGAACACCAGGAACTGCTGCGCTGGCTGGTCGCCTCGGTAACCGAGCCGGTACTGTCCGGCTGCCTGCTGGGCAAGTACAATCGCGCCCACGAACTGGGCCTGCAACTGCTGATCGACCCCGACAGCCATATGGGCGCCCTGCCCTCCCATGTTGCCCCCGAGAGCATTGTCACCCTGCTCGGCAACCTGCTGGACAACGCCTTCGAGGCGACCCTGGCCGCCCAGGGCAAGCAGGTGCAGCTGTCGATGACAGACCTGGGATCGGATTTGATATTTGAAGTCGAAGACGAGGGCGTCGGCGTTCCGCCAGCCGAGCGCGAACGTATCTTTCAGCGCGGCGTGAGCGGCAAGTCCGGCGATCGCGGCATAGGCCTGCACCTGGTACGCCAGACACTAACCCAGCTCGGCGGCGAGATCACCGTATCTGAAGCCACAGGCGGCGGTGCACGTTTTACCGCCTACATTCCCAAGGAGGCCGCAGTATGACCCCCATACAACAAGAACAATCAGGCTCTACAGGACGTTATGCATGACTGAGAAAATTAGCGTCGTCATCGCCGAAGATGACCCGCAAATTGCAGAGATTCAACGTCGATTTGTTGAGCGTATCGAGGGCTTCGAGGTACGCGGCATCGCCCATAGCACCCAGGATGCGGCGGATCTGGTGGAAGTGATGCGCCCCGACCTGCTGCTGCTTGATATACAGTTTCCCGATGGCAGTGGCCTGGGGTTGCTGCGGCGCCTGCGTACCGAAAACAGCGCCACCGATGTGGTCATGGTCACCGCCGCCAAGGAAGTTGAAACCCTTACCGAGGCGCTGCGCTGGGGTGTGTTCGACTATATCCTCAAGCCGCTGGTGTTCGACCGCCTGCAACAGGCACTGAGCAACTACCGTCAGCACCGCGAACGCCTGTTGCAGCTGCAAAGCCTGTCGCAGCAGGAAGTCGACGGTCTGCTGCCCCGCACCGGCGCATCCGCCCCCAAAGCCACGGCGACATCCCTGCCCAAGGGCATCGACATGCTGACGCTGGAGAAAATCCGCAAGGTGTTTCGCAGTGATGAAAGCCTGGCCCTGAGCGCCGAACAGGTGGGCGATAGCATAGGCTCCAGCCGCACCACAGCACGGCGTTATCTCGAATACCTGGTTGGCACCCAGGAACTCACCGCCGATGTCGCCTACGGCAGCGTCGGACGCCCCGAACGGCGCTACCGCCTGCCCCGCACGACAACCTAGGATGTGCGGTGCAGCGAAGCGAAACCCATCAACTGGCGGTGCAACCATCGTTGGGTTACGTCCATCGTTGGGCTACGCCCCTTCGGGGCTGCACCCAACCTACATTCCAACTGATATCATCCGGTCACCGGTCACTTTCACCAAGTAGGATGTGGTGCAGCGAAGCGAAACCCATCAATCACCGGCGAATTCGGTGCCGGGCTACAACCATTGTTGGGTTACGCCCCTTCGGGCCTGCACCCAACCTACACTCCAACCGGATATCCTCCGGCCACCGGTCACTTTTCACCAAGTAGGATGCGGTGTAGCGAAGCGAAACCCTTCATTTGCACCACTACTCACCGGCATTGACGGCTTCAGGTTCATCGCCCCAGTCAGCGGTGTAATACCCCCGTTTTACAAACCGATGAAAGCTCGAGTACGGCCAGTCACAAGGCCTCGCAACCAGCCCATGCTTGACCGGGTTGTAATGGATATAATCGAGATGCCGGTGAAAATCATGCTCATCGCGGATCAGATGCTCCCAATAACGCCGCTGCCATATGCCCCGCTCATGCTTCGCAACCTGGCTGGCAGATCCTGGAGCCACCTTGGGCAGCTGGCGCGAAAAACTAGCCTTGATCCGCTGCCATCGGCGCGGATAGTCGACATCACCTTCGGGTAGTGTCCAAATACAATGCAGATGTTCAGGTAAAACCACAGCCGCTTCCAGCCTGAACGGCATTTCACCCCTGACCTGCCGAAAAGCCTGACGCAGGTGCTCAATATTATCTACCAGCAGCATCGAGGAGCGATCAGCCAGCACCACCGTGAAAAAATAGGTTCCACCGGGTTTCCTTATTCGCCGGTATTCCATAGTGTCGATCCTTGAATCCACAGAACCTTATCGTCGTTTCAGCATAGACGTACCGAAGGTACAGAGGGGGCGCTTGCTCCACGTCCCCGTAGGATGTGGTGCAGCGAAGCGAAACCCATCAACCGGCGGATGGCAGATTGTTGGGTTACGGCCCTTCGGGCCTGCACCCAACCTACATTCCAACCGGCACGTTCGGCGTTTCCCGGACATCACTTTCACCAAGTAGGATGCGGTGCAGCGCAGCGAAACCCATCAACCGCCGGAGGCAGATTGCTGGGCTACGACCATTGTTGGGTTACGGCCCTTCGGGCCTGCACCCAACCTGCATTCCAACCGGCTCCGCCCCGATACCGTACATCCATGTACAAAAAAACCGCCCGAAGGCGGTGGAAACACACTGGCAGGAAGGCCCTTCCTGCCGGGGTGGAGTTTCGATTGACGGAACCCAACCTCCAGGGCTGGGCACCGCAACCGGTCAACCTACAGATCAGTCTACGATGCTGTGATCCTTGTCCTGGGCGGCCGCCATGCGGCGACGCAGGACAGGGCCAATCAGGTACGGCAGCACCAGACCGGTAATCGCTACCGCCCAGATACCTACCGACAGGCCACTGCTCCAGAGGATGCTCCAGTCACCGTCCGAAATAGTCAGAGCGTGACGCAGGCTCTTTTCCATTTCAGGGCCCAGCAGCATACCAAGGATGACCGGCACCAGCGGGATATGCAGCTTGCGCAGCAGGTAGCCCAGCAGACCAAACCCAATCATGAAATACAGATCCAGCGGGCTGTTGCTGATGGCAAAGATGCCCACCGACGCCACCAGGGTCACTACCGGCATCAGATACTTGGGTGGAATGCTCAGCAGCTTGACGAAAATACCGATCATCGGGATGTTCAGCAGCAGCAGGATCAGGTTGCCGACAAACAGCGCCGCGATCACGCCCCATACCAACTCTGCGTTCTGAGTGAACAGCATAGGGCCAGGCTGAATATTCAGCGAGATCAGCATGGCCAGCAGCACCGCAGTGGTACCACTGCCCGGCACGCCCAGGGTCAGCATCGGCACCAGAGCACCATTGGCCGCTGCGTTGTTGCCGGCTTCTGGCGCCGCCACACCGCGTGGATCACCTTCACCGAAATAACCACTCTTGCCGACGACTTTCTTTTCCATCGTATAGCTGAGGAAGCTGCCCAGGGATGCGCCGGCACCCGGCAGAACACCGGCGATAAAGCCCAGCACAGAGCCGCGCAGGCTGGTCGGCAGTACCTGAATAATGTCTTTCATGCTCAGATTGAGCTTGTTCAGGGAGACCTTCTTGAAGCCTTCGCCAGCGTGCATTTCAATAAAAAACAGCAGTTCACTAATGGCAAAGAGACCGACGATGGCGATGATGAAATCCACCCCTTCGTACAGCTCCAGAATGTCGTAGGTATAACGCTGATTACCGGTGGTGATATCAACCCCCACGGTGGCAATCATCAGACCCAGACAGGCCGCCACGACGGTTTTAACCTGGTTCTTGCCGGTAATACCACCCAGGGTCGCAAACGCCAGGGTAAAAAGCGCAAAGTACTCAGCAGGGCCGAAACGCAGCGCAAACTTCGCCAGTATAGGTGCCAGAATTACCAGCCCGATGGTCGCCAGCAGACTGCCAATAAAAGAAGCAATCGCCGAGATCGCCAGCGCTTCGGCCGCCCGGCCTTTGAGGGCCATGGGGTAGCCGTCAAGACAGGTCATCATCGCGGGTTCGTCACCCGGAATATTCAGCAGAATACTAGAGATACGGCCGCCATACATGGCCCCCGCATACACAGACGTCAGCAGAATCAGGGCGGAGCTCGCTGGTAGCCCAAGGCTAAAGGCCAGCGGAATCAGAATGGCAACGCCATTGGCAGGACCCAGGCCCGGCAGCGCACCTATCACGGTGCCAAGAATGGCGCCTATGGCTGCGAACATCAGGTTTTCCGGCGTCAGTGCGACGGCAAACCCCTGCAGCAGAAAATTCAATGTTTCCATTTAGATCAGCCCCCGCTCAGCTTCAAGAGTCCGGCCGGCAAGTGCAGCTCCAGCAGGAAGTTGAACAGCACGTACACCACAACAGCGCTGCCGACACCGGTAAATACGGAAGGCAACGGCTTGGCGCCCATGCGCCAGCACAGCACGCTGACCATCAGGGTAGTGGCAGGGATAAAGCCCACCGGCTGCAACATCAGGGTGAAGACCGCCAGTACCATCAGTACAAAGCCGAGTTCAGCCAGCATTTTCATATGCGGCCATTCTTCGTCTTCATCTGGGCGCACCAGCAGATAGATGCTGCTCAACCCCAGTATCACCGCCAGTATTAGCGGGAATGTTTCCGGCCCGACAGCCTCGGATCCACCAAAGGGCTCTGGAAACATGGCGGCCTCCCAGCCGTAAACTACGGCCAGGAGGAGCAGAACTACACCGAGGATTCGATCCCCTATCATTTAATCAGTCCGATCTCAGTGGAAATTTCTTTGATGCTGTCGACCTGGCCTTTCACAAAGGTGCTGAATTCGGCACCGGTCTTGTGGAATGGCATCAGGCCATTTTTCTGCATCACATCCTGCCAGTTGTCACTGCTGTAAACGCTGTCTACGGTATCAACCCACCACTGGTAAGCTTCGTCGGAAACATCCTTGGGTACGTAGAATCCACGCCAGTTAGGCGCTACAGCATCGACATTCTGCTCACGCGCTGTCGGAATGTTATCCAGCGGTGCTGGCAGACGCTCTTCAGACAGAACAGCCAGAACCTTTAGGTCGCCAGATGCCATAAAGCCCTGGGCTTCGGAGATATCACCGGTGAAGGCATCCAGATGGCCACCCACAACCTGGGTAATAGCCTCGGCACCACCGTTAAAGGCCAGGTATTTAACCTTGGGCAGGTTGGCTTTCTCGATACCGGCGGAACGGCCAGCAATCAGCACCTTGAGGTGATCCCAGCCGCCGGCTGCACTACCGCCGCCAAACTTGACCGAGTTCGGATCTGCCTTGAGCGCATCCATCATGTCATTCAGCGACTGGAACGGAGAGTCCTTGGATACGGCGATAACACCGTAGTCAGCACCCAGGGCACCGACCCAGCGAACCATTTCCTGATCCATGCCAACAAACTGACCCTGGGCCAGACGGGTAGTAGTCGCGGTGCTGGCTGCAACGATCAGCGCGCTGTCGTCACCACGCTTGGAAATGGTATGGGCGAAAGCAACACCACCACCGGCACCCGGCATGTTAACGGTCTGAACATTGCCAGTGATGTAACCCAGATCGGTCAGTACCTTGCCTACGCTGCGGCAGGTAAAGTCCCAGCCGCCGCCGGGGTTGGCCGGAGCTATACATTCTGCAGTACGGGATTGTTCAAACGCGCTAGCCTGGGCGGCCAGCGTGAGGGTCGCTGTCGCGAGCAGTGTTTTGGCTACAGGGAATTTCATTCAGCACTCTCCGTCTTTCTTTTTGTAATCAGCCGTACCAGGCGGCACCGCTGTGTTGTGAATTCTGCGCCTGCTGTTGCTGGGCTGAGTAAAACTGCAGCGCCATCCATACAGGGGCAGATGCAGACTAGGCGAGCACCTCTAAAGTGGCCAGTTTGCGGAGATACTGGGTTTTCAAACCTTTGCGGGCATTCTGGTCATAAAGTTCACGGCACATATCCACTAGAGCATTTTCATCTTACATCGGCCCATTGCGGTAGTTGAGACGAGATTAAGATGGCCGTGTTGGAGCCTGTGCAGGCTGGGGTATCGGAGCGGTTTGATGGTTGTTATTGCGCCTGCTGGCGCGTTACTTTTTTTGCTCGTGCAAAGAAAGTAACCAAAGAAAGCACAACAGCCCCCGATGAGGCCTTTCCGCTGCGCTCTGAGATCATTCAGCGGGCTGCGCTGACGGTACATCCATGTACCTCATCGCAAGCGCATCAGTCCCTGTTGCGCCCCTTCGGGCCTGATCGCCGAATGACCTCAGTGCTCGCCGGCTTCATAAGGGGGAACAAGAACCGCTCTGATGTTTCGTTGGCAACTAGAGCCCTTTCATCTTACCTCGACCCATATCCGGCCACCTCGAAGTCAGGAAGCACTCAAAGCAACCTCGAGCGACAGATAAGTGTTTCGTGAAAGTGCTCTAGTTAAGAGTCGCTATCTTCGAGCAACCGATGCGTAAACAGAATGTGTTCGGTGGCCAGGCGCCTGGCCTGCTCGGCGTCACGTGTCATGAGCGCCTGATGAATTCCGGCGTGCTGCGCCCGAATACCATCAGGGTAACGGCCATAACGCTTGAGAGTACGGTCAAGCACACCGTAAATGGCATTGAAATAGCGACTGTAGAACAGCTGACTGAAAGAAATAAGCAGCAGGTTGTGGCTCGATTGCGCAATCATCATGTGGAATTTCAAATCCGCCTTGGCCTTGGCCAGGGTGCTCTGGCCCTCACTTCGCTGCACCATACGCTCGTATTCCCGCGCTATGCCTGCCAGTTCGTCGTCGCTGGCACGCCGGGCACAGTTATAGGCCGCCTCACCCTCAAGCGCTGCGCGCATTTCCAACACCTGCAGTTGAAAGGCCAGGTTATCCCCCGTGCCACCGGCGGGCATTTCAAAGTGCGGCTCCAACAGGTTCTGGCAGCGACTGCCATCGCCCTGACGGGTTTGAATCAGGCCTCCGAGTTCCAGCTGAGTAATGGCTTCACGCACCGTGGCGCGGGAAACGCCACAGCCCTGCGCCAGGCTGCGCTGCGAAGGCAGCAGCTCGCCCGGCAGGAAGCGACCCTCAACGATGCCCTGGCTGAGCTGCGTCACCAAAAGCTGCGCCTTGTCCGTTTCATCTTTCATCTTTCACCTCGCCTCTCGCACCTCGCCCCTTTCTTCTAGCCCCTAACACCTCGCTCCTATCTTCTTGCCCCTCGCACCTATCTTCTTGCACCTCGCACCTCGCACCTCGCACCTCGCACCTCGCTCCTCACTCCTCACTCCTCACTCCTCACTCCTCACTCCTCACTCCTCACTCCTCACTCCTCACTCCTCACTCCTCGCACCTCGCACCTCCTAGCCCCTAGCCCCTAGCCCCTAGCCCCTAGCCCCTTAAGACTTGGTCAGACCAGTGAACACTGTAGCATTTCCTTTTTCGCCACCGGCTTCTATTGTTGATCCAGCTTGCGGGGAACAACCCCGCCACCGCGTATAAAAAACAACAGGTAAATCCATGCCCAATGCCGAGCGCTCGCCCCAGGTCGCCCTGTTCGTCACCTGCCTGGTCGACATGTTCAGACCCGAAATAGGTTTTGCCAGCATCAGCCTGCTGCAACAGGCCGGTTGCAGCGTCGAAGTACCCGAACGCCAGACCTGCTGTGGTCAGCCCGCGTTTAACTCCGGTGACCGTGCCAGCACTCAGGACATTGCCCGCCAAACCATTGAAGCCTTCGATGGTTATGAATATGTGGTCGGCCCCTCGGGCTCGTGTATCGGCATGCTGCACCATTACCCCGAACTGTTCGAGGCTACCGATCCCTGGCACGCAAGAGCCCAGGATCTGAAAGCCCGCGCCTTCGAGATCACCAGCTTTCTGGTGGATGTACTGCAGTTTCGCGGCATCCAGAGCGAATTCGACGGCAGTATCAGCTATCACGATTCCTGCGCCGGCCTGCGCGAACTGGGCATCAAGACCCAGCCACGAGCCCTGCTCAGCCAGGTGGCCGGGCTGCAGCTCAGCGAAATGGACGAGTCCGAAACCTGCTGCGGCTTTGGCGGCACCTTCTGCGTGAAATACCCGGACATTTCCAACCGCATGGTGGAAAACAAGACTGCCAATACCGCCGCCAGCGGCGCAGGTACTTTGGTGGGTGGGGACCTCGGCTGTCTGCTGAACATGGCCGGCAAACTCAAGCGTCAGGGTCACGAAATCCAGACCCGCCACGTAGTTGAAATTCTCGCAGGCCAGAACGATCTGGCCGCCATCGGCGAATCCGAAGTGCGAAGGCCCGCCACGGCAGCTGCATCCCCCTATGACCTTGCCAAGCAACTTTGACGCGGAGCCCCGACCATGCAAATTACCAGCCCCGCTTTCAAGCAAAGTGCCCGCATTGCCCTAAAGGATGCCAGCCTGCAAAAAGCCCTTGGCAACCTCAAGGCCGGATTTCCAGTCAAGCGCGCCCAGGCCGTCGCCCGACTGCCGGAGTTCGATGCGCTGCGCGATGAAGCCCGCGATCTGAAAAACCATATCCTCGAAAACCTCGATATATACCTGGAGCAGTTCGAGAGCAAGGTGCTGCAACAGGGCGGCCATGTGCATTGGTGTCGCAGCAGCGACGACGCCTGCAAAACCATTCTCGATATCTGCCAACAGGTAGACGCCAAAACGGTCACCAAGGGCAAGTCCATGGTGTCGGAGGAGATCAACCTCAACGACTACCTGGAAAAGAACGGCGTAACGCCGGTAGAAACGGACCTGGGTGAATACATACTGCAACTGCGCGGTGACCACCCCAGCCACATCATAGCTCCGGCCATACACCTGAATCTGGAAGACGTGTCCGAAGCCTTCCACCAGCACCACCACAGGCCCAAATCCAGTGACCCGGCCGTGCTGATGCAGGAAGCGCGGGAAGTGCTGCGCGAGCAGTTCGTCGCGGCCGATGTAGGTATTACCGGCGCCAACTTCCTCGTGGCCGAAACCGGCTCAACCCTGATCGTCACCAATGAAGGTAATGGCGACCTGACCCAGACACTGCCGAAAACCCATATAGTGGTCACATCCATCGAAAAGGTCGTGCCCACACTGGAAGACATGACGCTATTTCTGCGTCTGCTGGCCCGCTCGGCCACCGGTCAGGAATTTACCGTTTACAACACCCTGTCCAGTGGACCAAAGCGCAGCGATGACCAGGACGGGCCGGAAAACTTTCACGTTGTGCTGGTCGACAATGGTCGCAGCGACATGCTGGGCGGCGAACTTCAGGAGATGCTGCGCTGCATCCGCTGCTCGGCCTGCATGAACCATTGCCCGGTCTACGGCGCAGTGGGCGGCCACAGCTATGGCTGGGTCTATCCTGGCCCCATGGGCTCAGTCCTCACCCCCCAGATGATCGGCATCGATAAGGCCGCACTGCTGCCCAACGCCTCCACCTTCTGCGGCAAGTGCGAATCCGTTTGCCCTGTGCGCATTCCACTGCCAAAGCTTATGCGTCACTGGCGCGAGAAGGAATTCGAACGCCACCTGAGCCCCAAAGCCGTGCGCTATGGCATCGGCGGCTGGGCCTTCTTTGCAAAAAGACCCAGGCTGTACCGCCTGCTGAGCCAGGGTTCCAACCTGGCACTGCGCCTGCTGGGCGGCAAGAAAGGCCTGATCCACCGACTGCCACTGGGTGCCGGCTGGACCGACGGTCGCGACATGCCCGCCCCCAGCGGCAAAACCTTTATGCAGCAGTGGCAGGCCAAACAACAGGTACAACAAAAACAGCAGCAATCGCCACAGGAGCAGCAATCATGAGCCGGGCCGAGATTATGAACAATATCCGCCGGGGCCTCGGCCGTGGCGAAGCCTCCCCGGAGCAGCGCGCCGCAGCGTTGGCACGCATCGAAGCGCGGGCCGACAACCTGATCCCGCAAAGGGCCCAGCTGCCCCGGCCTGAGCAGGTCGCGCTGTTCAAGACCATGGCGCTGGACGCCGCCGCCGAACTGATTGAGCTGGACAGTATCGAGCAGGCCCCGGCGGCCATCGCCGACTGGCTGGCAGCGCAGCAGATATCCGAGCTAGTGTGTGCCAGTGACCCAGCACTGCAGGCGCTCGACTGGTCAGCGCTGGGCACTATCAATCGAATTGAGCGCGTAGCCCAGGCCGGGGACATGGCGAGCCTTACCGGTAGCTTTGCCGGCATCGCCGAAACCGGCACGCTGATGCTGCATTCAGGTTCCAGCAGCCCGACCACACTGAATTTCCTGCCGGATAATCATCTGGTGATCCTGCATGAATCACACATCGTCGGGGTCTACGAAGAGGCCTGGAAGCGCTTGCGCAGCGCCACCGCAGGCCAAATACCCCGTACCGTCAACCTGATTACAGGCCCCTCGCGCAGCGCCGATATCGAACAAAAACTGCAGATGGGTGCCCACGGCCCGCGTACCCTGGTGATATTGCTGATTAAAGAGTGAATGAATAGGAGCAGCGGCTAGGTGAAAGGAGCGAGGTGCGAGGTGCGAGGTGCGAGGTGCGAGAATAAAGGGGCTAGGGGCGAGGGGCGAGGGGCGAGGGGCAAGCTGAAAGGGTGCCGTTGTACCCGGAATTCGCTGCGCTCATTCCAGGCTACGAGTTGCAAAGCTTTTGAGGGCGATGGCAAGGTTCTCCAGGCCCAACCATTGGTCGCGGGGCATTCGACGCTCGACGTTCGGCGCGGGGCGCGCCTCCTGCTGCTAAGTTTCAGCAGCGACTAAGGCCTCAGGCATCACCCGAAACCGTACCGCTATCCAGGCCGACAATGCCTGTTCGTTCGTAATGGAACTTCATATACACAATGCCGGGCGCCATCACCAGGCGCCAGGCCAGTTCAGTGGCATCATCACAGCCGGAGTCAAAGCGCCACAGGGTGGCGATCAGGGTTTCCAGCCACAGATCATAGAGTTCAGGACCTATAGCGTAGTGACGGCTGTTGTGGCTGATGGCCACCCGGTCGAGGTAGTAATCGGCATTGCTGGAGGCATAAAAGCTCAGCAGGTGATAGAAGGACTTGCTCAACATTGCCTGTTGCCGCGCCATGTCGGTGTTGCAAAATTTCTGCGCCACCTCGGGCGAGGCCGCAACAAAGGCATCGTAGAAAGCTTCGAAAAACGCCCGTCCGCCGCGCTGGCAGGCCAGCACCCGCGCCAGACTCTGATCAAACAGCTGCTCTGTGTTCATCGCCAGTCCAATCGTTAACGGTGCCCATGAGTATAAACCCGATACTTTTTGCCGACCTTGCCCTGTATCAAGGGCACGGCTCATTGTCAGCAATGCCAGTATTCACACTGAGTTCAGTTTACTCTGGACAATGGGTCCCCATACTGAACGGACTGTTGCACGAGGACGGCGCACGTCATGAAAAATACCAAACTGATTATCATTCTGGTCGTTGCAGCGCTTATCGCGCTCTTCTTCGCCCTAGACCTGCAGCAATACCTGAGTCTGGCTGAGCTCAAGTCGCGCCAGGCCAGCTTCAACATCTACTACCAGGAGAACCCGCTGCAGACGCTGGGGATTTTCTTTGGGCTCTACGTCCTGGTCGCAGCCCTGTCGCTGCCGGGCGCCGTCATTATGACCCTGGCCGCCGGTGCTCTCTTTGGTCTTGCAACCGGCCTGATACTGGTATCTTTCGCCAGCAGCATTGGCGCCACCCTGGCGTTTCTGGTGTCCCGCTACCTGTTCCAGGATGCGGTGCAGAGCCGCTTTGGCAATCAGCTGGGCGCCTTCAACCGTGGTGTTGAACGCGATGGCCCCTTTTACCTCTTTACCCTGCGCCTGGTGCCACTGTTCCCGTTCTTCATGATAAACCTGCTGATGGGGCTGACGCCCATCAAGGCCCGTACCTTCTACTGGATCAGCCAGGTCGGCATGCTTGCCGGCACCGCCGTGTTCGTCAATGCCGGTACTCAGCTGGGCCAGCTCGAAAGCCTGTCCGGCATACTGTCGCCAGCGATCCTCACCTCCTTTGTATTGCTGGGAATCTTCCCGCTGCTGGCACGCAAGCTAATCGATATCGTCAAACAGCGTCGCGCCCTGAGCCACTTCGAAAAACCCGCCCACTATGACTACAACCTGGTAGCCATAGGCGCCGGCGCTGGCGGCCTGGTGAGCACCTACATTGGGGCGGCGGTCAAGGCGCGGGTGGCACTGATTGAGAAACACCGCATGGGCGGCGACTGCCTGAATACCGGCTGCGTACCCAGCAAGGCGCTGATCCGCTCGGCCCAGCGAGTACATGATATGCGCGAAGCGGGCGATGTTGGTATTGAGGCCGTTGCCCCCGAGGTGGACTTCGAGCGTGTGCTCGAATCCGTACAGGATATTATCCGCAAGGTAGAACCCCACGACTCGGTTGAACGCTACAGCGGCCTTGGCGTCGAGTGTATCAGCGGTACAGCCAAAGTCATCTCGCCCTACGAGGTAGAAGTCAATGGCGAGCGCCTGACCACGCGCAACATCGTTATTGCCACCGGCGCCCGCCCGCTGGTGCCCGAGGTTCCGGGACTTGAAGATATCCCCTATTACACATCTGATACCATTTGGGAGCTGCGCGCACACCCTGGCCGCCTGCTGGTGCTGGGCGGCGGCCCTATTGGCTGCGAGCTGAGCCAGGCCTTTGCCCGCCTTGGTGCCAACGTCACCCAGGTACTGCGCGGTGAACGTCTGATGCCGCGCGAAGACGCCGACGCCGTGGAAGTGGTCAGCCGCAGCTTTGCCAAAGATGGTATCCAGGTACTGGCCCGTCACGATATGCGCCGCTTCGAATCCATTGACGGCAAGCAACACCTGATCTGCGAACACGACGGCAAGGATGTCAGTATCCAATTCGACACCCTGCTAGTGGCGCTCGGCCGCACTCCCAATGCCAAAGGCCTTGGGCTGGAAGAAATCGGCGTGCAACTCGACAAGCGTGGCGCCCTGCAGGTGGATGATTACCTGCGCAGCAACATTCCGAATATCTACGGTGTGGGCGATGTCACCGGCGGCTACCAATTTACCCACACCGCCGCACACCAGGCCTGGTACGCCGCGGTAAACGCCCTCTTCGGCCGTTTTCGCAGCTTTCGAGTCGATAACCGCGTCATTCCCTGGTGTACCTTCACCGCCCCTGAAGTGGCACGCGTGGGACTTAATGAACGGGAAGCACAGGAGCAGCAGGTGGCCTATGAAGTCACCACCTTCCATATGAAGGAGCTGGATCGGGCTATCACCGAAAGAGAGGAAGCGGGTTTCGTCAAGGTACTTACGGTACCCGGCAAGGATCGCATTCTGGGCGTAACCATTGTCGGTATCCATGCCGGCGAGCTGATCGCCGAATACGTACAAGCCATGAAACAGGGGCTGGGGCTGAACAAAATTCTGGGCACCATCCACATCTACCCCACCATGAGTGAGGCCAACAAGTACGCCGCCGGCGAATGGAAACGCGCCCATACCCCACACAAACTGCTGCAGTGGGTCGGCCGCTATCACCGCTGGATGCGCGGTAGCCAGGCGCCTGCGAACTCACAGCTAACGGCAAGCCAGAAGCCCGCGTCGCGGTGAAAGGTGCGAGGGGCGAGGTACGAGGTACGAGGAAGAGCAAGGTGAAAGGGGCTAGGGGCTAGGGGCTAAAAGCTAGAAGCTAGAAGCTAGAAGCTAGAAGCTATTAACCCGGCGGGTTAATACATGAAGCAGGGATGCTTCATCATTGGCCGCAGGCCAATGCGAACGCCAGAAAAACCAGCAAGTCCATGCACTTGCGCTAGTTTTTCTGGCGTGACGGACAAATAGGGAGGGAACCTATTTGTCCACCGGGTTAATAGAAGCTAGAAAATTTCATTTGATCACGAAAACGCCGGGCCAGGGATTCACTCCTGGCCCGGCGTTTTTTTTATGCTGGCCTGGCTTCAGGCGGCGTCTAGCATGCCCTGCTTGATCACAAAGGCGATGATTTCATCCACCCCAGTGCCGATCTTCAGGTTGGTAAACACATAGGGCTTGCCGGGGCGCATGCGCTTGGTGTCCTGATCCATCACGTTCAGGTCTGCTCCGACATAAGGCGCCAGGTCGATCTTGTTGATAATCAGCAAATCGGAACGGGTAATGCCAGGGCCGCCCTTGCGCGGGATCTTCTCGCCTTCCGCCACATCAATCACATAGATGGTCAGGTCGGCCAGTTCCGGGCTGAAGGTGGCGCTGAGGTTGTCACCACCGCTTTCAACGAAGACCAGATCCAGCGTCTTGTGGCGCCGCGCCAGCTCTTCTACCGCCGCCAGATTCATGGAGGCATCTTCACGGATCGCCGTATGCGGGCAGCCGCCCGTCTCAACACCGATAATGCGATCCGCCGCCAAAGCTTCAGCCTGGGTGAGTATCTTGGCATCTTCCTGAGTGTAAATATCATTGGTGACCACCGCGATGTTGTACTGATCACGCATGGCCTTGCACAGGACTTCCAGTAGCGCCGTCTTGCCGGAGCCCACCGGGCCGCCTACACCGATACGCAACGGAGATTTGTAGTCGTTCATTTTTCACCTCAAAAACAAATATTCGTGAACCCAGTCAGAACCGGAGCCGTTCAATCAGGATCTGAACAGGCGTGTGTACTGCGTCTCGTGCCGGCTGCTGGCAATCGCCAGCGCCAGTGTCGAGCTGCCGATATGATCATCATCGATGCCAAGGGCTCGCTCCAGTGCCGCTGGCACGCGCTCGGACAGTCGCAGCAGCAGTTGCTGACCGGCCGTCTGCCCCAGCGGCACCAGCTTGACCCCTGCCATGACACCGGCTTCAAGCCAGCTCCAGCAAAACCCCAGCAGCGCATCTCGGGGCGCTATGTCCCAGCGCACCGCAGCCAGCGCAAAGCCCGCCAATTGGGTACTGCGTACCGACTCAGCCATCTCCGGCAAGATTTCGATTCCCAGGTTCGGCAACAGCGTTGCCAGGGCCGCACCGCGCTGGCGCTCTTCCTGGCGCAACTCACGGGTTTCCCTGCAACAGAGCAACCACTGGCAGTAGTCATCCACCTGCACCCAATTCTGCTGCCCAAAGGCAGTATGGAGCCGACTCAGCAGCGGCAACTCCAGTGTGACCAGGCTGTGGTGCAGCACACTTTCAAGCCAGTCACCAAGGCTCTCGATTGAAGTAACCCAGCCACGTTCGATAGCCCACTCAAGCCCCTGGGAGTAGGTAAAACCGCCCACCGGCAACGATGGGCTGGTAAGCTGATACAGGCGCAGATCCGGCAGCATCAGCCGGACTCAGGCAAAGAACGCAAGCGCAACTGCGGTCAGCGCACTGCTGGCACCCAGCGCCTTTGGCGCCATCAAGCGACCCAGCCCGTAGCCCGCTCCCAGCAGGCCACAGGCCGTGAGCAACATGCCTGGCAGGAACAACGCCATCTGCGTCGGCGCCACTTCAAGCCCGTGGGCCCAACCATGAAACAACACCAGCACGACCGATGCCATTAGCGCCAGGGCCTTGCCACGCCCGAACCACAGGCCCGCCGCCGCCACAAACAGCGACAGCCCAATCATCAGTTCGATACCGTAAGCCCAGCCTGTGGCCAACCCCAGCAGCGCACCACCCAGCAGTGCAGCCAATGCGGCGCCGTACATACCGACACGGGCGCGCAGCGCCTGGCTGGCCCCCAGGGCACCGACACCCAGCAGCATCGCCAAATGATCAAGACCTGTCAGCGGGTGCAGCATTCCGGCGGCAAAACCCGCCATGTCTGACCCGGTGTGGGCCAGTGTCAGGGGCGATGTCAGTGCCAGCAGGGTCGCCGCGGCTGCCTTGTGCGTGATTCTCATGGGTAAGACTCCTTTAAAAATACAGTTCAGTGGCTGTGCCCGGCATGAGCACTCTCGTCATTACCGTCACCAGCATGTGAATGGCCGTGGGAATGACCATGGGAACCAGCATGGGATCCGCCCTGATAGGCACCGGCTTCGGGCTCAAAAGGTGCCTCCTCAAATGCCACCTCCAATCCAAGACCGCGCACCATGTCGTCCAGTACATGATCATGCAGATAGCGTACCCAGCCAGCCTCGACCTGCAGCGGCACATGGCGGTTGCCAAGGTGATAGCAGACCCGCGCCAGCGCCAGGGCATTATTGCTGCGCACGGTGGAAACAGGTTCCGGCGCCGCTTCTATGCGCACCACCAGGCCATCGTCGGACTGCAACAGATCGCCGTTGCGCAGCGTCAATCCGCGGGGCAGAAAGAGCCCGACTTCGCGACCATCTTCAAGCTCGGCACGCAGCCGGCTCTTGATGCGCTTGTCGATGGGCAGCCGCAGCTCGGCGCTGTGTGGCTGGGGTGAATCCAGCACTTTGGTCAGATGAATCATGGGTATCCCTTGTGTCTTGTTATTGGCCGTCAGAACAAAAAGTAGCGCTGCGCCATTGGCAGTACCGCGGCCGGCTCACAGATCAGCAAGCGACCATCGGCGCGCACCTGATAGGTTTGCGAGTCCACCTCGATCACCGGCTGATAGCTGTTATGCACCATGTCGTTTTTGGTCACGCTGCGACAGTTGCGCACCTCACCGATCAGGCTCTTGAGCCCCACCTGCCCTGCCACATCGGCGGCAATGGCGGCCTGGGACATAAACAGCATGGAGGTCGCCTGACAGGCGCCGCCATAGGAACCAAACATCGGCCTGTAGTGCACCGGCTGCGGCGTGGGGATAGACGCATTCGGGTCCCCCATTGGCGCCGCAGCAATCAGACCCCCTTTGAGGATGATGCTGGGTTTGGTGCCAAAAAACGCCGGCCGCCACAGCACCAGATCCGCCAGTTTGCCGACTTCGATAGAACCCACTTCATGGGCAATACCGTGAGCCAGCGCCGGATTGATGGTGTACTTGGCGATATAACGCTTGAGGCGCGTGTTGTCGTGCCCGGCCGGATCACCTGCCAGGCTGCCAAACTGGACCTTCATCTTGTGCGCCGTCTGCCAGGTGCGGGTGATCACTTCGCCCACCCGCCCCATGGCCTGGGAGTCGGATGAAATCATCGAAAAGGCACCCAGGTCGTGCAGCAGGTCTTCGGCAGCGATGGTTTCGCGCCTGATGCGCGACTCGGCAAAGGCCACATCCTCGGCGATGCTCGGATCCAGGTGATGGCAGACCATCAGCATGTCCAGGTGCTCATCCACCGTATTGACGGTGTAGGGCCGCGTCGGGTTGGTCGACGAGGGCAGCACATTGGCATAGCCCGCCGCCTTGATAATATCCGGTGCATGGCCGCCGCCAGCGCCCTCGGTGTGATAGGTATGAATGGTGCGCCCGCCGATGGCCTTGAGGGTTTCTTCCACAAAACCCGACTCGTTCAGGGTGTCGGTGTGAATGGCCACCTGCACGTCCATTTCCTCGGCCACACTGAGCGCGCAGTTGATCGAGGCCGGTGTGGTGCCCCAGTCCTCGTGTAGCTTGAGGCCAATGGCACCGGCGGCGACCTGCTCGCGCAGTGCTTCTGGCTGGCTGGCATTGCCCTTGCCGAGAAAGCCGATATTCATGGGCAGCGTATCGGCGGCCTGCAGCATGCGATGCATGTTCCAGGGCCCTGGCGTACAAGTAGTGGCATTGGTGCCGGTGGCAGGCCCGGTACCGCCGCCCAGCATGGTGGTGATGCCGGAGCACAGCGCCTCTTCGATCTGCTGCGGGCAGATAAAGTGAATATGGGAATCGATGCCGCCTGCGGTAAGAATCTGGCCTTCGCCTGCGAGTATCTCGGTGCCAGGGCCAATCAGAATGTCGACGCCCGGCTGCACATCGGAATTGCCCGCCTTGCCGATAGCCGCAATACGCCCGGCCTTGATGCCCACATCCGCCTTGACGATACCCCAGTGATCCAGAATAAGCGCATTGGTGATAACCAGGTCCATGGTCTGGCTGCTGGGGAACTGTCCCTGCCCCATGCCATCACGGATGACCTTGCCGCCGCCGAACTTCACTTCATCGCCGTAAACGGTGAAATCCTTCTCGACCTCCAGCCAGAGTTCGGTATCCGCCAGTCGCAGCCGATCTCCGGTGGTGGGCCCAAACATTTCCGCATAGGCCTGTCGTGAAATTCTGGCCATCAGTTACACCTCCCTGAATTACACGCGGCAAAAAGCCCCCCGTGGGCCGCTCTCGTAACGGACTCCGCATAGGCCTGTCTTGATATTTGTGCCATTACAAGTCCCCCATCACCTTGCCCTGAAAGCCGTAAACCTTGCGATTGCCGGCATATCCCACCAGCTCGACGGTGCGGCTCTGCCCCGGCTCAAAACGCACGGCGGTGCCGGCGGCAATATTGAGACGAAAGCCCCGCGCCTGTTCACGCTCGAACTGCAGTGCATCGTTGACTTCATAAAAGTGGTAGTGGGAACCGATCTGGATGGGGCGGTCTCCGGTATTGGCCACCTTGAGCGTCACCACGGGGCGTCCCACGTTAAGCTCAATATCGCCGTCCATCACTTTCATTTCACCCGGGATCATGACGCTTTCTCCAGTGGCAGGGCTGGGCCGCAAACACAGAGCCCAATAGCGCCGTATCCTTGTGCCTTCATTTCATTTACTGGCATAGCGCCCCCTCAGACAATTGGATCGTGCACCGTGACCAGCTTGGTGCCATCGGGAAAGGTCGCTTCGACCTGAACATCGTGAATCATCTCGGCAATCCCATCCATGACATCATCCAGGCTGAGCAGGGTGCGTCCGTAGTCCATCAGTTCGGCTACGGTACGGCCGTCGCGGGCGCCTTCCAGAATGGCGGCACTGATATAGGCAATCGCTTCCGGGTAATTGAGTTTCAGCCCCCGCGCCTTGCGACGCTCCGCCAGCAGGCCGGCGGTAAACAGCAACAGCTTGTCTTTTTCCCGTGGTGTCAATTCCATGCAGGAACCCCATAAAGATTGGTAGAAAGCAGACCGTTTACCGCAGCAAAGCCTTGCGGTGCAGCCACCCGCCTAAAGTGTGAAATTATGAATGCAATACCCAGACCAATCTGGCACATCACAGCCGCCAGCCACCAAAGCGCGCGACTCTCACCGTCCATTTATGACTGCACACTGTTCTCACTCGGCACCCAACATGATCCGGGCGTACAAATGCGCACCATAAGAGAGCGCCACGAACAGGAATGCACAAAAGAAGTGCGCTCAGCGCACCAAAATGACAGCAGTAAATTGCGAACACCCAGAACGCCAAACGGCACCAACAACGACAGTGCTCCTGCACGGACCTCATCATCCAAATACAGCGGCTTCAGCCCTGGCTGGACTAAACTGCAGGGCAAGGCTCGGCAGCCGGCGGAATTCTCGCGTACTCAGGGAGTAGGTAATCATCATGCGCAACCCACCCCAGATCCCCGGCAGACCCCAGTCCCGCACAGAGGAACTGGCCAACAGCCTGAGCCACTGCCTGGGATTCATCGCCACCCTGGTCGCAGCACCGGTGTTGATCCTGCAGGCCGTGGAGCGCGGCGATATCGGCATCATTATCGGCGTCAGCCTCTTTGCCCTCAGCATGGTGCTGCTGTATCTCAGTTCGAGCCTCTACCACGCCCTGCCCCCGGGCCGGGCCAAACGCTTGATGCGTGTTATAGAGCACTCCGCCATCTACCTGCTGATTGCCGGCACCTACTCACCCTTTATGCTGGGCGTTTTGGATGGCCCCGGCGGCTGGATATTGCTGACAACCATCTGGTTACTGGCGGGCATAGGCGTTGTACTGAAAATCACCCAGCGGCTGTCACGCCCAGCGCTGTCCACAGGGCTCTACCTGCTGATGGGCTGGCTGATTGTGCTGATGATAGAGCCGCTGAGTGAATCCCTGTCAGGCACCGGACTCGCCTGGCTGGTCGGCGGTGGTCTGGCATATACGGTTGGGGTACTGTTTTTTGTACTCGATTCCAGCCTGCTGTACGGGCACTTCATCTGGCATTTGTTTGTCATGGCCGGCACCACCTGCCACTACTTCGCCGTGCTCTGGCACGCATTCTGATACGCCTTTATTCCAGGAGCCTGCACCAAGCTGCCGCTACCGCATTCATCACTACCGCTGCAATCGCATCCATCGCAATAACCCCTACCACAGGAATTCACGCCCCGGCAATCCGCGCCCACATGTTCATTTCACGCCTGCAACGACTCTTTCAGCATTGATTCAGTTGTTCGCTGTCTTAATGGATATAACCCGCCCCCGTCATGGCGCCCATTTGCAGTCACTGCAGCATGGATACATGACCGGCGCTGAAACATTGCACAAAACAGTTGCTCAAGGCTCAGGGACGCGCCCGCATCCCGGAACAACGGAGGTTCCTACACAACTGATAACACCGGAGGTGCTCCATGTCGGCCAGGATTTTCAAGGTAATGACGCTGTTAGCCGCTACTGTGCTGGCAGGTTGCGCCTATGAGCCCTACCACAGCGATGGCGCGGTCAGGAATTACGACTACGGCTCCAGCAACAGCGGCTTTAACGATCGCTATATTAGCGATCGCTACTATGATGATTTTTATTACTATCCGAGCGTGGGTATCTATTTCAATATCCACTCCGGCTATTACTACTATCAGCATGAGCATCGCTGGGTCCGTACTCGCACGCTGCCGCGTCATTACCAACTGCACCCCGATCACCGTGTGCGCATGAAAGCTCACCGCGATCATCCCTACCGCGACTACCAGAAACACAGCCAGAATTACCGCGGTGACGGCAATCGCTGGCGCCAGCATGATGGACGCAACGACGGTCGGGGCCATAGGGACTCTGATCGTCGTCGCTCAGACCGCAACGATAGTCGCGAGCGGCAAGAACGCCACTCATCCGTCGATACCCAGAGTGACCCACGCCGCTTCGAACGCAGTACCCAGGACGACAGGCGTGTGCGCGCCGAGCGCTCAGGTGATGACCGGCGTCGGGCGGAGATGCTTCAGCGAATAAATGAGGCTAACACCACTGAAAGACGCCGGACGCAGTTTCAGGAGGCACAAGGTCGGCAGGAGTTAAGGCGTCGGCAGGAGAACCGCCAGTCTGATAACAGAGTGAACCGCAACTCAGGCCGCGCTGAGCATCCAGACCTACGGCGTCACGAGACTCGCCAGCGGGAACGGCAGGAGCGCCAAGACGGCAAAACCTCGCGCAGCGAACGGCGCGAAGCCATACAGGCAGAGAGCCGAATGGATAAAAAGGCTGAAAGACAGGCAGAAAGACAGCTAGAGAAAAAAGCCGAAAGAGTCGCAGAAAGAAGGGATCAAGGGCGCCAGGCCGCAAGGAACGAAACACAGCCCGCTAACGACAGGGCCCGCCGTACTGAAGCAAGGGCAGAAGGACGGGCAGATCGGCAGGACCCAGGCCCCGTACGCCGACGCAACGAAGGCGAGGCCCCCAGCGATGAAGACCACCGATTGCTGCGACATGATGGCCGTAACAACTAACCAGGCTAAGTACCCGAAGCGCTAACAGCGAGAGAACCCGTCGCGTTCAGGTCGACCAGATACGCGGCGGGCAGGGTTCAAGCTCCAGCAATTCTCGGCGCAGCAGCTCCCACAAGGGAATCAGCACCGCCTGAATGTCTTCGGTATTCTGCCCCAGCATGCGCACGGCCAGCACCGAATCCACCAGAGTTGCTCCAATGGCATGCTTGGCAAAATGCTCGTCAATCAGTGACTGTACCCTTTCCAGCGCAGCCTCGGTGGCAGGCAAGGCATAGAGGCTGGCCGCCATTGAATGACCGCGCATACCGGCTGCGGCACCAAACTGATCCAGCCCCCGCACCTGCAACTGATCAATCAGCACGCGCTTGCCATCAAAACGCAGTTCGCAGCGACTGTCGACGCTGCCAAAACTGAAATTTTCATTATTGGCGGGGCGCCCCAAACACTGGAATTCCCAGCCGATAAAGCGCCCGCCTGCCGCCACATCAATACGGCTGCGCAAACGACTCGATGCGCCGGGAAAGAAGATATTTTCCTGCGGCAACCACTCCAGAATACCGCCATCCTCTACCCAGAAGTGCTGGCACTGATGTGCGGTGAGTCCTGCACAACGATAAAATTTGGTGGCACCAGGGGTGGTCAGCAGCGCATGGGCGCCATCCCCAACCCGCACATCGATCTCCAGTTCATCACCTCCCACCACCCCGCCGGGGGGATGCAGCAGGTAGCTGTGGCAGATCCCATCCTGGGGATAAAAAGGCCGCTGCACCGCCAAGGGCCCATGCATACTGCGATGCACCAGGCGGGTTTTGCCACCGCGGGACTCATACCCCAGCTCCAGTCGGGCCTGCCAGCCGCGCTCTGCCTGTGCCGCCATCTGCATACTCACTTCCCTCTCCCTGCCACTGGGTTCACTTTATGCATGTCCGCGATCACACCGTCAGGTATTTGCGTATCAGGCTATCGTCCAGCCTGTCCATGGCGCCTGTTGCCACACTGCGGCCGCGATCAAGGATGCAGAAATGATCCGCAACCTTGCGGGCGAACGGCAGCTTCTGCTCCACCAGCAACACAGTCAGGCCGAACTCGCGGTTCAGGTGACGGATAATATCGCCGATCTCCTGCACCACATTCGGCTGAATGCCTTCAGTAGGCTCATCCAGTATCAATAGCTGCGGATCCACCACTAGCGCCCGACCAATCGCCAGCTGCTGCTGCTGACCGCCCGACAGATCACCGCCGCGCCGGTTCAGCATCTGTTTGAGCACAGGGAACAGCTCGAAAATGTAATCCGGTATCTTGCGATCGCCACGCTTGCGAACCGGCAAGCCCACCTGCAGATTCTCTTCCACGCTCAGCAGCGGAAAGATCTGCCGTCCCTGGGGCACATAGCCCACGCCCAGACGCGGACGCTGCTCCACCGAGCGCGCCAGAAGATCCTGGCCCGCCAGCTCAATCTGGCCACTCTTGACCGCCTGATGCCCCATGATGCATTGCAACAGTGTGGTCTTGCCCACGCCATTGCGGCCCATCAGTACCGTGCATTTGCCCTTGGGAACGTCCAGCTCCACATCCCAAAGGGTATGGCTTTCACCGTAAAACTGGTTAAGACCTGTAACTTTGAGCATGCGTTAATCCCCGAGGTAAACTTCAAAAACGTGAGCCGATTGCTTTGCACCGGGCCCAGTTTGGCCAAGAGTCCACAGGCGATGCACCTCACCGTAAGGCGGGTTTAGAACTGTCACATTCAACATGCCTTATTCCCCGAGGTAAACTTCAACAACCTTGCGATTATTCTGTACCTGCTCCATGGTGCCTTCGGCCAGTACCGATCCCTGATGCAGCACCGTCACGGTACGATCCTTGCCCGCCAGGTTGCGTACAAAGTCCATATCATGCTCCACCACCACCACCGAATGCTCACCGGCAAGGGAGATCAGCAGCTCAGCGGTGCGGTCCATTTCCTGGTGCGTCATGCCGGCTACGGGTTCATCCACCAGCAGCAGACGCGGTCGCTGCATAAGCAGCATGCCGATCTCAAGCCACTGCTTCTGACCGTGGGACAGACTGCCGGCACGCAGCCCGCGCTGCTCAACCAGACCAATCATTTCCGCCACCTTGTCGAGGTGATCCCGCTGCTCACCGGTCAGCTTGCTGCTGATGATCGACCAGAGACCGCGGTCTCCTTCCATCGACAATTCCAGATTTTCCGCCACTGACAGAAACTCGAACACCGTGGGCTTTTGGAACTTGCGCCCTATACCCGCCTGGGCAATAGCAGGCTCATCCAGCTCCAGCAGATTAATACTCTGGCCAAACCAGGCCGAGCCGCTGTCGGGCGTCGTTTTTCCGGTGATGATGTCCATCATGGTGGTCTTGCCGGCGCCGTTGGGGCCTATAATGCAGCGCAGCTCGCCATCGTTGATATAAAGGTTCAGGTCATTGATGGCCTTGAAGCCGTCAAAGCTGACCGAAATACCTTCCAGATACAGCAGCACGTTGTGACTGACATCAATGTTGCGATACTGCGCCCCCTGCATAAAGGGGTACACATGTTCGCGGTCCAGCATTTGTTCAAAAACAGTAGCCACCTTCATGCGCTGGCCTCCTTGCGACGCAACAGACCGGTGATGCCACGCGGCAGCAGCAGCGTAACCAGCACAAACAGACCACCCAGGGCGAAGAGCCAGACTTCCGGCAGCTCGGCGGTGAAGTAGGTCTTGGCGTAGTTGATCACAAGAGCGCCCACCACGGCGCCGTACAGGGTTGCCCGGCCACCCACAGCCACCCAGACCACCACTTCAATGGAGTTCAGCGGTGAGAACTCGCCGGGGTTGATAATGCCGACCTGAGGCACGTAGAGCGCACCGGCAATACCGGCCAGCATGGCGGATACGGTAAAGACACCGAGCTTTACGTTCTCGACTCTGTAACCGATAAAGCGCGCACGGGACTCGGCATCACGCACCGCCACACAGACACGCCCAAGGCGACCGTTCATCAGTATCCGGCACAGCAGATATCCCAGCATCAGCGCCACCGCGGAGGCAACAAATAGGCCGATGCGGGTCTCGTCCGACTGCAGATCAAAGCCCAGCAGTTCCTTGAAGTCGGTCAGGCCGTTGTTGCCGCCAAAGCCCATTTCATTGCGAAAGAACGCCAGCATCAGCGCGTAGGTCAGCGCCTGGGTAATAATCGACAGATAGACCCCCGACACCCGGGACCGGAACGCCAGGGCACCGAAAACAAAGGCCAGCAGACCCGGCACCAGCAGCACCATCAGGGCCGCGAACCAGAACTGATCAAAACCGTTCCAGAACCAGGGCAGCTGATCCCAGCTCAGGAACACCATGAAGTCCGGCAGGTCGGGGTTGCCATAAACACCCCTATCACCGATCTGGCGCATCAGGTACATGCCCATGGCATAACCACCCAGGGCGAAGAAGGCTGCGTGGCCCAGGGTCAGAATCCCCAGATAGCCCCAGACCAGATCCACCGCCACCGCCAGCAGCGCCAGGGTCAGATACTTGCCCATCAGCGTCACTGTGTAGGTGGGAATATGCAACGCATGGCCCGCCGGTACCATCAGGTTCAGCAGCGGCACCGCGATGACCAGCACCAGCAGTACCCCCAGCAGAATCTGGCCACCACGATCACCCTTGAGAGCATTCATAATAAACATCGCTATCAGCCCTCCGCTGCACGGCCGCGTTGCGGAAAGAGCCCACGCGGTCGTTTTTGTATAAACAGAATGATGAACACAAGCACCAGAATCTTCGCCAGCACAGCACCGGCCCAGGGCTCCAGTACCTTGTTGGCAATACCCAGGCTCAGACCCGCCACCAGGGTGCCCCAGAGGTTACCGACACCGCCAAACACCACCACCATGAATGAGTCGATGATATAGGCCTGGCCGAGGTTGGGCCCCACGTTGGTCAGCTGCGACAGTGCCACACCGGCGACACCCGCCACGCCCGAACCCAGACCAAAGGTCATGGCATCGACCCACTTGGAGCGCACCCCCATGGCCCGCGCCATGGCACGGTTCTGCGATACAGCACGCACCTGCAAACCCAGCGGTGTGCGCTTGAGCACCATCACCAGCGCCACAAACACCAGCAGGCAGAACAGGATGATATAAAGCCGACTCAGGGTCAGGGACAGCACCGGATTGATCTCAACCATGCCGCTCATCCACTCAGGCGTGGAGACGGAACGGTTCAGCGGTGAGAACACCGAGCGCACGGCTTGCTGCAGAATCAGACTGATACCAAAGGTTGCCAGCAGGGTTTCCAGCGGGCGGCCGTAAAGAAATCGAATAACACCGCGCTCGATGGCTACACCCACCAGCGCCGATACCATAAAGGCCGCCGGAATCGCCACCAGGATAGAAGCGCCCAGATGATTGGGCATTAATTGCTGCACGACGTAGGTGGTGTAAGCCCCCAGCATAATCAGTTCGCCATGAGCCATGTTGATCACGCCCATAACGCCAAAGGTGATGGCAAGACCGATACCCGCCAATACCAGTACCGACCCCAGGCTAATACCGAAATAGAGGGTTTCAACCATGCCATAAAGGCGAATCTGCTCGTCTATGCCGTTAAGTGCCAGCTGTGCCTTCTGCTTGACCACCGGGCTGACATCGGACTCCGCCACCTGGGTCAGAGCCGTGCGCACCGGCGGTTCCAGTGACCCTTCAACGCGCTCAACCGCCTGCAGGCGGGCGGCTTCATCACCGTTTCTTAAATCGTTCACCGCCAGGGCGACCTGTATCAGGTCGCGCACGGCGGCAACCGGCTCCGCACCTATGCGCTTGCGCAGCACGGCGACGGATTCATCACTCAGCTCGCCGAGCAACTTGCGTACTGCAGCCTCACGCTGGGCAGGGTCCTCGGACTTGAGCCCGATCTCCGCCAGTGCCAGACCTATCTGGCCACGCATCAGATTGTTGAGCGTGACCTTCTTGAAATCGCGGGTTTTCTCGATTGTGAGGGCCGATGCATCCAGCAGGTCGACTGCCTGGGCCCCGGTCTCGGCCACTGGGATCTTGAACAGCCGATCGTCATCCTTGCGGTAGTAAAGCTCGCCTTCCTGGATCAGACTCAGGATTTCCTCGGTGCGCGGATGAGCCGATTCGACCAGCAGCGCTACCGCGCGGGCCTTGTCGTCGAATTTTTTCACCAGCAACGCACTGGCTTCTGCCAAAGTCCCGTCCTTTTCGGCGGATTTGGCATCCAGCGAAAATGTCAGCACGAGCGTCACGAGCATCCAGAGCGCAATAAAGGGTAGCAGTCTGACTACAGACTTGGGGATGGGCATGCTGTTCTCCCAACAGTTCAATCAAGCGGGGCCAGGCTAGTGCCAGGCCCCGTCACGGCACTTCAGTTCAAATCAGAAATTCTGACCCGAGCACTTGGCGGTTTTGGTGTTGTAGTTGCCGCAAGACAGCGGTGCGCGCCAGTCGGAGATGATGTCCTTGGAGCCTTCCAGGTAGTCGGACCAGGCATCACCCGCCACGGTACCCGAGGTCTGCCAAACCACTTCGAACTGACCATCATCCTGAATCTCGCCAATCATTACCGGCTTGGTGATATGGTGGTTAGGCATCATGGTGGAGTAGCCACCGGTCAGGTTCGGCACGGCCACACCGATAATGGATTCCTGCACCGCGGCAGGGTCGGTGGTGCCCGCTTTCTTCACGGCCTCAACCCACATGTTAAAGCCGATATAGTGGGCTTCCATAGGGTCGTTTGAGACGCGCTTGTCATCCTTGGTGTAGGCATGCCAGCCGTCGATAAAGCTGTCGTTGGTTTCGCTGTCCACGCTCATGAAATAGTTCCAGGCCGCCAGGTGGCCGACCAGGGGCGCGGTGTCGATACCCGAAAGCTCTTCCTCACCCACGGAGAAGGCAACAACCGGGATATCGCCGGCAGCAACACCCTGGGAGCCAAGTTCCTTGTAAAACGGCACGTTGGCATCACCATTGATGGTGGATACCACTGCGGTCTTTTTGCCTTCGGCGCCAAATTTCTTGATATCAGACACTATGGACTGCCAGTCGGAATGACCGAAAGGCGTGTAGTTGATCATGATATCTTCAGCCGCCACGCCCTTGGCCTTGAGGTAGGCTTCCAGAATCTTGTTGGTGGTGCGCGGGTAAACATAATCGGTACCCGCCAGTACCCAGCGCTCAACCCCCAGATCGTTCATCAGGTAGTCCACGGCAGGCACGGCCTGCTGGTTGGGTGCAGCACCGGTGTAGAAGACGTTTTTGGAGGACTCTTCACCTTCGTACTGCACCGGGTAAAACATGATGCTGTCGAGTTCTTCCACCACCGGCAGTACGGACTTGCGTGATACCGAGGTCCAGGCACCGAAGATAGCGTCTACCCCGTTCTTGGAAATCAGCTCGCGGGCCTTTTCAGCGAACAGCGGCCAGTTTGAAGCGGGATCCACCACCACCGCTTCGAGCTGTTTACCCAGCAGACCGCCTTTCTTGTTCTGTTCTTCAATCAGCATCAACATGGTGTCTTTGAGCGTGGTTTCGCTGATCGCCATGGTGCCCGACAGGGAATGCAGGATACCGACCTTGATCGTGTCTTCAGCTGCAACCGCCACATTCATGGACACAGCCAGTGCCAGCGCGGACAGAGTCCCGATCACAGCGGATTTGGAAGCCTTGGTTTTCATCTACAGTCACCCCTTGCCATTTAAAGTGTGTCAGTCTGAAACATGCGACCTGACCTACTGCAAAGGTGGTGCCAGTTTTAAAATAACGCCCAGATACGGGGCCAGGCGGCCCGAAAACCAGCCCTGTCCAGACCCAGAAAAGCGCCATCCCTGCGCCACAATGCGCCCTCATCGCGCACGTTTTTTCGCCCCAACAGGCCGCCGCACCACAAAGAAGCATTCTGCATTGCGACCCGGCCCCACAACGGGGCTCGGCCCCTTCACAGCAAAAGTGCGCCGCAACTGGCCTGACCTTGCACTCTTTTTGGGCCCTTTACTTTGCCTTGGTGCAGCGCGATCCAACCCCGCGCAAAAGCAATTACCGATGCGTTTTCTGGCGCCCTTTCATGCTGTACAATCTGCGACCAAATTATGGCCCTGGCCTCAAGGAGCAAGTACGTGCGTCTGGCTGAAATGGAATCTCTTGCGTTGAACATTGGTCTGGTTATGTTCGCAGCCTTTGTGTTTTTCATCATTTATGACCTGGCAAAGAAGTCCAACGCCGGCAAATTTGGCACTTTCATCCTTTTTGGTGCCCTCGGCCTTGGGCTGGCCGCATTTCTCGTCAAGACTCTGGTCGTCGAGATGATGGGCAGTGGGCACATCTAAGCCTCGTCACCCGGATTCACAGCAGCCGCAGCGCCCATTCCGGCAAAGGGGTGCGCTATAGTGATCACCTCATCAAGCTAGGAAGACTTTCATGGATCCGATGACTCTGATTCTGCTGGCCGCCGCCGTGTTACTGGTGCTCTACGGTATCTCGCTGTACAACAATCTGGTTCGCCTCAAACACAATGTGTCCAAGGCCTGGGCCAATATCGATGTGCTGCTCAAGCAGCGCCATGACGAGCTGCCCAAGCTGGTCGAAACCTGCAAACAGTACATGGGCTACGAACAGCAGACGCTGGAAGCCGTGATGAAAGCCCGCAACGCCGTCGCCCAGGCGCGCGAAGCCCAGGACATAAAAGCCGTTGGCAAGGCCGAAACACAGATGCGCTTCGGCCTTGGCAATCTGTTTGCCGTCGCCGAAGCCTACCCCGACCTCAAAGCCAGCGAGTCTTTCCAGCACCTGCAGGGCCGCATCACCGGCCTTGAAAGCGGCATTGCCGACAGGCGCGAGTTCTACAACGAATCGGTAAACCTCAACAACATCCGCATCGAGCAGTTTCCCGATACCCTGATTGCCGGAAAATTCGGTTTCAAGGCCGCGGATCTGCTGGAATTCGAAGACGAACAGAAAGCCGACGTTAACATCAAGGCGCTCTTCGGCTGATGCTGCTGGATACAAATGCGCTGGAACAGCACGAAGTATTGATTACTCTTGGGATTAGCTGCGCGGTGGTTCTGGCCGGCTTCTGGTTTGGCTTTCGCTGCCTCAAACGTTATCGCCTGATCGCAGACACGCCGACCGCCCGGGTGCAGTCGGCACATCAGGGGTATGTCGAACTGCAGGGCCAGGCTCTGCCAAGCCCCGGCGGCCTGCTCCACTCCCCTCTCACCGGGCGTGAATGTGTCTGGTATCACTACAAGGTGGAACGGGAAAAGGGCAGCGGCAAGAACCGCCGCTGGGTGTGCGAGCGCGAGGGCACCTCGGACGAGTGGTTCCAGCTCAGTGATCCCAGCGGTATCTGCCAGATCGATCCCGAGGGAGCCGAAGTCAAGGCTCAGGTGCGCAAGCGCTGGCATGGCCGCACCCCTAGCCCTGTAGGCGGGCCACCACAGCACAGCCCCCGCATTCGATTTAATATCAGCTTTGGCGGCAGCCGCTATCGCTACCTGGAAGAACTGATACTGGAATACGAAAGCGTTTATGCCCTGGGCCGATTCCACAGCCTGGGGGGCGGGCGCGATCAACTGGATCAGAGCCTGGAAGTTGGCGAGCTTATCCGCCAGTGGAAGGCCGACTTTCAGCAACTGCTGGCGCGCTTTGACGGCAACCGCAACGGTCAGCTGGATCCGGATGAATGGCAACAGGTGCAAACCCAGGCCCGCAACGAAATCATGCAGCGCCAGAAAGAACTGCACAAACTGCCCACGGTGCATGTACTGATGCGCCCGGAAGAATCGGATCAGCCCTACCTGCTATCCACCTACGACGAAGAAAAGCTGGCCAAGCGCTATCGCTGGTTCGCCTACGGCTGTTTCGTAGCCCTGCTGGGTGCCAGCTGGATCGCCGGCGAAATGCTGCAGGCGCTCTAACGCAGCCGCTTGATGCGTGACTATTAACCTGGTTAATACATGAAGCAGGGATGCTTCATCATTGGCCACAGGCCAATGCGAACGCCATCTCTTCGCCCCCCCCAAGAAGGCCAGCAAGTCCATGCACTTGCGCCCATTCTTTTAAGCTAAAGAGTTCTGGCGTGACGGACAAATAGGGAGGGAACCTATTTGTCCACCGGGTGGATAGGATGGTCGTGTTACTTTATTTGCACGCGCAAATCAGTCGGCTCTCGCTACGGCCAGCATTCTCGGACAGCCTCCTAGTCCGCTTCCCCTGCTGAGCGTCGGCGCAAGCGGTCGGCATCTATATGACGCAGTTCGCCACTGTGCACATCCAGCTCATAGGCGCGCCCAAAGCCCACAACGTAAGTGCCGGATAGTGGCACCAGCGCCAGCAGATGAAAATCCGCCAGGCTGCGCAACTGAGCGATCAGCGGGCCAAAACGCGCCTGCATGCACTGCAGTATTGGCTCGTAGTCGGCATGATCGCGCTGAACTTCTTCGGCGCGACAGCGTAACGTCAGGCGCTCGCGGGCAAACAGATTGCTCGCCTGCGCTTCCGGCTGAATCAGCATCACCGAGGCCGCAGGCTCACGCAGCAGATTGCCGGTATGGGCCGCCAGCGCACTGATAAAGATACAAAAGCGCCCACGCTCATCCCGTACAAAGGGCGCATAACTGATGTCCGCCCGACCATCCGCCGCCACCGTAGCCAGTGACAGCGTTGCCACAGAATCGATCAGAGCCGCGTAGCCCGCCTCGACGGCCGCCTGCTGTTGTGCTGAGTCCATCTGTCCGTCCGCAATTATTGAGTTATTACTAAAAAAACCTGTTCAGGTTACTTTCACCCTGGCCGATATACTCTAGGTACAAGGGCGCCACTGGACAAGCACAGGGAAAAACAGACTCCCTGAGTGCTGATACAAGGGCCTTGAGTCATCTGATTGCGGAGGTTGTTATGCGCAACCAACAACGTTTTATCCGCCACCCCGACGAGATCCCACTCGAACTTCAGGTTGTCGAATCCGTTTGCGATACCACACCTCTGCCCATGCCACTTGGGTTGCTGTGCCGCTCGGCCGCCATGCTCGCCAGCGGGCAGCAAGTCAGCATCAGCACCGGTGATTTTGCCCATGAAACGGCCATATCAGGCAAGATTGAATGGTGTCGTGCCCACCAGGACCATTATGAGCTGCATATTCGCTTCGCCAGCGACGAGCACGCCCAGCGCATGCGCATGTTCGAGCAGGTTTGTCATATCCGCCGTTACCGCCAGTGGGTGCAGGATCAGCAGGGCCGCAGCCTGAGCGAGGACGAAGCCGCGCTGGAATGGATCGCCAAATATGCCGCACTTTTCCCATCGAATAACTTATAATCGGGCCTTTCAGGCAGACTGATCAAACTCGGATCCCTGACGTCTTATTGAGGCTCGCCTCCAAAGGTTACGGCTACACGGATCAGTAACGTCTTCCAAAGAACTCCGGCTATGGTAGGAAACAATGCAGCAGAAAGTCATTCGCGTAGGTGAAATCGAGATCGCCAACGACAAGCCCATGGTGCTCTTCGGTGGCATGAATGTGCTGGAATCCCGCGACCTGGCGATGAAAATCGCCGAGCATTACGTCGAAGTCACTACCAAGCTCGGCATTCCCTATGTATTCAAGGCGTCCTTCGACAAGGCTAACCGCTCATCTCTGGGTTCGTTCCGTGGTCCGGGCCTGGATGAAGGTCTGAAAATTCTGCAGGAAATCAAAAGCACCTTTAAGGTTCCGCTGATTACCGACATTCATGAGCCCGGTCAGGCGGCTCCGGCGGCAGAAGTCTGCGACATTATCCAGCTGCCGGCCTTTCTGTCACGCCAGACGGATCTCGTCAGCGCCATGGCTAAAACCCAGGCCGTGATCAATATCAAGAAAGCGCAGTTTCTGGCGCCCCACGAAATGAAGCACATTCTGCACAAGTGTGAAGAAGCCGGTAATGATCAGCTGATACTGTGCGAACGTGGCAGCAGCTTTGGCTACAACAACCTGGTGGTCGACATGCTGGGCTTTACCATCATGAAAGAGTATGGCTACCCGGTCATGTTCGATGCCACCCACGCCCTGCAGATGCCAGGTGGCCGTGCCGATTCCGCCGATGGCCGCCGCGCCATGGTCGCACAGCTGTCTCGCGCGGGCCTCTCCCAGGGTATCGCCGGGCTTTTCCTTGAGTCCCACCCCGATCCCGAAAAAGCCATGTGCGATGGCCCCTGCGCCCTGCCCCTGGCCAAGCTTGAACCTTATCTGGCGCAGATGAAGGCAGTAGACGAATTGGTCAAAAGCTTCGCAGCACTGGACACCTCTGCCTGAGTCGCCAGGGCGGTTTGAGAACCAGGGCGAGAGCCACAGCCTAAAACAATAAAGCGCCCGAGAGGCGCTTTATTGTTTTAGGGATTAGTGCCCTGTCCGTCTTGTGAATTTAAAACCTAAAGCTTGCGCTGCAATATATCCTGCAAGGCTGCACTTAACAGATAGGGACTCGGCGCCGCAATGGCGTTGGGCGCCAGGCGACACATTTCCAGCGTTGGCAGAAAACTGTCCAGCCTGTGCCTGACCGCTATCGGCAATTCATCCCGCGGCAAAAAGTTGATGATAGAGTCAGCCACATCCACCACGCCATAGGTCGTATTGCCCCCCGCAAAAACAGTGTAGATAACACCCGTATCGGTCAACTCCTTGGCGAAATGGCCATTAGCGCCCAGCACAATATTGTAATTGTCACAGCCATAGAGCAAAGCCCCTGCCGCCGCAGGCTCCTGTTCATCGGTAGGATCAAGCTGCGCATCCTGTAACAGTCGCTGCTGCAGAGCCTCCGCCTCAGCCAATGCAAGAGCGTGCTGCTCACCCAGCACATCGAAAGATTCCGACGGCCCATAAATGCCAACCAGGTTATCGGGCACATTAAAATAGAACAGCCCCGAGAAAAACAGCGCGACAGCGATGCAGCCCATGTATAAATTACGCATGGTGGCCTCTGTGCCAGAGGCTCAGATCTCGTGCTGCAGGGAGGGAATATCCGGAAGTCGTCGTGGATCTGGTCAGGGGTATAAAGAGTGCACAGCGGCTTAACGCTTGCCATGACCTCCCCATAGGCACCCGTGTGTTTGCACAAAACACCAGCGTACACAAAGAGCGCCTCGGACTGATGCCGAAACAAATGTGATTCATTGCGCTACATCCCTGTAACTCCGGCAGGAAACCTGCGATAGCAGCCCTTGGGTACCGGATTGAATACACACCGGCACCTCAATGTGCCGATATCAAAGCAAGGTTTCCTTGTCTGCAGAATGCCTTGCCTACTATAGAGCCGGAACAGTACCACAGCGGCCGCCGGACCGGCATAGGCGTAATGCCTAAATACCCGTGCCGGCCACCCAGATCCGCTATTGAATTCGCATACTTAAACTGCGCTATTATGGGTAGCTTGTATTTGGCACAAACTACGACACAGAATGGCGAAACGGAGGCGCTTCTGGACAGAACCAACCCACTGCTGACACAAGGCCTGACGCTGGGTCCTGATCATCATCGCTTTCAGCTCGGCGCACCGCTTGATACCCACCCTCTGGGCGAACTCTGGCAGGCCCGAGATATGAGCACCCGGCCGGAAACCCCGGTCACCCTGCTATTAATAGCCCCTGCACTCCTGGGCAATAGCGCCTTTGTGAACGCCTTCAAGAAGCAGATGCTATTAAGCAAGGCGCTAAAGCATCCCCATGTACTTGCGAGCTACGGCTACTTCCTGGATAAGACCGGACAGCTATTCAGCGCCCATGAAGCCGTCGATGGCCTCACCCTGGCCCAACTGTTCAGCCGCGGTCAGGCGCGCAAGCTCTCCCAGGCCAAACAGCGGGCACTGCTTGGCCAGCTGGCGCAGGCACTGGACGCCGGGCACCAGGTACTGCGACAACCCCACGGCGCCCTGAGCCCGGCCCAAATTTTTATCAATCGCCAGGGCGGCGTGAAGCTGCTCGGCTTCGCCTGCCAGGAAGCCCTGCAGGCCGCCGGCAACCCGGATGACAGGGCAGCACCTTACCAGGCCCCGGAAACCGACATTCCAAGCCGGCTAAGCATAATGTCGGATCAGTACTCCCTCGCCCTGATCAGCCTGCAGCTACTCAGCGGCAACCTGCCGGCACAGGCCCCCGGAGAACCCCTTAACATCGAAAGCCAGGCCAGGCCCGGCAAAATTACCGCAGCCCAGTGGCCATTGCTACAGCAGGCGCTCGCCACAGAACCTGGCAAGCGCCCCAAGGGCGCCACCCGCTGGGTGCAGCAGTTATTCACGCCACCGGAACAGCCTGTGGAGGCCCCACCACAGGACAGAGCCAAGGCTCTGCACCAAGGCACCGAGAGCACAGCACCAAACAGCCATTTTGAAACGCTGCGCCAGCGCCTAAGCGGCTTTTTGACCCCCGGCCGTATCGCAGGCAGCGCGCTCTTTGCCGGCGGGCTGGTGCTGGGTATATGGCTCGGGCTCTGGCTTGGCCAACCGCCGGTTAATCCACTGCAACAGCAATTGCAGCGCCTGGCCGAACAAAACGCCGAGCTGTCGACAGCGCTTGAGGTATTGAAGAATCAGTCCCCTGCCTACTCTCAGCCGGCCTTGGCCAATAACACTGTGCAGCAAGCGGGCGAGCCCACAAATGATCGCTTTCGCGGTGATCGCACAACCCCCGGCGGCTTCTTTTTCGATGAGCTTGCACAGGGTGACTATGGGCCTGAGATGGTACACCTTCCCCGCGGGGATTTTTTGATGGGCTCAGAGTCGCGCCAGAGTGATGACAATGAAAAGCCTGTACACCAAGTCACCATCAGCCACGGCGTCGCCCTGGCCCGCCACGAAGTCACTTTTGCAGACTATGACCTCTTTGCCGCCGCCACCGGACGGGATCTGCCAGACGACAATGGCTGGGGCCGCGGTCGACAGCCGGCGATCAATGTCAGCTGGTCCGATGCCCGAGCCTATGCCCAGTGGCTCGCCGACGAAACCGGCCAGCCCTACCGGCTGCCCAGCGAAGCCGAATGGGAATATGCGGCTCGCGCTGGCACCCAGAGTCCGTATTGGTGGGGGGATGAACTTGGCCGCGGTTTTGCGGTCTGTGACGAGTGCGGCAGTGAATGGGATGGCAAACAGCCCGCGCCGGTTGGCAGCCTCGATGCCAACCCCTGGGGACTGTTTGATCTCAACGGCAATGTCGATGAATGGGTGCAGGACTGTTATGCAGACAACCATGAGGGTGCGCCCAGCGATGGCTCTGCACGCCAGCAAAGCGGCTGTGACTACCGCGTTATGCGCGGGGGCTCCTGGTTCGATATAGGTCGCCTGGTAAGGTCCTCCAGCCGTTACCGCAATCCGCCAGCCGGGCGGAGATCCAGCTGGGGCTTTCGGGTTGCGGTAGACCTGCCCTCGCAGTGATAACAGGTAAGAATGCGATAGCAAATACACCCAGGCTCAGATTGGCGGGAGATCCCCGCCTCTGCCCTGCATAACATGGAGCATGTTTAATGAAAGCCCGCCATAGCGCCCCTGTCGCTCTGTTGATGACCCTGAGCGCTCAGCTGTACGCTGCAACACCCTCGCCGCTGAGCATTGATGCCAGCGCCCAGAAGGGCGTGACCCTGACCGTCTATACCCAGAACCTCGGGCTGGTGCGCGATAGCCGAGCCCTGCCGGCTCTGGCACCCGGCCAGGCCGTTATCATTCAGGATGTAAGCCGCCAAATGCAGACCGAAACCCTGTCCATCAAGGGCGCCGGCCAGATCCTGGAGCAGAATCTGAACACCAACCTGCTGTCCCATCAATCCCTGCTGCAATATTACCTGGGCCAGGAACTGCAGCTGGCCAGGCGCAATCCCGCCAGTGGTGACGAAAGCATCACCACAGTCACCCTGCTGAGCATCGAGGGCGATCGCGCTTTGGTACGAAGTGACAGCCAGATTGAAAGTATCCCGCTAAATACCGACTGGCGTTTTATCTTCCCGTCTCTGCCCGCGCACCTGAGCAGCAAACCCAGTCTTGAGTTTCGTACCCAGGGCACAGATAGCCCCGCCGAGGCTACGTTCAGCTACCTCACCGGCGGCCTGAGCTGGCAGATGGACTATGTTATGACCCTCAATAAAGGCGGCAGTCAGATGTCGCTCGAAGGTCTTGCTACGCTGCACAATTCCAGCGGCGTCGACTTTGAAAACGCTCGCTTCCAGCTGATGGCAGGCACCCTGAATCAGCCGGCACCCGAGTCCTACCGCAAGGCCAATGTCGCCATGGCTTCCATGGCTGCCGATGGCGGGGCAGCGCCTGCCGCCTTTGAGGACTACCAGCTCTATACCTTGCCCAACAGCACCAGCCTGTTGGACCAGCAGCAAAAACAGCTGCCGCTGGTCAGCACTGCCGCGCTGGCGGTCAAACGGGAATACCGCCACGAATTTCTCGCCATGCCACGCCCGGACAACCAGCGCCATAGCTCGGCACCGCAAACCTGGCTCAGCTTCCAGAATGGCGATGCAACCCCGCTTCCCGGCGGTGCCGTGCGCACCTTTGCACCCGATGAAGACGGCCGCCTGCAGTTTATCGGCGGCAGCCAGATTGATCATACCGCCACAGGCCAGACAGTGGAGCTGATGCTTGGCGAAGCTTTTGATCTGAGCGTTGAGCGCCAGCAAACGCTGCTCACCAAAGACTACGACAGCTACGTGGCCGAGTACGAAGTACTGGTGCGCAACAGCGGCAGCGACGCCAAACAGCTGAATCTGGCCGTCAATTTTGCCCAGCCCTGGACGCTGGAGCACGCCAGCCAGGCCATGGGCGAAAGCCTTGGAGGCCGTGCGCACTGGACGCTGGATATTCCCGCCAAAGACAAAACCATGCTGCGGTTTCGCGTCAAACTGAAAAACCCGACGCCTTGAAAGCGAGGGGCTAGGGGCGAGGTACGAGGGGCTAGGAGCTAGGAGCTAGG
>NZ_BCNS01000102.1 GCF_001528745.1 Marinobacterium profundum | reverse complement strand
ACCGGCACGACCTATACCCTGGGCGATGCGGATGTGAACACCAGTATCACCGTGCGTGCCAGCTACACCGATGGCTACGGTACGGCGGAGGCTGTGGTCTCCAATGCGCTCGGTCCCGTCGCGAATATCAATGATGCGCCGACGGGCACGGTAACTCTGAGCGGCACGCCCACCGAAGATCAGACCCTTAGTGTCAGCAATGACCTGGCGGACATCGATGGTCTTGGGGCTATCAGTTACCAGTGGCTGCGTAATGGCGTCGCCATCGGCGGTGCGACCGGCACGACCTATACCCTGGGCGATGCGGATGTGAACACCAGCATTAGCGTGCGTGCCAGCTACGTCGATGGCTACGGTACGGCGGAGGCGGTGGTCTCCAACGCGCTCGGTCCCGTCGCGAATATGAACGATGCGCCGGCGGGCACTGTGACACTTAGCGGGCCTTTGATTGCTGGCGAAACACTGCAGGCAACTGCGCTGATCAGTGATGACGATGGCATGGGGCCGATGCATTATGAGTGGTTACGTAACGGTGTGGTGATTGCGTCTGGGTTCACCGACAGCTACGTACTGCAAACACAGGATTATGGTACCGAGATTAGCGTGCGGGTTAGCTATACCGATGGCTTTGGTCAGCGTGAGTCAATGCAGGCACAGTTGTTTGTCACGTCGCCGCCGGCTATCACTGTGCCCGTCGGGTTAGTGCCGGGCTTGCCTGCGGATCTGATCTCAATTCCCGGTTCGGGTTCGGGTTCGGGTTCGGGTGCAGGATCAGGGTCTGGTGCGGGGCAGGGTGACGGCGGCGAGGGCATTGAAGTCACGGTGGATACGCAAGAGAGCGAGGCTGAAGATGTGCAGGATTTCGCGGTGCTACCACTGCGCGAAGGTGCAACGGCTTTGCGGTTTGCCGTGTTGAATGACATGCAGCCAGGACAGTTGCTTTTGCTGTCCAATGAGGCCCAGGAACGCAACGCCCTGGTCGAGCAGGCCAACCTTTATGGCGCCTGGAAAAAACTCGATGACAGTTTTGCCGCCATGCTCAGCAGCGGTTTGATTACGGATCTGGAAAGGCTTGAGCAGGAACTTAACGAGCACTCTGAGCTGGAAGACTTTATTCTCGGTGGCGGGCTGGTTGTCTCCGCAGGCCTTTCGGCGGGTTATGTGGTCTGGCTGCTTCGCAGCGGCGTGCTGCTCAGCAGTGTTATGACTTCTCTGCCGGCCTGGCGCTTTGTTGATCCATTGCCCGTGCTGGCCCAGACAGGGCACCTGGGTGTTGATGACAAGGAGTCGCTGCAGTCCATTCTGGAAGACCATCGCATAAACACTACCGACAGCGCCGGCGCTGCGACCGGAAAAGGGCAGGGTGTACATTGATCGATCGAATTTTCGGCAAGCAAAGTGCCAAGGCACGCATTGCGCTAGGTCAGGTGAGCATTCTGTTCTGTCTGGTGTTGCTGGCGTTCTTCGTGGGCTTTTTGCCTAACAGCCAAGATCTCAAGCGTCAGGAAAGGTTGCGGGTGGCAGAAACAGTGGCCATCAATGCGTCCATGCTGATTACCCAGTCCGATCTGTTGCGATTGGAAAGTACCCTCAAGGTGCTCAAGCAGCGAAACCCGCAGATCATTAGTCTGGGTGTGCGGCGCAGCGACGGACGGCTGATGACAAAAGTTGGCGCCCACGATGCGGTCTGGTCACCGATGTTGGCCAATGGATCCAGTGATCAATTCCTCGCTGTACCGCTCTATGCAGGTGATTCGGTGTGGGGGCAGGTGGAATTTGCCTTTGAGCCTGTGGGCTTTGCCGGGTTGCTGGGTGTGCTGCTGAACCCCATGCTGATGTTCGTATCTTTGCTCTCGCTGGTGTGTTTTGTCGCCTTTTACTTCTATCTGGGCAAAATGCTCAAGCATCTGGATCCATCCCAGGCTATCCCCGGGCGAGTGCGATCAGCGCTGGATACCATGGCTGAAGGTTTGGTGGTGGTGGATACCAAGCAGAACATAGTGCTGGCTAACCAGGCGTTCGAGGTTCTGCTTGGCAAGGAGCCCGACAGCCTGATGGGTGTGAGTGTGGGATCCCTGCCCTGGATAGATGAGGCTGGTGCCGCGCTTGCCGATGCCATGCCCTGGGATAGCGCCCTGGAACACGGTCGGGTCGAAACCAGTTTGCTGCTGCGTCTGGATCTGGGCGCGGGTACGCGCAAGACCTTTATGGTCAACTGCTCGCCGGTAATGGCCGCCGAAGGCAAAGTGGGGGGCGCGCTCATCAGTTTTGATGATGTCACTTTGCTTGAGGAGAAAGAGCTGGAACTGCGCAAGGCACGGGATGAGGCGCAAAGCGCCAACAAGGCCAAAAGTGATTTCCTCGCGACCATGAGTCATGAAATACGCACGCCCATGAATGCCATTCTGGGCTTTACCGAACTGCTGCGTCGCGGCCGGGACAAGAGCCAGGAGGATTATCTCAAGCACCTGTCCACCATTTCCACCAGCGGCAATTATTTGCTCAATCTGATCAATGATGTGCTGGATCTGTCCAAGATCGAAGCCGGTCAGCTCGACATGGAGCTGACCGAATGCAGCACTCTGGACAGTATCCGCCAGGTGCTGCAGTTCATGCGCGTGAAGGCGCAGGAAAAAGGCCTGTATCTGGAGCTGGTGGTGGAGTCATCCATCCCGCAAAGCATCCAGGCGGATGGGGTTCGGTTGCGGCAGATTCTTACCAACCTGATCGGCAACTCGATCAAATTTACCGAAAGCGGCGGTGTGACGATCAGCGTCAGGATGCATCCGCAGAATACGGGCTTGCTGCAGATCGGCGTCGAGGATACCGGTATAGGCATGACCTCAGAGCAGGCGGTGAAAATTTTTCAGCCCTTTGTGCAGGCAGACAGTTCCATTACTCGCCGCTTTGGTGGCACGGGCCTGGGCCTGGCGATCAGCCACAAGTTTGCACTGGCGATGGGGGGCGATATCAGAGTCAGCAGTGAGCCTGGTATTGGCAGTCTGTTTCGGGTCGAGATTGCCACCGGTGATCTGTCGAAGGCGAGCTGGATCGCTCCCGGCGCCCATGAAGAAACCACGTCCGAGATAGCTGCGGCCGTTGCTGAGCGGCACTGGGATTTTGCGCCCTGCGATATTCTGGTGGTCGATGACGGTTTCGAAAATCGGGATCTGGTGCGTCTGGTGTTGGAGGATGAGGGTCTACGCGTGCAGACAGCCAATAATGGTGCCCAGGCGCTGGAACTGGCTAAGCAGTCGCATTTTGATGTCATTCTTATGGACGTTGAAATGCCGGTGCTGGATGGCTTTAGTGCCGTGCGCCGCATGCGTGAACTGGCGCTGGATCAGCCGGTGGTTGCGCTCACCGCACATGCCATGACGGGCATAGAAGATCGCTGTATAGAGGCCGGCTACAGTCATTACATGACCAAGCCCATTGATATAGACGCTCTGCTGGCGCTGATGGCGACTTTGCTTGATGCCAGGGAAGTGATGCCATCCGAGCTTCCTGCAGCAGGTCATCCAAGTGCGTCACCTCCGAAGGTGGCGGCATCTGCACTCCCAGGGCCAGTGCTGCGTTCAAGGCTTGCACAGCAGGCCCGCTTCCAGCCGCTAATTGGCCGTTTTGTGATTCGTTGCCGGGAGCAGGTTTCCGCCATGAATAGCGCCATTGCCGCAGAAGACTTTGCCACCTTGGCGGATCTTGCGCATTGGCTTAAGGGGGCGGGGGGCAGCATCGGTTTTGATATTCTGACCGAGCCTGCACTGCAGTTGGAGCAGGAAGCGCGCGCGTCCAATGCACCGGGTTGTGCACTGCATTTGAGTACCTTGCTGACATTGTCTTCCAGGCTTGATGCATCTCCTGCTCCGCTAGCTGACGTCGATATCGCCGTTGACGCGAATTCTGCGTTTGACGCACAGACGTCAGTGGCACAGCGCCAGGCTAACAACGCACTCTGGGCCGGCGCCCAGCCTGAACAGCGGCAGGCACAAGAGCGGCACTATGCGCAGATTGAGCCGGTCGCCGTGCTGGAGGCTGATGCCGATGATGCGCCTATCTATTCAAGACTCGCCTCCAGAGGTGCGCGTTTTGAACCCCTGATCCAGCGGTTTGTTGTCAGCCTGCAGGATAAGCTGGTGCAGATGGCAGTGATGCGTGAGCAGCAGGACTGGCAGCGCCTTGCCGGGCTTGCGCACTGGATGAAGGGCTCTGGCGGGTCCATTGGTTTTGACAGTTTGGCGGAAGAGGCAGCGGAACTGGAAAATGAGTGTCGAGCCGAGGATATCGCAGCCATCGAACATAGGCTTGCCAGCATTATTCATCTTGGCCGGCGAATCACAGCGGGGGTCGGTCAATGAGCCGTTTCCGACCAGCAGGGGTATGTGGGGACATATGGACAAACTGACAGCAGTGCAACGCCAGCCTCTGAATAACTCCGTTATCATGATGCTGGATGATGAGCCCATTATCATCGATCTGATCCAGATTTTTCTGGAAGATCTGGGCTATACCAACTTTACCGGCTTCACCAATTCCGAGATCGCGGTTGAAACCATCGTCCAGCGTCAGCCCGATTTGTTGTTCCTTGATCTGGTGATGCCCAAAGTGGATGGCTTCGAAGTACTGGAGAAGCTTCGCGCCCACGAGGCGACCCGTCATCTGCCGGTGATAGTGCTCACCTCGTCCAGCGATGCCCAGAGCAAGCTGCGAGCGCTGGAGCTCGGTGCCACAGACTTTCTGTCCAAACCGGTAAACGAAAGCGAACTGGCGCTGCGCCTGCGCAACATTCTTACCGTCAAGGCGTATCAGAATCAGTTGATGTATTACGATTCGCTCACCGGCCTGCCGAATCGCAAGTTGTGTCAGGTGCGTCTGGGGCAGAGCCTGGCCTACGCCGAAAACAAGCAGAGTGCGCTGGCGGTACTGAACCTCAATGTACATGGCCTGCGGATGGTGCAGGATACCTATGGCAGCACCGTCTGTGACAAGGTTCTCAAGCAGGTGTCGGCACAGCTGCTGGAATGTGTTCGCGCGTCGGACGTCGTTGCCTTTACCGGCAATGATGAGATTTGGCGTGGCATGTCCAAGGTCGGCGATGATGAATTTCTCGTTGTGCTGACGGGGCTGCGCGGGGCCAGTGAAGCCACTTTTGTGGCCAATCGGTTACTCAGTGTACTCAAGATCCCACTGCGCCATGAAGCGCATGATATACAGGTCAACGCCTGCGTTGGTATTGCCACTTATCCGGATGATGGTCGTGATCCTGAAGCCCTGATGCAGTCGGCTAGCCAGGCCGCCAGTGAGGCGCGCCTGACGGGTAAATATCAGGTGCAGTTCTTTTCCAGCGAAGAGAACCGGCGCTTGCGAGAGCGCATGCTGCTTGAAAGCGACTTGCGCCGAGGCCTTGCCAATGACAGCTTCTTTCTTGTGTTTCAGCCACAGGTTGATGCCCGCAGCCGCCGGGTGGTGGGAGCCGAAACCCTGCTGCGCTGGTTGCATCCGGAGAAAGGTATTATTTCACCAGTGGTCTTTATTCCGGTGGCCGAAAGCAGCGGCCTGATGGAGGAACTCGGGCACTGGGTTTTCAAGTCAGCCTGCCAGCAGGCGGCGCACTGGCATAGCCGCGGCATTGATATAAGCGTGTCGATCAATGTCTCGAGTCAGCAGTTTAACAGCGGTGACTTTATTGACCGTGTGCGTGAGTGTATAGCCGCAACCGGGGTGAACCCTTCCAGGGTGATCGTCGAGCTGACGGAGAGCATCGCCGTGTCCAATGTAAAGTCCAATATCCGTACGCTGCATGAGCTCAAAGAGCTCGGGCTAGAGCTGTCGGTGGATGATTTTGGTACCGGCTATTCATCGCTGAGCTATCTCAAGGATTTTCCGCTGGACGAAATCAAGATCGACAAGGCCTTTATAGATGGTTTGCCGACTCAGAATGGCGATGTGGCCATAGTGTCGGCAATTCTGATGATGGCGCGCCGCCTTGGGATGAAGGTGGTGGCTGAGGGGGTAGAAAGTGTTGACCAGTACGAGTATCTGCAGCAGCACGACTGTGACTCCATCCAGGGCTACTTCTTTTCCCGCCCACTCAGCGTCATCGACTTCGAAGCCTTTTTCGCCCAGTGTGACAACAGGGCAGGGCAACTCGCTTAAGGATCCTGACCCGAGGTGGCGCTGTCCCCGCGGGCAAGTGGACATCAGGCTGACGGCGAGCCTATGATAGGCCAGATAACAACAATAAACAGACGGGAAAAATCAAAATCTCCCATGACTAGCCGTAATTTTCCGCGAAACCAAACACAGGCTGCTTCGCAGCGCAGCGCACCTGAGCAGGCGGGTCCCGAAATTCTCGGATCCTGGCAGCGTTGCATTGAGGATTATCAGCTGGATCCTGGCCGTAACTTAAGAGCACCACGGCTGAGCGACAGCGAGGTGAGTGAGGCCCGCAGCCTGCAGGACAGCCTGCTGCATTCGGCAGAGCCCGTGTTTGAACGCCTGCGTTATCTGGGTGGCAATTCCGGTTACTGTGTACTGGTTACCGATGCCAGCGGCATTGTCCTGCGCGAATATATCGACTCCAACCGCGGGGAAGAGCTGGCCGGGAAAGGTCTGAGCGTAGGTTCCGTATGGAGCGAAAACCTGGTGGGTACCAATGGCGTAGGCACTTGCCTGACAGAAGGCAAGGCACTGACGGTCTATGCCGGTGAACACTTTGGCCGCGAGCTGCAGCGTTTCAGCTGCTCTACCGCACCGCTGGTCGGGCCCGATGGCAACATTATAGGTGCGCTGGATATCTCGACCTATGCTCAGGGCGACAAGATCGGCCAGGGGCTGGCGTTGAATCTGGTTTGTGATACCGCCGATCAGATCGAGGCGGCCATGTTTCGTTATGCCTTCGCCCGTCATCATCTTCTTGCCCTGGTCAGCTCACCTCTGACCGATGCCAGTCAGTCCAATACGCTGCTGGCGGTGAATGATTCAGGCTGGATACTGGGGGCCACCTCGGCGGCTCTGATGCAGCTGGGTGTTTCCGAGCGCTGCCTGATCGTCGGGCAAGGGTTGGCGGCCCTGACCGGTGCCAGCCTGGAGGAGGTGCAGCGCGCGCCCTGTTCCTTGCAGCACGGCGGTAGCAATGGCTGCTGGCTGATGCGACTGGCGGGCGAGACGCGGCGCGCGCCTGTGTCAGTGGCACCAGCACCAGCCGTCTCGGGTGCAATCCCTAGGCCCTGCCTCGACTCACCGCTTTATCAGGCCGCTGGCACGGATCCATCCTTGCAGCGCAATGCCGATATCTGCCACCGGGTACTGAACCGGGATATCTGCATTTTATTGCAGGGCGAGACCGGCACCGGCAAGGAAGTCTGGGCCCGGGCGATTCATGCCAGCAGTGCGCGACATGACAAACCGTTCGTTACGCTTAATTGCGCTGCGATCCCCGAGTCCCTGATAGAAAGCGAGTTGTTTGGTTACAGCGCCGGTACTTTCACGGGCGGTCTGAAGGGCGGAAAGGTCGGCAAGATCGAGGCCAGCAACGGCGGTACCCTGTTTCTGGATGAAATAGGCGACATGCCGCTGATACTGCAGGCGCGTCTGCTGCGGGTGCTGGCAGAACGGGAAATCACGCCCTTGGGGCAGATCAAGCCGGTCACGGTGGATCTGCACGTTATATGCGCGACTCACCGGGATCTGATCGAAGCGGTGGGTCTGGGCGAGTTTCGCGAGGATCTGTATTACCGTATCAGTGGTGTGCGCATTGGTTTGCCGGCGCTGCGTGAACGCCAGGACCGCCTGGCCCTGATCGAAAAGGTTTTCGGACAATTGCGCGAATCCGACGCTATCCAGATGGATGAACCTGCGTTGCAGGTGCTGGGGGCTTACCACTGGCCAGGCAATATCCGCCAGCTTAGAAATGCGCTGCAATTTGCTCTGTGCATGTGTGATGGACGTGCCCTGCGCATTACTGATCTGCCCGACGAGGTGTTTCCGCAGGCCCCCGGTGAACCCCTGACGATGGGAACCCCTACCCTTGAGGGTGCTGTATTTTTGCCGCAGGCCGATGTCTCTGCGCAGCAGCCGCTTCCGGGAAGGCTGGTCTCTCTGGGCGGCATAGGTCAAGACAGTAATCCCGTTACGGCCGCTGAGCAGGGCGAGCAGGCCCGTATTCTGGCGACGCTGCAACAGCATCGCTGGGTGGTACTGCGTGCAGCCCAGGCGCTGGGTATCAGCCGCTCGACACTGCACCGAAAAATCAAAAAATACGGCCTGAGTGAGGCCTGATATTCAGTGCCGGCTTTTGTTCCTGTTTTGGCGTCGTCTATTCTGTTTGCTGAGCCCGTCTGGCTGCTAGCTACTGCTGTCTGCTAATAATAATTGTCTGCATGAAAAGGAGTTCGCCGTGGGTATACAAGGACGCGTGATGCGAGGCGCCGGAATGGGTCTGCTGCTGTTGCTGACCGGCTGTGCCGGTTTCGACAGTGGCGATAAACAGCCTGATTCACGGGTGCTTGCGGGTATTGATGGTGTGGCCTGTGTCGGACAGATTAATAGCCCGCCACCGGGTCTTGCGGTGGTGTCGGATGATGCCTTGCTGCAGGAAGCCCTTGGGGCCAGTGGTGCAGGCGAGCTCTGCGCAGGTCAGGTGCTCATGGCGCAGCAACCGGTGACCGTGTATCGGGTCTGGGACAGTGCGCGGGACTATACCCGTTATGGCAGCTGGTGGTCGTTTCAGGTACCTGTGGGGCCGCGCCTTCAGTATCGCGAAGATAACAGTATCTGCCCGTCCTGGAGTGAGCTGGACCGCATGAGCGCCTGCACTCTGAAGGTGGGTGCAAAACTGGTGGTGGGGCCTGGTCAGAGTGCCCAGTGCAAACAAATGATCTACGCCAAATCCGCCGTCAACCAAGTGTATATCCCCAACGATGCTCGCAACAATGTACTGCATGTGGCGGATTGTAGCGAAGGGGTTGTCTGGCCCTGAGACGGATTGTCGATGAGGATTACTGCGAACATCAGTGGGAAAGCCTGGGCCGGGCGGCCCAGGTTTGAGGGCTTGGCTTAGACGCCGCCGAAGGCCTGCAGGTTTTTCTGCAGCCAGGCGCGGTAGGCGGCCTGAATGGCGCTCATGCTGCTAGCTTCTTCAGTGGCATCTGCTTCGTACTGCTGCAGGATGTTCAGGCTGGTCTCAAGGCTTGCGGCCAGCAGTGCCTGTGGGGAGTCGGCATCCTTGCCCAGCGCACTCAGCTGATCGCTCGATGCCTGAGTGGTTTTCAGAAAGGCGCTGTAGCCCTCCTGCATTTTTATGAGCGCCGCTATCTGTATGTCCGCCAATTCACTGAAGGCTCCGGCCAGTGTGGTCGGGTCCGCAAGTTTGGTGCTTGCTTCCAGCCAGTTGGTCTTCTGGGCCGCCTCCAGTATTTGCCCGGTGACCTGAATCTGATCCTTTAGCGGAGTGATGGCGTTCAGCAGGATAAGGGCATTCTGTCGGCTCTGGGCGCAGTGCTGATTCCAGTGCTGCAAGGCATCGGTCAGATTCGGGTCTATCAGCGGTGAGGTTTGGGTCATCACAGGTCTCCTGTTATTTTTACGTTGTGTCTCAGTGGGCACGGGGTTGAGAAAGACGTTCAATCATGCGGTACACCGCACTAATCTGTGGCGCCTTGCGCGAATAGAAATCCGGTTCTGCATCGGTTGGGGATGAATAGCCCCAGAAATCCCAGCAGCCTTCGGGGTTAAGCGGCGCACCATTGGAGGGCTCAACCTGCGGGTAGAGCACGATCAGGTCGTTGGCCTCGGCCATATAGTTGTAGCCGGTGTCGGCGTAATACTTGTCGCCGATGACCGCAGCCCCTTGCTTGCAGCCGTGGAACACCACATGCACCGCGCATTGCTTGCCGGCCTGGCAGGTGGCCGGAATATAGGCGTAGGCCGTGTCACTCATGCTGGTGGTTTTGGAGTCCAGAAAGGCGGCTTGGTCAAACGCCAGCACGTCGCTGCTCAGCAAGGTGGCAGGCGCTTTCATGTCGGGGTAAATCTGATCGAGAATTCGGGTCGACTGTTCGAAGTTGCAGTCATTGATATAGGGTGCGGCTGTCAACGGACAGTCGGTGTCCCTGCTGCTGTTGGTAATCATGGCGTGGCCTGCGGCGACGCTGGTGTCGTACTGAATGGCGCTGGCCGGGACTCCGACGTCTTCAAAGTATTTCTCGGTCTGATCAACCACAGCAGTGGTGACTGTTTTGTCTTTCTGACCACTGAATATATAGAGGTGATCGTCTTTCAGATTGTCCAGCGATGCTATGTCGCCGGTCTTTTCCAGTGCCTGGCTGAGCTTTACCAGCAGCGGCGTGTTGGGGCCGACCGCGGGGGTGAGTGGGCTCATGCAGGTGGTGGTGGCATTGATGACCAGCGGGTTTAGCGACCAGGATTTGGCGCACAGGTATGGGCCGCCAGCGATGATGCCTGCACCGACCATGATGTCCGAATAGGCCACATACAGCTGCGAGGTCATAAAAGCGCCGGATGACAGCCCCGACACTGAGGTGCGTTTGATGTCAGCGTCCATTGCAGGCAAGGCGGTGGGCTGGGCAGCGACAGAGGTGGCGGTACTGTCGGTCTTTGCCGTTGCTGCCATGGCCTGAGCTGTAAAGCCTACTGATGCCAGACCTGCTGTGGCTAGAATAGCTGCCGCGAGAAGGCGGGTCTTAGCGTTGTGCTGCCCTGATTGTTGCTGCGCTATGCACGCGGCTTTTAATTGGCCGTCAAAATGGCTAAGAGCTGACTTCATGGTATTTACCTGTCCTTGTGTCGGTGATTTGTGCGCATGGCAGTGTCGACGCAAACGATGTTATAACGCACATGCACAAGTTTTTGTAGTGCTTTATGTGCATGGCAACATGAAAGTTAAACAACTGTGTTAATGAGCAAAAACGATCATAAAGCTGCAATTTTTTCGAATTTTCACTAAATTATTGAATGGTTATTCCGAAAGTGTCACTGTCGATATAATTGTTATAGTCGGTTTCAAGAGACACTTATGTTGCGCTGCAATATCTTCATTCGGATTGCTCTGAGACTGTCAGTGGTGGATGAATCACTTGTCACGGATGAGGTGTCACAGAATGCAGTCTGTCTGCTTTATTCCATGCAGGGTGTTTGAGTGGTGCTTGAAGCCAGAGGGCAGGCAGCCATACTAAAGGGCAGCGAATGGGTGCGGGCTTTACCCTTAAGTGCTGTCCGCAGCATTTTATCAGCGGGTTCGCTCCGGCAGGGGAGTACTTGTTATGAAATCTGGTCAAAGTGACTTAATTGGGGACGCCAAAAAATTGTTGTCGTTGGCCTACGCTTGTGTGACAGCGGCATCTCTATTGGCGGTTGGGCCGGTACAGGGCAACAGTGTGGTGGAAGGTTTGTCCGCCAGCGAGGCGGCGGCGCTATTTGATGCGGCGGGTTTTAGCCTGGCCGGCAATGGCCAGTATCAGCACTGTCACGAAGAACCTGTGACTATGTCTTATCAGCCCGGCATGGCAGAGCTGGTGGATTTGAATGGCGATGGACAACAGGAAGCCTGGGTGACAGAAAGCAGTCTGTTTTGCTATGGCAATACTGCGCAATATTTTGTGCTGCTGACCCGGGAGCCGAGCGGCTGGCGGGTTCTTGTCGAATCGGTGGGTGTTCCGGTGATCAAGGAAAGTAGCAATCAGGGCTGGCCCGATATTGAGGTCGGGGGCCCCGGTTTCGCAACTTTCCCGCTGTATCGCTGGAACGGCGAAGCCTATGTGCGCCACAACCCCTGATCTCGCGTGCAGGGTTGCGGCGCAGGTTTCAGGCTACCGGGAGCACTGCGCACTTTGTGCTGGGTCGGCTCAGGGCTTGATGCGGTAGCCGGTGCGAAAAATCCAGCCGATAACGGCCAGGCACAGTGCCATGAATATCAAAGTCATCGACAGGCTCAGGATGATATTCACATCGGATACGCCGTAAAACGACCAGCGAAAGCCGCTGATCAGGTAGACCACCGGGTTGAACAGCGTCAGGCTCTGCCAGGGCTCTGGGAGCATGTTGATGGAATAAAAGGCACCGCCCAGAAAGGTGAGTGGGGTGATGACCATTAGCGGAATAATCTGCAGCTTCTGAAAATCGTCAGCCCAGATGCCAATGGCAAAGCCAAACAGGCTGAAAGTGATGGCGGTGAGCACCAGAAACGCCAGCATCCAGACAGGGTGCTCAATGCTGTAATCAACGAACAGGCGCGAGGTGGCGAGAATCAGCAGCCCGAGGATGATCGACTTGCTGGCAGCAGCCCCGACGTAGCCTGCAACAATTTCAAAGGGCGAGACCGGTGCAGACAGCACCTCGTAGATGGTGCCGGAAAATTTGGGAAAGAAGATACCAAAAGAGGCATTGGAAATGCTCTCGCTCAGCAGCGACAGCATCAGCAGGCCCGGGATAATAAAGGCGCCGTAGCTGATGCCGTCGATGTCGCCCATGCGCGCCCCTATGGCGGTACCAAAGACGATGAAATACAGCGATGTCGACAGTACGGGGGAGGCAATGCTTTGCATCAGAGTGCGGCCTGTTCTTGCCATCTCGAATTTGTAAATCGCCGCTATACCGTAAAAATTCATGCCTGTTCTCTTACCAGATTAACGAAGATCTCTTCCAGCGAACTCTGTTTGGAATGCAGGTCCTTGAAGTCCAGTCCCTGGGCGCTGAGAGCGCGCATCAGCTCGGTGATACCGGTGTTTTCATGCTGGGCATCGAAGCTGTAGGTCAGGTGCTGTCCGTCTGCGCTGAGTTCAAGCTGGAAGGAGGCCAGGGAGGCTGGCAGAACGTCCAGCGGTGTTTGCAGGTGCAGGCTCAGCTGCTTGGTACCGAGTTTTTCCATCAGAGCCGTTTTGTCATCCACCAGCACCAGCCGGCCCTTGTTGATGACACCTATACGATCCGCCATCTCCTCAGCTTCCTCTATGTAATGGGTGGTGAGAATGATGGTCACACCCCTTTCCTGTAGCCCTCGCACCATGTTCCACATGTCCCGGCGCAGCTCCACATCGACGCCGGCGGTGGGCTCATCAAGAAACAAAATGGCGGGTTCGTGGGACAGCGCCTTGGCGATCATGACGCGGCGCTTCATGCCGCCGGATAGCGCCATAATGCGCGAGTCCCGTTTCTCCCAGAGAGATAGCTGGCGCAAGAGTTGTTCGATATAGGCGGGATTGGGCGCCTTGCCAAACAGGCCGCGGCTGAATTTTACCGTCGCCAGCACACTTTCGAAGGCATCGGTCGCCAGCTCCTGGGGTACCAGTCCAATCTTGCTGCGGGCGGCCCGGTAATCAGTCTTGATGTCGTGCCCATCGGCGCTGACGGTACCACGGGTGGCATTGACGATACCGCAGATAATGCTGATTAACGTAGTCTTGCCGGCCCCGTTGGGACCTAGTAGTGCAAAGATCTCGCCGCGGCGGATATCGAGGCTGACATCATGCAGCGCGGTAAATCCGGAGGCATAGGTCTTGTTGATATTCTTAACCGAAATAACTTGCTGCACACGGGCTCCTTGCATGGCCATAAAAGCCGTCTGACAACGGCCAGACAGGAGTGTAACCCAAAGGGCGGGCCGCAGGGGGGGCAGTTTGCAGGCCATAGGCTATGTTTTAACCGTGGCTCGGTGGTTAATGGCGCTTGGCGTCAATCCGACCATGCGCAGCCAGTGTGTTGCAGGCAAGTGCGGTTACAGCGGTGCATCTGCTCTTTCGGTGCAACAGATAAAATGTATCCGGAGTCGCTGTCATGGCCGGGCTGGTAGCTCGTCCGGCTGATTTCAGACTGACCAGATTGAGGTTATAGCGATGGATTCAGGTTCAATTCGTGAATATATGAGTACTGACTTTGCCATCATTACGCCCGATATGCAGGTGGATGAGGCGTCGGCGAAACTCATCCAGAAAGCCATGCTGGGGGGGCCTGTGGTAAATGAAAACCGCGAGCTGGTGGGCTGGATTTCGGAGCAGGAGTGTTTGCAGGTCACCATTCAGGTGGTCTATCACAATCAGCGTGTTGCCAATGTGCGAGATATCATGCGTACCGATGTGCTGACTGTGGCGCTGGCGGTTACTCCGCTGGATCTGGCGCGGCAGATGCTCAGCCCAATACCCAATCAGAAGCCCAAATCCTACCCGGTACTGGACGCGCAGCGTCGGGTTATCGGCGTTATCACACGGCGGCACATTCTTAAAATGCTGCTCAGTAAGCTCGCCGAGATGTCACGTCCTGGGTGATGTGATCCGGTGTCAGGGCACTGGCTCTGGATATTGGGGATGAAGCGTTTCTTTGTGCTGTCAGTGCTGATCGCCTTGGTGGTACTGGGTTATGGCTACTGGCATGGCGCCACCCATGCCGCCTTTTCCATCAGCGTCCAGGTGTCCGGCTCGGCAGTCGGCCAGGGTTTTGTGCCGGGGGCTGAGATCATATTGCGTGATGCTGCTGGCCTTGAGCTGGCCCGCGGGCGCACCGATACGCACTATAACTTTGTGCGCCTGGTTCACCCACTGGTGGGGGATTGTTTTGCGGCCGAGCAGGCCGCAGTCGGCTCATCTGCGGGGCTAAATGCATGGCAGAGGTGTTTCGAGCAGCAGGCACGCTGGATTCCCCGCTGGGCTGATCGTGTGCATAGCGTCAGTTTGAATACCCCCAGTTGTGACGGGCCTGCGGTGCCGGTCAGGGTGCGTAAATATGCCGCCGACTGGCTGCTCTGGTGGGTGCCGTTGCCCCATGTGGGTGGCAAGCCCTACACCTATTACAGCCTGAGCCTGAAGGTGCCGGAGAACCGCTGTGCGGGGGCCGGATGACCAGAGTCGGCGGATGTTTCAAATTGCTGGCAGTGTTGCTGCTGCTGGCCCCCGCCGGCTCTGGTGCTAACGATTTTGCTGATACCGCTCTGGTCCTGGCTGGAGGATGCACTGGCGCTTGAACTGGTCGGTCACTCAGGGCCGGCCAGTCTTTGTTATGTGCTCGTTTATGCTTTGCTGCTGGTGCTTTCGGGCTTGGCCTGGCGGATGTTCAGATAAGGCCGGACATTACCTTGATGGCATGGCTACAAGAGCCTGATTCGTTTAGCTTTGGAGGCTGTCCGACAATACTTAACCTACTGCGAGCCACCTGAGCTTGGCTGTTTTTCGTGCTGCTTTGCGTTAAATAGAGCCACTATTCGCCTTAAAGCATCGCAAAAACCAGTTCAAATCAGCCGGCTCTCGCTACGGCCAGCATTCTCGGATAGCCTCCTAACCCTGCAGCGGCCAGACCTGCGGCCGCTGTGTCCCAAGGTTTAAGGATTCGGGCTCACTCTGTTATGACTCTCAAACTCACCGTTATCGATCAATCGCCGGTACCCGGCAAGCCGCAACCACTTTCTGCAGTGGCGCTTTCCGCCAGGCTGGCACAGGCCTGCGAACAGGCAGGTTACGCTCGCTACTGGGTGGCAGAGCATCACAACAGCGTCAATTTTGCCGGCCCCAGCCCCGAAATTCTGATCAGCCATATCGCCAGTATTACCGAGCGCATGCGCGTGGGCAGCGGCGGCGTGATGCTGCCGCACTACAGTCCCTACAAGGTGGCCGAACAGTTCAAGCTGCTGGAAACGCTCTTTCCCGGGCGTATCGACCTGGGTATCGGCCGTGCGCCGGGCGGTGATGGCCTGGCCAGTCATGCCCTGGCCTATCCTTACGCTCAGGCGCGGGAAGACCATTACGCTCAGCAGGTAGCATTACTCAAGGGTTTTCTGACCCGCAGCATACCGGATCATCATCCGTACCATGAATTGCAGGTCATGCCGGATGAATCACCCTGTCCCGAGCTCTGGATGCTGGGTTCCAGTGGCGGCAGTGCAGAGCTGGCAGGAGAGGTGGGTATGAAGATGGCGCTGGCGCTCTTTATTGGTCCCGAAGACAGGCCTGTGAGCATAGTGCACGACTACCAGAACGCCTGGCGTGAAGCGGGTCACGCAGGAGACCCCGAGACACTGATTGCGGTAGCGGCTGTCTGTGCGGATACACGGGAGGAAGCGGAATACCTGGCGGCCTCCCAGGTGTACTGGAAGGTAAAAGCTTTTCGTTACGGGGTGCGGGATACAATTAAGTCCCCCAGTGAATCACTTGATTTAAAAGCAAAACTTGGGCCGTCGGATCAGGCATATTTTGACCAAACCCTGGCCTCGGTGGTCTGTGGTTCACCACAGCAGTGTCTGGCGCGTTTGCAGAGTCTGAGTGAGCGTTACGGCACAAACGAGATCGGCCTGGTGACGGTAACCCATGATTTTGAACATCGGTTGCGCAGCTACGAGCTGTTGGCGGCACATAACTGATCGGCAATGTGAATGCCCGGTCTCCGGGCGAAGGGCGACGAGGGTGTGGAGACGAACCATTCGCTCGCGGAGCGCACTCCTGCAGGAGCCCGCTCCCCGGCGGGTAGCGACGTTGATGTGTCAGCCGCTACAGGCCATGGCCTGGCCTACCTTGGAGCCATTGTTGCGGCCCAGCTGGGCACTGATCCAGTTACCGGTTTGGGCCAGCAGTTCCAGATCGATGCCGGTATTGATACCCAGGCCCTGCAGCAGGTAGATCACATCTTCGCTGGCCACATTGCCGGAGGCGCCCTTGGCGTAGGGGCAGCCGCCAAGACCTGCAACAGAGGCATCCACTACAGCGAGGCCTTCTTCCAGTACCGCATAGAGATTGGCCAGCGCCTGGCCGTAGGTATCGTGAAAGTGCGCCGCCAGTTGACTGATGGGCACCTCGCGGGCCACGGCCTCTAGCATGCGCTTGGCTTTCACCGGCGTACCGGTGCCGATAGTGTCCCCCAGGGATATTTCAAAGCAGCCCATATCCAGCAGTTCGCGGGACACCGCTGCCACCTGGGCAGGCGCTATGTCGCCGGCGTAGGGGCAGCCCAGCACGGTGGAGACGTAGCCGCGCACCCGGATGCCGTTGGCTTTGGCTGCCTCAATCACCGGGGTGAAACGGCTGAGACTCTCGGCGATGGAGCAGTTAATGTTCTTCTGGGTAAAGGCTTCGGAGGCAGCGGTGAAAACCGCTACCTCATCCACGCCACTTGCCAGGGCGCCTTCAAATCCCTTGAGGTTGGGCGTCAGCGCAGCGTAGATCACGCCTTTGCGGCGTTCGATACCTGCCATCACCTCAAGGGAGTCTGCCATCTGCGGCACCCACTTGGGGGACACAAAGCTGGCGGCCTCGATATGGCGGATACCGGCGGCGCCCAGGCGCGCTACCAGTTCAATTTTGACCGCCGTGCTGATCTGGCTGGCTTCATTTTGCAGCCCGTCCCGCGGGCCGACTTCCACCAGTCGAACGTCAGTGGGTAATGCCATCAGGAGGCCTCCTCGGTTTCGACCACCAGGGACACCAGCTCGGCACCGTCGGCCACAAGCTCGCCCTCGGCAAAGAAGACCGCGCTGACAATGCCGTCGCGTGGCGCTCGGATGCTGTGCTCCATCTTCATGGCTTCCATCACCACAAGAGTGTCACCCTTGCTGACGGCCTGACCTGGCTCCACCAGTACGGCAACCACGGCGCCGTTCATGGGTGCTGCGAGGGACGCATCGCTATGGTGATCGGTTTCGCCAAAGCTTTCGACGTGCAGCTGGCAGCTAAACTGTTCGCCCTGGTCCATCAGGGTCAACAGGTTGTTATTGCGATAGCCGAAAAGGGTACGGCGGTGGCCATTGATGACCACATCCAGGGTGTCGTCGCGCAGTGCGGCATTAACCTTGTATCGGGCACCATCCAGGCTTATCTCGTAGCCGCATTCCTGTTCCAGAATGCTCAGGTCATGCCGCTGCTCAGCCTGTACGAGCTGCATGGGCCTTGCAAAACTGGAGTTAAGGCGCCAGCTGGTTTGACGCGCAAAGGGCGAGTAGGGGTCCTTGCCAGTGGTGCAACTCGCCTTGTCGCTTTGCAAAAAGAAACAGGCAGCCATCAGCAGGCATTCGGAGGTGTCGAGCTTAGCCGGCGGGAACAGCAGGCTCTGGTGCTTGTCGATAAAGCCGGTGTCCAGTTCTGCGGCCTTGAAGGGCGCGGCCAGGGCCAGGTTACGCAAAAAGCGCACGTTGGTCTTGATGCCGCCAATGCGGTATTCACCCAGTGCCTTGGCCAGGCGGGCAAGGGCGCGTTCACGGTTATCGTCCCAGACAATCAGCTTGGCGATCATGGGGTCGTAATAAACGCTGACTTCATCGCCCTCAATCACGCCTGTATCAACCCGGACATGGTCTGATTCGGTCGGGGTGCGCAAATAGCTCAGACGCCCGGTGGCAGGCAGGAAGTCATTATCCGGGTCTTCAGCATAGATGCGGGCTTCAAAGGCGTGGCCGTTGATGCAGATTTCGTGTTGCTGCTGTGGCAGCGGTTCGCCAGCGGCAATCAGCAGCTGCCACTGCACCAGGTCCTGCCCGGTGATCATCTCGGTGACCGGATGTTCCACCTGCAGGCGGGTGTTCATTTCCATAAAGAAGAAGGAGCCGTCGACATCGTAGAGGAACTCGACGGTGCCGGCACCAACATAGTCGATAGCCTGGGCGGCCAGTACCGCGGCTTCGCCCATGGCTTTGCGGGTGGCGTCGGACAGCCCAGGGGCGGGCGCTTCTTCGATCACTTTCTGGTGGCGGCGTTGCACCGAGCAGTCGCGCTCGGCCAGGTAGACGCCGTTGCCCTGGCTGTCGCAGAACACCTGAATCTCGACGTGACGTGGCTGCGTCAGGTAGCGCTCGATCAGCATGTCCGGGTTGCCAAAGGCGTTCTTCGCCTCGCGGCAGGCGGAGGTCAGGGCTTCGTCAAACTCGGACAGTGACTCGACCACGCGCATGCCCTTGCCACCACCGCCGGCAACGGCTTTCAGCAGTAGCGGGAAGCCACATTTCTCGGCTTCCTGCTTGAGGACGGCCGGTGTCTGGTCATCGCCGTGATAGCCAGGCACCAGCGGCACGCCGGCATCCTGCATGATGGCCTTGGCGGCGGATTTCGAGCCCATGGCCGCGATGGCCGACGCGGGCGGGCCTATAAAGGCGATGCCGTTGTCTTCACAGGCGCGGGCAAAGCCGGTGTTCTCGGACAGAAAGCCGTAGCCCGGGTGTATGGCCTCGGCGCCGCAGGCCTTGGCGATCTCGATGACCTTGTCGGCGCGCAGGTAGCTCTCGCTGCTGGGGGCAGGCCCAAGCAGAAAGGCTTCGTCCGCCATGGCGACATGGCGGGCATTGGCGTCGGCCTCGGAGTACACGGCGACGCAGCGAATCCCCAGACGGTGAGCGGTTTTGATCACCCGGCAGGCGATCTCCCCACGGTTGGCAATCAGAATCTTGTTAAACATGCTTCTATTCCTCGATCCAGTTCGGCGTGCGCTTTTGCAGGAAGGCGCTGAGCCCTTCCTGGCCTTCGTCGCTGACGCGGATATCGGCGATGCGCCGGGCGGTATCGTTAATCAGGGCGCTGTCGATGGGCTTCTGGCTGACGGCGAACACCAGATCCTTGGCGGCCTGCATGGCACGGGGGCCGTTGCGGCGCAGGGCTTGCACGACGCTGTCGCAAGCGGACTGCAGCGCTGCGTTGTCCTCAACCACTTCATGCACCAGGCCAAACTGCTGTGCCTGTGCGGCGCTGAAGGCCTCGGCGCTCTGGAAGTAACGCCTGGCCTGGCGCTCGCCAATGGCCCGTACTACATAGGGGCTGATGGTGGCGGGGGTCAGGCCGATGCGCACCTCAGACAGGCAGAATCGGCTGGCCTGGGTAGCGATGACGATATCGCAGCAGGCCGCCAGGCCCACGGCGCCACCGTAGGCGGCCCCCTGTACCAGAGCGATGCTGGGTTTGCTGAAAGTGTTCAGCGTCGACATCAGACCGGCGAGGCCCAGGGCATCCTGCAGGTTTTCTGCGTGGCTGTTGGCGGCCATGCGCTGCATCCAGTTGAAGTCGGCGCCGGCGGAAAAATTCTTGCCATTGGAGGCCAGTACCAGCACCCGTACCGCCGGATTCTCATCTAGCGCGACCAGATGCTCGGTCAGGCGCTGGATAATGGCATCGTCAAAGGCGTTGTGAATCTCGGGCCGGTTCAGCGTCAGGCGGGCTACGCCATCGGGCTGAATATCCAGCAGAACTGTTTGATCGCTCATGTGGCTCTCCGTTAGATCCCGTTTCAACCGCTCGGTTACATCCGAAAGATGCCGAATTTGCTGTCGCTGACGGGCTTGTTCAGCGCTGCGGAAAGCCCCATGCCAATGACATCACGGGTCTGGGCGGGGTCTATGACACCGTCGTCCCACAGCCGGGCGCTGGCGTAGTAGGGGTGACCCTGGGCTTCGTACTTCTCGCTGATGGGTCGCTTGAAGGCTTTCTCATCCTCGACGGACCAGTCCTTGCCATCGCGCTCCAGACCATCGCGCTTGACGGTAGCCAAAACGCCTGCGGCCTGTTCGCCCCCCATCACCGAGATGCGGGCGTTGGGCCACATCCAGAGGAAATTCGGGCTATAGGCACGGCCGCACATGCCGTAGTTGCCGGCGCCAAAGCTGCCACCGATCAGTACCGTGAGCTTGGGCACATCAGCGCAGGCCACGGCGGTGACCATCTTGGCGCCGTGTTTGGCGATGCCTTCGGCTTCATACTTGCGGCCCACCATGAAGCCGGTGATGTTCTGCAGGAACAGCAGCGGAATCTTGCGCTGGCAGCAGAGCTCGATGAAGTGGGCGCCTTTCTGGGCCGATTCTGCGAACAGGATGCCGTTGTTGGCGACGATGCCCACCGGGTAGCCGTGAATATGGGCAAAGCCTGTGACCAGGGTGGTGCCGTAGAGCTGTTTGAATTCGTCGAATTCGGAGCCGTCGACCAGCCGGGCTATAACGTCGCGCACATCGAAAGGCTTTTTAAGATCCGTGCCGACAATGCCATACAGTTCTTCGCTGTCGTATAGCGGGCTTGTCACCGGCTTTATGGCCAGTTCCATGGGCTTTGTACGGTTCAGGTTGGCGATGCAGCTGCGGGCAATCTGCAGCGCATGCACGTCATTCTCGGCGTAGTGATCCGCCACACCGGACACGCGACAGTGCACATCGGCACCGCCCAGATCCTCGGCCGAAACTTCCTCGCCAGTGGCGGCCTTTACCAGCGGCGGGCCCGCCAGGAAGATGGTGCCCTGGTTGCGCACGATGATGGATTCGTCCGCCATGGCCGGCACATAGGCGCCGCCTGCGGTGCAAAGTCCCATCACCACGGCGATCTGGGCGATGCCCTTGGCCGACATGCGCGCCTGGTTGTAGAAGATGCGACCGAAGTGATCCCGATCCGGGAAGACTTCATCCTGCTGGGGCAGATTGGCGCCGCCGGAATCCACCAGGTAGATGCAGGGCAGGTGGTTCTGCTCGGCGATCTCCTGGGCCCGCAGGTGTTTTTTCACCGTCAGCGGAAAGTAGGTGCCGCCTTTAACGGTGGCATCGTTGGCAATGATCATGCACTCCAGACCCGAAACGCGGCCTATGCCGGTGATGATGCCGGCAGCCGGCACATCATGCTCGTACACCTTGTAGGCGGCGAGCTGAGACAGTTCGATAAAGGCCGAACCCTCATCCAGCAGGCGATTGATGCGCTCGCGGGGCAGCAACTTGCCGCGGGCGGTGTGGCGCGCCTGGTAAGCCGGGCCGCCGCCCTGTTCCACGGTGGCGACCTTTTCGCGCAGATCGCCCACGGCTTTGGCCATGGCGTCGTACTTGTGACGGTACTCGTCGCTGCGCGGATTGATCTTGGATTGTAACTGGGTCATCAAAGAATCCTCGAAAGTTTGAAGGGTCGCTTACTTGTTAAGAAACAGTTCGCGGCCGATCAGCATGCGGCGGATTTCGGAGGTGCCGGCGCCAATTTCGTACAGCTTGGCATCGCGCAGCAGGCGCCCGGTGGAGAATTCGTTGATATAGCCGTTGCCGCCCAGCAGCTGGATGGCATCCAGTGCCAGCTTGGTGGCGTTCTCGGCGGAGTACAGAATGGCGCCGGCGGCGTCCTTGCGGCTGGTTTCGCCGCGTTGAGCAGCCAGGGCCACCATATAGACGTAGGACTTGGCGGCGTTCATCAGGGTGTACATGTCAGCGACCTTGCCCTGTACCAGCTGGAACTCGCCTATGGCCTGGCCAAACTGGGTGCGCTCGCGGATATAGGGCACCACCACGTCCATGGCTGCCTGCATGATCCCCAGAGGGCCACCGGACAGCACCAGGCGCTCGTAATCCAGACCGCTCATCAGCACCTTAACGCCGCCATTGAGCTGACCAAGGATGTTTTCCCTGGGCACGATGCAGTCCTGGAATACCAGCTCGCAGGTATTGGAGCCGCGCATGCCCAGTTTGTCGAGCTTCTGGGCACGGGAGAAACCGGGGGCGTCACGTTCGATGATAAAGGCGCTGATGCCGTGGGCGCCCTTGGCGTGGTCGGTCTTGGCGTAGACCACATAGACATGGGCATCGGGGCCGTTGGTGATCCACATCTTGTTGCCGTTAAGCACGTAGTGATCGCCATTGTCGCGGGCGCTGAGCTTCATGGAGACCACGTCTGAGCCGGCATTGGGCTCAGACATGGCCAGGGCGCCTATATGTTCGCCGCTGATGAGTTTTGGCAGGTACTGCTGTTTCTGCTCCTCGCTGCCGTTGCGGTGAATCTGGTTAACGCAGAGGTTGGAGTGGGCGCCGTAGGACAGGCCGATAGATGCAGAGGCGCGGCTGATTTCTTCCATCGCAATGACGTGGGCCAGGTAACCCATATCGACACCGCCGTACTCTTCCTTCACGGTGATGCCCAGCAAACCCATGTCGCCAAACTTGCGCCACAGCTGGTTGGGGAATTCGTTCTTGCGATCGGTTTCCTCGGCCAGCGGGGCGATTTCCTTGGTCGCGAAGGCGTTTATCTGTTCGCGCAGCATGTCCAGTGTTTCGCCCAGACCAAAATTAAGCTCGGAGTATTGAGAAATCATCTTTGCCAGCCCTCGCATTGCGGGAAATATTAGGTACGGGAAAATCCGCGTAAAAATTAACTATACGCTATCGTATGTTCGCTTTGTGGTTATGTCAATACGGATGCGTATGTTTGAATTGGACGCCTGACTACAAGCGTAGACCAATGCTGGACTTTGAGGAGTAAGGGGCGAGGTTAAGAGAAAGGTGCGAGGCAAAAAGAAAGGTGCGAGGGGCTAGGGGCTAGGGGCGAGGAAAAGCAGGAGCAGAAACAGGAGCAGAAGCGGAGCACGAGCAGGAGCAAAAGCGGAGCATGCAGTGCTGGTGAAGTGCGGGCCTGGAGTGTGGGCTCTCGTTTGCTACTTGCCCCCTCGTACCTCGCACCTCGAACCTGCTTTTACTAGCCCCTAGCCCCTTTTTTCCTTGCACCTCGTACCTCGCACCTTTTCAGACGTCAGTCTTCAATCAGGAAGCGGGTGCAGTGCTGCTTGATTTTTTTGGGATCCAGGCTGCAGCTCTGGTCATTTAGCAGGCTTTGGCCGAAGACAAAGGCATAGAACAGATAGGCACGGGAATAGGCTTCTTCCGCAGGCAGTTTGAGCTTTTCAAACAGGCCGGAGACACATTTCAGGCGCTCTTCATCCACGGATTGCACGGCACTGGCCGCCTGGGCGTTGATGCGAGCCCAGCCCCGCACCGCCAGTTCTATGGCGTTACCCCGGGGGTTGGTGTTGTCGGTGTAGAGGCGAATCAGGTACTTCAGCGTATCGGCGGCGTGTTCTTCATCCCGGGTCTGCTCGTGAATAATCTCGATGCGGCGCAGGCGCCACTGCTCCAGCATATTTTGCAGCAGTTCGTCGCGGTTGCGAAAGTGCCAGTAGAAACCGCCCTTGGTGACACGCAGACGTTTGGCGAGTCCTTCAATCTTGATACTGTCGACGCCGCCCTCGGCCAGTACAGTAAAGGCTTCGTTGATCCACTGCTCGCGACTCAGTTTAACGTTCATCTTCTAATCCTTGGATACGCTCTGGCACAGGGTACCTTAAAATTCAAAAATACGTAAACGTATGGGTGCGGCACTCAGGCCTGATCGGGTGCAGATTTTAATAATTTAATCTTTACGTTCACGTCAACATGATGGTATTACTAAGGGTATTCCCTTATTTGTATTTCTTGAGCGAACTCCTTACAGAGCTCGATATGAACTGGCCTAACAACATTAATAAGCGAGGCAGGGCACCATGAGCAGTCAAGCGTATGCAGCATTCAGCGAAGGCTTCACGCCGGCACAGGTGGAAGAGAATCTGATCGGCGATCTGGCAACAGGTTTCAATGTCTGCGAGGAGATCTGCGACCGCTGGGTCGAGGGTGATCGTATCGGTCTGTACTACGAAGGTGCGCAGCGCCCCGCGAGCGAGCACAGCTTTGCAGAACTGCGTGAAAAGGCGGCCCGCTTTGCCAATTACCTCAGCGCCCAGGGCATTGGCAAGGGTGATAGGGTAGCCGGGTTACTGCCCCGTACGCCTGAATTGCTGGTGGTTATTCTGGGGACGCTGCGGGCCGGTGCCGTCTATCAGCCGCTGTTTACTGCCTTTGGCTCCGGTGCTATCGAGTATCGTCTGGAGCGAGCCGGTACCCGCCTGGTGGTCACCGATAGTGCCAATCGAAGCAAGCTCGATGCAGTAAAAGCCTGTCCGCCCATTCTGCTGTTTGGTCGTGATGCAGCGGCTGCCGACTACGCCACAGATGCAGATTTTGCCACCGAGCTCGCCGCTCAATCTGACAGTTTTGAGCCGGTACGCATCGGTGCCGATGATCCCTTCCTGCAGATGTTTACCTCAGGCACCGTCGGCAAGGCCAAGGGTGTCGCGGTGCCAGCCCGGGCGTTGCTGTCGTTTTATGTTTATATGCGTCATGCGGTGGGGCTTGAGCCACAGGATCGTTACTGGAACGTGGCGGATCCGGGCTGGGCCTACGGTCTGTACTATGCGGTGGTCGGGCCTCTGCTGCTGGGTAATGCGACCCATTTTAATGAGAACGGTTTTACCGCCGACAGCACTTACGACATGCTGCGCAAGTACCGCATCACCAACCTGGCGGCGGCGCCCACGGCTTATCGGCTACTGATGGCCAATGACGATGGTCGTGGAGAAGGTCTGGGTCTGCGCCTGGCCAGCAGTGCCGGCGAGGCGCTGAATCCGGAGGTGATCAGCTGGGTCAAGCGTCGCATGGGCTGCCCGGTGATGGATCACTACGGTCAGACCGAAACCGGCATGACCTGCTGCAATCATCATAAGCTGGAGCATCAGCTGCGGGTCGGTTCCATGGGCTTCTCGATGCCAGGGCATCGCGTAGTGGCCCTGGATACGGACTGCAACGAAATTGGTGAAGGCGAGATTGGTCAATTGGCGGTGGATACCTCCCAGTCGCCACTGTTCTTTTTCCAGGGTTATACCTGGGGTGAGAAAGACCCCTTCCACGGCCGCTATTACCTCACCGGTGATGTCGTTATCAGCCATGGGGATGGAAGTTATTCCTTTACCGGTCGGGATGACGATATCATCAGCACCGCAGGCTACCGGGTAGGCCCCGCTGACGTCGAGAGCACGCTGCTTGAACACAGGGCAGTGGCCGAGAGTGGCGTGGTGGGCAAGCCGGATCTGAAGCGCGGCTCCATTATCAAGGCTTATGTGGTGCTCAAATCCAGTTTTGAAGCCAGCGAAGCCCTGGCGGACGAGCTCAAACAACTGGTACGTTCGCGCCTGTCTACCCATGCCTTTCCCCGTCAAATCGAGTTTATCGAGGCACTGCCCAAGACACCCAGCGGCAAAATCCAGCGCTTTGTGCTGCGCAATCAGGCACGGGAAGAGAGCGAAGCGGGTTAGAAACCGCCTTAGTACGCAACCTCAAACCAACAAGGAATACATCCATGCCCGTTCTGGATTTGCAGCAGTTGAATCAGTTTCTTGCCGAGCATTTCCCCCAGGGAGATCAATACGGCGTGCTAGAGTCGGTGGGGCGCGGTTCGGCGGTGATGCGCCTGGCGGTGTCCGAACAACACCTTCGTCCCGGCGGCTCAGTGTCGGGGCCTGCCATGATGGCACTGGCCGATGTCGCCGTTTACGCGGCACTTCTGACCCGTATTGGTCCGGTGGCGCTGGCGGTTACCAGCAATCTTAATATCAATTTTTTGCGCAAACCTCTGGCTGATGCAGATCTGATCGCCGATGCCCGTATGCTCAAGGTGGGCAGAATGCTGGCGGTGGGTGAGGTCTATCTGTATTCAGGCAAAGCGGCTGCAACAGAAGGCTCCGACCCGGTTGCTCATGCGACTCTAACCTATGCCATTCCACAGTGATCTGAGTCTGGATACATAACTGAGGGATGGGGGACTATCCATGATGACCGCTGAATGGAACACCGTTGAGCTGACGCTGGAGCAGGGTGTCAGCATTGGTGCCTTGCATGGTCGACTTATTGATTCCCAGGCCGATACGAACGTGCAGCGGCCAACCCTGGTGCTGCTGCACGAAGCCCTGGGCTGTATCGCCATGTGGAAACAGGTGCCGCAACAGCTGATGGCGCTTACAGGCGCTGATGTCTTTGTTTACGAGCGCAGGGGTTATGGTAGCTCCAGCCCGATCACGTTACCGCGCCCGGACGACTATCTGGAGCAGGAGGGCCGTGACTGGTTGCCTCGGATACTGGATAGCGCTGGTATCACGGGGCCGGTGATTCTGGTGGGCCACAGTGATGGTGGCTCCATTGCGCTGGTCGGCGCTGCGGTACTTGGGGAGCGGGTGATCGGGCTGGTGACGATGGCGGCGCATATCTATATCGACCATTTGACTCTGGCCGGGATCAGTACGACTGTGGCGCGTTACCGGGAGCCTGACAGCGACCTGCCGGTGCGGCTGGCTCGCTATCACGGTGAGCGTACCGATCTGCTGTTCCGGGCCTGGCATGAAACCTGGGCCCGGCCAGCCTATAGCACTTTCAATCTGGGGCCCTGGCTCAGCGATATTTATTGCCCGGCGTTGATCATGCAGGGGGAGGAGGATCAGTATGGTGTGCCGGAGCAGGTGAGCGATATCTGTGCAGGCATAGGCACGGGGGCTAAGCCTCTGCTGATCCGTGACTGCGGCCATATCCCGCATCTGGAGGCGCCGGCTGCCACTTTGCCGGCGATCGCCGACTTTGTGACGAGCCTTGAGCCGCTATAAAAAAGTAAATGGCTTAGTTTTAAGGGTCTAGCTGCGCCGCCTGGGTGACCAGCACCGGCAGGCTACTAGCCTCCATTTTGCTCATCACCCGGGCGCGGTGAACTTCCACCGTTTTCGGGCTTATGCCTAAATCCTCGGCGATTTCGCGGTTGGCGCGGCCAGTGACAACCAGCGCCATCACTTCTTTCTCCCGTCGGCTCAGGCCGTCGTAGCGGTTGCGGATCTGTGCCTGTTGCTGCTTTTGCTGCTGCTGCTCGCAGGCCTGACGCAGGCCCAGGCCCACCCGGTGCAGCAGCAGGGCGTCGTCGAAGGGTTTCTCCAGAAAATCCATGGCGCCATTTTTGATAGCGGTTACCGCCATGGGAATATCGCCGTGGCCACTGAGCACAATGATGGGTAGCTCAATACCTTTATCCGGCAGCATCTGTTGCAGCGCCAGGCCGTTGATGTCCGGCATGCGCACATCCAGCAGCATGCAGCCGGGGCTGCCGTCGTAGCCATCCAGAAAAGCCTGGGCAGAATTGAAACTGGTAACGCTAAGGCCGTCTGACTCAAGCAGCCACTGCATGGAGGCGCGGAAATCATCGTCGTCATCGACGATAAAAACCGTCCCGTCCGGTGGAGTCTTCATAGCTCATCCTGAATAGTCGAATAGTTAAAGTAGGGCGTGCCGTTGTGTGTTGCCTATGGATCAATAACCATGGGTTCAGGGCCATTGATCCTGATGCCGGCTGACGGGCAGGCTGAACTTGAACACAGTACCGCTGTGGCCGTCGCTCTGGGCCCACAACTGGCCACCATGGCTTTCAATAATGGTTCTGGATATGGCCAGCCCCATGCCAAGCCCGCTGGACTTGGACGTAAAAAAAGCATCGAACAGCTGGCTCAGCGCCTCGGCACTCACGCCCTTGGCGCAGTCGGTGATCGCCACCTCTATATGGCCCTGGTCGCAACGGCTGCTAATGGTAACCGTTCTCAGAGCCTGCTCACAATCGCTGTACGCCTCAATGGCGTTGCGTATCAGGTTGAGCAGCACCTGCTCGATCTGAATACGGTCGGCGGTAAGGCTTGGGTCCTCGGTGGCGAGATCGAAAATGAAATCAATGCGATTATCGCTGGCTTCCTGGCGCAGAAAGCCGGCGACATCCTGGCAGCTGTCGTTGATCGAAAATTCGATACGTTGGTACTCGGTGCGTTTTACATAACTGCGAATGCGCTTGATGATCTCGGCGGCACGCTTGGCCTGGCCGCCGATCAGCTGCATGGCCTGCAGTGCCTGGTCAAGGCTAAGGTCCTTGCCATCTTCTGCTCGGCGCAGGGTGCCGCGACAGTAGTTCAGAATGGCGGCCAGCGGCTGGTTGATTTCATGGGCCAGTCCCGTGGCCATTTCCCCGACCGACAGTAGCCGCGACATATGCGCCAGCTCCAGCTGCTGGCGCCGGGCGGCGTCCTCGGCCCTGCGCTTGAGGGTAATATCGCGGCCAATGATGGAGTAGTACTCCACCCGGCGATTTTCAACATGATTGCGGTGGGCGATGATTTCGCGCACTTCGGCGATGCGTGAATCCTTGCCAGCGGGCAGCTGCAGCGCAATGCTGCCATACCAGCAACCGTGCTGGGCGGCGTGATCGAGGCCTGCCAGCAGCAGGGTGCTGTAACTCTGGGCATCGACGAGGTCACGCAGATTGAGTGCGATGGTGCCGTCCGGGCCGCTGCCAAGGGTGCTGGAGGCCGCCTCGTTCAGGTAGGTCAGTTGCAGCGTGTCGGGGCTGCAAAACATGATCAGGTCGGAGCTGGATTCCACCACCCGGGCCAGGCGGCGGGTGGCGCGTTGAGCCTGTTCGCGCTGGGTGACATCGCGGGAAACACAGATAATTTCGATTGGCTCGCCACCGTCATCGCGAATGGTGCGGCTGGTGGTTTCGAGCCACACATAGTGACCTTGCTTGTGGCGATAACGGTAAACGTTGGTGTAAAGGCCACTGCGATAGCTGACCGACTCGGCCCGTTTTATCAGATTGTCGGCGTCATCCGGGTGGAACAGATCGTAGCCGGGTGTGCCGATTATCTCGCTGGTTTTGTAGCCCAGCAGGCGCTCGACGGCTGGGCTGACATCGACATAGGTCCACTCTGAACTGGGTGTGTGGCGGGAAATCATATCGGTGGACTGTTCTGCCAGGAGCCGATAACGCTGTGCCTCGCGACGGGATTCATCGAGCTCTGCGAGCAGTTTTTCGTACTGGGCGGCGGTCAGGGTCATGGCGGTTTCTATCGGAACAATGGATCGCAGTCGGTGCTTGAACCCCAGTGTACCCAAAGCCTTAGGGGAATACCCTTGTTCAGTGGCTTGAGTAGCGGAGTTAGGGCAGCGCTGCCGGTCCTGTCCAGCTTCTTTTCATTGCGTAGCTCAGGAAGCTCAGTGCTTTTTCAGTTTGTAGGCCAGCTGCGGTCGCGTCATGCCCAGCAGGCGGGCGGCCCGGGCGACATTATTGTCCGTTTTGGCCATGGCGGTCTGAATCATGCGGGTTTCGACCTGTTCCAGACTGACGTCATCCTTGATGGCCTGGTCACACAGGGCCTGCAAGGCAGCGCCGACTCCCGCTCCAGCGTCCGTCGTACTTTGCATGTTGATCTGGCCCGCCCGGTTAATGGTGTTCAGCGGGTGGCTGGGTTCAGATAGCGACGGGAACAGGGCTTCGATATCAATTGTATGGTTGTTGTCGCTGAGGATAATGCCGCGCTCGATCATGTTTTCCAGTTCGCGGATATTGCCGGGCCACTTGTACTGCAGCAGGGCCTGCAGCGCCATATCCGAAACACCCAGGGTGCGCTTGTTGTAGAGGCTGTGATACTTCTCGAGGAAATGCTCGATCAGCAGCGTAATGTCTTCGGTACGTTCACGCAGCGGCGGGATACGCACTGGAAAAACATTCAGGCGATAGAAGAGGTCGGCGCGAAAGGTACCATTTTTGACCGCTGTCTCCAGATCCTCGTTGGTGGCCGCGACGACGCGAACATCGATCTTGCGGGTGTGGCTGTCGCCGACGCGCTCCAGTTCGCCTTCCTGCAGTACCCGCAGTAGCGTCGCCTGGGCTCTGGGTGACAGTTCGATCACCTCATCTAGAAAGAGTGTGCCCTTGTCGGCCCGCTCGAATTTGCCTTCGCGGGACTGGGTCGCGCCTGTATAGGCGCCTTTCTCCACGCCGAACAGCTCGGCCTCAATCAGATCCGGCGGTATGCAGGCACAGTTTACGGCTATAAAGGGCTTGTCGGCGCGATCCGAGCTCAGGTGCAGTCCTTTGGCCACGACTTCCTTGCCAACGCCCGTTTCCCCCTGCAACAGCACAGTAACGCGGCTGCTGGAGGCGCGTCGAATCAACTGGCAAACGTTCATAAAGGCGCTGGAGCGCCCCACTGAGTTAATAAGCAGGTCCGTGTCCTGGGGGGAGTAGCGCGCATTGTCCCGCAGCTCGCTGAGTTCATGGCGCAGGGCAAACAGCTCGTCGGCGATGGGGTCTGGCAGGAGCAGGCGTTCGAGTTCGGCACGGTCCTCCCATTCTTCCACTGGCTTGCCAATAATGCGGCAGTGATCGGCCCCGCAGCCGGCGCATTCCTGCTCCTTGTAGATAATGGTCCGGCCCATGTAAAAGGTCGTAAATCCGCTGGCATATCCGATCAGGGTCCAGCAGATCGGGTCCTCGGCTAGGCCGAAGTCATGCCGGTGTACTTCGGCTTCATAGGAGTCGAACCAGTCAAACTCTCCGTAGAATGTGCCGGCTTCTATATCGAACTCCAGGCCAATGGGCTGCACATTAACCATCCCCTTAATGCCATGCAGCTGGGGGCCAACGAAAAAGGCCTCTTTTTTTGACAGATCCGGTCGCACCTTGGCGACCAGCTCTGCGTCCTTCCAGCCCGAGTGGTAGCCAAAACGCATCAGGAAGCCCCGTGTTCGCTCGACGCCCATGGTTTCGACCAGCTCCTTGCGCAACTGGCCCATGACGGCGGAATGAATCAGCAGCATGCGCTGCTCGTTGAACCAGATTTTGCCGCGTTCGGTTTCAAAGCGTATTTGGGACAGCAGGTCTTCGTTTGCAGGGAGCTGCAGATCGGTCTGAGTAGGCATTGTTGTTATATACCGGCGCTGAAAATGAAATCTCTTTTTATTGTTGAATGATTTTCGCCTGAATTGGAAGGGATGCCGTCTTAAGGCGCCGTTGGGCGCCCTGGTGCCTGTCGCTTTTCTACCGCCTGAACTTTATCAAATGGTCACTTTCCCCTGAGTTGCTTGATCAATTGCTCACTTTTTACGGCGGAGCCGGGTTGGTTGTCTTGTGCCAAATACAGCATATGAATGCGCTGGGTTGTAAATAAAAATGATTTAAAACAGGTAGTTAATATTAGTCTGTGACATTTTTTTTGCTCCTGTTGAGTAACTGGCACGCGGGTTGCTCTCGTCCTGTTGAACCTTCATCAGCGACAACGAGAACAAACGCGATGAGCAGATTGCCTTCTCAAGAACCTGTCGGGATGCGTCCCGATACCTTCAACCGAATGACGAAATACGTCCGGGTGCGCAGTCAGCCCGGTGACCGTTTTGTCGAGTTCGACTTTGCCATCGGCGATCCGACCCTGTTCGTGGAACTGGTGATGCCCGTCACCGCCTTCGAACGCTTTTGCCGGACTCAGGGTGCCGTTGCCATGACGGCCGCGCAGACCGCCGAGGTGGATGCCCAGATGGAAAAATGGCGCTACGGCGAAGGCACCCTGATGGCACAGAACCAGAATCGATCCGCCAATAACAACAACTCAGAGTTGGGAAATTAACATGAGCGTTGAAATCAAGACGTCCACGCTGGAGCCGGTGCGCAATACCTTTGCGAATATCGAACGCCGCTTTGGCGACAAGCCCGCGACCCGCTATCAGGAGGCCACCTACGACCTGCAGGCCGAAACCAACTACCATTACCGCCCGCTGTGGCAGCCCGAGTTCGAACTCAACGACAAGGGGCGTACCGCCATTGAGATGCAGGACTGGTATGCCTTTAAAGATCCGCGCCAGTATTACTACGGTGCCTATGTTGGCCAGCGCGCCCGCATGCAGGAGCACGCCGAGAACAACTATGCCTTCTTCGAAAAGCGCAACCTGGCGGCGCTGCTCAGCGATGAACTGCGCGCCAGCCTGATCCGCCTGCTGGTGCCGCTACGCCATGTCGAACATACCGCCAACCTGAACAACATGTACGGCACGGCTTACGGTTACGGCACCGCTATTACCCAGGCACTGCTGTACGACGCCATGGATCGGCTGGGCATCGCCCAATACTTCTCACGTATTGGCCTGATTCTGGACGGCAACAGTGGTGATGCGCTGGTGGAGGCAAAACAGCTGTGGTTGCAGGCTCCGCTCTGGCAGGGGATGCGGGCGTTGTGCGAGGAAACCCTGGTGACAGAGGACTGGTTCGAGTTGTTTGTGGCTCAGGATCTGGTCATCGACAGCCTGGTCAGTGACCTGGTCTACACCCAGTTCGATACCTGGCTGGCCGCCAACGGCGGCCAGGACGTGGCGATGCTGACCGAGTTCATGCAGGAGTGGTGCAAGGAGCACACCCGCTGGGTCGATGCTGTGCTGAAAATCGCTGCCGCAGAGTCCGACGCCAACAAGGCTCTGCTGGGCCAGTGGGTCGAACGCTGGCGTGGCAAGGCCGCCGAGGCTCTGGCCCCCATAGCACAGGAAATGCTGGGCGATGACGCCCTGGCCGAATCACTGGCCGCGCTGGACAAGCGCCTGGTCAAAGCCGGTATCGCAGGAGGAAACCTCTGATGTCAAAGGTCTATATCGCGCTGCAGGACAACGATCAGTCCCGCTACATCGTTGAAGCCATCGAGGACGACAACCCCGAGGTCACCGTCAATTACATGCCGGCCATGATCCGCATCGAATGCGAGGGCCAGCTGGTGGTTAGGCGCGAAACCGTAGAGGACAAACTCGGCCGGGACTGGGACATACAGGAACTGCACCTGAACCTGATCACCCTCGGCGGCAACGTCGATGAAGACGATGATCGACTCAGCCTGAGCTGGAATGCATAACCGCACTTAATAAGAAAAGAGGTATCCGACATGGCTGCTAAAAAACTCAATACCAAAGACAAATACCGACTGCTGACGCGGGATCTGGACTGGGAATTTTCCTATGAAGATCGCAAGCAGGCTTTTCCGTTCGAGGAATTCGAGGGTATCAAGATTACCGACTGGTCGAAATGGGAAGATCCGTTTCGCCTCACCATGGATACCTACTGGAAGTACCAGGCGGAAAAAGAGAAAAAGCTCTATGCCATTTTTGACGCCGTCGCGCAGAACAACGGCCATACCAATATTTCGGATCCGCGTTATGCCAATGCACTCAAGCTGTTCCTGACCGGCGTTTCGCCGCTGGAGTATCAGGCGCACCAGGGCTTTGCCCATACCGGGCGTCAGTTCGGTGGCGTTGGTGCCCGCATCGCCTGCCAGATGCAGTCCATAGACGAATTGCGCCATGTGCAGACCCAGGTTCATGCCATGAGCCACTACAACAAGTTCTTTGACGGTTTCCAGGACTGGTCGCATATGCATGACCGTGTCTGGTACCTGTCGGTGCCCAAATCCTTCTTCGATGATGCCCGCAGCGCAGGCCCGTTCGAGTTCCTGGTGGCCATCAGCTTCAGCTTCGAATACGTGCTGACCAACCTGCTGTTCGTGCCCTTTATGTCGGGCGCGGCCTATAACGGTGACATGGCGACAGTGACCTTCGGTTTTTCGGCGCAGTCCGATGAGGCAAGGCACATGACCCTGGGGCTGGAAGTCATCAAGTTCCTGCTGGAGCAGCACGAAGACAACGTCCCCATCGTGCAGGAGTGGATCGACAAATGGTTCTGGCGCGGTACTCGTCTGCTCACGCTGGTATCGATGATGATGGACTACATGCTGCCCAACAAGGTCATGAGCTGGAAAGAGGCCTGGGAAGTGTATTTCGAAGAGGCCGGCGGTGCCCTGTTCAAGGATCTGGCTCGCTACGGTATTCGTGCACCCAAATATGCCGAGACCATTGAGAAAGAGAAGGAACACGTTTCGCATCAGGCCTGGTGGCTGTTCTACAGCTACGGCGATGCGACCGCCTTCCACACCTGGATCCCGTCCGATGAGGAGCTGGACTGGCTGAGCGAGAAGTACCCTGACACCTTCGACAAGTATTACCGACCGCGCTGGGAGATGGCCAAAAAGATGGAGGCCCAGGGCAAGCGCTTTTACACCAAGGGCCTGCCGCAGCTGTGCAACTGCTGCCAGATTCCGCTGATGTTTACTGAAATGGACAATCCGACCCAGCTGGCCTATCGCGACACCGTCTACAAGGACGAACGCTACCACTTCTGCTCCGATGGCTGTCACGACATCTTCGTGGCCGAACCCGAGAAATATGTTCAGTCCTGGCTGCCGGTGCATCAAATCCTGCAGGGCAATTGCGGCGGGCCAGGGCTTGAGGATGTGCTGCGCGACTATTACCGCATGAATGTCGGCGCCGACAACCTGGATATGAAGGGCTCACCGGACGAGCAGCGCTGGAATAGCTGGAAGGGCGTTGCCTGAACCCCGCCTCGACAAGCAGCTAACAATAACGACTGACAAGGTGCGCCGGGCTGAATCCGGCGTGCGGAGGTATGACTATGTCCCTTAAAACGTTGAAACCGGGTTATAGCGGCGAGGTGAAAGATCGCCTCGAAAATTTTAATGGCAATCAGCTGGTCTATGTCGGCTGGGATCATCAGTTGCTGTTCTGTGCGCCTTTTACCCTTGCGGTGTCACCGGACATCCCCTTTGGTCAGCTGCGAGACCAGGTGATGGCATCGGTCTTCAGCCCCCACCCTGAGTGGACCCAGATCAACTGGGATAGCGCCGGCTGGCTGCTCGATGGCAAAGCCTTTGTACCGCAACTCGACGTGTCTCTGCAGGCGCAGGGTATAGACCACAAGTCCCTGCTGCGTTTTCAGACCCCTGAGCTGGCGGGCTTTATGTCCGCGGCTGTCTGAGGAAGGCGATCATGAGCTACCAGATTACAGTGGAACCAACCGGCGATCTGATCGAGGTCGAAGAAGGGCAGACCATCCTTGATGCCGCCCTGCGCCAGGGCGTCTGGCTACCCTTTGCCTGTGGTCATGGCACCTGCGCCACCTGCAAGGTGCAGGTACTGGAAGGCGATGCCGATATAGGCGAGGCCTCAGCCTTTGCACTGATGGACATGGAGCGGGACGAGGGCAAGATACTGGTGTGCTGCGCGCGCCCCGAATCCGATATGGTGATCGAAGCCGATATCGATGTGGATCCAGATTTCGCCGGCCACCCAGTGCAAGATTTCGAAGCCTCCGTCGCCGAGATCCGTGATCTGTCGCCAACCATCAAGGGCATTCAACTTAAGTTGGATAGGCCTATGGCCTTCCAGGCCGGTCAGTACATTAACCTCAATATTCCAGGGGTGGAGGGCACCCGTGCCTTCTCCATCGCCAATCCACCGGGCGATAACGAAACCATCGAGCTGCATGTGCGACGGGTGGAAGGCGGCGCTGGCACCGCCTGGCTGCACGAGCAGATGCAGCCTGGCGACAGCCTGGCGCTCAGCGGCCCCTTCGGGCAGTTCTTCGTACGAACTTCGGATAGCCAGGACGCGATCTTTCTGGCCGGCGGCTCGGGTCTCTCGAGCCCGCAATCCATGATTCTGGACCTGCTGGCCCAGGGCGATCAGCGCCAGATCTACCTGTTCCAGGGTGCACGTAACCTGGCCGAACTCTATAACCGGGAACTGTTCGATACCCTGGCAAAGGAGCATGCCCACTTTCACTACATACCGGTGCTAAGCGCCCCCGAACCCGAGGATAGCTGGCAGGGCTTTAGCGGTTATGTGCATGAAGCGGCAATGCAGCATTTCGATAACCGTTTCAACGGTCACAAGGCCTATCTTTGTGGTCCGCCGCCGATGATCGATGCCGCCATCAGCACTCTGATGCAGGGGCGCCTGTTCGAGCGGGATATTCACATGGAGCGTTTCGTCACCGCAGCCGATGGCGCAGCGGGTCCGGAGCGCTCGGCCCTGTTCAAACGGATCTGAGCACAGGCGCCAGAATTCGGCACCGGCATCAGGGGCCTAGCCCCTGATGCCGGTTTTGCATCTGGTTTGGGTATTAGCTGAATATTCCAACATGAAGTACCGTCTCGAAGGGCGTCGAAGAGGTAGTAGCGGCAATCGCCGATCTCGGCTCTACAAAAGGCAAGCTGGACAATCTCAGCGGCACTGTCTGTCGAGCGTCGTACCCGAGCAACTGGAGTCCAGCATACTCCTCACAACGCTGGCAATTTTTCAAAAATCTGCTAGTCAGGTCGTACAATAATTTTAAACAACTGTTTTAAAAACAAACAAATACTAGTAATTGTTTATGTTTTGCTATGCTCATATCTTGGTTGACCAAATTTCGATATTTGAATGGAGGATGCTTTTTCTGTCCTGTTTGTGGTGGTGCCTTGTGCATCTGCAAACGCGGGCTCGTTTGACAGGCTCATGAGTGAAACCAGGAAATTCCACCGGAGATCGTAGTGTCTCCTCCGCAGACGTGATGTGGGGTGTTGGTGGAGCGGCCGCTAGAAATGCAGCCTGAACAGGTGGGTAGCTTGAATGTAATTGATCTGATCAGGTTCAGGTCATAGCCACCTGATGACAAGCGAACAGGAGAGAAATTGTGAAAGTACCCAAGCAAGTTCTGGTTGTCAGCCTCGCACTCGCCATCGGTGGCGTTAGCAGTGCAACACAGGCCGGGATTATCAGCGTGTTCGATGGCATCGGAAGCGGCAAATTACGTGCCGACTGGGAGACCCAGGCAGGCGTCTTCATGGAAGAAGACTTTGCTGGCGGTGTTCTGGAGGACTTCAGTATTTCCATTGCCGGCACGCTCCATAACGGTTTTGATACTCTGGGCCAGCTAACCGACCGGCTTGCTCCGGGCGGCAGTACGACCATTACTTTTGACTTCGAGATCTTCGCCTTCGGGGCAAACTGGGATTTGAGGTATAAGGGCGCAGGGCGCGGCATCCAGATGAATGCAGGAGGTGTCCAGATACCTTTGCAGATTCCCTCTGCCCATGCAGGGGGATTTTTTGGGTTTATTTCGGATGTCGGGTTTACACAACTGGTTCTGTCGGCAGGCACCCAAGGTGGTGGTCCGGAGAAGTATACCGCTGACAATTTTGTTTATGCCACCTATACCCAGCTTCTGGATCCCGCCCCAGCCTCAGTCCCAGCCGCGCAAATTGTGGCGGTGCCGGAACCTGGAACATTGGCCTTGCTGGTACTGGGAATCTTCGGTATAGGCTTCTGGCACCGCAAAACCTGATAGGTTTACTGGCTTGACCACCGACGGGCGGACCGCGCTACATGCGCGGCGATGCCCGTTCTGGATGCACTTGCAAAAATGCGTGACAAGCCCTGCGCTTGGGGTAACAGAGTGGTTATCCGATAAGTGTGGCTGTGCTGAAGTGGCTCTCCCCCAAGGGCCGCCTCGTTGCGTTTCGTGACACTTCTCCTGCTCAAAGCAAAACAGGGGCGCCTCTTGGCAACTCTTCTCCCTGCGAAAAGTCTGCAAAGGCCTTTAATACAGGTACAGCCTGGAATTCACTCGCAATAGAGTGGCTCAATTGTTCGGAATGACGGATTGAGACCGATGGCATGTTCACATATAATAAACGCTATTACAATAATGACAAAAGGTGCTGCGGATGCTGAATCACGTACTTGCCAACAGTGTCGTGCGCAAGGATGTGTGCCCGGAGGATGTGTCGGATTACGTCAATGCGCATATAGGGCAGCACCGGCTGACGACACTGGGTTCCGGTAAGATGCGCTCATCGCTGCGCTACGCCAGCTTTGCCCGCCTGGGGCTGTCGCATATATCGTACGGTGGTGAGGTACGGGTTCATTCTCCGGATCTGGAAGAGGTCTATCATCTCCAGGTGGTCACCAGTGGCAGCTGTACCTGGAATTTCGATGAAGACCGCCTGTCGCTGTCTGCCGGCCAGGCGCTGATGATGAACCCCCATGAAAAAAGCGACCTGACCTATTCTGCAGACTGCCAGAAACTGATCGTCAAAATACCCGAATCCATCATAAAGTCGGTCTGTGTCGAGAGTGGCCGGGCATTGCCCAAGGATGGTCTGCGCTTTCAGCGTAAGGTCATGGATCTGGACGCGTCCATCGCCTTTATGCGCCTGGTGGAGGCGGTCTATGAGGAAGCGTCTGAAAGCGAGGTGGATATGGCCCGCGCATCCGGTGCCTATGCTGACCTGCTGGCCAACAAGCTTTTGTCGGTGTTTCCCTGCAACCTGTTGCAGTATCGCAGTATTGCTGGCTCCGAGGGGGCCTTGCAGTTGATTCGTCGCTATCTGCAAGAGCGGATTCGCGAAGATGTCACGGTGGAAGAGCTGGCGGTTCTGTGTAATGTCAGTGTGCGCAGCCTCTATAACATCTTCGCCCGGGATGTCGGCATCACGCCCAAGCTGTTTATCAAACAGATGAAACTGCAAAACCTTCACGCGGACCTGAAGCAAGGGGTTAACGCCCGCAATGTGACCGAGATAGCGCTGGATTACGGCTTCAGCCACCTGGGGCGCTTTTCGTCGGATTACCGCAAACAGTTTGGCGAGTTGCCCTCCGAAACCCTGCGCCGGGTACGCTAATTCTTCGCAGCCTTGGTGATGTTTAGGCTGCAACGTCCTGGGTCTGGTGATTGATCTGATACCAGTCGACGCAGGCTTTTGCCAGGACGCCAGTCGCATCAATGCCATGTCGGCTCAAGCTCGAATTGATTGAATCCAGCGCCAGGGGGATTTCGGTGCAGCCCAAAATCACCCGCTCGACCCCCGATGCCAGCATTCTTTGCAGACAGTCTTCCAGTATTATCGCCCCCTGTTCCAGCGCGCCAGATTTTACGCAGTAAATGCCTTCCATTATGCGCTGTTGCAGCATGGCAGCATGTTCGATGAGATCAATGCCATAATGCGCCAGTTCCTGTGTATAGAACCCCGCTTTCAGAGTGCCATCCGTCGCCATCAGCCCTACGCGAGTCACGCCTTGTGCCGACAGCTGTTCGGCACAGGCGCGGGCAATGTGCAGTATCGGCACGGGGCTGGCCTCGGCCAGGGCCGGGTGCCAGTAGTGCGCAGTATTACAGGGAATGGCGATACAACCGGCGCCACCGGCTACCAGGGTGTTAAGCCCCTGGGTAAGGGCGGCCAATGGTGATTCGCGGTTGTCCATCAGGCAGGCGGTGCGGTCCGGTATCTGAGGCACACTGTGTATCAGCAGGGGCAGGTGATCCTGATCCCGCGATGCTGCTGTTTGATCGATGATTTTTTTGACGAAATCGACCGTGGCCAGGGGGCCCATACCGCCGAGAATACCGATCGTAGTGTTCATGTGTTTCTCCTGAGGTGACAGTGAGAAAGCTATCGCAGCAGGGGCGCGCGCGACCAATGCCGGATCGGCAGGCCCCATGCAGGTTTTGCATGGACGGGTTTATTCCGTTTGCTAATCAACAGGATATTGGCTATATACCTGCCCGGTATGGGGTAGGTGATGTTGGCATAGGGCTTTGCCGAGTGGGGTTACGGGCTTGGCATGCAGGTATAATGGGCGCAATCGCAGCCACAAATCGGCGATCTTTTGAGTCCCTGGCCTGCGGTGCTGGCTGTAAGCGAGGATTTTTGATAGGTGAATATTGAAACCAAATGGCTGGAAGACTTTCTGTCGCTTGCCGTCACTCAGAGCTTTTCCCGCTCGGCTGAAGAACGTCACCTGACCCAGCCGGCATTCAGCCGCCGGATCAAGGCGCTGGAGTTCGCCCTGGGCTGTCAGCTTATCGATAGAAGCAGCGTGCCGGTACAGCTGACCGACGAAGGTCAGTTGTTTCGCATCACCGCGAGAAATCTGGTGGTCCAGCTGCAGGACAGTGTTGCCCATCTAAGATCACTGCGTAAAAAGGGCACCCGGGTTATCGATGTGGCTGTGTCCCATACGCTGTCGCTTTCGTTCTTCCCGGCTTTTATCCAGTCATTGCAGGATGCACTTGAAGACACCCGCACGCGCCAGTTGGTGGCCAATGTGGATGACAGCGTTCAGGCGCTGAAAAATGGTATCTGTGATTTTCTGCTGGCGTTTGAAGACCCAACCCTGGATTCGGAAGCTTTTCGCAAGCTGGAACTGCAAACCGAACAGCTGGTGCCCATCTGTCGTGCCGACGAAGAAGGCCGGCCCCTGTTTGATCTCGATGCCCTCGACGCTAAGACCCTGCCTTATCTAGCGTATCCCTCTGGCATCTATCTGGGGCGCTGTGTGGATGCCTTGCTGGCAAAACCGCCCCATCCGGTGGCATTGCGCCAGACCTTTGAGTCGTCGCTGGCGGACAGTCTCAAGGTAATGGCGCTGCAGGGCCTGGGTGTGGCCTGGGTGCCGACTTTTGCCATTCGTGATGAACTGCGTCAGGGCTTTCTGGTGGTATGCGGAGCCAAGACCTGGCAGCGTCCCTTGAGGGTGTGCCTCTACCGTTGCAGCCGAACGCTGAGTCTGGAAGCTGAAACTCTGTGGCAGGTACTTGAGCGCCGCTATGGTGGCCCCCAATAATGGTGGACGGTACAGCCAGAATTGTTGAGGGGCATCGCTTTGCTCGGTGGTGGCTAATGGCGATTGGCATCACACTGTTTGTCAGTATCCAGATCCATGCCAGAGGTCTGCCCCAGGGCGAAAGCTCCCGGGATCTGATCATAGTTGCGGGCGATCACAACTACCCGCCCTATGAGTTTATAAACAGTGATGGCCAGCCGGATGGCTACAATACCGACCTGACCCGGGCCATCGCCGAAGTCATGGGCATGGATGTCGAGATTCAGCTGGGGGGCTGGGCCGAGATGCGCCAGCGGCTGGAAGATGGCGAGGTGGATGCTCTGCAGGGCATTTCCTATTCCCAGGACCGTGCCGAAGGTTATGTATTCTCGCCGCCCCATGCCATCGTTCATCAGTCGATATTCGCCCGCAAGGGCGACCCCGAAATCGGCGATTTGTCGCAGCTGCGGGGCAAGGAAGTGATAGTGCAGGATCGTGGCATTCTGCACGACAAGATGCTGAACGACGATGTCGGCGCCACGCTGATATTGGCGGACACCCACGCCGATGCACTGCGCCTTCTGGCCTCGGGCAAGCATGACTATGCCCTGGTGGCAAACCTGCCGGGGCTTTATCTGGGCCGGGAACTTGAGCTTTCCAATATAGTGCCCGTTGGCAAACCCTTTGCCCCGCAGCGTTATGGGTACAGTGTTCTCAAGGGTAACGAAGAGCTACTGGCGCAATTTAGCGAAGGCCTGGCGATTCTAAAGAATACCGGGCGTCAGCAGGCGTTGTACGACAAGTGGTTTGGTCCGCTACAGGGTGGCGGCGTGCCATGGAAGAAGATCGGTCAGGCGGCGGGGCTGATGTCACTGGTGCTGTTGCTGGTGCTTGGCGCTATCGTTATCTGGAACCGCATGCTGACCCGACAGGTGTTGCGCCGGACTCAGGAGCTGCAGCTGCAACAGCAGAAGCTGATTCAGGCCGACAAAATGACCTCCCTCGGGATACTGGTTTCGGGCGTGGCCCACGAGATCAACAACCCCTGTGGTCTGCTGCTGCTCAATCTGTCCGTATTGCAGGACGTGTACCGCGATTGCGAGGATATTCTGGAAGCCCATTACCAGGAACAGGGTGACTTTGACCTCGGCGGACTCTCCTATTCCCGCATGCGTGACGAGGTGCCGCTGATGCTGGGTGATATGCTCACCGGCGCCCAGCGTATCCGCCGTATCGTTGATGATCTGCGTGATTTCGCCCGCCAGGGGCCGGTTGAGCTGAGTGAGTCGGTCGACCTCAACGAAGTTGTCGCCACGGCCATTCGGCTGGTGGACAACAGCATTCGCAAGGCGACGGATCATTTTGAGATCAGCTATGCCGACGAGCTGCCCGCGTTCAGGGGCCACGGCCAGAAAATCGAACAGGTGGTGATCAACCTGATCGTGAACGCCTGTCAGGCGCTCGAATCTGCGGAAAATGCCATCAGGGTCGAAACCCGCTACGACGCTGCCAGCATGATGTTGCGACTTGAAGTTGAAGATCAGGGCCACGGCATAGCGCCGGAAAATCTTTCGCGCCTGAGTGATCCGTTTTTTACTACCAAACGGGAGCAGGGCGGTATGGGGCTGGGTCTTTCGGTCTCCACCAGTATCGTGCAGGAACATGGCGGCATTCTGGAATACTACTCGGCGCCAGGGGCCGGCACCCGCGCGGTGCTGTCACTGCCCGTCAATCAGGAACCAAAATCGACATGAGTCAGAATCTGTATCCTTCCTTCGGTGTCCTGCTGGTCGATGATGAAGCGCCTTTTCTGCGCAGTCTCAGTATCGCGCTGGAGCGCCGTGGCGGCATAAGCCATATCTTCCGCTGTGAGGATAGCCGCGAGGCGCTGGGCATCATTGCCCGTGAGTCTATAGGGCTGGTGTTGCTGGATCTGACCATGCCGCATATGTCCGGTGAGGCGCTGTTGCAGCGCATCGTTGAGGAACATCCCGATGTCGGCGTCATTATCATCAGCGGTTTGAATCAGCTGGAAACCGCGGTCAGCTGCATTCGCCAGGGCGCCTACGACTATTTCATCAAGACCACCGAAGAAGATCGGCTGATTGAAGGTATCCGCAAGGCGATACGGATGCAGGAGATGCGGCTGGAAAACCAGGAAATGCGCCGGCGTTTTCTCAGCGATACGCTGGAGCGCCCGGAGGTGTTCGAGGGCATTATTACTAGGGACAAGGGCATGCGCTCGGTGTTTCAGTATCTTGAAGCCGTGTCAGCCAGCAGCCAGCCGGTGCTGATCAGTGGTGAAAGCGGTACCGGCAAGGAAGCCATTGCCCATGCCGTGCATGCGCTCAGTGGCCGCAACGGACCTTTAGTGAGCGTGAACGTGGCGGGGCTGGATGACAACATCTTTGCTGATACCCTGTTCGGCCATCACCGTGGTGCCTTCACCGGCGCCGACAAGGCGCGGGCCGGCATGATCGAGCAGGCCGGCAGCGGCACCCTGTTTCTGGATGAGATTGGTGACCTCAGCCTGGCGTCCCAGGTCAAACTGCTGCGCCTGCTGCAGGAAGGGGAGTATTACCCGCTGGGCAGTGACCGCCCCAAGCGCATGCGCGCCCGGGTGCTGGTGGCAACCCATCACAACCTGGAGCAGAAACAGCGCGTTGGTGCTTTTCGCAAGGACCTTTATTACCGTTTGCGCACCCATCAGGTTGAGCTGCCGGCACTGCGCCAGCGCCGTGACGACATAGGCCTGCTGCTGGAATATTTTCTGGCCCAGGCCGCAGAGGAGCTGGGGCGTAGCAAACCGACCTTTCCGCGGGAACTGCCGATCTTGCTGCAGAACTACGGCTTTCCCGGCAATGTACGGGAGTTGCGTGCACTCTGTTATGACGCCTTGAGCCAACACCGTGGCGGGGTGCTGTCGATGGAGGTGTTCAGGCGCGCGGTCGGGCAGGGCGCTGCTGTGCCGGAACCCGAGCATGAGTCCAGCACGCGGTCGCTGTTTGCACCGGATCAGCCCTTGCCCTCGCTGCAGGAAGTCGCAGACCTGCTGGTGGCTGAAGCCATGCAACGGGCCCAGGGCAATCAGTCCCTGGCCTCACGCCTGCTGGGGATTTCCCAGCCTGCACTCAGCAAGCGGCTGAAAAAATCCCAGCCTGAGTGAGCCTTGATGAGGCTCGCTCTGAACCTCTCTTTTAGCGCCTCTTTCAGTCCGGTTTTCAGCCTCTCCCAAGCTTTTTCAAAGTCCTGCGTGCCACGCCTCCCGCAACCCCTATAACCAGGGTTATAGCTATAACCTTGGAATAGCGCCTTAACGTATTGATAAACAAAAGATAACTGCCATTTATTGGCTTTTCCTATGCCTTTCGTTATACCCCTCGAATGCCTGCGTCCTAGCCGCCACCAAGCTATTAGTTCTTCAATAACAGTCGCTTAGGTCTTAGTTAGCATTCTGGCATTGTCTTTGCTTTATGTATGTCAGAGATCGCGCCATAGCTCGCCCGCCTGCTTTCAGGTGGGCACCTGGCCGGTACAACAACAAACAGCATGAGATGAACGCGATGGCCCAGCATGAAGCGGCGCAACAGTTGAACAATCGGCGGCGGGAAAAGGATCTGCTTGGTGAAGCCTGGGTCCCACAGAAAGCCTACTATGGCATTCAGACTCAGCGTGCCCAGGAAAACTTCGATCTTAGCGGCATCAAGCTCAGTCTTTTTCCCCAGCTGATCAAGGCGCTTGCGCTGGTGAAGATGGCCTGTGCCAAGACCAACAACCAGCTCGAATTGCTGGACGACACCAAGACCGATGCCATCCTTGCTGCCGGCAAGGCGCTGCTGGCGGGCCAGCACCACGATCAGTTCATCATCGACATGATTCAGGGCGGCGCCGGTACCTCGACCAACATGAACGCCAACGAAGTCATGGCAAACATCGGTCTTGAGTCCATGGGATATCAGCGTGGTGAATACGCCCACCTGCACCCCAACAACGACGTTAACATGTCGCAGTCCACTAACGATGCCTATCCCACAGCGGTGCGTCTGTCCATTCTGTTGAAACACAGCGATCTGGTAAAAGCCCTGGCATCCCTGCGGGACAGTTTCGCCGCCAAGGGTGAAGAGTTTGCCGACATCATCAAGATGGGCCGTACCCAGCTGCAGGACGCGGTCCCAATGACTCTGGGCCAGGAATTCCAGTCTTTTGCCAGCACCCTGGGCGAAGATATCAAGCTTATCGATGGTTTGTCTGAACTGCTCAAGGAAGTAAACCTGGGCGGCACCGCCATTGGCACCGGTATCAATACCGATCCTGAATATGCACGCCTGGCGGTGGGGCATCTGTCCCAGCTCAGCGGTTTTGAGTTCAAGCGCGCCACTGACCTGGTGGAAGCAAGCTCCGACATGGGCGCCTTCGTGCTCTTCTCCGGCATGCTCAAGCGCCTGGCCGTCAAGCTGTCCAAGATTGCCAATGACCTGCGCATGCTGAGCATGGGGCCGCGTTGTGGCCTGAACGAAATCAACCTGCCGGCACAGCAGCCCGGTAGCTCCATCATGCCTGGCAAGATCAACCCGGTGATCCCGGAAGCGGTCAACCAGGTCGCCTATCAGGTGATCGGCAACGATATCGCCATCACCATGGCCGCCGAAGCCGGTCAGCTGCAGCTCAATGCCATGGAGCCGCTGATTGCCTACAACGTGCTGGAGTCGATCCGCATGCTGACCCAGGCCATGGACATGTTCCGCAATCGTTGCGTGCGCGGCATTACCGCCAACCGCGATCGTTGCCAGGAGCTGGTCGACATGAGTATCGGCGTTATTACCGCCGTAGTGCCCTACATCGGTTACGAGAATTCCACCCGTATCGCCAAGAACGCGCTGGAAACAGGCCGCGGCGTACTGGAACTGATTCGCGAAGAAGAGCTGATGAGCGAAGAAGAGCTCAATGAAGTGCTCAAGCCCGCCAACATGATCCGTCCGCAGCGTCGCCGTCTGGCTGCTAACGCGGCAAAGATTGCTTAACGAGCGAATTACAACAACACCCAATAACAACGGAGTTACACATGCAACAGGCAACCATCGAACAGAGCCGTCAGGGCTTCTGGAGCTCACTGGCACTGTGGAAGAAGATCCTTATCGGTATGGCCCTGGGGATGCTGACGGGTGTGTTTCTTGGCCCCGATGCCGAGATTCTGAAACCCATCGGCACCCTGTTTATCAACGCCATCAAGATGCTGATCGTACCCCTGGTGTTCTGTTCCCTGGTGGTAGGTGTTACCTCCATGCAGGATACCCGCAAGCTCGGGCGAATCGGCCTGAAGTCGCTGCTGCTCTATATGGGCACAACGGCGGTGGCTATCAGTATCGGTCTGGGCCTGGGTGCGCTCTTTGCACCCGGTGAAGGCATCAATATGGTTGCCTCGAGTACGGCCGATGCCGCCAAGGATGCGCCGACCCTGGTGCAGACCCTGCTTGCCATGATTCCAACCAACCCGGTGAGTGCGCTGGCCGCGGGCAATATTCTGCAAATCATCGTCTTCGCTCTGGGCCTGGGTATAGCGCTCAATCTCAGTGGTGAAAAGGCGAAACCTGCAGTAGAGCTGTTTGAAAGCCTGGCAGAGGGCATGTACAAACTGACCGAACTGGTGATGAAGCTCGCGCCTTACGGTGTCTTTGGACTTATGGCCTGGGTGGCGGGCAAGTACGGTCTTGAGATCCTGCTACCGCTGGTCAAGGTGATCGCCGTGGTTTATATCGGTTCTGTTATCCACGTTGTGGTGTTCTACTCCGGCATGATCAGCCTGGTGGGCCGCCTGAACCCAATGCGCTACCTCAAAGGTCTGGTAAACCCGGCGGCGGTGGCTTTCACCACCACCAGCAGCTCCGGTACCCTGCCTGCAACCATCAAGGCCGCGCGTGAAGAAATGGGTGTCTCCAAGGGCATTTCCAGCTTCGTGCTGCCGTTGGGTGCGACTATCAATATGGATGGCACGGCGTTGTATCAGGGTGTCTGTGCACTCTTTATCGCCCAGGCCTTTGGTGTTGACCTGGCGTTCTCGGACTACCTGCTGATCATCATGACTTCCACCCTGGCATCCATCGGCACCGCCGGTGTGCCGGGCGCAGGCCTGATTATGCTGTCGCTGGTGCTGACGACCGTAGGTCTGCCGATGGAAGGTCTGGCGATCATTGCCGGTATCGACCGTATTCTGGATATGGCACGTACTACGGTAAACGTCTGCGGTGACATGATGGTGTCGGTGCTGGTGGGCAAGAGCGAAAACGAACTGGATGAAACCATCTACAATCGTGAAAGCTCAGCTGCGGTCGCTGAACGCGCCTGATAGCCCTGCTTTGAAATGGGCGTGAAACACCTTTGAAATAACGGGGAATACTCGGCTTGGCCGGATATTCCCCGTTTTTCGTTTAGCTGAAAATTTGATGCCCGACGCCGTTTTGGCACAGTTATCATCTCAGCTCTCAGCTCTCAGCTCTCAGCTCTCAGCTCTCAGCTCTCAGCTCTCAGATTTTTCTTGCCCCTAGCCCCTAGCCCCTTTATTCTCGCACCTCGCACCTCGCACCTCGCACCTCGCACCTCGCACCTCGCACCTCGCACCTCGCACCTCGCACCTCGCACTCAAACAGCCGTACCGCAAATCAGTTTGGTAGTGCCGCGGGTAGTGGCGCTCAGCAGACGTTCATAGCGCTGACCGGGGCGTACATCGGTATCGCTGGCCATGCCCATCAGGCTGATCACGGCTTGTATCTGGCCGCCGATGTTAAAGACCGGACTGCTGATAACGTTGATATCCGGCAGAAAGTCACCGTAGAAACAGGCCAGCCTGTTTTCCCGCGTGCTGCGGATCAGGGCGCTAAACTCATCCTTGTTCAGCTGCTTGCCTCTGAAACGGGGCAAGGCGCTGGGGGCCTGATAGAAGTCATCGATAATCTGGCGCTGGCGCTCTTCAGGCAGGTAGGCCAGAAAGAGTCGGCCGGCGGCGGAGAAAAACGGCGACAGCTCAGTGCCCAGACGCACATTGACGGCCAGCACCTGACTGGAGTCCAGCCAGTTGACGATCAGCGGCATAGTGCCGTTCCAAATCGCCACCGACACGGTTCTGTCGGTGGCCAGGTGCAGGCGGGCGGCGGCATCAAAGGTTATGGGCATGGGGTCGATGCGTTTCAGCGCCGCCATGCCGAGATTGAGGCTAGCACTCGCCAGGGTGTAACGGGCATTCTGCACCTGGACTATGTACTGCATGCGGCTGAGACTGATGAGGTACTTGTGCAACCGGCTGGAGGACAGGTCGAGCCGCAGGGAAAGCTCCTTCAGGCTCAGGGCTTTGGGCGACTGGGCAATTTCGTTCAGTACCCGCAGCCCGATCTCCAGCGAGCCGATGCCCTGACGGCTGGTTTCCGTAACGGACGTCGGTGGGGTCTTGGCTGGCGTCATGGGGGTTCTGTTCCTGTTTAGGGTTGATCTGCAGCGCGAGCCTTGCTGCAGGTCGCACGCTGTATTGGCGCGCAGTCTGCAACCTGGGCCATGCTGGCGTCAATCACCGCAAGTGGGGGGAGTTACACCCCCAGGTGCGATTCTACCTCGTCTCGTTGCGCCAGCAACTGCTGGCTGTCGCCCTCGAACACCACCCGACCCTTGACCAGCACTATATGGTGGTCACAGATTTTCTCCAGTACCTGGATGTTCTTGTCGACAATCAGGGTGGAGACGCCGCTTTGCTTGATGGTGCGGATCACTTCCCAGATCTCCTTGCGAATAAGTGGCGCCAGGCCTTCGGTGGCTTCATCCAGAATCAGCAGGTCCGGGTTGGTCATCAGGGCCCGGCCTATGGCCAGCATCTGCTGCTCGCCACCGGACAGCTGGGTGCCCAGGTTGCTCAGGCGTTCCTGCAGGCGCGGGAAGGTCGCCAGCACCCGGTCGTAATCCCACAGCACTTCGCGGCGCTGATTGGGCCTGGCCGCCATCAGCAGGTGTTCCTTCACCGTAAGATTGTGAAACATGCCACGGCCCTCGGGCACGTAAGCGATATCGCGGCGCATGCGCTGCCAGGTCGGCAGCCCGTCGAGATCCTGATCCTGAAATCGTACCTGACCGCTGCGCGGCGTCAGCACGCCCAGGATGGATTTGAGCGTGGTGGTCTTGCCCATACCGTTACGGCCCATCAAACTCACCGCCTGACCCTTTTTAATGTCAAAGGACACACCGTGCAGCACATGGCTGTCGCCATAAAGGGTATGTAAACTACGCACTTCCAGTAAATTGCTCATATCAAATCACCTCGTCGCCCTGACCTAAATACGCGATTTGTACGCGGGCATCATCCCGCACCTGGTCTACGGTATCGGTGATCAGGTGCTGACCGTCGACCATCACCGTGAGCTGGTCCGACAGCTCGAACACCGCATCCATGTCGTGCTCCACCAGCACAATGCAGTAATCCTGCTTGAGTGTTTTCAGCAGCTGGATGATGAGCTGGGATTCTTCATGCCCCATGCCGGCCATGGGTTCATCGAGCAGCAGCACGCAGGGCGCGGTGGCCAGTACAGTGGCGATCTCGAGCTGGCGCTGTTCGCCGTAGCTGATGCGCGAGGCGACGGCGTCGCGTCTATGGGCCAGGCCGACTTTTTCCAGTGCCTGTTCGGCCATCTCGGTCAGCAGTTTCTCACTATGGCGTGAGCGGAAAATATTGAAGCTGCCGCCGACACGGCGCTGGGCGGCGATGCTGCAATTCTCCAGACAGGTGGCGCTGGGGTAGATATTGGTTTTCTGAAAGCCGCGGCCAATACCGCGTCGGCTGAACTCGTAGGGCTTGATTGACTCTATCGCCTCGCCCTTGTGCAGTATCCGGCCGCGGGTGGGGCTGTAGGTGCCGCACAGCAGGTTCAGCAGGGTGCTTTTTCCGGCGCCGTTGGGGCCGACGATGCCATGCAGCTGGCGGTCGCGAAACTGCAGCGACAGATCATCCAGTGCCTTGAGGCCACCCCAGTACTTGCACAGAGCTTCGGTTTCCAGCACCACCTCGGTGTCGCTCAGGGGCTTATGGGCCGCCTGGGTGGCGACAGGGGCGCCGGATTCCAGAGTGATATTGCTGCTCATTTGCGTTTCTCCAGCAGGGATTCCAGATATCCGGCCAGACCATGCCTGAACGCCAGTACCATCAGGATGATGAGGACGCCCATGGGCAGCAGCCAGTTTTCGGTCAGGTGTTCGAAGCCATAATGCAGGCCCTCATACACCAGAGTGCCTAGAATGGCACCGTAGAGCGTACCCAGGCCGCCGAGTATCGACATCACCAGGGCGGTGCCGGAGGTCTGCCAGGACAGCATCGAGGGATTGACGAAGCCGTATTGCAGCGCGAACAGGTAACCGGCGTAGGCGCCCAGCGCCGAGGCGATGACGTAGCTGGCCAGGCGGAAATGGAACACGTTGTAGCCCAGCGCCGTGGTGCGCTCAGGGTTTTCCTGCACCGCATCGACAATACGGCCGAACTTGGAGCGCATAATGAGCTTGAAGAACAGCAGGCAGTTAAACAGCGACAGCAGGCACAGGTAGTAGAAGTGCGTCGGGTTATCGAGGTCGAACAGGTTCAGGCCGAAAACATGGGTCTCGGGTTTGACGTAAATAAAGACGCCGTCATTACCGCCGAATTCGGTTGAATCCGAGAAAAAGTAAAAGCACATCTGCGCCAGTGCCAGGGTGATCATGATCATGTAGATGCCGCTGGTACGCAGCACTATAAAGCCGACGATCAGCGCTACCACTGAGGCGATTGCCAGAACATAGAAGGTGTAAATCCAGAAGTTTACGGCCTCGTATTCCGGTGCCAGCATCACGAACAGATAGCCGCCCAAGCCATAGAAGAGCGCATGGCCCAGGGTGACCAGGCCGCAGCGGCCCACCAGGTAGTCCAGCGACATGACAAAGATCGACAGAATCAGGATGGTTGCCAGCTTGTTAACGTAGTAGGTGTTCTGATCCAGCAGCAGCGGCATAAGCAGCGCCAGCGGGAAGAACACCCAGATAAAAAGTTTTTCCGCACGATTGGTAAACATGGGATTTTCTCCGGGCTTGGCGTTAGTTGGCGAACAGGCCCTTGGGCCTTATCAGCAGTACAACCGCCATCAGGATGTAGATCATCATGCTGGATACCTGCGGCAGCATGATCGAGGAAAAGGTATCGACTATGCCTACCATCAGGGCACCCACAAAGGCACCCTTGATGGACCCCATACCGCCGATAACCACCACTACAAAGCACGAAATCAGCACATGCTCGCCCATGCCGGGCACCACGGATACCATAGGCGCCGACACGATGCCGGCGATGGCGGCCAGGGCAACACCCGCGGCGAACACCAGCGTATAGAGGCGATTGATATCCACGCCCAGGCATTCAACCATGTCGCGGTTGGACTCGCCGGCACGAATCAGCATGCCAAGACGGGTCCGGTTGATGGTCAGGTACATGCCGATGGCAATTAGAATGCACAGGCCTGAAACGAACAGTCGATAGACCGGGTACTCGATCATGTCGGTCAGCGGAATAGCGCCATCCAGCCAGGCGGGGACGGCAACGCCCAGCGGGTCGTTGCCCCAGAGCAGGCTTTGCAGGGCGTTGAACACAAAGATCAGACCGATAGTCAGCAGCACCTGATCCAGGTGATTGCGCCGGTACAGGCGGATGATCAGGGTGCGTTCAATCAGTATGCCCAGCAAGAGTGCGATAATAACGGAGATCACCGCCGCCATCCCGAAGCTGCCGGTGGTGTTAGTGAAGTACCAGGCCAGATAGGCGCCGACCATATACATGGAGCCGTGGGCCAGGTTGAGAATGCCCATGACCCCAAACACCAGGGTCAGGCCGGAGGCGATCAGGAACAGCAGCAGGCCGTACTGCACGCCGTTCATCAGTTGAAACAGAAACAGGGTTATATCCATCGTCGTGCGCCAGGTTGGGCGTCGCAAAGTCCACGCCCATCAGGGCGCACGGACAGCGACGGTCACCTGTACGGGCTGCGAGGCCCGCTCAGGTCGATTACAGAGGAGGACTTGGAGACAGAGTTACAGCTTGCAACCGCGGGCGGGGTCTTCAAGCGCCTGGGCGGCGATGCTGAGCACCTGGTTTTCGCCGTTCACGACCTTGCGCAGATAGATATCCTGTATCGGGTTATGGGCCTTGGAGAAGGTGAACTTGCCGCGGGGGCTGTCGATGGTGCTTTCTTCCATCGCCTTGATCAGCGCCTTGCGATCACTGATGTCACCCCCCAGGGTATTTATGGCCTGGGCGATCAGCAGGCCGGCATCATAGCCCTGTACGGCATAGATATCGGCCGGCTTGCCGAAGCTGCTGGCGTAATCCTGACGGAATTTATGGTTGGCGGGGTTATCCAGGTTATCGGCGTAATGCAGCGTGGTGAGAATGCCTTCGGCGGCCTCGCCCTGGGCTTCAAGCGTGCCTTCGGTCAAAAAGCCTGCGCCCAGCAGCGGAATCTTGTCGTTCAGGCCCAGGGCGTTATAGTCCTTGACGAACTTTACTGCGCCACCGCCGGCAAAGAAGACGAACACCGCATCGGGTGCGGTTGCCGCTATATCGGTGATGTAGGGCTGGAACTCAGTTTTGGGGAAGGGCACCAGAATTTTTTTGACGATCTCACCGCCACCGGCGGTGAAGGATTCTTCAAAGGCGTCCAGGCTTTCCTTGCCCATGCCGTAGTTCCAGCTCATGGTCACGACCTTTTTGTAGCCGGCATCGAGGGCGACCTTGCCCATGGGGTAGGACGGCTGCCAGGACGAGAAAGAGGTACGAAATACGTTGGGCGCGCAGAGAGGGCCGGTTGCAGCCGCGGCGCCTGCGTTGGGGATGATCATGATCGCATCCTTGTTGCGCAGCACCTTGGACATGCCCATGGCGACGCCGGAATGCACGGGGCCAATAATAAAGTCGGCCTTGTCCTTGTCGAGCAGGGATGAGGCCAGCTCCGGAGCACGTTCAGGCTTGGCTTCGGTATCCAGTTCCAGAAATTCAATCTCGCGACCGTGCAGCTGGGCAGCGTTTTGCTGCAATGCCAGTTTCAAACCGTTGCGCCCGGCATCGCCCAGGGCGGCATAGACACCGCTGAAGGGCAGCATTACGCCCACTTTGACGGGCTCTGCGGCGTTTGCGGCTGTAGTAACAATAGTACCGATTAGGCCGGCAGTAGCGCAGGCCGTGACAAGTTTGCGCAGTCTGTTTTTGTTGTTGTGCATGGCGGAAGACTCCCTTGAGTATTCATATTATTTTGGGAGACCCATTGTTAGATCGGGTTCTGTCTGTGAAATAGCCATTGCCTGCACCCCTGTATCCGTTTCATGCAGCGCCGGATGGCGTGCATGGGTTAGATACAGGGGCCGGATATGGATCGAGGTAAGATGAAAGTGCTCTAACACACCGCAGGATATGAGCACAGCAAAGGGGGCACCGAACGCGGGGCTGCTCCGGGCTCGAGCTGTGTGCCGGGGCACCATCGGCTACCAGGCAGAGCTGGTCAGGGCAAACTGCGAAGCGAGAAAATCGACCAGTGCCCGGACCTTGGGCGAGACCTGTTTGCGACTCGGATAGACCGCATAGATGCCCAGCTCACCGGAATGAAACTCCGGCATCAGTTCAATCAGTGCCCCCGATGCAAGATCGTCCCCGACCAGAAAGCTGGGCTGCAGGATAATGCCCAGGTGCGACAAGGCTGCAGCACGGCAGCTGTCACCGTTGTTGCTGCGCATAAGGGGCTTTGTTGTGACGCTTACCGGGCCCGCGGGGCCCTCGAACGTCCACTCATCCCGGGTTGACCAGTAGCTGTAGGCAATGATTATGTGATTGCTCAGGTCATCCGGGTGTAGCGGGGTGCCGTGCTGTTGCAGGTAGGTGGGGGACGCACAGAGCACCATGCGGGTTGTTGCCAGGCGCTTGCTGATCAGGGTGGAACTGGGCAGGTTGGCGATGCGAATGGCCAGGTCGTAGCCTTCCTCCACCAGATCAACGGTGCGATCCGCCAAGGTAATATCGAGCTTTACCCTGGGGTGAGCGCTGCAGAACTGACCCCACAGGGGGCCAAGATGGCGGATGCCGAAAGTGACCGGTGCATTAACCCGCAGCAATCCCATGGCCGCGCGGCTATGGGACCTGATTTCGGTCTCGGCTTCATCCAGGCCCGTGAGCAGATCCCGGCTGCGGGTAAAAAACAGTTCGCCTTCTTCGGTCAGGGAAAGCCTGCGTGTCGTGCGGTGCAGCAGGCGCACGCCCAGACGGCTTTCCAGTTCAGCCACGTAGCGTGATACCGCCGCCTTGGAGAGGCCCAGTGTCTCGGAGGCCTTGACGAAACTGCCGGCATCCACCACCGCGCAGAAGGTTTTCATCTCCAAAAATCGATCCATTATCTCAATATCCGGAATAGTTAATCCGAATTTATGGTGTTTATCCCAGATCTGCAAGGCCCTAATGTAGCGAATGCCCAATAGCCCCCTAACCCTCAAGGAGACTTAATGCGCAAAGCCCCCGTTTTGTTTATTTCTCACGGCGCCCCGACCTTTGCGCTGGAGCCGGGGCTGCTGGGCCCACAGCTGAATGCGGCCGGCCGGCAACTTGCCGGCGCTAAGGCCATTCTGCTGGTATCGCCGCACTGGCAGTCCCGCCACATCCGTGTCATGACGACGGTGGCGCCAGAGACCATTCACGATTTTGGCGGTTTTCCCCGGGCACTGTTTGAACTGCAGTACCCGGCCCCGGGCTCCCCCCGGTATGCCGCCCAGGCGGCCGAGTTGTTATTCGGCGCGGGCTACAGCGTAACGCTGGATGCCCGGCAAGGCCTGGATCACGGTGCCTGGGTGCCGCTGCGCTATCTGTTGCCCAACGCCGATGTACCGGTATTCCAGGTATCGATGCCATACAACCTTGATGCGGCGGGTGCGCTGGCGCTGGGCAGGGCACTGGCGCCCCTGCGGGAACAGGGTGTGGTGATTATTGGGTCCGGCAGCATGACCCACAGCCTGTACGAGTTCCGCCAGCAGGGTGGGAGACAGGCGGCCTATGCGGCTGAGTTTGCCCGCTGGATACACAGCGCCGTCATGGCCGCAAAGCTGGAACAGCTGATGGATTACCGTACGCTGGCGCCCCACGCAGAAAGAGCGCATCCCACCGATGAGCACTACCTGCCGCTGCTGGTGGCGCTGGGCGCGCGCTCGGACGATGAGCAGGTGCACTTTATGCAAGGCGGTATCACCCATGGCGTACTGTCAATGGATTCCTATGCCTGGGGGCTTTGCGCCGAACAGCCAGGCACACTTTAATCAGGAGTTTTTATGAGCACGCAGAACAACACACTCGGTCCGTTGCAGCAGGACGCGGCGTTTGAACTCGCCTATCGGATCAGGATGCCGCAACCGGCCCGTCCCCGGGGTCTCGTGCTTTTGCTGCACGGCGTTGGCGGCTCGGAAATGAGCATGGCCACTCTGGCCGCTGGCATTGATCCCGAACTGCTGGTGATTGCGGCACAGGCCCCGCTGATTCTGGGGCCGGGGCAGTTCGGCTGGTTTCAGGTGGCGTTTGGCGCCGAGGGGCCGCGCATTGATGCCGACCAGGCAGAGCAAAGCCGCCAGCGGCTGATTCGCTTTGTTGCGCAACTGCAGTTCCGCTATGGGCTTGAAGCACAGCATACCCTGATCGCCGGGTTCAGCCAGGGCGGTATTATGAGCGCGAGTGCTGCCCTGAGCGCCCCGTCGCAGTGTGCGGGTTTTGCGGTGCTGTCCGGACGCATCCTGCCGGAAATTGAACCTCATCTGGCGCCGGCATCAGCCCTGGCGCAATTGCAGGCGTTTATCGGTCACGGAGAGTATGACAGCAAGCTTGCGGTGAGCTGGGCCCACCGCGCCACAGTCTGGCTGAGCAAACTGGGCGTTAACAGGCAGTTAAAACTTTATCCCATTGATCACAGTATCAGCGAGGCGATGCAGGCCGACTTTTATGCGTGGCTCGATGGCGTGATCGTCGCAGGAAGTGCCTCGGCGCTGCGGCATTGACCCTGGTCTGAGCCGGAGTCTGGGCACTGCGTGCACTACCACTGGCTGGGTTCGGCCAGTGGCCGCTTTGCCATCGTTTTGCAGCACTCTGCGGGGCCACATCGCTGGATGTGACCCAACAAAAGTGGATAGACCGTTAGATTGCCTGCTCAAACGCCGCTGCTTTACCCTGTTTCCCAGAGTTCGCACGCATATCCTCGAAACTCGCTTCGCTCCTGTCCCGGTATTCGTAAACTCCCCTGAAAACCGCTCCTGCGTTTTCAGGATTTCCGCCATCCATGGCGGTCATTCCAGGCTACAAGGGCACCCCGACATCATTTCCACCCGGTAGGATGTGGTGCAGCTAAGCGAACCATCAATTCGGGGGTCACATCACACCTTCACCTTGCCCCTTCTAACTGAACTTCACGTCATGCAGGAAAGGGATAAAGGCTGTCAGAAACTGGATAGTGGCCCGCAGGGCTCTCGCCTTAAGCTGGATGCAAATGAGGAGGGCATCCCAAGCATTTTGACCTGATAGCGTCGTCCATTGGTGAGACTGACCGCTACACAGGAACTGTTAGCCAGGTGCCAGCCTTGTCATTGGCGAGGGATACATGGGGTGCTAGATGAATACCACGCAGGTCTGCGCGCCCGGCAAAAAGACGCTGCGTAAGTGCTATCTAAAACAAGAGGGAGTGAACGATATGACCACCAAACTCGACAAGCTCGCAGACAAGGTACGCAATGCCGTTGTCGCCGACCCAGAAACCGGTCGCTATCAGTGCGATCGTGGCATCTTCACGGACCAGGAACTCTTCGATCTGGAAATGAAGTACATTTTCGAAGGCAACTGGGTTTATCTGGCGCACGAAAATCAGATTCCGAATCCGGGTGATTACTACACCATCACCCTGGGCCGCCAGCCGGTGGTTATTACCCGCGCCAAAGATGGCGAACTCAAGGCGCTGCTGAACACCTGTTCCCACCGTGGCGCCACTTTGTGCCGCAAAAAGCGTGGCAACAAGGCCTCCTTCACCTGTCCGTTCCACGGCTGGACCTTCCGTAACGATGGCACACTGCTCAAAGCCAAAGACCAGAAGACCGGCGGCTATCCGGAACAGTTTAATACCGAAGGTTCCCATGACCTGAAGCAGCTGCCCAAATTTGTCAATTACCGCGGTTTCCTGTTCGGCAGTCTCAATGCGGATGTGGCTCCACTGGAAGAGTACCTGGGTGAAACGACCAAGATCATCGACAACATCGTGGATCAGTCGGAAGACGGCCTGGAAGTTCTGCGCGGCAGCTCGACCTACACCTACGAAGGCAACTGGAAACTGACCGCTGAAAACGGCGCTGACGGTTATCACGTAGGCACGGTGCACTGGAATTATCTGTCTACCATGGGGCAGCGGGACTACGACAAGGGTGGCACCGAGGCGGTAGACGCCAAGAGCTGGTCTGCCGATGGCGGCTTCTATTCCTTTGAGAACGGCCACATGATGCTGTGGACCCGTCTGCTTAACCCGCAAGTACGTCCTATCTTTACCCAGCTGGAGCGCCTGAAAAAGACCTTTGGCGAGGCGCGTGCCGACTCCATCGTTGGCACCACCAAAAACCTTTTGGTGTACCCGAACGTCTATCTGATGGATCAATTCTCCACCCAGATCCGGGTGACGCGTCCGATCTCTGTCAACAAGACAGAAGTGACCATCTACGCCTTTGCTCCGAAAAACGAGCCGGCAGAGCTGCGTGCCAAGCGTATTCGTCAGTATGAAGATTTCTTCAATGTGACCGGCATGGGCACCCCGGATGACCTGGAAGAGTTCCGCGCCTGCCAGACCGGTTACGAAGCAGGCGGCATGCGCTGGAACGACATGAGTCGTGGTGCCAACCAGCACTGGATTGACGGCGCGGACGAACACGCCAAACAGATCGACCTGAAACCCATCATGAGTGGTTCCCGGCCGGATGACGAAGGCCTGTACGTGAACCATCACCAGCACTGGCAGCTTGAGATGACTCGAGCCATAGAGGCCGAACGTGCCCGTCTTATTCCCGTGACCTCAGAGGAGACTTCCGCATGAGCCCGAGCTACCACGACATTGAGCAGTTCATTATTCGCGAAGCCCGCTTTCTGGACGACCGGGAATGGGACAGCTGGCTAGCCTGCTATCACGAGAATGTCACCTACTGGATGCCCGCCTGGGATGACGAAGATGAGCTGACTGAAGATCCACAAACCGAGATCTCGCTCATCTTCTATCCCAACAAGAAGGGCCTGGAAGACCGGGTATACCGGATCAAGACTGAGCGGTCCGGCGCCAGCACCTTGCCACAGCCACGCACCACGCACTTCACCAGTAACCTGGAGATCCTGTCCCAGGATGAAAGCGAAGTGAAGCTGCGGTTTAACTGGCTGACCAAGGCCTACCGCTACAAAGCAACGGCTGAATTTTTCGGAACCTCTTACTGCACCCTGGACATCACCGGTGAGCAGCCGCTCATCCGCGACAAGAAACTGGTTCTGAGCAACGATTGCATCAATCAGGTGCTTGATATTTACCACCTGTAATTGATGGGAGAGCATCATCATGAGTTATAACATTGCCCTGAACTTTGAAGACGGCGTTACCCGTTTTGTGACCTGCAAGGAAGGTGAAACAGTTCTTGACGCCGCCTACCGTGCGCAGATAAATCTACCCATGGACTGCTCCGATGGCGTTTGTGGTACCTGTAAAGGTACCTGCCATCAAGGCAAGTTCGACCTGGGTGATGAGTACCTTGACGAAGCGCTGTCAGAGGAAGAGGCCGAGCAGGGCGTGGTCCTGACCTGCCAGATGGTGCCCTCCAGCGATTGCGTGGTGGAGGTGCCTGTGGCGTCCACCATGTGCAAGACCGGTAAGGCAGAAGTGACTGGTACGGTAACAGAGGTTAACTTGATTTCAGCGACTTCAATCGAACTGAAAATCACCGCCGAAAGTGACATTGCCTTCCTGCCGGGCCAGTACGTGAATATCCAGGTACCGGGCACTAAAGAGGTCCGCGCCTATTCATTCAGCTCCCTGACAGGCAGCCGGGACCTCAGCTTCCTGATCCGCAATGTGCCAGGCGGCTTGATGAGTTCCTGGCTGGTGGATACGGCCAAGCCCGGCGACAAGGTCAGTCTGACCGGTCCTATGGGCGTGTTCTATCTGCGCCCGATTGAGCGCCCCATTCTGATGCTGGCCGGTGGTACCGGGCTGGCACCCTTCCTGGCCAAGCTCGAGTATATGAAGGCCCAGAATCTTACCGGTCAGCCCACGCACCTGATTTACGGTGTTACCAACGACGAAGATCTGGTGTATGTGGCCCAGCTTGAGGCCTTTGCCCAGGAGATGGACAACTTCAGCGTTCGCACCGTAGTGGCCAGTGCTGAGAGTGAGCATCCACACAAGGGCTATGTCACCAATCATATGGCTGAGGCGCCGATCAACGACGGTGATGTCGATGTGTACCTGTGTGGCCCGCCTCCAATGGTGGATGCCGTGCTGCATTACTTCCGGGAACAGGGCATCAAACCGAATTCCTTTCACTATGAGAAATTCACCGCAAGCGCACCCGGGGAGTAAGTCGCATGAAAGCCCGTTTTACTCAAAAGGTGATGGTGATTACCGGAGCCGCGCAGGGTATCGGCAAGCGTGTGGCGGAACTGGCGGCCGCAGAAGGTGCCAGGCTGTTGCTGGTCGATATCGCGGACCACATACAGAGCGTCGCGGCACAGCTGCGTGAGCAGGGTGCCGAGGCCGTTGCGGTTCAGGCCAACCTTGAAACCTGGGACGGCGCGCAAACCATTATGGCGGAAGCCCACAAGCAATTTGGCCGTATCGATATTCTGATCAACAATGTCGGCGGTACCATCTGGGCACAGCCGTTCGACCAGTACACGCCGGAGCAGATCGAAAAGGAAATCCAGCGCTCGCTGTTTACCACGCTCTGGTGCTGCCGTGCTGTATTGCCCCATATGCTCGAACAAAAGGGCGGCGTGATTGTAAACGTGTCCTCGGTCGCCACGCGCGGGCTGATGCGAGTGCCTTATGGTGCGGCCAAGGGCGGCGTGAACGCCATGACCGTGAACATGGCGTACGAGTATGCGCCACACAACATCAGGGTGAATGCCACAGCTCCTGGCGGTACCGAAGCGCCCCCGCGGCTGACGCCACGCAATACACAGGCGCAAAGCGAGCAGGAAAAGGGGTGGTACCAGCAGTTGATTGACCAGACCAAGGACAGCAGCCTTATGCACCGTTACGGCACCCTGGACGAACAGGCAGAGCCAATTCTGTTTTTGGCATCCGACGCCGCCAGTTTCATCACCGGCACCATTATGCCGGTCGCAGGGGGCGACCTGGGCTAAGGCGCGCCGAGACTGGGTGTCCGCAGCGACATAAGAGTATCGCGACGAGCTCCCTGAGAATCGGCGCCTTGCTCCAGGTCGCAGTGATTAGGCTGTTAGTCTGAGTTTTGTGTACCAGGACCTACCTGTGTCGCGGGCGCATGGATGCGCAAGCGTGGCGATGGCCTCGGCGCTTAAGCGTGCGGGGTCTTTTTTTAAGCAGAGCCTGCCCGGATCTCAACAACGGATTCATGCTTATGTCGAGCCTTCTGCGAGACCTTTCTGTGCCGGCGGTCGTCGCCGGTCTTGTGGCCGTGCTGGTGTCCTATTCGGGGCCTTTGGCGATCTTTTTTCAGGCCGCCCAAAGCGCCGAAATATCCCCCGAGATGATGACATCCTGGGTCTGGGCTATCTCCATCGGTGCCGCCATTTCCGGTATAGGGCTCAGCCTCTGGTTGCGGGTGCCGGTTGTTACGGCCTGGTCGGCGCCGGGCACGGCGCTGCTGGTGTCCCTGTTTCCGCAACTGTCGATCAATGAGGCCGTTGGCGCCTATATCACGGCGGCGCTGGTGATTTTTGTTATCGGCATAACGGGTCTGTTTGACCGCGTTATTCATCTGATTCCCCGCAGCGTGGCGGCGGCCATGATGGCCGGTATTCTGTTTGATTTTGGCCTGGGCGCCTTCCAGGCACTTGAGTCCATAGCACCGGTGGCCATCGCCATGCTTGTGGCCTACGTGGTGCTGAAGCGCTTGAGTCGCAGCTACTATCTGGTGCTGCTGTTCGGTGTGGGTGTGCTGCTCTCCCTGAGCATGCTGGATGCGGATCTCAGCCGGCTGGAATGGCGCCTGGCAAGCCCGCAGTTTATTGCCCCCATCTGGACCTGGCACGCCACCCTGAGTCTTGCGCTGCCGCTGGTGATCGTCAGCCTTACCGGGCAGTTCCTGCCAGGCTTTGCGGTGCTCAAAACCTCGGGATACCTTGTACCGACGCGCCCGATCATCAGTGTATCCAGCCTGGTGTCCATTCCCATGGCATTCTTCGGCGGTATTACGACGGTGGTTGCTGCCATTACTGCATCGCTCTGTACCGGCCCCGATGCCCATGAAAACCCTGACAAGCGTTATGTTGCCGGTGTGGCCAATGGCGTTTTCTATCTGCTGGGTGGCTGTTTTGCAGGCACTATAGTGCTGTTTTTCTCGATCTTTCCGTCCCAGATGATTGCCATCCTCGCAGGTCTTGCGTTGCTGGGCGCGATCGGCAGCAGTCTGAGTGCTGCGATGGAGCAAAAGGATCAGCTGGATGCCGCCCTTATTACCTTCATGACCACCGCCTCCGGCATCTCTGTGCTGGGTATAGGTGCGGCTTTCTGGGGAGTGGTGCTGGGATGCCTGGCCTACGGTCTGGGCCAGGCCGGGGGCACAGGCTCGGCGCCTTGGCGGCACACGAAAAAAGGGCCATCAGCGAACTGATGGCTCTTTTTTCTTTATTATCATCGACGAACTGTCAGTGCTTTAATTCCAATGTGGTGAACCAGTCCCGATGTGTTATAGCCGTTCGAATATCACTGCGATACCCTGACCGCCGCCGATGCACATGGTTACCAGGGCGTATTTGCCATTGGTACGGTGAAGCTCATAAATCGCCTTGGTTGCTATAAAGGCGCCGGAGCAACCAATGGGGTGGCCCAGGGCGATGGCACCGCCGTTGGGGTTGGTCTTGGCAGGATCCAGTTCCAGTCCCTTGGTGACGGCAAGGGCCTGGGCTGCGAAAGCTTCGTTGGACTCTATCACGTCCATCTGGCTGAGCTTAAGACCGGCCTTTTTCAATGCCAGCAGGGAGGCCGGAATCGGACCTTCACCCATAATGTGGTTCGGTACGCCGGCCACGGCGTAGGATACCAGCCGTGCCAGGGGTGTCTGTCCGGCTTTGGCCGCAGTATCGGCATTGGCCAGCACCATGAAGGCGGCGCCATCATTCAGGCCCGAGGCGTTGCCGGCGGTGACGGTGCCGTCTTTCTTGAACGCCGGGCGCATTTTGGCCAGGGAGTCCATGCTGGTGCCGGGCTTGACGTGTTCGTCGGTCTCGAAAATGGTATCGCCCCTGCGGCTTGTCAGCGTCACAGGTACTATCTGCGATTTGAAGCGGCCTTCCTCGATTGCCTGGGCGGCACGGCGGTGGGACTCCACAGCCACGGCGTCCTGATCTTCCCGGCTCAGATTCCATTTCTCCGCCAGGTTTTCGGCGGTAATGCCCATATGGCCGACGCCAAAGGGATCGTTGAGGGTCGCCACCATCATGTCGATCATGGCGGTATCGCCCATGCGCGCACCCGAGCGCATCGCCGGTGACAGGTAGCCGGAACGGGACATAACTTCAACGCCGCCGCCGATACCGTATTCACAGTCACCCAGCATGATCGATTGGGACGTGGAGACGATGGCCTGCAGGCCGGAGCTGCACAGGCGATTCACCGCCATGGCAACGGATTCCATCGGCAGACCTGCCTGAATGGAGGCGACACGGGCGACATAAGCGAAGCGCGAATCGGTGGGAATGCAGTGCCCGGCGGTGACATAGTTGATCTGCTGCGGGTCCACTTTGGAACGTTCTACCGCTGCCTTCATTACCTGGCCGGCCAGTTCAGCAGGCTCGATTTGGCTCAGGCCGCCACCAAAGGTGCCGATGCCGGAGCGGGTAGCGCTTAGTACAACAACATCATGACTCATTGCTTTGTTCTCCATAGGGTAATGCCGGCTCGGGCCTTCTTGGTGTATTTCGCACAGAGCGAAGGGTCATCCGTAACCGCAGGGGACATTGATTACAGGTGTTTGGGCGGCGTAAATCAAGTCCCATTTTGTCTAACACCCCGAGGCAATGTGGGTTGAAATGAGACTATGCTCTAAAGGCGTTAGGCCGCAATGTTGCATCTCCATGGACTGATGGGGGCTGAGCACAGTAGCCAATCGGGCAGATACATAGTGTTATCAGGGAGCGACAGACCAGGTTTCTGCACAGTTTTTTGCCGTGTGACGCGGCGCAAGCGGGAGTCCTGGATCTTATGTTATGTAGCCAATGCGCCTTTGAAAACCCGCCGGGCGCCAAGGTCTGTGGCCAGTGTGCTGCGGTGCTCGACGCGGCTTGCCCGGTTTGTGCCAGCAGCGTTGCTGTAACGGCAAAATTCTGCAGCGAATGCGGCACTGGTCTGCAGGCTGCTCTTAAAGAGCGAATCTCCTCGCGCAATGGAATATCAGGTTGGGAGGCTTCTGACAGCTCCCAGATGACGGGCCCCATTGGCTATACGCCGGCCCACCTGACCGAACGCATTCTCGCCGAACAGGCGGCCCTGCAGGCCCGCGCTGTGGCTAGCGGCGAGCGCAAGACCATCAGCGTACTCTTTGCCGACATGGCAGGTTCCACCGCCCTGATTCAGGGTCTGGATCCCGAGGAGGTGCGTCAGCTGATAGACCCGGTACTGGCGCTGATGATGGATGCGGTGCACCACTATGAAGGCTATGTTTCCAAATCCTTGGGTGATGGCATCCTGGCGCTCTTCGGGGCGCCTATAGCCCATGAGGATCACCCGCAGCGGGCACTCTATGCGGCGCTTCGAATGCAGGACTCCATGCGTCTCTATGCCGATCGGCTACGCCTCGATCAGGCGATACCGCTGCAGATACGTGTCGGCATTCACACCGGTGAGGTGGTGGTTAGGGCTATTCGCACCGACAGTTTGCAAACGGACTACGACCCGGTGGGGCAGACCATCCATATAGCCTCGCGCATGGAGGGTATCGCGACTCCGGGGTCAATCGTCGTCAGTGAATCCACCTATCGTCTGACCGACGGCTATCTGGCCTTCAGGCCACTGGGGGTGACTCCGGTCAAGGGTATGTCCGAACCCCAGGCCGCATTCGAGGTGCTGGGGCTGGGGCCTTTGCGAACTCGCCTGCAGATGGCGGCCAGTCGCGGACTAGTACCCTTTGTCGGGCGCAGGCCGGAGCTGTCGCAGCTGCAATATTCCTTTGATCAGGCTTGTGCGGGGCTTGGGCAGGTTGTCGGGGTGGTAGGGGAGCCCGGTGTCGGTAAGTCACGGCTGTTCTACGAATTTACCCTTGGGTCAAAGGACAACGCCCTGGTGATGGAAACCTTTTCGGTGTCCCACGGCAAGGCATTTGCGTATCGCCCACTGATCGAATTGTTGAACAATTACCTGCAACTGAGCCCGCAGGATGATGAGCGCCGCAGACGCGAGGTTATAACGGGCAGAATTCTGACACTGGATCGAGATTTGGAAGACGGCTTGCCCTATTTGATCTATTTGCTGGGGCTGGCCGAAGCAAACTCGAACCTGGCACAGATGGATGCGGCGCTTCGCCGTGCCCGCACCTTCGATGCGCTGCGCCGGGTGCTGCTGCGTGAGAGTCTGAACCAGCCACTACAGCTGGTGTTCGAGGATCTGCAATGGCTGGATCAGGAAACCGAGGCGTTTCTGGAATATTTTCGTGGCGGAATAGGTGCCGCGCGCATCCTGTTACTGGTCAACTACCGTCCCGAATACCGCCACGACTGGGCGCAAAGCAACAATTACGCCCAGCTGGAGCTGGAGCCGCTAGGCCAGCAAGAGACGGTGGAACTGCTAGACGTGCTGCTGGGACTTGATGTCTCGATCGAGGCACTCAAACCTCGCATTCTGGCGCAAACCGGCGGTAATCCGTTCTTTATTGAAGAGGTAGTACAGACACTGGTAGAGGAACAGCTGCTCAGTGGCAGTGCAGGGCACTATCGTCTCGAGCAGACTCCGGACAATCTGCAGATTCCCACCACGGTTCAGGGGGTACTTTGTGCCCGTATAGATCGGTTGTCAGCCACGGAGAAAACCCTGCTGCAAACCTTGGCGGTGATGGGCAAGGATTTCCCCTGGAGTCTGATACAGCGGGTGGCTGAGCAGCAGGATGATGTGCTGCGGCGCGGCCTTGCCCGGTTGCAGGCGGGTGAATTTATCTACCAGCATCCGGCATTTCCGGAGATTGAATACAGCTTCAAGCACGGCCTGACGCAGCAGGTGGCCTACGGCACCCTGCTGCTGCAACGCCGTCGCCAGTTACATGAGCGTACGGCCCAGGCTATGGAAAGCCTGTTTCAGGATGTACTGGAACAGCATTGCAGCGAGCTCGCCTGGCACTATGGCCATAGCGACAATACCGCCAAGGCGGTGGAGTACCTGCAGCGCGCCGGCTACCAGGCGGCACAGCGCTCGGCCAATCAGGAAGCCATGACTCATCTTGGACGGGCACTGGAACTGTTGCAGTCCCTGCCAGAATCGTCCCAGCGCGACCATAGTGAACTGGCGTTGCAGATTGTACTTGGCCCCATCTATATGGCCAGACTTGGCTATGCCGCCCCCGAGGTTGAAGGTACCTACAGCCGGGCGCTTACCCTGGCGCGCCGGCTGGGGGAGGCGCCGCAACTGTTCTCGGTACTGGTGGGGCTGCGACGCTTTTATAATCTGCGGGGCGAGTTCCGTCGCGCCCAGGAAGTGGGCTTGCTGCTGCTGGACCAGGCTCAGAGCAGCGGCGATGCACAGTTGCTGCTTGAAGCCCACGCCGCCATTGGCGCCACCTGCTTTTTTATGGGGGACTTCGCTGCGGCCAGGCGCCATCTGGAGGCTGTCTGCCTGGGTTATAACCGGCATCAGCATGCCCATCACGCGTTTGATTTCGGTATGGATCCGGGGGTGTTGGGGAATAATTTCATGGCCTGGGAGCTGTGGTTTACAGGCCGGCCGGAGTCCGCGCTAACCCTCAGTGAACAGATGCTGAGCCTGGCAGAACAGGTAGCCCATCCGTTCAGTCTGGCGTTCGCCTTGGGATACAGTGCCCAAATGCATCAGTTGCGTGGAGAGGTTGATCGGGTGCGCGAGCGCGCCCAGGCGGCAGTAGCACTCTCGATTGAACAGGGGTTTCCCTATTGGCTGGCCCAGGGCCGGGTGTTACTTGGCTGGGTTCAGGCCTGGGAAGGTGAGGTTGATGCAGGCATTGACGAAATGCGTGCAGGGCTCAGCGAGTACCGCGCCAACGGTGCCGAGCTTGGGTGTACCTACCTGATGGCCATATTGGCTGAAACCCTGATCCGCGCAACCAGGTTCGATGATGCGCAGGCGATTTTAAGCGAGGCGCTGGTTTTGGAGCAACTTAATGGCGAGCACTATTACTGTTCTGAGCTGTATCGTCTGGAGGGGGCGCTGCAACTGGCGCGTGTCAGTACAGAGGGAAGGGGAGAACAGGTCAGCGCCCAGGCCCAAGTCTGTTTTGAGCGGGCGATTGCGCAGGCACATCAGCAGGGAGCCCTGGCACTGGAGCTGCGTGCTGCCACGGCCTTGGCCGGGCTCTGGCAGCAGCAGGGCAATATAGCGGACGCTCGCCAACGGCTGGAGGCGGTCTACAGTCGTTTCACCGAGGGTTTTGATACCGAAGATCTGCAGGCTGCCAGGGCGCTGCTGCATGCTCTGGGTTAATCCGTAGAGTGTGTTTGCAATACTCCCGCTTTCAGCGCCATAGCAGCAGGCGTTTAGTGGGAAGAGTATTCCCTTGCAGCTATTACTGGCCCGGGAGGCTGTCCGGGAATGCTGGCCGTAGCGAGAGCCGACTGATTTGAGCGGGTTTTTGCGGTGTTTTAAGGCGAATAGTGGTTCTATTTAAC
>NZ_BCNS01000101.1 GCF_001528745.1 Marinobacterium profundum | reverse complement strand
CACCTTAGTTTGGCTGTTTTTTGTGCTGTTTTGTGTTAAATAGAACCACTATTCGCCTTAAAACACCGCAAAAACCCGCTCAAATCAGTCGGCTCTCGCTACGGCTAGCATTCTCGGACAGCCTCCTAGTCGCTCGCCTCCAGGCTCTGCTCCAGTGCTTCTAGGGCTTCCTGCTGCTCCAGCCATTCGGATTCAATCTGCTGTGACTTGCGTGTCAGGTCGGCCTGCTGACCCAGCAGGGTTTTGAGTTTTTCCTTGTTGGCGTCCTGATAGATCTCGCTGTCACCCAGCTGGGCTTCAATGTCGCTCAGTTGCGAACTGCACTTTTCGAGCTGCTGTTCCAGCTTCTCGATGTGCTGGCGCAGGGGTCTCAGCTTGGCCCGGTTCTGTGCCTCCAGGCGCTTTTGCTCCTTGCGATCGGCGGCGCTGTTGCCGCGGCTAAGATCTGTTTTCTCAACCTCGACGGGCGCCTGACGACGGCGATCCCCCAGCCAGCTGTGGTAGTCGTCAAGGTCGCCATCGAACGGCTGAGCCTTACCGTCAGCCACTAGCCAGAATTCATCCACAGTATTGCGCAGCAGGTGCCTGTCATGGGACACCAGAATCAGCGCGCCTTCGAATGTCTGCAGCGCCAGGGTAAGGGCGTGGCGAACCTCCAGATCCAGATGGTTGGTGGGCTCATCCATCAGCAGCAGGTTGGGTCTTTCCCAGGCGATCAGCGCCAGTGCCACACGGGCTTTTTCGCCGCCGGAGAAACGCTTGACCGGCTCCATGGCGTCGTCGCCGAAGAAACCGAAGCTGCCAAGAAAGTCACGTACCTGCTGCTCGCTCGATTTGGGGGAGAGGCGTTTGATATGCAGCAGCGGCGACGCTTCCAGGTCCAGTGCTTCGAGCTGATGCTGGGCAAAGTAGCCGACCTTGAGGTGCTCGCCGCCGCGCTGCTCGCCGCTGAGCAGGGGCAGGTCGCCCACCAGGGTTTTGATCAGGGTCGACTTGCCGGCGCCGTTGGGGCCCAGCAGGCCAATGCGGGCGCCGGGTGCCAGTGACAGGTTAAGCTGCTGCATGATCGGTTTGCCGGCATAACCGCAGTCGGCCTTGTGCAGTGTCAGCAAGGGGTTGGACACCTTGTCTGCCGGGGTAAAGCGGAAGCTGAACGGGCTATCCACATGGGCCGGTGCTATCAGCTCCATGCGCTCGAGTTCTTTCAGGCGGCTCTGGGCCTGTTTGGCCTTGGTGGCCTTGGCACGGAAGCGGCGTACAAAACTCTCGATTTCGGATACGCGTTGTTGCTGCTTCTGGAACTGAGCGTCCTGCTGTGCCAGGCGCTCGGCACGCATGCGTTCAAAGGCGCTGTAGTTACCCTTGTACAGGTCCAGCTGCTCGTTATGCATATGCACTATATGACTGACCACATTGTCGATAAAGTCGCGGTCATGGGATACCAGCAGCAGGGTGCCGGGATACTGGCGCAGCCACTGTTCCAGCCAGAGGGTGGCATCCAGATCCAGGTGGTTTGTAGGCTCATCAAGCAGCAGTATGTCGGAACGGCACATCAGTGCCTGGGCCAGGTTGAGACGGATACGCCAGCCGCCTGACAGATCCCCCACAGGGCGGCTGGCGTCGCCTGGCATAAAGCCCAGGCCATTCAGCAACAGGTGCGCCCGAGCTTCGGCGCTGTAGCCGTCGATACTGTCGAGTCTGGCGTGGAGCTCACCCAGGTGATGGTGTTGCTGGTCGGCTTCAGCCGCCGCTATCTCCCGCTCTACCTGACGCAGCTGCGCATCGCCATCCAGTACATAGTCGAGTACGAGGCGCTCAACCGACGTGACCTCCTGCGCCATGTGTGAGATGGTCAGGTTGCCGGCGATTTGCAGGTCACCGGAATCCGGCTGCAGCTCGCCCAGGATCAGTTTGAACAGGCTTGACTTACCGACGCCATTGGCGCCGATGATGCCGGTTTTCCATCCATGATGGATGGTCAGGTTGGCCTGGTGCAGCAGACGCTGAATGCCGCGCTGGAGGTTAAGCTGGGATATCTGAATCATGGTGGCGAATTTTAACAACCTGTCGAGATTAAGACTAATTCAATGGCGCTGATCACGGGTCCGCAGTTGCGAGGCGGACATATTCGAACTGCGTCTCCCGGTATTAGGGGAGGCGTTCGATGAAGCTGCACAACGACCTTTGGGACTATGCGTTGCAACTCTATGCCAGACCGGGTGTTGAATCGGCGTGTCTGCAGCTGCAACAGGAGTGGTCGCTCAGTGTTAATCGCCTGCTCTTTTGCTGCTGGCTGGCGACCGAAGGCCGGGCCTTGCAGGCGCAACAGCTGCGTACCTGCGAAGCGTCGCAGTGGCAGCACAGTACCACAGAGCCGCTGCGCGTGCTGCGCTACCAGGTGCGGACACAGCGCCAGCATGAGCCCGAACTGGAACGCTGTTATCAGGCGTTGCGTCAGGCAGAGCTGGCCGCGGAGCAGGTGGAGCTGGCCTGGCTGTTTGCGCTCGGTCGCGACTGGCCGGTGATGGCGCCTGTTACCTGCGGGGACCTGCTGCTACAGAACATCGGCCAGTACCTGAGCCTGGAAGCTATGGAGCCTAAACCTGGTCTGTTGGCTGTGTTGCAGGTTCTGGTCCAGGCTGCGGCGGGGCCAGTGCCTGCCCGGCAGGTGCTGCAATTGCAGTGGTAATGGCGTGAACTTTAGAGTTAAATCGGTCACTAAACAACGACATTCAGCATTATCAGTAGGGAATTTGGAATGAAGAAAACGTTTCTGGCAGTAGCCATGGCCTCTCTGGTCGCAGTGACATCGGCCGCTCAGGCTGACGCGCTGGATACCGAAGACAAGAAGCTGAGCTACAGCCTGGGTCTGATCCTTGGCGACAAGCTCAAGCAGGATATTGATACGCTGGACATAGATGCCTTCCGGCATGGCGTTGAAACCATTTACAAGGGCGAGGAGCCGCTGCTGGATCAGGAGCAGGTAGGGCAGGTCATGCAGGCCTTCCAGATGAAGAAAATGGAAGAGCAGCGGCAGGAATTCGCCCAGGTCGCTCAGGACAACCTCGACAAGGGCGCGGCCTATCAGGCCGATAACGGCAAAAACAAGGCAGTCACCACTACTGAGTCCGGTCTGCAATACGAAGAACTGACCGCTGGCAAGGGTGCTAATCCTGCTGCCGCCGATACCGTCAAGGTGCACTACAAGGGTGAGCTGATCGACGGTACCGAATTCGATAGCTCCTACTCCCGTGGCGAGCCGGTTTCCTTTCCGCTCAACGGTGTTATTCCGGGCTGGACCGAAGGTCTGCAGTTGATGAAGCAAGGCGGCAAGGCCCGCCTGGTGATTCCGGCTGAGCTGGCATACGGCCCAGGCGGCATGGGCAATGCAATAGGCCCTAACGAAACACTGGTGTTTGAAGTCGAGCTGCTGGAAATCAATCCACAGGCAGAAGAAGTTCAGGCCGAAGCCGCCGCCAAGTAATTAGCCGATAGCGCATGGATTATCCGCAAACCCGCAGCCTGAGCTGCGGGTTTTTTTTCGATTGCAGGGGAGGTGTTAGTGCCGCGCTGCAAAGGATCGACGCTGGCTTTTAACGCAGCAGGTTGATCAGACCGTTGGAGCCGATGGCGTAGTAGCCGTCGCTGGAAAAGGCGACGGCATAGGTGGCGGTGCTGGTCGGGCCGTAGGCGGCGCGCTTGTGTAGCTCCCAGCGGCGCAGCTCCTGTCCACTGGCGACATCCCAGAGCTGCACGAAGCCTGCGGCGCTACCGGTCAGCAACTGCTCGCCATTGCTGGAAAAGCGCGCACTGAGAAAGCTCATGCGACGCTGAAACAGGCTGCCGAAGTCGGACAGGGTATGCAGCACTTCGCCGCTGGCCGTATCCCAGATGACCGCCCGATCAAGGTTGCCGGCACTAAAGGCCAAACGGCCGTCGGGGGATAACGCTACGGTATCGACCTGATTGCCAAACTCCAGCGTCTGCAACAGCGCGCCGGATTGCAGATCCCAGAGCTTGGCCTTGTAGGCGTCGGAGCCGGTCAGGGCGAGGCGCCCATCCAGGCTCAGGTCTACGGCACGTACCCGAGCATCGTGACGCAGGCTGCGTTTGACGCCGCCATTCTTGATATCGAAATAGACCGCTTCGTGGTTGGCGAGTCCCAACAGGGCATAGTCGGCGCCACGGCTGAGGTCCATGGCCAGAATTTCGGCCGGTGAGCTCCAGTACCACACAGCCTGGCCACTGATCAGGTTCCAAAGCACCAGATCCTGCTGGCCGGCGGTAGCGGCGAAGCTTTCGTCCGGTGACAGCGCGGTGGCGGCAATAATGGAGTATTGGCCTGGCTGGTGATTCCAGCTGAACAGACGGGCGTTGCTGCTGGTATCCCAGAGGCTAGCACCGTGCTGAATGGAACCTATCAGGCCAAAGCGGCCCTGCTCGGACAGGCTGGCGGAGTATGCGCCCTGCAGGGCGTACTCATGCCATGAGACCGGCGTATCGGTGCGGCTGCAGCCTGACAGCAGTATTGCCAGAGTGGCCACCGTACCGGCGGCCAGGGTGGTGCGCATGCCTTATTCCCTGTTTTCGGCCAGCACCAGATCGCGGTGTGAGTTGTGCAGTATTTCGATCATGCGGTCTTCAAGTTCAAAGCGCTCTTCGAGCATCTCGCCGAGGCGGGACAGCTGCTCGGAAAACTCGCGTACCTGGCGCAGCGTCAGATCAGCCAGACGACTGGCGCAGTTGTCGTTGAAGTCCAGCGCGAAATCGGTGCTGCGCTGAATCAGCGGGAACAGTTTCTGGGCCTTTTCGAGGCTGCCGTCTTCAAATTCGCTGCCTTCGCGCAGTAGCTGCTCGTAGACTTCAAAATGACCGGAGGACAGATAATCCATCAGCAGATCACAGAAGGCTTCGGTGTGCCGTTTGAACTCTTCGTTCAGCGCCAGCGTTGGGAGCGCGACGAAACGACTGATGAGCAGTTGTCGTTCCTCCAGCAAGTGATCGATGATCTCGCTGACACCGCCCCAGCGTTCTTTCGCAGTGCGACATTTCTCCAGCATTGCTTGGCTCCTTATCTCAGTCAGACCCAATACTAATCCCAACGCGAAGGCAGGCGCAATAGAACCCGGACAATGGTTGGCGACGGCTTGTAGTTATTGCGGCTATGCCTTAACGCTGCTGCGGCCCCGGGCTATACTGGCCCGTCTGCCAGGGCCATGAAAACGTAAGGGACGGGAACATAATGCTGCGAAGACTGCTGTTTGGACTGATGTTGGGGTTGATGCTGCAGCCGGTATGGGCCGCCGAAGAGGAGTCGGGCGCGTCAGGTTATGTCGGTTATGTCGAGCTCAAGCCGTTTGTGGCCAATTTCGGCGGCACTGGGCCGCTGCGATTCATAAAATGCGAAATCACCCTTCAGGTTGGCAGTGAGGATGGGCATCATGCGGTGAACTATCACCTGCCCAGCATTCGCAATGACATTGTGTTTTTGCTGAGCGTGCAGGACGAGGCGGCATTGTCGAGCGCGGATGCGCAGGCGATACTCGCCAAGGAAGCGCTGGCGCAGGTGCAGGCGATGCTGCAGGAGGAAGAGGGTGAGCCTTTTGTGACCGATCTGTTTTTCACAAGTCTGGTCATTCAGTAGCGCTGCGGCGCATGCATATGCCCTGCTGTCAGCCACAGGTTTTTGTGTGCCTGACAACAGGGCATGTCATTTGGTTTTTACTGCGCCAGGTAGTCGGCCAGGTATTGATCGAAATCGAGGCTGTCTTCGGCTTCGATACGGGCCTGATCATTCAGTGAGCTGCCGGTCAGTTCGCTAAAATAGGCTTGGCGTTTCTCGCTCAGCGGGTTCTGCAGCAGGGCTTCCCGATGCGCCCGGCTTTGGGCCAGGCTGAACTCGCTGTGGCTGATATTCTGTTCCAGCAACTGGGTCAGAATCTGCGCTGAGGGCGTCAGTGCGGGGTTGTCGAGTTTCAGGCGCTGTGCCGCAACGGCATCGCTGAAAGTGTTGCCGTGTTCGTTTTTATCCAGCACGGTGGCGGTTTGGCTAACCATATCCAGAATTTCGTGCCCCCACTGCGCCAGTGAACGCTCGCTATCACTGCATTGCAGCGTCAGGCCTGGCTCTCTGCCGCGTGTGACCACACGCTTGAGGTTTTCGCTGATGCGCTCGCATTCATCATCATCAATCAGCTCGTCGCCGGCCAGCAGACAGGTCACCAGGAAAGCGTCCATAAAGTCGGCTTGTTGCTGATCAATGCCCAGCGGCAGTAGCGGGTTGATGTCGGTGTTGCGGATCTCGACATATTCCACGCCGCGGGTGTGCAGTGCATGCAGCGGTTTCTCGCCGGAGTGGGCGACGCGCTTGGGGCGGATATCGCTGTAATATTCGTTTTCGATCTGCAGAATGCTGGTGTTGAGCTGGCGATATTCGCCGTCAACTTTCACGCCTATGGCATCGTAGCGCTCGTACGGGGTGTGGATGGCCCGGTGCAGCGATGCGGTGTAGGTTTTCAGATGGTTGAAGCAGATTCCAAGGGATGACTGCGCCTTGTTGGAATAGCCCAGATCGCTCATGCGCAAGGAGGTGGCGTAGGGCAGGTAGAGAGTATCCTCGCCCAGTGCCTCTAGCTGATGGCTGCGTCCCTTGAGGAAGGAGCTGCACAGGGCCGGGGAGGCGCCAAACAGATACAGCAGTACCCAGCCGTAGCGGCGGAAGTTGCGTATCAGGCGGAAGTACTGCTCTGAACGGAAGTCCTGCAGGCTGTCCCGATTCTGCTGCTGTTGCTGCAATGCCGGCCACAGGGCTTCTGGCAGAGAAAAGTTGTAGTGAATGCCGGCGATGGTCTGCATCATCTTGCCGTAGCGATGCTTGAGCCCGGTACGGTAGACATGTTTGAGCTGGCCGACATTGGAGCTGCCGAAGTGGGCGATGGGGATGCTTTCTTCATCCGGGATATCGCACGGCATGCTGGTACACCAGATGAGTTCATCACCCAGGGGCCCGTAGCCAAAGCGATGCAGGTCCGCCAGGAAGGACAGTGCGTCTTCCGAGCGCTTGAAAACCGGTGTGATGTACTCCAGCAGGGCTTCGGAATAGTCCGTTGTTATATAGCTGTGGGTGAGCGCTGAACCCAGCGCACGGGGGTGCTCCGCCTGGGACAGTTGGCCCTTTGCGTCAACCCGCAGGCCTTCCTTTTCGATGCCATGCAGGATGCCCTTGAGCAATACTGCCTGACCATTTTGGACCAACTGGTCCAGCTGCTTTTGAAGTGCTGCAGACAAGTTCCTGCCCCTTTAGCGTGAGAAACGGCGGCTATTATAAACCAACCGGTCAATAATTAAGACGGAGAAAGCGTGGGGCTGTTTCCGCCGTGAATTCTGCGTGGCTCAGCCCTTGCTCAGCCCGGCGGCTCTAAGCTTGGCGGCCAGGGATCCTTCGGCTGGGGCCACGGGTTTTTCCGCTGGTCTGGCGGCTGGCCTTGATGCGGACTTAGACGCGGCGCTGGCAGTGTGTGGCGGTTTTTGGGCTTCACCACTCTTGTTCTGCGACTTCATGCTCAGGGCGATGCGCTTGCGCTTGGCATCCACGGAGACCACCCGTACCTGCACAATCTGGCCGGTGCTGACGAGGTCATGGGGGTCTTTCACAAAACGGTCAGCCAGCTCCGATATATGCACCAGCCCGTCCTGGTGTACGCCTATATCCACGAAGGCGCCGAAGTTGGTGATATTGGTGATTACCCCCTCAAGCTGCAGTCCGGTTGTCAGATCGGCCATGCTGGTAATGGCATCGTCGAAGCGCGCGCTGTGAAACTCAGGTCGCGGATCGCGGCCGGGCTTTTCCAGTTCCCGCACTATATCGGTCAGAGTGTAGTCGCCAAACCGATCCGAGCGCAGGGCGCCGAGGTTGAGTTGCGCCAGGCGGCCTGAGTCGCCAATCAGCTGACTCAGGGAACAGCCGAGCTGGGCGGCCATGCGCTCAACCAGCGGATAGGCTTCGGGGTGTACGGCGGAGTTGTCCAGTGCCTGAGCGCCGTTGCGAATGCGCAGAAAACCGGCGCACTGCTCGTAGGCCTTGGGGCCCAGACGCGGCACTTTCAGCAGCTGCTGGCGCCGGCTGAAGGCGCCCTGCTGGTTGCGGTGTTCGACTATGTTGCTGGCGACGCTGCGGCTCAGGCCTGCAATCTGGCTGAGCAGCTCCACCGAGGCGGTATTGAGATCAACACCGACATGGTTGACACAGTCCTCGATCACAGCGTTGAGCATGCGTGCCAGTGCGCTCTGATCGACATCATGCTGATACTGACCCACACCTATGGCCTTGGCTTCGATCTTGACCAGTTCGGCCAGCGGATCCTGCAGGCGTCTGGCGATGGAGACCGCGCCACGGATAGTGACATCGAGATCGGGGAATTCCTTGGCGGCCAGCTCAGACGCCGAATAGACCGAGGCGCCGGCCTCGCTCACCACCACAGGCATCAGCGAGAGCGCGGGTTCTTTTTCCGCCAGTTCGCGGGCCAGCTGTTCGGTTTCGCGCGACGCGGTGCCGTTGCCGATGGCGATCAGCTCGACATTATGGCTGCGACAGAGCTTCGCCAGTGATGCCAGCGCCTGATCCCAGCGTTTGCTGGGAGCATGGGGATAGAGGGTTTCATAGGCCAGCAGCTTGCCGGTGGCATCGACCACGGCGGCCTTGACGCCGCTGCGCAGGCCAGGGTCCAGCCCCAGGGTCGCGCGCTGGCCGGCCGGGGCGGCCAGCAGCAGGTCACGCAGATTGCGGGCAAACACCTGGATGGCTTCGGCCTCGGCTGCGCTGCGCAATTGGCGTACCAGGTCATTCTCGATACCCGGCAGCAGCTTCTGCGTCCAGCATTGCTGCAGGGTTTCATCGAGCCAGAGCTGTGCCTTGCCATTGCCGGCACGCAGCTGCCAGTGTCTGGCGATTCGCTGCGTACCTTCCTTTTCCTGGCCTGCGGGAGGCTGCAGACTGTAACGCAGCACGCCTTCCTGGTGCCCGCGCAGAATAGCCAGCGCCCGGTGTGAAGGAATGCGACCACAGCGCTCTCGGTAGTCGAAATAGTTGCTGAACTTCTGTCCTTCGGTTTCCTTGCCCTTGGCCACAGTGACCAGCAGTTCTCCCTGCTGCCAAAGCCAGCTGCGCACCGAGGCAAGCAGATCGGCATTTTCGGCCAGGCGTTCGATCAGTATATGGCGCGCGCCTTCCAGCGCCTGGGCCGGGGATTCGATACCGGCCGAGGGGTTTACATAGCTCTGCGCCTGCTGCTCAGGCGACCCCTGACCTTTGCCGCCGAGCAGGGCGTCGCTGAGGGGCTCGAGGCCGGCTTCGCGGGCCTTCTGGGCACGGGTTCGGCGTTTTGGGCGAAAGGGCAGATACAGGTCCTCGAGCCGGTTTTTGGTATCGGCGGCAAGAATCTGCTGCTCCAGTTCCGCGCTGAGCTTGCCCTGGCTGCGGATGCTCTCCAGTACGCTGCTGCGCCGCTCTGTCAGTTCGCGCAGATAGCCCAGGCGCTGTTCCAGGGTACGCAGCTGGGTATCATCCAGAGCGCCGGTGACTTCCTTGCGGTAACGGGCAATAAAGGGCACTGAGGCGCCCTCATCAAGCAGCCGTATGGCGGCATTAACCTGTTCGGTGCGGGCATTCAGCTCGCTGGCAATCAGCTTTTCAATCTGCATGGTGAATCTCTTGCCAGGTTGCCCGGCGACTTGGGCGCAGGGTGCTGGAGTTTAACGAGTGGACAGTGCGATACAGCACCCTGGAAGCTGTCGGCAGGCATGAGCCAGTCAATGGAACTCAGGCACACAGTAAGGGCGCGGCGACGCTATTTCAAGTTCATGCCGGCCGGCGCATAATGTGGCCTGACTATGAATGATACTCAACGAGCTTCCCTGACTTCGATATCACCTGTACGGGCCCAGCGTCCGGTGGCGGTAATACTGCTGTTGCTGCTGTTCCTGTTTCTGATGGCACAGGTGTCTGTGCTGGTGCGCCAGCAGGCGATGCAGGACGTTAAACTGCGCAGTGCCGCAGACATGAATCGCTATACCCTGAGCCTGCAACAGAAGCTGGATCGCTACAAGGATCTGCCCCAATTGCTGGCGTCGCATTCGGAGTTGCTGAATGCGCTGCTGCATCAGAGTGACGCCGATGCGCGCATGCGCGCCAACCTCTATCTCGAACAGGTCAACACGACCATAGGCACCACCGATGCCTATCTGATGAATGCGGCGGGGGAAACCATCGCCGCCAGCAACTGGGCGCAGGAGCGTACCTTTATTGGCCAGAACTTTTCCTTCAGGCCTTATTACCAGCAGGGGATGGCGGGTCATGCCGGGCGTTACTTTGCGCTGGGCACTACCTCGAAAAAACGCGGCTATTTCTATTCCTATCCTGTGCGCATTGGGGGCAAAGTCACCGGCGTTATCGCCGTCAAAATTGACCTCAATGATATAGAAGGTGACTGGAACGATCCTCTGCTGGATATCCTGGTGACCGACGAAGACGGCATTATCGTGATCTCCACCCGGCCGGACTGGAAGTTCCGCACCCTCAGGCCGCTAACTCAGCCGGACCTGTATCGCATCGTCGACAGCCTGCGTTACGGTGCCCAGGAGCTGACATCGCTGGATATCCTCTGGCGTGACAAGGGCCCGGATGGCAGTCAGCTGATTACGCTGGTGGAGGGTTCGCGGCAGGATAATCCGAGCCTGGATGGCGTGCGTACGCGACATTATCTGCTGCAGAACAGCCCGGTGCCCAATAGCGGACTCAGTGTGGCGGTGCTGGCGAGCATGAAGCCCGTGGAGCAGAGAGTGTTCCGCGCCCTGTTGCTGACAGCCATTATCTATTGTGCCTTGCTGTTGCTGGTGCTGTTCGTGCTGGCGCGTAACCGTATCACGCAGGAACGGGCACTGTTTCGCCAGCGTGAACTGCATGCGCTGGAAGAAAATGACGCCCGTATTCGCGCCATTATCGACAATACCCAGGCCGGGCTGATTACGCTCGATGGTCAGGGCCGTGTTGAATCCTGCAATCCGACCGCAGAAAAGCTGTTCCACTACCGTGAAGACGACATCCGCGGCGAGTATTTCAGCAAGCTGCTGGCGCATCCCGACAGGGCTGTGTGCTGGCAGCACATTACCACTGAAGCCGATGATGGCACGCGGGAGCTGCATATAGAGGCGGCGGCGTTGCGTGCAGATCAGACGCTGTTTCCTATTGAGCTCACCATCGGGCGCATGGCGGCCAATGGTGAGCGGCACTTTATAGTGACGATTCACGATATTACCGAGCGCAAGCAGCAGGAAACGCAGCTGCAGCGTGCGCAGCTGTTGCTTGAAAGCCGGGTGGAGCAACGGACCCAGGATCTCACCCTGGCCAATGCGCGCTTGCAGCAGGAAATGACCCAGCATCAGCAAACCCAGAACGAGCTGATCCAGACTGCCAAGCTGGCAGTGCTGGGTCAGATGTCAGCCGGTATCAACCATGAACTGAACCAGCCCCTGACCGCCATTCGCAGTTATGCCGACAATGGCCGTGTCTTTCTGGAGCGGGAGCGCCCTGAGCGTGCCCTGGCCAATCTGGAAGAAATATCGCAGCTCACTGAACGCATGGCCAAGATCATTCACCCGCTGAAGGAGTTTGCCCGGGTCAGCAGCGGGGCGCCGGAACCGGTGTGCCTCAAGGCGGTTCGTGATGGTGCCATGTCGATTCTCTATGGTCAGCTGGATCGACAGTCAGTAAGCATTCACTGGCAGGCAGGGCTTGAACATATCTATGTGCTGGGTGATATCCTGCGTCTCGAGCAGGTGCTGGTGAATTTGATCGGCAATGCGATGCAGGCACTGGAAGATCAGCCCGCAGGGCGCATCGACATCGGCCTTGAGTGCAGTGATGATACGGTGCAACTGAGCGTGCGGGACTCAGGTCCCGGTATATCTCCGGAGTATCTGGAGCACCTGTTCGAACCATTCTTTACCACCAAGAAGGCCGGCCAGGGGCTTGGGTTGGGGTTGTCGATATCCCATCGCATTATCGAAAGCCTGGGCGGCTGTCTGCGTGCCAGCAACCATCCCGATGGCGGTGCCTGTTTTACGCTGGAGCTGCGGCTGGTACCTCAACCCACGATCACCGAATAGCCCGCTTGGGCCCTGATATTGAGTGAACCCATTTGCCTATGTCGATGAACAAGAACCTGGCCTGTCGCCCCATTATCCTGGTCGATGACGAGAAGCATATTCGTCTGGCGGCGGGCCAGACGCTGGAATTGGCCGGTTACGATGTAACGACGCTGGAGCGGGGCGAGCGGGTGCTGGAACTGCTCAGTGACGACTGGAACGGGGTACTGATCTCCGATATCAACATGCCCGGCATGGATGGGCTAGAACTGCTGGAGCGGGTACGCGCCATTGATGCCGACCTGCCGATGATCCTTATTACCGGCCACGGTGATATTTCCATGGCGGTCTCCGCCATGCGCGCCGGAGCCTACGACTTTATCGAAAAGCCCTTTGCAGCGGATTTGTTGCTCGATGTGGTGCGCCGGGCCATGGAAAAGCGCGCCCTGACCATTGAAAACCGGCGTCTCAAACTGGAGCTTGAAGCCCAGAGTGCACCTGGGCCGCGCCTGCTCGGCAATGCACCGGCGGTAACCCAGCTGCGGCGCCTGCTGCACAGCATTGCGGATGCGCCGGCGGATATCCTGATTCAGGCGGAAACAGGTGCCGGCAAGGATTTGATGGCACGCTATATCCATGAACACAGCGGACGGCGTGATCATAATTTTGTCGCGATCAACTGCGGCGCCGTGCCGGAAAGTCTGATCGAGTCCGAGCTCTTTGGGCACGAAAAGGGCGCTTTTACCGATGCGCGCACAAGACGTATCGGCAAGTTTGAGCATGCCAATGGCGGCACCCTGTTCCTCGACGAGATTGAGAGCATGCCGCTGGCGCTGCAGATCAAGCTGTTGCGGGTGCTGGAAGAACGCGCCATTGAGCGCCTGGGGTCCAATGAAGTCATAGCGCTGAATCTGCGCGTGATCGCGGCCACCAAGACCGACCTCAAGACGCTGGCGGCCAGAGGCGAGTTTCGTGAAGATTTGTACTACCGGCTCAACGTGGTGCGGCTCGATATACCGCCGCTGCGTGAGCGGCGCGAGGATATAGGCCTGCTGTTCCAGCATTTTGCACTGGTGGCCTCGGCGCAGTACAACCGCGAGATACCGACGCTCTCGGCCGAGCGCCTGCACAGCCTGATGTTGCACGACTGGCCCGGCAATGTGCGCGAATTGCGCAACCTGGCCGAACGTTATGTGCTGCTGGGAGAGTCCGGCAGCTTTGATTTTGATAACCGCCTGATTATCGACAACGATGGCGGCGCTACCCTGTCGTTGCCGGATCAGGTAGAGCGTTTTGAAAAAATGCTGATTCAGGCGGCACTGTCGCGTACCGGTGGTTCTATTCGGGACACCCTCGAGTTTCTGGGCCTGCCGCGCAAAACACTCTATGACAAGATGAAAAAGTACGGCCTGGACAAGAGTGATTTCAAGTAAGTTGGCTGCCTGAGTCAGGCTTGGGCGGAAAACCGCCCAAGCCCGCCATGTCTCCCGTCCGATCCCTTGCTTTCAGTGTCTTAAACACCGGTTTGGCGAGCGACGCAGTGTCGTAATGGCGGCTGCAATGGCCGCAGTGGTATTAGCCAGGCTTCGCCAACGGTGATTTTCGGTTTATTCCCTCCTTTTTCTCGTCTGAGTGGCGCTGGGGCCCAGCCCTATCGAAAATGGGTGGTTATCCGCACATTGTTATTGTTTTTATGGGTGAATTTCCGTCATTTCCCGCTGTTTTTTTATTTCACTGCTACCATAAACAGAGCTTATGAGCGCTGCCGGCCTTGCTTATGCTGGGTTTTTATATTGTTGGCACGTCCTGTGCTTGTCTATATGTGTTGCACGTTCCGGTGGGCGCTTGCCGCGGTTGGCTTGCAGCTCATAAGTACAGACCTCTATGGAGATACAATAATATGAAAAAACTCACTCTGGCCCTTTCTGCTCTTGCGCTGTCCATCTCTGCCACTACGGCGTTCGCCTCCTGCGAGAGCGGTGAGATCGTCGCCAAGCTGAGCCATGTGACCGGCGGAACAACCCACCCCAAGGTGGTTGCAGCCAATAATTTTGCCCAGCGCGTCAACGAAGAAATGAATGGCGTGCTCTGTGTTGAGGTGTTCCCGAACTCCACCCTGTTTGGCGACAGCAAGGAACTTGAAGCTTTGCTACTGGGTGACGTGCAGATTCTGGCGCCTTCCCTGTCCAAGTTTGGTTCCTACAGCTCCAAATATGGCGTCTTTGATCTGCCGTTCATCTTCAAGGACATGGATGCAGCTATTCGTTTCACCAAGTCTGATGCCGGCAAGGGTCTGCTGAACGAAATGCAAGATGTTGGTTTTGTCGGTCTGGGATACTGGATGTCCGGCATGAAATACTTTTCGGCCAACAAGCCCCTGATCGCGCCATCTGATGCAAAGGGCATGAAATTCCGGGTACAGACCTCAGATGTGGCCAAGGCCATGATCGAGGCCATGGGCGCTTCGCCGCAGCCAATGGCGTTTGCAGAAGTCTATGGCGCTTTGCAGACCGGCGTGGTGGATGGTCAGGAAAATACCTGGTCCAACATCTACACTCAGAAATTCTTCGAAGTGCAGGACAGCGTGACCGAAACCAACCATCAGTTGCTGGCTTACCTGTTCATGACATCGACCGAGTTTCTGGACAGTCTCACACCTGAAGCGCGCGAGCAGTTCCTGGCCATTGCTGATGAAGTAACTCAGGCGGCCAACGAAGAAGTGAAGGCGGCGGAAGCTGCCAACCGTGCCAACATCCTGGAGGCCAAAGGCAAGATCAACACCCTGGATGATGCTCAGCGTCAGAAGTGGGTTGATACCATGAAGCCTGTGTGGGATCAGTTCGAAGGCGAAATCGGTGCCGATCTGATCAAAACCGCAGCCGGTTCCTGATGGTTGCGCCCGGCATCAGCGACTGATGCCGGGCATGGGCTCAGGCCGTTCTGGCCTGGGCCCGCTCACCCCGGTTAGCGATAGTCCTGTGCTGTCGTTGCCATCAAGTTATTTCCTTTAATTTGTTCCAGGCTGGCCACGGCCTGATTCCTGAATGGTGTCTCCTATGGACTACTGGCCGCACTTATATCTACTGGTCTTCATCATTATCCTCTGGATTTTGGAGAAGCTGTTTCCCACCGCGATGGCCAAGGCCGAAGAAAACCTGCTGGTGCTGGTGATCAGCTCCATCATGCTGGTGTCTTTTGGGCAGGTGATTGCGCGTTACGGTTTCAACACCGGTTGGTCTGCCGCGCTTGAGTTCAACACCCTGGCGTTTTCCTGGCTGATTCTGCTGGGTATGAGTTATGGCATTAAAACCGGTATTCACCTGGGCGTGGATATCTTGCTCAATGCGGTACCACACAAGTTGTGCAAGGCGCTGTCGCTATTTGGAGCCTTTGCAACCCTGATGTACGGCCTGATCCTGCTCGACTCCACCTGGCTGGCAATGCTCGGTGTTGATGTACGCGGCGGGGCCATTGAGTACTGGGCCAAGATGTACAAGATCGGCATAGGCGTGGAAGAACTGCGGTACCCCGAATTCATGCAGGAAACCTTTGGCTTGCAGCCGCGTGTACACCGCTGGCTGGTGCTGCTCATATTGCCCATCAGCCTGGCGCTGCTGGTTTACCGCTCACTGCAGGCGTTCATTGATATCTGGCAGGACAAGCGCCCCATGCTTATCAGCGGGCATGAAGCTAAGGATCTGGTCGAAGAAAACCTGAACATATTAAAAGACTGAGAGCGGGGAGCCTGCTGTGGATGCAATAATTCTGTTTGTGATGGTGCTGGTCCTGCTATTTCTGGGCCTGCCCGTCGGTATATCCCTGGGGTTGTCTTCAATCCTGTATATCACCTTTATATCCGCCGATTCGCTGTCCTCTGTGGCGATATCGCTGTTCGGTGTCGGCCAGCATTACACTCTGCTGGCGATTCCGTTCTTTATCCTGGCGTCGGCCTTTATGTCGACGGGCGGGGTGGCCAAGCGCCTGATCAATTTTGCGATTGCCGGTGTGGGGCATTTTCGCGGTGGTCTGGCCATGGCGTCGGTACTGGCGTGCATGATGTTTGCTGCGCTGTCCGGCTCCTCGCCGGCCACGGTGGTGGCTATCGGCAGCATTGCCATCGCCGGCATGCGCCAGGTGGGATACTCCAAGGAATTTGCCTCCGGTATCATCGCCAACGCCGGTACCCTGGGCATCCTGATTCCACCGTCCATCGTCATGGTGGTCTATTCCGCCGCTACCGATGTGTCGGTCGGTCGCATGTTCCTGGCGGGCGTGATTCCGGGTTTGCTGGCAGGCTTCATGCTAATGCTGGCCATCTATGTGGTGGCACGCATCAAGAATTTGCCGGCTGAGCCCTGGAAGGGTTTTGGCAATATAGTGAGCGGCGGCAAGGAAGCGGGTTGGGGCCTGTTCCTGATCGTAATCATCATGGGCGGCATTTATGGCGGCGTCTTTACACCGACGGAAGCGGCGGTGGTGGCAGCGGTTTACTCCATGCTGATTGCACTCTTTGTGTACCGTGACATGGGGCCGCTTAAGGGCATACCCTGGGTGGCAGAAACGGATTCTGCCATAGCCCGGGTGGGCTTTAACGGCAGTGTCTATGGCGTCTCATTCTTTCTGGTCTGGATGATCATGTCGTTCTTTGCCACCGCGCAGAGCGAAACAACCAGCGTTGGTGAACGAGCGGCCTGGGGTCTGGGCATGAGTCTGGTGATTGCCCTGTTCTACATATACAAGCGAGGCAAAGATCTGGATGCCTCCATGCTGCGCTGTCTGGGGTCAGGTCTGCCGGTCTGGAGTCGCAACCTGGTGGCAGTCGGGCGCTGCTTTTTCCCGGCCATGCTGGGAGGCGAAAGTCGCAAGGTAATCCTCGACGGCACCAAGACTACCGTGATGCTGATGTTTATCATCGCCAACGCCTTGCTGTTTGCCCATACGCTGTCGTCTGAGCGGATTCCGCAGATGGTGACCGAGTGGATGCTGGGCGCCGGGTTCAACTGGTTTACCTTCCTGATAGCGGTTAACGTGCTGCTGTTGATTGGTGGCCAGTTCATGGAGCCTTCAGGCCTGCTGGTTATTGTGGCCCCCGTGGTATTCCCGATCGCTATGGCGCTGGGTGTGGACCCGATTCACCTGGGCATCATCATGGTAGTAAACATGGAGATCGGCATGATCACGCCGCCCATAGGGCTCAACCTGTTCGTGACCTCGGGCATTACCGGCATGAGTCTGGCGCAGGTCGTCAAAGCAGCCATGCCGTTCGTGGCGGTGCTGTTCGTGTTCCTGATTCTGGTGACTTACATCCCCTGGCTGTCCACCTTCCTGCCGTACAGCATCATGGGGCCGGAGCTTATTACCAAGTAAAACCTGAGCGCCATGGGGTTGGCCCCTGCGGCGCCTGTTCGTTCAAAAAGCCACCTGCTCGCACAGGTGGCTTTTTTCGTTAAGGTGCAGGGAACAGGAGGCTGCGCACAAGGATGTCCAATGCCTGTCAGAAGGCTATAATAGCCGCCTCTTGGAATCAGTCAGGGCAAGACAGTGCTAGGTTCTCTTGCGGCAATTTGGGGTTTCAGTGGCATTGCGCTGCTGTTTGGCAGTGCCATTTATCGTTTGAGCCAGATCAGCTGGCAGATGTTTGGCCAGCCGTTGAGTGCATACCATTGGGCCGCGCTGGTTTTTAGCCTCGTGTTCATGGGCTTTTCCGAAGGCTATCGCGGATTTCAGTGTGGTTTTTCTCCGCGTGTGGCAGCGCGTATTCATTATCTGTCGCAGCATGTCACGCCGCTACGGCTGCTGTTGGCGCCGCTTTTTTGCATGGGCTTTTTCCATGTGCAGCGCAAGCGTCAGATCATCACCATCTGCCTGACACTGGGGATCATTGTGCTGGTGCAACTGGTGCATTTACTGGCTCAGCCCTGGCGGGGAATTGTTGATGCCGGCGTGGTGCTGGGGCTCGCCTGGGGCATAATATCGCTGGCTGTCTTTACGCTGCAGGCTTTTTTTAGCAGCGATTTTCGCCACTCGCCGGAAACGCCCTAAGCCGCGATGCACCCATGCGGCCCTGCATTTATATGTTTTTTCCACAGGTTTTTTCATAAAACAGCAAAGAGCCTGTGGCAGGCTTGAGCTGGTGGCGAAAACGGGCTGATAAAGCTTTTGTGCACTGCACAAAAAAGTGCTTGATCCTGTCGGCATTCGCTCTATAATCAGCTTAATTGTGCGGTGCACAACAACTTGAACTTGGGAGAGAAGTGATGACTAATTCCGTAGATTTCCAGAAGCCTTTTGAAGCTATGCAGACTCTGATGAACATCCAGGTTGCTGCTATCACCAAATCTGTTGAACAGCAGAAGAAAACCGGCGAAGAGCTGGCAGCCTTCTTCAAGGTTGAAGTTGAAAAAGCCAAAGAGCTGAAATCACCTGAAGACCTGATCAAGTTCAATGTCGATACCAACGCTGCTCTGTTCGAGCTGCTGAAAGGCCAGGGCGAAGCTTTCACCGCTATCGCTAATGAAGCTCGTGACGCTGCTGCTTCCGAGTTCAGCAAGCTGTCCAAGTAAGTCGACTGGTTGTGGTCTGATCCTGTCTCGCAGCATTGCTGCCGGGCCGAGTCCGACAAGCCGCACACAGAAAGGCCCCTAAGATGAAAATCTGCGGGGCCTTTTTGCGTCTGAGGTCCGGATTTGGGGCGCTGGCCGGCGCCTATACCTGGCCGTCTAAGGGTGACCGCAGGCAGCGCGAAACAGGCCTGATTATTATTTATTGTGCAGTGCACAAATTAGTTGTCAGGCGTATCCGGATGGGTATAATCAGCATTATTGTGCAGTGCACAATTTAACTGAAGAGGAATGACATCATGAGCACCAACGCGACTATCAAGACCGCTTTTGAAACCGTGCAGTCTCTGGTTGAACTCCAGACCAGCACCATCAGCCAGTCGATTGAACTGCAGAAAAAAAGCGGCGAAGAACTGGCCGCTTTCTTCAAAGCCAATGCCGACAAGGCCAAGACGCTGAAGACTCCGCAGGATCTGGTGACTTTCAATATGGATTCGAGCAAGGCGCTGTTTGAACTGCTCAAGGCCCAGGGCGAAGCCTTCTCCGGCCTGGCCACCAAAGCAAGCGAAGCGGCCACCGCTAAACTGGTTAAATAAGGGCTGCCATTAGCCTGTAAAAAAGCCCCGACGGTTTGCACCTTCGGGGCTTTTTTGTGGCCGGCAAATATTGCTAGCCGAGGAACAGACGGTAGGCGGTGTTGTCGGTTTCATCCCAGAAGTTGTAGCCGATCTCTGTCAGGAAAGCTTTGACCTGCTCATGTTCCTCGGCGGGAACCTGCATGCCCACCAGTACGCGCCCGTAGGCTGCGCCGTGGTTGCGGTAATGGAACATGGATATGTTCCAGCGTCCGCCTAGCTTGCTGAGGAACTTCATCAGCGCCCCTGGGCGTTCCGGAAACTCGAAACGAAATACCACTTCATTGTTTACGGCTGCAGGTGCGTGGCCGCCGACCATATAGCGGATATGCAGCTTGGCCATCTCGTTGTCGGTCAGATCTATGACTTCGTCGAGGTGTTCCCGCAGTTCACTCAGCAGGGCGGCGCGCCCCGGGCCCTGGGGGCTGGTCTGGATGCCGGCAAAGACGATGGCTTCCTTGTCGTCGCTGTAGCGGTAGTTGAACTCGGTGATGTTGCGCTTGCCCAGTGCCGCGCAGAACTTGCGAAAGCTGCCGGGACGTTCCGGTATGCGGGCGGCAATGATGGCTTCGCGTTTTTCGCCGACTTCAGAGCGTTCGGCGATATGACGCAGGCGGTCGAAGTTGACGTTGGCGCCGGAGTCGATGGCAATCAGGGTGCGCTCGCTGCACTGTTCGCGCGCCACATATTTCTTCAGACCCGCCACGCCCAGGGCGCCGGACGGCTCGCAGATCGAGCGGGTGTCATCGAAGATATCCTTGATGGCCGCGCAGATCTCGTCGGTGGTGACGGTGATGACTTCATCGACATACTGTCGCGCCAGATCAAAGGTGTGCTGGCCTATCTGGGCCACGGCCACGCCTTCGGCGAAGATGCCAACCTGTGACAGCTTGACCCGCTCATCCGCAGCCAGGGCTGCGTGCAGGCAGGCGGAATCCTCGGACTCGACGCCTATTACCTTGACGTCGGGGCGCAGGTATTTGATGTAGACCGCGATACCGGCGATCAGTCCGCCTCCACCCACGGGGACGAAAACGGCATCAATGGGGCCGCTTTCCTGGTGCAGCAGCTCCATGCCAATGGTGCCCTGGCCGGCAATGACATCGGGATCATCGTAGGGCGGTACATAGACCAGACCCTTTTCTTCGACCAGTCGCTCGGCGTAGGTCTTGGCTTCCTCAAATGTATCGCCGTGCAGTATGACCTTGCCGCCCAGTGCCTTGACGTTGCTGACTTTGATGTCCGGTGTGGTCTTGGGCATGACGATGGTCGCCTTGACGCTCATGTGGCGGGCCGAATAGGCCAGCCCCTGAGCGTGGTTGCCGGCCGATGCGGTAACCACGCCCTTGGCCTTTTCCGCGGCGCTGAGCTGAGCCATCTTGTTATAGGCGCCACGCAGCTTGAACGAGAACACCGGTTGCAGGTCTTCACGTTTGAGGAGCACCCGGTTGTCCAGCCGTTCAGACAGGCTGCGGGCATAATCCAGTGGGGTCTCGATGGCTACGTCATAGACACGCGCCTCCAAAATCTTCTTGATATATCGATGAGCCATGGGGATGCAGTGCCATAAGTTAGGTCTGGCGGCGCAGGTCGCGGCCGCAAAGAGCAGGAAATGGTATAAGCTGGCACCGCTTTCGTCTACAAGCGCGCCGGCACAGGGCGTATAATTTATCGCCTTACTAGCATATGGGTTCAAGTGTGATGACGCAGGATGAAATGAAGCAGGCTGTTGCGCGGGCGGCTCTGGACTATATCAAGGGTGGCCTGAAGCCTGAGTCCATAGTGGGAGTGGGCACGGGTTCAACGGCGAACTTCTTTATTGACGAGCTGGCGGGCATCAAGCATCTGTTTGAGGCCGCAGTGGCCAGTTCAGAGGCAACCGCCGAGCGGCTGCGTGGCCATGGTATCCCGGTATACGACCTCAATGCGGTGACGGGGCTGGATACCTATGTTGATGGCGCCGACGAGTTTGATGCCGAGCTGAACCTGATCAAGGGCGGTGGCGGTGCGCTGACGCGGGAAAAAATTGTCGCGGCGGCGGCCAAAGAGTTCGTCTGTATCGTCGATGCTTCCAAGCAGGTGTCCTGCCTGGGTGCCTTCCCGCTGCCGGTGGAAGTGATTCCGATGGCGCGCTCGCTGGTGGCCCGGGAGCTGGTACGCATGGGCGGACAGCCGGAGCTGCGCGAAGGTTTTGTCACCGACAATGGCAACCTGATTCTGGATGTCTACAATCTGAAAATTCGCGATCCCAAGGCGTTTGAAACCGAGCTTAACAACCTGGTCGGCGTCGTCACCAACGGGCTCTTTGCCCGCCGAGCGGCGAACGTCGTGTTGATGGGGACGACCACCGGCGTGGAGACCATCAAGGCGCCGTAGTCGTTATCCATCGCGGGTCGCTTTCAGGGCGCTGCTGATTCAGGGCGCTACTGTTTTAGGGCGCTGGGGTTTGAGCACAGTGGGTCTGGTCTTGTGGGCAGCGGTGGAGAGTTAGTGTTTCAGAGTGTCGATGATCGGGCAGTCTGAAACGGGCCCTTTGCCGGAGCACAGATCGGACAGCTGATGCAGTGAATGTTGCAGTTCACGCAACTGTGTAATCTTTTCTTCGATCTGCTGAATGCGCAGATCCACCTTCGTCTTGACCTGCGCCGACTCGGCGTTGGGATCGAGCAGCAGCAGTTCCTGAATTTCATCCAGGGTAAAACCGAGCGACTTGCAGCGCACGATAAAGTGCAGACGTTCAAGGGTGTGTGCGTCGTAACAGCGGTAGCCCGATGGCAGGCGACCGAGAGGACTGATCAGGCCGCGGCGTTCGTAATACCGAATGGTTTCGACGCTAAGGCCTGATCCTTTGGCGATATCGCCAATGCGCAGCTGACTCATGTCAGTTGCCCGACTGCAGGCGCAGTCTTACCACTGTACGATCTTGATCAGCGCGATGCTGACCGGCATCGTGATCCAGAGCAGTGCCAGCAGATTAATGAAAACCCAGCCGTAGCCCGCAGGATCACGGAAGTTCTCGTCGTGATGTGCCATCTTGTATCCCTGTCTGTTTAAGTTTTAAAAGCAGTAATTGCCGCGATTCTACCAATAAAATAGTAGCCTTTATAGCTGTATGCGCCGCCACCCTTGCGAGCATCAGTTGGCCTTGAGCAGGCTGTAACAGCGCGCCTGATCCAGCGGCTTGCGGATCAGCGCACCTATGCCGGTAAAGAGCAGCGCCGACAATGGTGGCAGCAAGAGCCAGCTCAGCGGATGCAGTGTCAGAGGTATCTGCAACACGCGGGCACTGATCAGCCAGAGGATAGCCTCGCTCGCCACGGCGGCCAGGCCACCGCAGATCAGACCTAGCCAGAGCAGTTCCAGCAGATCCAGCTGGCGGCTTTGCCCCGGCGTTGCGCCCAGGGTCTGCAGTAACGCACTTTCATAGCGGCGTCGTTCCAGCTCCTGCATCAGTGTCACCACCAGCAATAACAGCCCCGCCAGCAGTGTCAGCGCCAGAATCATGCTCGAGCTGTCCACCAGCTTTTCGATCAGCGCCTGGGCCTGATTAAGCAGTTGGTCGATATCGATCAGGGTCAGGGTCGGAAACTGCTGCAGCAGCGTGCGGGCAAGCGTGCGTTGCTCGCCGTCCAGGCGCAGCGCCGTGATATAGGTGGCTGGCAGATTATCCAGCGCACCGGGCGAGAAAATCACGTAAAAGTTGGGGGTAAATGACTCCCACTGCACCGCGCGTATATTGCTGACCTCTGCTTGAATCAGCTGGCTGCCGATCTGGAAGCTCACCCTGTCGCCGATATCGACTCCCATGGCTGCGGCCAGATCCTGCTCCACTGATATCAGCGGTTCGGATGGCGTCCCCTGCCACCAGCTGCCACTGAGCAGGCTGTTATTGTCTGGCATCTGCTCAGTCCAGGTCAGATTGAGTTCACGCCGCAGCGCGTTGTGTCGCCGTTGCTCCGTCGATAGCGTGACCTCGGCCAGCGGAGTGTCGTTGAGGCTGCTGATGCGCCCGCGAATCATGGGGTAGAGCGCAGGGCTCAGGTCGTTGCTGGCAAATAACTGATCCAGAGGTTCTTTTTCCCAGGGCTGAATATTGATAAGAAAATAGTTCGGCGTATCGGGCGGAAACTGGGTACGCCACTGCTGCAGCATGTCGCCGCGGGCAATAATCAGGGTGGCGAGCATGGTCAGCAGCAGGGTCATGGTGGCGGCCTGCAGGCGGTGCCATTTGCGTTGCTGGCGAATGCGCAGCAGCAGCAGGCTGCCAAGGCGCATGCGGTGGCGGAACCCCTCGGCCAGGCGCTGCAGTAAGGCTTGGGCCAGCCAGCCGACCACCAGGCCGCTGAGGGTCAGGGCGCCGAGTAACAGCAGGGCCAGTGTCAGGGATTCAATATAAACACTCATCAGCCCCGCCAGCAGCCCAAAGCCCAGCAGCTGAATTAGACGTGAGCGGATGTTTGATGGCAGGCTGGTTTCGCGAAACAGTGCCACCACGGACACCTGGCTCAGGCGATAGAAGGCCGGCAGGCCCAGTGTTGTTAGCAGTAACAGGCCGATCAGGGCTCCGCTGCTCATGGCGGCGATGCCTGCCTGAGGTACGGGCTGCGGCAAAAGGTCACCAATGAGCTGTACCAGCAGTTGCTGCAGCCCAAAGCCCAGCGCCGTGCCGAGCAGGGCGCAGATGATCCAGCCGAACAGCAACTGGTAACCGTAGAGCAGCAGGAGCTGGCGATTCTCCAGCCCCAGGCTCAGCAGCAAGGCGGCACGGGAATGCTGCGCCGCATTATAGCGTCTCAGGCTCAGGGTGATGGTCAGGGCGCCCAGCAGCAGGGCAAAGAGGGCGCTCAGGCGCAGGTAGAGTTCGGCGTTGCGCAGTGCGCGACCGGTCATGGGCTGGTCGGCGCTCAGGGAGTAGAGGCGTTCGTCTGGCCCGAGATTTTCCCGCAGCTGTTCTTCCAGGGTCGCAACGGCACCGGCGGGCCCGGCAAACAGCTGACGGTACTCAACCCGGCTGCCAGGAGCTATAACGCCTGTGGCCTCCAGCGCATCGGAACGCATAATCAGTCCCGGGCTGAAACTGCGAAAGCCGCTGCCGCGATCCGGTGAACTCATCAGGCGGTGGCTGAGGCGAAACTTGCTGTATCCCAGCTGTACCGTATCGCCAGGCTCAAGCTGCAGCATTTCGAAGATGCGGGGCTCCGCCCAGGCAGTACCCGGTTCCGGGATGTCCGGGTGCTGCGCGGGTTCCGTGACTATGGCGCCGCGCAGGGGGTAGGGATCGGTGACGGCCCGCACCGAGACCAGCATCATTTCATCGCCGGCTTCGATCATGGTGGGGAACTGCGCCACCCGGCTGCTGCGAATGGCGCCTTGGGTTGCCAGTACTGCGGGTTCTTCGGCGCGCAGTACCAGATCGGCGCCGAGCAGTTCGGCGGTGCGCCTATTGAGGCTTTGCTCCAGCCGGTCGCCCAGCTGGGTCAGCAGTGAAATCAGGGTGATGGCTACCAGCAGGGCTGCCAGCAGGGCGCGCCATTCGGGGCTGCGCAGGCTGCTGAAGGCCTGTTGGCGGGCAAGTCGCAGTACCGCCTGGCTCATGCTGTGGTCTCCAGCAGTTGACCCTGGCGCAGTTGCAGGCGACGGGAGCAGCGACTCGCCAGCTGGCTGTCGTGGGTAATCAGAATCAGCGTTGTCTGTTGCTGGGCATTCAGGCCGAACAGCTGATCGACAATGCTGGCGCCGGTTTCGCTGTCCAGATTGCCGGTGGGTTCATCGGCAAAGAGGATGTCAGGGCGGGTGGCGAAGGCCCGCGCAATAGCGACGCGCTGCTGCTCGCCGCCGGACAGCTGGCCCGGCAGATGTTCGGCCCGGCTTGCCAGGCCTACCTGGGACAGCCAGTGCTGAGCCTGCTGTTCGCTGTCGGCTTCGCCGCGAATTTCCAGTGGCAGGCGCACATTGTCCAGCGCGCTAAGCTCCGGCAGGAGATGGAAGGACTGGAACACAAAACTGACCGAACGGGCCCGCAGCCGGGCGCGGGCTGTCTCGTCCAGTTCGGCCAGGTTGCTGCCGGCGAGTCGGATCATGCCCGTGCTGGGCTGATCGAGCCCGGCCAGCATGCTCAGCAGGGTTGACTTGCCAGCGCCGGAGGGACCAATAATGGCAAGGCTTTCGCCACGGCGAACTTCAAGGTTGAGGTTCTCGAACAGCTGTAACTCTCCGCCCTGGGTGTGGAACTTTTTGCTGACCGCGTGGGCCGAAACGACAACTTGATCTGGTTTTGGAGAGTCCATGTTCCGCCTGCTGCTATTTGTCTGTGTGTTATTAGTGCCCGGTATAGGGGCTGCACAATCCATTCTGGTTCTGGGGGATAGCCTGTCCGCAGCCTATGGCATGCCGGTTGAACAGGGCTGGGTTGCCCTGATGCGCCAGCGTATCGAACAGCAATCCGCCAATGTCGAGGTCGTTAACGCCAGCATCAGCGGCGAAACGACCCAGGGGGGTATTACCCGGCTGCCGGCTCTGCTGGCACAGCATAAGCCCGATATTCTGATTCTGGAGCTGGGTGCCAACGATGGCCTGCGTGGCACACCTTTGCCTGTTATACGCCAGAACCTGAGCCATCTGATCACTCTGGGACAGGAGGCTGGTGCTCAGGTGCTGCTGCTGGGCATCCGCCTGCCGCCGAATTACGGTCCGCGCTATAGCGATGGTTTCTATTCTATCTTCGCAGAGTTGTCTGAGTCACAACAGGTCGCGCGAGTTCCCTTTTTGATGGACGGTGTTGCGCTGGAGCGAGCCTTAATGCAAAACGACGGCCTGCATCCCAATAGCGAAGCCCAGCCGCGGTTGCTGGAAAATGTCTGGAGGCAGTTGGATATTCTGCTGCAGGAACTGCGGGCGCCTGCCGCACAGGCGCTAACAGAAGCGGGTTAAACGGAGGTTTTTTGCGCACAAAAAAAGGCACCGAGGGTGCCTTTTTTCGTAACCGGAATCGATTAGCCAGCCAGGTTGGCGTTGGCGAAGTCCCAGTTTGCCAGAGCCCAGAAACCTTTCAGGTAATCCGGACGCACGTTGCGGTAGTCGATGTAGTAGGCGTGTTCCCACAGATCGACGGTCAGCAGAGCGGTCTGGCCAGAGGTCATAGGCGTGCCGGCGTTGCTGGTGTTGACGATGTCCAGGGAACCGTCGGCATTTTTCACCAGCCAGGTCCAGGAAGAACCGAAGTTGTTAACGGCCTTGTCGTTAAACGCGGCCTGGAAGGCTTCGAAAGAACCCCATTTGGCGTTGATGGCATCAGCAATCGCACCTGTAGGAGCGCCGCCGCCGTTGGGGGACAGGCTGTTCCAGTAGAAAGTGTGGTTCCAGATTTGGGCGGCGTTGTTGAAAACAGGGCCAGCCGGCGCGGCCATGATGACCTCTTCCAGTGACTTGCCTTCGTATTCGGTACCCGGTACCAGACCGTTCAGCTTGACCACATAAGTGTTGTGGTGTTTGCCGTGGTGGAAGTCCAGAGTTTCTGCAGAGATATGCGGCAGCAGAGCGTCTTTGGCGTAAGGCAGTGGCGGTAATTCAAAGCTCATGAGATTTCCCTTTTATCTTAGGTCGACAGGTTCAGCATAAAACTCGGTTTGTCGAGTCCGTGGGTTCGACAGACGAGAGACTATAGCACCGTTAAAGCACCTTTTCATGGCACAAGATGCAGCGTTTTTTTTGTCTGTTTTCGATGGCTAATGTGTAGTTTTAGCCACCCTGATCTGAAGGCGACATCCGGCGTTTTGCGCCAGGATGGCTCCTGAGTTAGCCTGCTGTTTTGCTGCCGCTGGCTTCAAGCGCAAGGCGGGATCGGGCCATGTAGAGTGCCGCGATCGCCCGCCCTTCGTTGAATTCTTCGCGTTGTACCAGTGTTTCCAGCTCCGACAGGGGCCAGTGCACCGGCTCCAGCGGCTCGGGTTCGTCACCTTCAAGGCGACTTGGATAGAGATCCCGGGCCAGCAATACCGTTATACGGTGTCCCATATAGTTGGGGGCACTGGTCATCTCTTTCAAGCGCTCTAGCTTTCTACAGCCAAAGCCGGCTTCTTCCTGAAGTTCGCGCAGGGCTGCTTCTTCGGCGTTTTCACCTGGATCGATCAGCCCCTTGGGCAGTGTGAGGGTGTATTCGTCGAGCCCGGCGGCGTACTCGCGAATCAGCACAACATCACCGTTGGGCAGTATGGGTACGATCATGACGGCGCCGTGACCGCGTGTGGCCAGGCGTTCATAGTTGCGTTCAACGCCATTGGAGAAGCGCAGTTCCAGTGCTTCAACGTGAAACAGGCGGCTGCGTGCAACGCAGGTTACCTTCAATATTTGTGGCTTTACGGGCATACTGATTGCGACTCTGAGACTGAATTCTGACCTGACCCCGGACGATAACAATGCTGGATTGGCGTGCCGTCGATACCGTTTTGCTCGACATGGATGGAACCCTGCTGGACCTCCATTTCGACTCTTACTTCTGGCTGGAGCACCTGCCCCTACGCTATGCACAGCTGCGCAGGCTTAAGCCCGAAGACGCCCGGGAATGGCTGCATCAGCGTATCACACAGGAGCAGGGGACGCTCAACTGGTATTGCCTGGACTACTGGTCCGAGCAGCTGGGCGTCGATATTCCAGCGCTCAAGCGAGAAGTGGCTGATCGCATTGGCTTCAGACCCCAGGTGCAGGACTTTCTGCAGCGTTTGCGACAGCGCGGAATGCGTTCAGTGATCGTGACCAATGCACACCGTGACAGCCTGAATCTCAAGCTGCAGATCACGGGCCTCGATACCCTGGTGGATGCCATCATCTGCTCCCATGACTTCCGCCTGCCCAAGGAAGATGTGCAGTTCTGGTCTCAACTGCAGGCAGTCGAACCATTCAATCCGGCTCGAACCCTGCTGGTGGACGACAGTCTGCCGGTGCTGCGTTCCGCCGAGCGTTTTGGCATCGCGCACCTGCTGTCCATTGTTCAGCCCGATAGTCAGGCACCGGCGCGCAGCATTGACGAATTCCGGGCGGTCGATCAGTTTGATGAATTGTTTAAAGATGGTGATCAGCGCGATGAATGATGGTCATGAAGGCAAGATACGGCTCGACAAGTGGCTCTGGGCTGCGCGTTTTTATCGCACGCGGGCGACGGCCAAGGACATGATCGAAGGTGGCAAGGTGCATTACAACGGCCAGCGCAGCAAGTGCAGCAAGCTGGTGGAGGTGGGGGCCATGTTGCAAATTCGTCAGGGTATGGATATCAAGGAAATCGAGATTCTGCAGTTGTCCGATCAACGCCGCGGCGCCCCAGAGGCGCAGCAGCTCTATCGTGAAACCCCCGAGAGCATTGAAAAGCGCGAAAAGCTGGCGGCGGAGCGCAAACTCAATGGCGGCAGCGGGCTGAATCCGCGTCACCAGCTCAACAAGAAGGACCGGCGGCAGATTCGTGGTTTCAAGGAACGTCAGGTTGAGTGACGAGCTTTAGAAGGTCCGTATCAGGGCACTAAAGCAAGGGGCTGAGGGCATGGCAGGCGGATCTCGCGGCGCATGCCGGGTTCTAATTCGGTTGTGATAAAATGCGCCGAAATGGTAACGCCGAGGGCCTTGGTCACTCTAGCCGGTGGCTTGAAAGTGGCCGGCTGTCCGTCCCTCGCTGTTGCAACACCTGACTCACCGCGCTCCGCTATAGCCTGCACGATTCCCTGTAGGGTCGGGCGCGCGGCGCCTGTTGCGAGATAGATATTGATGAGCAATACCGATCAGATACAGCCTGTGCTGTTCGATAAACTTGATATTCGTGGTGTCCTGGTAGGACTCGAAGACAGCTATCAGCAGGTGCTGGGGCTGCATGAGTATCCGCCGCTGTTGCAGCGGGTGTTGGGTGAAATGCTGGCGGCGGTGAGCCTGCTGAGCTCAACGCTGAAATTCGAGGGCCGTCTGGTGCTGCAGGCATCAGGTGAGGGGGCGGTGCAAATGCTGATGGCGGAATGTAACCATCAGCAGGATCTGCGCGCCATTGCCCGCTATGAGGGTGAAATCCCGCAGGAGCTGGCCTTCAATGAGCTGCTGGTCAACGGACGTCTGGCGATCACCATTGAGCCTGCCGAAGGGCGCCGCTATCAGGGCGTGGTATCACTGGAGGGTGAAACCCTGGCGCGCTGCATTGAAAATTACTTTAGCCAGTCTGAACAGTTGCCCACTCAGGTGCATCTGGCGGCGGATGGTCAGCGTGCGGCGGGCTTGCTGCTACAGGTAATGCCCGCGGCGGGTACGGCCGCAGAGGACTGGTCGCATATTAGTCAGCTGGGCGCCACGCTGAAGCCTGAAGAGTTACTGACACTTGATGGCGAAACCCTGCTGTACCGGCTGTTTCACGAAGAGAGCTGTCGTCTGTTCGATTCGCGCCCGCTGCGCTTTCATTGTGACTGCAGTCGCGAGCGCTGTGGCAATGCGCTGCAGTTTCTTACCCGCGACGAATTGCTGGAAATTGTGGCAAAAGAGGGTTCAGTCGGCGTGGGCTGTCAATTCTGCAATGAGCACCACAGCTTTGATGAAACGGATATTCTGAGCATGTTCTCCGACAGTGCAAATATTCCCAAATCTGACCTGCTGCATTGACGCTCAGGCAGCACGCCGCTGCCGCTCATAGAATAGTCAATGCGTTATTTTTTGTGCGATAATGCGCCTCCCCAAATAAATACTATAACCGCGAAAGGGGCGCGATTGGGTCTTTCATCTGCACGACAGCATCTGCGAGACAGGTAGCGTTATTGGCGCCTATGCCAAGGGAATCCAGTAATGACCATAGAAACTGAGAATACTGTACACACCAACCTGAGCCGTGCTCAGCTGGTTGAAAAAGCGATCGAACGCGGAGAAGGCCAGCTGGCTGACTCAGGCGCGCTGGTCGTGACTACCGGCAAGCGCACCGGGCGCTCGCCGCTGGATCGTTTCATCGTTAATGAGCCAAGCACCAGCGATGAAATTGACTGGGGCAACATCAACCGTCCGTTCGATTCGGACAAGTTTGATGCCCTCTGGGAGCGGGTTGAAGCCTATCTGGCCGATCGGGAACAGTTTGTCTCGATGGTTCACGTTGGCGCCGATCAGGGTCACTACCTGCCGGTAAAAATGATGACACAGACTGCCTGGCAGAATCTGTTTGGTCAGAACCTGTTTATCCGTCCTGCGGACTACAACCCCAAGGGCAAGGAAGAGTGGCAGATCCTCAACGTTGCAGGCTTTCGCTGTGACCCTGAGCGTGATGGCACCAACACCGATGGCTGCGTGATCCTGAACTTTGCCAAGCGCAAAGTACTGATCGCCGGCATGGAATACGCCGGTGAAATGAAGAAGGCGATGTTCTCGGTGCAGAACTTCCTGCTGCCGGAAAAAGACGTTCTGCCGATGCATTGCTCGGCCAACGTGGGCGACGACGGCAGCACGACGCTGTTCTTCGGTCTGTCCGGTACGGGCAAGACCACATTGTCCGCTGATCCTGAGCGTTACCTGATCGGTGACGACGAGCACGGCTGGGGCAAGGGTGTTGTCTTCAACCTGGAAGGTGGCTGCTATGCCAAGACCATCAACCTGAGCCAGAAGAACGAACCTATCATCTGGGATGCGATTCGCTTTGGCGCCATCGTTGAGAACGTGGTTCTGAATGAAGCCCGCACGGCGGATTACGTCGATACCAGCCTGACCGAGAACGGTCGCTGCGCCTACCCGCTGGAGCACGTTGAAAAGCGTACCGAGCACAATTTGGGTGGCGAGCCACAGGCCATTATCTTCCTCACCTGCGACCTGACCGGCGTGCTGCCGCCAGTGTCTATCCTGAGCAAGGAAGCGGCGGCGTACCACTTCCTGTCGGGTTACACCGCACTGGTAGGCTCTACCGAAATGGGTTCAGGCGGCGGCATCAAGTCGACCTTCTCCACCTGCTTCGGCGCGCCTTTCTTCCCGCGTCCTGCGCGTGAGTACGCCGATCTGCTGATCAAGCGCATTGAAGAGTTCGGCTCCAGGGTCTATCTGGTGAACACCGGCTGGACGGGCGGATCTTACGGCACCGGAGATCGCTTCAGCATCCCGACGACCCGCGGCATTATCGCAGCGATTCAGAGCGGTGCCCTGATTGACGTTGAAACCGAGCAGTTGGATGGTCTGAACCTGAGGGTACCAAAGTCCGTACCTGGCGTTGAAACCAATCTGCTGAACCCGCGTAATACCTGGGCAAACAAAGGTGCGTTTGACGCCACTGCCAAGGATCTTGCCGGACAGTTCGTCGAGAACTTCCGCAAGTTCAGCGGTGTTGACGAGAAAATTGTGGCGGCAGGGCCGAGTCTGTAAGCAGACTCTGCACAGCTTAAAAAAACCGCCCGGGGTTACCCCGCGGCGGTTTTTTTTGTTCTGGATTTATCAAATGGCTGTTGCTGTTAGCTGAACTGCAGTTTTATCCCCACTGATTTCAGGTATTCGGCTTCCTGCTCCAGATCGGCCTGCGTTAGCGGCTGCTGCTCTAGCCAGCCTGCGGGAAAGTACAGTGACAGTTGTTTGTCTTCGACAGCCAGTTGCACGGGTGGAAGCTTGTTGGGGCTGCGGTTGCGGTGCAGCAGGCTTGCCAGACGCAGCAGAATCGCCAGGCGGCGGCAGGCCTGCTGGCGGCTGTTGGGCAGCTGTTTGAAGTCGTCCTTGGGGAATTTGCGACGGTGGCTGCGCGCAAGTAGTGCCAATTGCTGGCGGTCCAGGTTGGTAAAGCCCGCGATATCAGAGTTCTGCAGCAGGTAGGCGCTGTGTTTGTGGTACTGGGCATGGGAGATGGCGCGGCCAATTTCATGGGTGTGCGCGGCCCAGCGCAGCATCTGGGCGTGCTGGGGCTCGTTCAGACCCCAGCTGTCGCGCAGCTGCTCCAGGGCTTGGAGTGCGCTGCGTTCGACGCGTTCGGCCTGGTGACGGTCTACTTGGTAACGACGTACCAGCATGCTGATGCTGCGCTCTCTGATGTCTTCGTGTTGCAGGCGTCCGGCCATTTCGAATAGTAACCCCTCTCGCAGTGCGCCCTCGGAGCAGGCCATCTCGCGTATGCCCAGTGAATCAAAGGCGGCACAGAGGATGGCCAGCCCTGCGGGCAATAGAGCCCGGCGCTCGGCTTTAACTTCGGTGATCTCATCGACGTGGCGATAGCCGAGTATTCTCTGGCGCAGCTGGTCCAGCGCCCGAGCCGTAATGTGTTCTTCGCTGAGTTCCAGGTTTATGCAGGCATTGCGAATCGCTTTGATGGTGCCGGAGGAGCCGACACAGTTGCTCCAGCCGAGGCGCCTGTAGCGTTTCTGAATCGACATCAGCTCACGCAGGGCTGCGTAGGTGGCTTTCTGGAAGGCCGCCTTGCTGATTTGTCCGTCGTGGAAATATCGCTGGGTAAAGCTGACGCAGCCCATTTCGAGGCTTTCGAGCGCGCGGGGCTGAAATTTCTCACCCAGTATCAGCTCAGTACTGCCGCCACCTATGTCAATCACCATGCGCATGCCATCTTGCGGCGGGCGGGTCTGACACACACCGAGATAAATCAGTCGTGCTTCTTCGCGACCTGGAATGATTTCCAGGGATGTTTGCATGATGACTTCGGCCCGCTCGAGAAACTCGCGGCTATTAACAGCCTCACGCAGGGCGTTGGTTGCCACTATGCGGATTGCTCTGCGTGGCAGGTCAGCTACGCGCTGTGCAAAGCGTGCCAGGCACTCAAGGCCACGCTGCTGGGCCTCTTCGCTCAGCACCTTGTCGGCATCAAGGCCTGCGGCAAGCTGGACCTTTTCCGACATCACGTCCTGCAGTTTTATTTCACCGTCTATTAGCTGAGCGACGACCATGTGGAAACTGTTGGAGCCAAGGTCGATCGCCGCCAGCAGGGAAGGGGGTTTTAGTGCGGCGGATAAGGGAGTCGTATCATTCATCTTTCTGGTGCATACCATGCCACAGGAACAGAGCGGCTAAGAATATCAGAATAATATGACCATCGATGTTTTTCTGGCCGGGGTGAGGTCGCCTTTACGTAGCCTGAAAACGTCATGATCCGCGCTTAGTGTTCACATTTTTTTTTGTGCAATGGTATCATCGGCAGCAGTTGAGGTTATCCCGGCATTATTGTCCCATCCTATAGTAGGAATTTGGGGTCGGAATTTCCGCAGAAGCACTAATATGAACACCTCGCGTGTTTGGAGAATGGATCCTATGAGCGAAAACATCGTTAACGTGACCGATGCATCTTTCGAAGAGGAAGTGCTCAAAGCAGAGCGCGCGGTGCTGGTTGATTACTGGGCTGAATGGTGTGGCCCCTGCAAGATGATTGCACCGGTACTGGAAGAAATTGCCAAAGATTACGAAGGCAAGCTGAAAGTTTGCAAGCTCAATATCGATGAAAACAACGAAACACCGCCGAAGTTCGGTATTCGTGGTATCCCGACCCTGATGCTGTTCAAGGGTGGCAATGTTGAAGCGACCAAGGTGGGCGCTCTTTCCAAGTCCCAGCTGGCTGCCTTTATCGACGCCAACCTCTGATTTGTGATCCGGAGGGCGGAAATGGATCGGCGCCGCCGATTTATATTTCTTGCCCTCCAGTCTAGACAGCCGCCACCCAAGCCTTTATATTGACTGCGACTGCTGGGTACTTGTCACCCCCTTTGACAAGCTTCAGACTCCCAGTCATTAGTATCGACCTCTGATTTTCTCCTGTTTTCCACTCTAACTTGGTCATTCGTGGCCCTTCTCCAAAGCATATGAATCTAACCGAGCTCAAAACAAAAAGCGTTCCGGAGCTTCTGGAAATCGCGCAAGAAATGGGAATGGACAACCTTGCCCGTTCTCGTAAACAGGATGTGATCTTCGCAATTCTGAAGAGACACTCCAAAGGCGGCGAAGATATCTCTGGCGACGGCGTTCTCGAGATACTGCAGGATGGCTTCGGCTTCCTCCGCTCCGCTGATTCATCCTACCTGGCTGGCCCTGACGATATTTACGTTTCACCGAGTCAGATCCGCCGTTTTAACCTTCGCACTGGCGATACCATTACCGGCAAGATCCGTCCGCCGAAAGATGGTGAGCGTTATTTCGCGCTGCTTAAAGTCGACGAAATTAACTACGACAGGCCGGAAAACGCCAAGAACAAAATTCTGTTCGAAAACCTGACGCCGCTGTTCCCGCAGGAACGCCTGCGCATGGAAATCGGCAACGGCAGTACTGAAGACATCACGGCCCGCGTTATCGATTTGGTATGCCCTATGGGCAAAGGCCAGCGCGCCTTGATCGTGTCTCCGCCAAAAGCGGGTAAAACACTGATGCTGCAGAATATCGCCAGCAGCATTACCCGTAACAGCCCGGATTGCCACCTGATCGTGTTGCTGATCGATGAGCGCCCAGAGGAAGTAACCGAAATGCAGCGCACGGTGCGCGGCGAAGTGGTTGCCTCTACCTTTGATGAGCCGCCGTCGCGTCACGTGCAGGTCGCTGAAATGGTGCTGGAAAAGGCCAAACGTCTGACTGAACACAAGAAAGACGTGGTGATACTGCTGGACTCGGTAACGCGTTTGGCGCGTGCCTACAACACGGTGATTCCGTCGTCCGGCAAGGTACTGACCGGTGGTGTCGATGCGCATGCACTGGAACGTCCCAAGCGTTTCTTTGGTGCGGCTCGTAACATCGAGGAAGGCGGCAGCCTGACCATTATCGCCACCGCGCTGGTTGATACCGGCTCGAAAATGGACGAAGTGATCTACGAAGAGTTCAAGGGTACCGGTAACTCCGAAGTACACCTGGACCGTAAGGCTGCAGAGCGTCGTATGTTCCCGGCGATTAATATACGTCGCTCAGGCACACGCCGTGAAGACCTTCTGACGACCGAAGACGAAATGCAGCGCATGTGGATTCTGCGTCGTCTGCTGGATCCGATGGAAGATACCTCCGCGACCGAGTTTGTCATCGACAAGCTGAAGGACTTCAAGACCAACAACGAGTTCTTCCTGTCGATGAAACGCCAGTAAGCGTTGTTCCGGAATTGGAAAAGGGTAAGCCTGTGCTTACCCTTTTTTATGTTTGGAATGTCCGGTCACTCATTTGTGTTTCTGCCTGCCCGGTTTTTTTGCCCTGGTAATGGTTCTGCCGCAGAGACACTGTAACGACTGAAGTTTATCGATTATGTCCTCACCCAAATATAAAGACCTGCGTGACTTCATGGCGATGCTGGAAGCGCGCGGTGAGCTCAAGCGAATTTCCCAGCCGATCGACCCCAAACTCGAAATGACCGAAATATGCGACCGCACCCTGCGTGCGGGTGGCCCGGCATTGTTGTTCGAGAACCCCAAGGGCTATGACTATCCGGTACTGGCCAACCTGTTTGGTACGCCGCAGCGAGTGGCGCTGGGTATGGGGGAGGAGACGGTCGAGGCGCTGCGCGAGGTGGGCAAGGTACTGGCGCAGCTCAAAGAGCCTGAGCCACCCAAAGGCATGCGAGATGCCTGGGAAAAACTGCCGATCTTCAAGCAGGTGCTGAACATGGGTCCCAAGGTAGTGAAGTCAGCCCCCTGCCAGACCCATGTGATCGAAGGCGACGACGTGGACCTGTACAAGCTGCCGATCCAGACCTGCTGGCCCGGCGACGCCGGCCCTCTGGTTACTTGGCCGCTGGTTATTACCCGGGGTCCTAACAAGGCGCGTCAGAACCTGGGCATTTACCGTCAGCAACTGATCGGCCGCAACAAGCTGATTATGCGCTGGCTGGCACACCGGGGCGGGGCGCTGGATTTCCGGGAATGGAAAGAGCAGCATCCCGGCAAACCATTCCCTGTGGCCGTGGCGCTGGGCGCGGATCCTGCGACCATTCTGGGGGCGGTAACGCCGGTGCCGGATACGCTGTCCGAGTACGCCTTTGCCGGCCTGTTGCGCGGTGGCAAAACCGAGGTGATAAGCTGTCTGGGTAACGATCTGCAGGTTCCTGCCAGTGCGGAGTTTATTCTGGAAGGGCATATTCATCCCGACGAGATGGCGGATGAGGGGCCCTTCGGCGATCACACCGGCTACTATAATGAGGTGGATCGTTTTCCGGTATTCACCGTCGATCGCATTACGCATCGCAATCGGCCGATTTATCACAGCACTTATACGGGACGTCCGCCGGATGAGCCGGCGATTCTGGGTGTGGCCTTGAATGAAGTGTTCGTCCCTATCCTGCAGAAGCAGTTTCCGGAGATCATTGATTTCTATCTGCCACCGGAAGGCTGCTCGTACCGCATGGCGGTGGTGACAATGAAGAAGCAGTATCCGGGTCATGCCAAGCGCGTGATGCTGGGTGTCTGGTCCTTCCTGCGCCAGTTCATGTATACCAAGTTTGTGATCGTTTGTGACGATGATATCAATGCGCGGGACTGGAACGACGTTATCTGGGCTATTACCACTCGCATGGACCCGTCGCGAGATACGGTACTGATCGATAATACGCCGATAGACTATCTGGATTTTGCGTCGCCGGTGTCGGGTCTGGGGTCGAAGATGGGACTGGATGCCACCAACAAGTGGGAAGGCGAGACCCAGCGCGAGTGGGGTGTACCCATCCGCATGGATGATGAGGTCAAGGCTCGAATCGACTCCATCTGGGATGAACTGGGTATTTTGGGTGACTGAAGAGCCTCGCCGGGTGTTGCTGGCAGGCGTGAACCGGGTGATTGAAACCTACCCCGGTGAAACCCTGCTGCAGGCGCTGGAACGGCTGGGGTTTGGCATGCGCCGCAGCTGTCGTAACGGTGTCTGTGAAATTTGTGAGGTCAGCCTGTTGCAGGGGGAACTGCAGCAGCGTTATCCAAGGCGCCATCTGTGTGCGCCACCGCCGGGTGTCGCGGCGGGCGATATGTTCGCCTTGGCCTGCACCAGCGTGCCGTTGACCGACGTTAGCGTAAAGATAAAGGGACTCAAACTCCCTGGAGAAGTAGTAGTGAAGAAACTGAACTGTGACATTACCTCGGTCGAGGTGCTTAACCGGGATGTGTATCTGGTTCGGCTGCGCCTGCCGGCTACAGCGTCACTGGCGCTGGAGTTCCAGGCTGGGCAGTATCTGGATATATGCCTGCCCAATGGCAAAAAGGCTTCGTTTTCGATCGCCTCTGCCCCTGAGCTGGAGCGCATGCTGGAGCTGCATATTCGCCTGCTGCCGGACAGCGAGATGTCCTGTGCCGTAATGGCGCACCTGCAGCAGGAAAAAACGGTAGATATAGAAGCCCCCAAAGGCGTCTGCTGTCTGAATGCAGCAACGCTGGCTGCCGATGACCGGCTTGTGTTTGCGGCGGCCAGTACGGGCTTTTCCCAGATCAAGAGCATGGTTGAGCACTTGCTGGCTCGCCAGGTCAAAAACCAGATTCGCATTTACTGGGGCGCACGGGATGCCACGGATCTCTACCAGCTGGCACTGCCTGAGCAGTGGGCCCGGGAATATCCCAATGTGCATTTTGTTCCGGTGGTCAGTGAGCCTGAGCTGAACCCTGAGTGGGTCGGTCGTACTGGTCTGCTGCCCCAGGCCATGCTGGAAGACATGGATCATTTTGCTGATACCCAGGTCTACGCCAGCGGATCACCGGCCATGGTGTATGCGCTGCTGGAAGCTTGCGAGCAGCATGGCATGGGTGCCAATCAGCTGCATTCAGATGTGTTCGCCTACGCACCCAGACCCGCCAGTTAACCCTGCCCGCCTTGCCGTGGCCATGCAATATGGCCGCGGCAGCTGTGTGGACCCGTTTTATCTCCCTTGCATCGAATCCCGTAATACACCGACCCCTGCGCCACTGTTATCTCAAGCCCTGCTTTTTTTGCTCCAGCCGTAATGCCCTTGTGTTACTCCCATCTGCGCTCATTTTGAATTTTCTTCGGATCGACGATTTTGCAATACGCAAAATGCATCCCGTTTTACGCTGCAGAATGTGAGTCGACGCCAGAGACCACTAGGAATCGGCTGTCGATACAAGTCAGGTCTCGGTTTCCTAAGGAATTGTTTATCTTGGCTCGATATTTGCTCTATTTACTGTATCAACAATAAATCGGGAGTTTGAGATGAAAAGAAGAGCCGCTTTGATGGCCATAGGTCTCTGCCCCCTGTTAGGCGCTGCTTCATGGGCGTCGACGGTTTCGCAGTCTGAACTGAGTGTTGATTCCGGGCTGTTACCCCAGCGTCTGATGTTTGGTGTGGTGCCGCAGCAGTCCGCCTACAAGCTGGCACGCATCTGGCTGCCGTTGCTTGCCGAGGTGTCGAAGCGTTCAGGCGTTGAAATCATCTTTGCCACGGCACCGGATATACCGACCTTCGAGCAGCGTGTACGCGAGGGTGTTTATGACCTGGCCTATATGAACCCCTACCATTACACCGTGTATCACCAGAGTAATGGTTATGAGGCTCTGGTGCGCGCCAGAGATCAAAGTATTCGCGGCATTTTCGTTGTACGCAAAGACTCGCCGCTGCAGTCGCTGGAGGATTTGAATCTGGCGGATCTGGCGTATCCGGCGCCGGCGGCCTTCGCCGCTACCATCCTGCCCCAGGCGACACTCGCGGGTCTGGGCGTGGAAAGTCGGCCTTTTTATGTCCTGTCCCACGATGCGGTATATCGCGGCGTGGCGGCGGGCCGATTTGTAGCCGGTGGGGGCATTCAGCGCACCTTTAATTCTCTGGAGCCCGAGGTGCGGGACCAGTTGAGGGTGCTCTGGACCTCCCCGGGCTACACCCCGCACCCGATAGCAGCGCACCCCCGGGTGACGGACGAGGTACGGCAGCGGTTGCTGGCGGTATTCAGTGGGCTTGCTCAGGACGAAAAAGGCGCAACGCTCTTGACCGCGCTGAAATACAGCGGCTTTCAGGTCGCGTCCGATAACGAATGGGATGATGTGCGGGCTCTGCGCATTAATCGACTTGAATAGTCATGGCGCATAGCCTGGGAGGAATGCAATGTCGTTCCGACTGAAAACAATACTGGGTATAGCACTCATGCAGGCCGTGGTAATGGCCCTGCTGGTCTGGCTGGCGACCTATTACATGGATAGCTGGATGCTGGAGGCGGTCGATCGCCGTGCCAACGATACCAGTCGTCTGTTTGCCACTATGTCCAAAGACGCTTTGATCTCGACGGATCTGGCAACGCTGGAAGAAATGGTGGCCGAAGTGGCTGCGCTGCAGGAAGTTGCCTATGTCGAGGTTTCCGACAGCAACGGTGTTCTGGCGTCCAGGGGCGAGGTTACTGCCGCCGACCAGGGGGCTGTTCTGGCAGTGGCAGCAGGTGTGGAAGAGGCTGGGTACAGTTTTGGCAAGATCCGGCTGGGTTTTGATACGACTTTTCTGCTGCAGCGGCTGGATGAGGCCCGCTGGCAACTGAGCTTGATAGCGCTGGTCGGTATGGGATTGTTATTGCTGGCGTCCTGGTTTCTGGGAGCTCATCTGACACAACAACTGGTACGGCTGCAGAGCCATGCCAAAGCGGTAGCCAGTGGTGAAACACGCGAAGAGCTGGAGGTACACGGCAACGATGAGCTGGCGGTCACAGCGCGTGCCTTTAACAGCATGCTGAATTCGCTCAAGACGGAACAGAAAAAGCTGAGTGCCAAGGCACATGAGGCGCAGGTGTTGGGCGAGCTTAATGCGCGCGGTGAAATTTATTTGCGTACGGTGCTGGAGTCCGTTGTCGACAGCATTATCACCATTGAAAATGACGGTGTGATCAGCCGGGTGAACCCTGCCACTGAGGAGTTGTTCGGCTACGACGCCGACGAGTTACTCGGCCGCAATGTGGCCATCCTGATGGCTGATACTGACAAGAATCACTTTTCCGGCTACAGCGTGCGGGATATAGCCGCGCTATCGTCGGACTATCTGGGCAAGGGACGGGAGATCAAGGCGGTGCGCAAGGATGGCTCCGCCTTCCCTATTGATATATCGGTGTCGATCATGCGTCTGGAGGGCAGAGATGTCTGCGTCAGCATGATTCGCGACCTGACACTGAAGCAGAAAATGGAAGCCGAAGTACGTCGCTCCGGGCGAATCAAGTCCATGGTGGCAGATGCCAGTCTGGATGCGCTGGTTACCATTAATCTTCAAGGCCTGGTGGTGGAATACAACGCCGCTGCTGAGGCACTGTTTGGCTGGAGCCGCGAAGAGATGATGGGGCAGTTAATGGAGGACTACCTTATTCCACCGGAAATGCGCCAGATGCACAGCAAGGGGATGGCGCACTTTATTGAAACCGGTGAAGGGCCACTGGTTGGCAAGAGGATCGAAGTTGAGGCCATGAGTGCTGATGGTCAGCGCATACCTATTGAGTTTTCACTGGTTGCGGCTGCAATTGACGGCGACTGGCACGCCACCGCGTTTATGCGCGACATCAGAGGACGTCTGGAGGCCGAGCAACAGCTCGTGCAGGCCAAGGAGGATGCCGAGCAGGCATCACACGCCAAATCGAGGTTTTTATCCCATATGAGCCATGAAATTCGCTCGCCTCTTAATGCTGTACTGGCGGCGGTGCACCTGGTCGCGGAGCGGGTAGAGGACACAGAGCAGCGACACCTGCTGCATACGGCCCAGAGCAGTGGTGCGGCCTTGCTGGCGGTGATCAATGAGGTTCTGGATTTCTCCAAGATTGAGTCTGGCCACCTGGATTTGGTTCACGGTGAGCACAACCTTACTGAGTTGGTGGAAGAAGTGCTGGGTGCTGCCCAGACGCGTATGCGGACTTCAGGGGTGGAATTGCTGGCCAGTATTGGTGCTAGCGCTCAGGGGCGGCTGGTGACAGACCCGGTGCGGTTGCGCCAGATCATAAATATTCTGGTCGATAATGCACGCAAGTTCACAACCCAGGGCATTATCGAGGTCAGAGCCGAGCGTAGTAAAAGCGCGGACGATAAGGACCTGCTGTGCATACGGGTAAGTGATACCGGTGTCGGCATTCCGCTGGAGCATCAGGCCTCGATCTTTGATGAATTCGAGCAGGCTGAATCTGGCCGCGAAGCCGACCACGGCGGCACAGGGCTGGGTCTGACTATCGCCAGTCGTCTGGTGGGGCTGCTTGAGGGAAGTATCGGTGTCACCAGTGCGCCGGGTAGGGGTAGTTGCTTCCAGGTGGCTATTCCAGTTGTGTTCAAGGACGCCGAGCCAGTCGTGCGCAAGCTAGACCCGCAGCTGAACCTTGTTCTGGTCTCGTCCAATACGGTATTTCAGGACGTATTTGCTACCCGCCTGGGTAGCTGGGTCAAGTCGCTGGTGGGCGTTGCCAGCCTGAAAGAGCTGCACAGGAAGCTGGACAGCTTTGACGACGAAGAACGTGCTCAGACTCGCATCATGATCGATGAGTCTCTGCTGCAGCAGCTGGGGGCGTTGAATTTGCCCGGGTGGCTGGTGAGCTGGCCTACACCTGTAGCGATTCTGACACGGCCGGAAGTGCGCTGGCCTGCGACTCTGTCCAGCGATGCCTATCGGCTGGTAAAGCCGATTAGCTGCTCCAGGGTCTATGCGTATCTGAATGGTGATGGCATGCCAGAAATGGTTTCACCTGTTGTCGAAGGTAAACTCAGCGGGCGGGTACTTCTGGTCGAGGATATAGAGGCCAACCGCCTGGTAGCGACTGAATTGATGAGCCGGCGCGGGCTTGAAGTTGAAATTGCCTGCGATGGACTTGAAGCGCTGGAAAAGGCCCAGGACAGCCTGTTCGACGTTATTCTGATGGATGTTCGCATGCCATACATGAACGGGATCGAAGCGGTTGAGCGTTTGCGCAGTGGCGATGGCGTTAACGCGGATACGCCGATTATCGCGCTGACTGCGAATGCGGAGAAATCGGAGATTGATCGCTGCTTCGCCGCAGGCATGAATGATTTTATCAGCAAGCCATTTGACGTTGAGCGTTTGCTTGGGCTTCTGGCGGAGTTCTGCAGTCGGGACGAGGCCGCGGATACGCAAGCACCGAATGACGTGGCAGAGCCGGATGGCGCTGAGCTCGACCTGCTGGATCGAGAGGTGATTACGCGTTTGGAGCGGGATACTTCGGCGGAGATTGTGCTGGTGATGCTGGATGCCTTCATCGTAGAGCTGGGGCAGCGTCGCAGTGACGTGGCCCAGGCGACGCTGGATCAGGACCAGGTGTTGCTGGCAGAATCGGCCCATGCGCTCAAGGGATGCTCCGCGACCTTTGGTGCCAGGGAACTACAGCAGTCCGCTGGCAAACTGGAGGCTCTGTGCATACAGCCGGATGCGTTTGATGAGGTGATGCAGCTTGCCCCCAGGGTGTTGAACCTGCTGGATCATACGTTCAAGGAGTACCGCAGTTTGCGCGAGCACTACCGGACCGGCACTAGCGACACCGCCATAGGGCAGGAAAAAATCCTCTGATAACCGCTTCTTAGTATGAAAAACCGCGACCTGGAGTTGCGGTTTTTTTGTGCTGTGTTTCGTTACATAGAACCACTATTCACAAGC
>NZ_BCNS01000100.1 GCF_001528745.1 Marinobacterium profundum | reverse complement strand
CACAAGCTACATCCCTGTAGCTTGTCCGGTGGGCAGCGAAGGCTGTGTAAATCGGCAACCCTGTCGATTTGTCGCTTTAAAGCACCGCCAAAACCACCTCAGGCCAGCCGGCTCTCGCTACGGCCAGCATTCTCGGGCAGTGACCTTGGCTACTGCAGCATTTTCAGTATCTGGTCTTTAAGCTGCACGCGGCGCCGCTTCATCTGTTCAAAATTGTCATCTGTCGTTGGAATATTGCGCATCTCCAGACCACGGACGCTGTGGTCAAGCTTATGGTATTCGCTGGCCAGCCGGGCAAAGGTTTCATTTTCTTCCTTCAACTGGCGAATGCGTGCGGCATGCTGTGGAAAATCTTCATACAGGCTGTGATTGAGGTCGGACATGGGTGTCTCCATCGCTTGGTCATCAGTGAGCCGGGGAGGGGATGCTGCCATCCCTGACTTCAAGTCTAGCTTTCCAGATGTTTCCTTGCCATGGATGCGCCTTTAGGCCCGCAACGCTGCGAATTTTACCGGTGGCCAAAAGCGGTAAATAGCCGGATAGATGCAATACTGAGGCATGCATCAAAGTGGTGGAGGAGCGCGATGAATACGGCGCCGCACAAGAGTCGTGTCCTGTCACTGCTCTGTTCGTGCTCCGGGAGATCGCTGCGGGGTACCACAGTAGCGCCCAGTGTCCGGCATACGGACCTTTGGCAATTGGACACAATCCAGACGGCCTGGCGCCGGGGGGATTTATGGACAGGCGACATTTCGAGCCGGAGAAAATTCGTAACATAGGCATCATTGCCCATATCGATGCCGGCAAGACAACGGCCACCGAGCGCATGCTGTTTTACAGCGGTATTACCCACAAACTGGGCTCGGTGGATGATGGCACCGCCACGACCGACTGGATGGATCAGGAGCGCGAACGGGGGATCACTATCGTCTCGGCAGCTATAACCGCCCAGTGGCGTGATCACCAGATCAATATTATCGACACTCCGGGGCATATCGACTTTACCGCTGAAGTACAGCGCGCGTTGCGGGTGCTGGATGGCGGAGTGGTGGTATTCGATGGTGTTCACGGTGTCGAGTCCCAGAGCGAAACGGTGTGGCGCCAGGCGGAGCGCTATCGAGTACCCCGCATTTGCTTTATCAACAAGATGGATCGGATCGGGGCGGATTTTCAGCAGGCGCTGGTCAGTATCCGGGAGCGCCTGCATGTGACCCCGGTGGCGGTAAATATTCCCATTGGTGCTGAAAGTACCTTTGTCGGCGTGGTGGACCTGCTCGACATGCAGCAGATTCGCTGGCCCGACGAGTACGGTGCTGCACCTTTGCGCGAAGCCATTAGCGATGCCTTGTTGCCGGCGGCGCTGGAGGCTCGCCGGGAGTTGCTGGAGGCGATCTGTGAAACCGATGACGGGCTCTTGGAGCAGTACCTGGCGGATGAGCAGATAGAGCCGGCTCAGTGGCGCGCCGGCCTGCGCCGGGCAACACTGGATAATCGGCTTTATCCCGTATTTTGCGGTTCGGCACTGCGCAATATTGGTGTGCAGCCGTTGCTGGATGCGGTGGTTGATCTTCTCCCGTCGCCCTCCGATCGACTGGAAGTGGTAGGTCATCACCCCATCAGCGGAGAAGAAGAACACTGGAAACTCAGTCTTGATGAGCCCCTTTGTGCACTGGTCTTCAAAACGGTCACCGATCCCTATGCCGGGCAGATGGCCTATGTGCGGGTGTATTCCGGGCGTCTGAAAACGGGCGAGGCGGTGTTTAATCCCCGTACCGGACACAAGCTGCGTATCGGCCGGCTGGTACGGGTATTCGCCGACCGTCGGGAGGACATCGATACGATTCCAGCCGGTGAAATCGATGCGGTAGTGGGGCTCAAGGATGCCATAACCGGCGACACGCTCTGCGCCCTGGATCATCCGCTGGTGCTGGAATCGATCCAGTTTCCGGATCCGGTGATCAATATCGCCATCGAACCCTGTGCGGTGCGCGATAGGGATGAAATGAACCGGGCGCTGGCCCAGCTCAAGGAGGAGGATCCGACCTTTCATGTGCACTTTGATGACAACAGCGGCCAGACCATTCTGTCCGGTATGGGGGAGCTGCACCTTGAGATCCTGATGACGCGTATCGAGCGTGAGCACCATATCAAGGTACGTAGCGGCGCGCCGCGGGTGACGTACAAGGAGACGGTCGCGGGCGCCGTCAGTCACATTGAGGGACGTTACGTGCACCAGAGCGGTGGTCATGGTCAGTTTGGCCATGTGTATATCGACCTGGCCCCGGGTGAGCCTGGCTCCGGGCTGGTTTTTTCACAGCAGATCAAGGGCGGCGTGATTCCGGCTGCCTTTATTACAGCGGTGAAAAAGGGGGTTGAGGAGGCGGCGCAAACGGGTCTGATCGGTGGTCAGGAGGTGACTGATGTCGCCGTGACGCTGGTGGATGGTTCCACCCATAGCGTTGATTCCAGCGAACTTGCATTTAAAAATGCGGCCGTACAGGCGTTCCGGGACGCGGTGCTGCAGGCGCAGCCTAAGCTGCTTGAACCGCTATGCAGGATCACCGTGGTCACCCCGCAAGAGAATCTGGGTGATGTGCTGGGGCAGCTTAGTGCGCGCCGCTGTGAGGTACGCAGCACAGTGCCGCGTGCCGATGGCACCCATGATGTTGAGGGGCTGGTGCCTCTGGCGGAAATGTTCGGCTATGCCACTGACCTGCGTTCAGTCACCCAGGGAAGGGCGCTTTTTACCCTGGAGTTTGATCACTATGCCGCGGTGCCGGACAAGGTACTGGAAAAACTTAAGCTAAAACCCTGAATGCAAAACGGACCCTTGCGGGTCCGTGCTGTGTTGTTGAATTTGACGTGGGTATCAGGCGCTGACCGTTGCGGACTTGTCCGGCATGGGCAGGCTGGGCAATCCGGAACCTGTGGTACTCAGGCCTTCCTGCAGTAATGTTGCGACCCTGTCATGCTCGCCCAGGTGCTGCAGCAGGCGACAGAGTTCGGCGTAGGCATCGGCGCCTGGCTGCAGCGCGATGCTCTGCTCGAAGAAGCCGATGGCCTTGCCCCAGTGCCCGTTGCGCATGGACAGGCGACCAAGAGTCAGCAGCACATCGGCGTTGTCGGGGTGCTCTTGCTGCCACTTGCGGGCGATTTCCAGCTGCTTGTGGGCGTTCTCACCCTGCAGGCGGCCGTATATCCGTACCAGATTGTCGTTCCAGTTACGCTTGATCTGGTCACGCAGGAATATCTCGGCGCGGGCCTCTTCCCCCAGAGTGATCAGCTGGGTGACATAATCGCACACCAGGCCCTCTTCGCTCGTCAGCTGGGTTGGCAGATCCTGCCAGGCGCGATTCAGCACCTGCACGCGGGTCTCATGTTCAGTATCAGCGGGGAGCTGGGCCAGGCTCTGACCAAGGACTGTTCGATGACAGCGCAGCTCAAGGGCCAGCAGCGATTCCTGCGGCAGTATCTTGTTCTGGCGCAGCTCGGGCAGCAGAGCTGCCAGGCCCTGCCAGTCGCCCAGCTGAACCAGGCAGCTGTGCAGCAGACGCAGTACCTGGCTGTGTTTGGGCACTTTGGTCTGCAGCGCCGTCAGGGTGGTGCGGCACTCTTCAAACTGGCCGCGTTCGAACTGCAACTGGGCCTGGGCAATATCAGTCGCCGTGGCGTTCTGCGGGCTTTGCTGGCGCGCCTGCAGCAGTAGCTCATCGGCGCCCTTGTCGTCGCCCTGTTCCTGGGCAGCACGGGCCGCGGTAAGGTAGTTGATCAGGGGCAGTTCGGCTCTGGGTGCCGCCTGGCTAAGATAGCGCTGGGCTTTCCACCAGTTGCCATCGTTGAAGGCTTGCAGGCCCTTGAGGGTTTTGCGGTGAGCGTTGCGCAGTGCGCGACGCTCACCCCAATGGCGCAGTTCGGTCGTGGGGATGCGGGCCTTGGACAGCAGACGCAGCAGTATATAAGCCGCAATAAAGCTGACCAGGCCGGCCACCAGCAGAACCCAAAGGCTGGTTTCGATGGTGGTGCTGTTATAGGACACCAGAACGTAGCCTGGATCCTGCACCATCTTTTCGCCCAGCCAGGCGCCCGCAAACAGAATGAACAGTAAAAGCAGAAGTCCTCGTTTCATGTCACGCGGCTCCTTCCTGCTTCAGTTTGGTCATTTGCTGCAGGTAAGCCTTGAGGGTATTGAGCGAGCCTGAAATATCGGGCACCTCGGGCGAGACCTGCAGCAGCTTGAGTTCGGCTATACCGCGTAGCAGTGCATTGGTGGTGGCATCCTGCGGATCGAAGTAGGTATCAATCCAGTTTTCCGCCTTGCCCAGTGCGCTGTCATAGGCGTTCTGCTTGCGCTGCAGCAGTGCCAGCTGTGCCTGTTCGAGCATCAGGTGCAGATTTTGCTGCAGGAAAAAGTGCTGCTCGGGCGAGAGCAGGGGTTCGACTGGCTCGTCGCGATGCTGGATGACGATGAGCTGCTCGAACTTGCTCATGGCGCCATCCAGGGAGGCCTTGAGGCCCTGGGTCCAGGATTCGGATACGCTGTCCGGTGTGATCTGTTCCAGCATTGCCGGCAGTTCACGCTTGTTGGTGATGGGTACCAGACTCAGGTGGTCCACCTGGATGTTGAGCGCGCCCAGCTGAAGGAAAGCGCCTTCGGTATCCAGACGCGGCACTGACTCCAGGGCGGCAATGTCTGCGGCCAGCGCCTTGCGCACTTCGTAGATAGACACATCGTCGGTTTCTTTCAGAATCAGGTCGGCGGACTTAAGCAGTTTGAGGGCGCCATCGGCGGTCTGCTCCATCAGTACACGCTGATTGGCCAGGCGCAGCAGGTATTCAACTTCTGCCAGCAACCAGTCCTTGCGTGAACTCTGCTGGCCCGACATGACCTGCTGAATGCTCTGGGTCAGGCGTTCCTGCAGCGCATCAATGCCGCTCTTGTCGGTCTGGGCCTGGGTTTTGAGCGTCGCCATCTGCTGCTGCAGATTGTCGAGTTCCTGTGCCAGCTGAGTCTGGCCCTCGGCCTGGGCGCTGTCGGCTTGCTCGCTTATCTGTTGCAGTGCCTGGGCGTTGCCCTGTTGCCATTGCCAGCCCTGCCAGCCCAGATAAGCGATTAGCACCAGGGCGATAATCGACAGCACCAGTGCGACCAGTGCCGGCCATGTCTTGGCTTTTTTTGGGGTATCCGTGCCCTTGGGCGGACTCTGCGTCGGCACCTCGGTTACCTCGGCGTCGATGATTTCGGGCGTCCGGTTTTCTTTGTTTCTATTCCCTGCGTCGCTCATCAGTCTTTTTCCGCGTCGATTTTAGTCAACAGCGCCCCGATCATGCTTTGGTCGTCGGGGCCACTAGCTAGAATAACCTGTTTAAAGCCCGCCTCATGGGCCAGAGTCGCGATTCGCTGGCTTGGAATCACCAGCGGACAGTGCAGCAGTTGCGCCAGTCCCTCGGTACTTCCGACCTGCTCTGCCAGTGCGACAAGGTTACTCAGGCTTTCGCCACTGGTGATCAGGATAGCGGATAAGGGTAGGGCATAAATAGCACTTTCGATGCAGGCCCGGTTCAGTTGCGGCCGAATGCGGCGGTACAGAGTTGCCTGATCAACCCGGGCGCCGCGGGATTGCAGCTCGCTGGCGAGTGTCTCACGGCCACCGTCACCGCGCAGGATCAGGATACGCAAACCCTCGATCTGCTGCAGCTCTGGTGCCTGCAATAATGCTTCGGAGTCATAGCCGCTGCTGCTGTGGCGGGCCTCTATGCCGTAGTCGTGCAGCCTGGCGGCGGTGCTGGCGCCTATGGCCATCCAGTGAACACCAACAGGAAGTTGCGGCCAGTATTCGTCCACCAGGTCGATACCCAAACGGGCGGCATTGGCGCTGATGACGATGACCGCGTGGTACAAATCCAGATCCAGTACACAGTGTCTGGCGTGACTGAACGCAGGATCGGGCTCTGCCAGCGGTTCTATGCTCAGCAGCGGCAGCAGCACAGCTTCGGCACCCTGGGCCCGCAGCAATTCTGCCTGCTGCTGGGACTGGTGGCTGGGCCTTGTTACCAGTACCCGCTGGCCGCTGAGTGGGCCAGGCTGGCGCTGTTCAGTCGGCATTCTGGGCATAAACGGCGGCCAGTATATGATCGGCGCCTGCGGCTAGCAGGCGTTCAGCCAGTTCAATGCCCATGGCCTTGCCCTGTTCCGGGATGCCCCGGATTTCGTCCGACAGTACCTGGGTGCCGTCGGGGCTGGCGACAAGACCGCGCAGCCAGAGCCTGTCCTGGGATTCGTTCAGGGTGGCATAGCAGGCGATGGGGACCTGGCAACCGCCTTCCAGGCGCCGGTTCATGGCGCGTTCGGCCTCGACACACCAGGCACTGGGCTGATGGTGCAGCGGTGCCAGAAGGTCGCGGGTGCGCTGGTCATTCAGCCGGCACTCGATACCGACGGCGCCCTGGCCACCGGCGGGCAGGCTTTCTTCGGCGGGCATGCTGGCGCGAATCCGCTCCTGCAGCTCGAGGCGAATCAGGCCTGCACTGGCCAGTATGATGGCATCGAACTCGCCTTCGTCGAGCTTGCGCAGCCGGGTCTGCACATTGCCGCGCAGGCTGCGGATCACCAGGTCCGGACGCCGGGCGCGCAGTTGCGACTCGCGGCGCAGAGACGAGGTGCCGACCACGGCGCCGGCGGGGAGGTCATCAATGCTGGCGTAGGTGTTGGACACAAAGGCGTCGGTGGGATTTTCCCGGGGGCAGATGACCGCCAGACCCAGGCCTTCAGGGAACTCCATAGGGACGTCTTTCATGGAGTGAACGGCGATATCGGCGTCGCCGTCGAGCATGGCGTTTTCCAGTTCCTTGACGAACAGGCCCTTGCCGCCAACCTTGGCCAGCGGGGTGTCGAGGATCTTGTCGCCACGGGTGGTGAAGCCGATGAGCTCAATTTCAATGCCGGGGTGATGGCGTTCCAGTTCGGCTTTGACGTACTCGGCCTGCCAGAGGGCAAGCAGGCTTTTGCGGGTGGCGATGCGAATTTTATCGGTATTCATCAGGCTCTCGTTTTGACTGTCCCGGGTTTTGCGCCGGGTCCTGAGCGGGGTTGCAGCGATTGTAACAGATCCCTCCGGGACTCTGGATGGGTGCGGCGCAAAGCCGATGCCTGGGGCTCAGGATTTGCCTGTTAAAGGTGATATAATTCGCCACCAGTTTCAGCTGCCGGAGGCCCGGTGGTCACTCCAGTCAGAGGTTTTCCTGATGAGCAACAAAACCAATCAGCAATGGGGCGGTCGTTTCAGCGAGCCGACCGATGCCTTCGTCGCCCGTTTTACCGCATCCGTTGAGTTTGATCAGCGCATGTACCTGCAGGACATTCAAGGCTCCATCGCCCACGCCAAAATGCTTACCGCCGCTGGCGTACTGACCGACGCCGAGCGTGACGATATTATTCGTGGTCTGGGCGAGATTCGTGTCGAAATCGAGCGCGGCACTTTCGAGTGGTCCATCGCGCTGGAAGATGTACACATGAACATCGAAGCGGCGCTGACCCAGAAAATCGGCATTACTGGCAAAAAACTGCATACCGGCCGTTCGCGCAACGACCAGGTTGCCACCGATATTCGTCTCTATGTCCGCGCCGAAATTGATCGCATTCTGGCCGAAATCAGCCGCTTGCAGCAGGGCATGCTGAGCTTGGCCGAGCGTGAAGTCGACACCATCATGCCGGGCTTTACCCATCTGCAGACCGCCCAGCCGGTGACCTTTGGCCACCACGTTATGGCCTGGTTCGAAATGCTGAGCCGGGATTACGAGCGTTATGTCGACTGCCGCAAGCGCGTGAACATTATGCCGCTGGGTGCTGCGGCGCTGGCTGGCACGACCTATCCGATTGACCGCAACATGACCTGCAAGCTGCTGAACTTCTCGGCACCGGCGGGCAATTCTCTGGATGCCGTGTCAGATCGGGATTTCGCCATCGAGTTTTGTGCAGCTTCCAGCATACTGCTGATGCATATGAGCCGCATGTCCGAGGAACTGGTGCTTTGGGCGTCGGCGCAGTTTGATTTCATCAATCTGCCGGATCGTTTCTGCACCGGCTCGTCGATCATGCCGCAGAAGAAAAATCCGGATGTGCCAGAGCTGGTGCGTGGCAAGAGCGGTCGCGTGTACGGTCACCTGATGTCGCTGCTCACGCTGATGAAATCCCAGCCGCTGGCTTACAACAAGGACAACCAGGAAGACAAGGAGCCGCTGTTCGATACTATCGACACCGTCAATGGCTGCCTGCGTGCTTTCGCCGATATGGTGCCGGCGCTGGAATCTCGCAAGGAAAGCATGCGCAACGCCGCCATGCGCGGCTTCGCTACCGCCACGGATCTGGCGGATTACCTGGTGCGCAAAGGCGTTGCCTTCCGTGATGCCCACGAAATTGTCGGTAAATCGGTGGCCTTTGGTATCGCCGAAGGGCGGGATCTGAGCGAGATGACGCTGGCTGAGCTGCAGCAGTTCTCCGCTGAGATTGGTGATGATGTGTTTGATGTGCTGACGCTGGAAGGCTCAGTGGCGGCGCGTGATCATATCGGCGGTACTGCACCAAATCAGGTGCGTGCAGCGGTGGCGCGCGGGCATGAGCTGCTGGCGACGCGCGGCGACGTGGCCTAAACGCGGCGCTGTTCCAAGCTGCTCCGGCGGGCTTTTAAAGTCCGCCGGGGCAGGGTCGTCTAATTCAGAGTAATGTCCACCATCAGATCACTGGCGATGGCTTCCAGCGCCAGCTGCAGTTCGTCTATATCCAGCCCCTCGGGGGCCAGCAGGCTCGCCTGAGCCTTGAACAGCTGCTCGCCGGACATGGAGCCGGAGGTGAGTTCCGTATCCAGACTTTCCACGTTGATGTTCCGCGTGGCTAGCGCCTGGGCGATTTCACGTACGATGCCGGGCTTGTCATGGCCTACCAATTCGAGCTGAATAGGGCTGCGACTGGTGTCGCTGGCGGTGTCGTCATTGCGCTCGGTCATCACCTTGAGGCCCTGGCTCTGCAGTGCACTCAGCGCCTGCTCCAGCGCACTGACGTCATCTGCCGGAACACTGACGATCAGAATACCGGCAAACTTGCCGCCCAGACGCGACATGCCGGACTCAAGCCAGTTGCCGTTGTGACGGGCAATGGTCTGGGACAAAATTTCCACCAGACCGGGTTTGTCCGGGCCTATGGCAGTTAATACCAGGGATGTCATCATGTTACGCTCCTGTATGCAGTTACCTAGCGCGCGGGCCACAGAGTAGGCCGGCGTGCGCAATAGTGCGGACTGTCCCGCGGTGCTGTCCCTTGTCGGGCAGCGCCGGCGCCCAATCCTGAGTGTGTCCGGTTTGTGTCCGGGTCGCAAGAGTAAAGCAGCGGCTCGCCTGAGGGGCAGCTGTCCAGTATTCTCCAGTGCTGTTTAAGCCGAATGACAGGGAGCTGATGTCATGTTCGATATGCTGTTAATGCTTTGGCCCGTGTTCGCATTGCTGATGCTGGGCGTGCTGGCGCGCCGTTATAGTTTTCCCGGCGAGGACTTCTGGCCGCTGGCAGAGAAGGCGACTTATTTCGTGCTTTTCCCCGTGCTGCTGGTGGCCCGCTTGAGTCAGGCGGATATCAGCGATGTGCCCATTGGCAGTATTGGTCTGGCAATTCTGTTGCTGCTGCTGGGTGGTACGCTGCTGTGTTATCTGTTGCGCCCGTTGTTAAAACTCGATGGCGCCGGATTTACTTCCTTTTATCAGGGGGGGGTGCGCTTCAATACCTATGTCGGGCTGGCGATGGTCGCGGCGATTTACGGCGATTCGGCACTGGCGGTGTCGGCAGTCATTATCGCTTTTATGATTGTGCTGCTTAATGTGTTTTGTGTGCTGGCGTTTGCGTTTCATGCCGGCGGATCCCCGGGGCTGCGTCCGGTGTTGCGCAATTTGGCGCGCAACCCGTTGATTCTGGCGTCCGTACTAGGCCTGTTGCTTAATTACAGCGGCATTGGCATGCCTTCGATGGTGCGTCCGGTGGCCGAGCTACTGGGGCAGATGGCGTTGCCGCTGGGGCTGCTGGCGGTGGGTGCCGGATTGAGCCTGAAGGCACTGCGAGCGGTGGGGCCTGCGCTGCTGGGGGCGTCGGTGATCAAGTTGTTGCTGTTGCCGCTGTTGGCGCTGGGGCTGGCACAGCTACTTTCACTGGGGGATCAGACCCGCAATCTGCTGATTTTGTTTGCCGCGCTGCCCACGGCGAGCTCAGCCTATATTCTGGCACGGCAGCTGGGTGGCGATGCCCCCATGATGGCGGCGATCATTACCGGTCAGACGTTACTTTCTGCATTAACAATTCCGCTCATGTTGGGCTGGTTGACCTGAGCTTGATAGCGGTTTTTTTGGGGCTTTATGTAGCGTTAAGGCGACAGTCGTTTTGTTCTGTATAGGGCTGATTTCCAATGCTGTCATGGCTGTGAAAACTGCCGGGCGGCCAAGCTGTCGCGGCATATTGTGAATTTCAGTGCATCGGGAGCAAAATAAACCCGAGTTGCGACCGACAATTTAAATAAAGTAGGCAACAGCTGTTGCAATATTGCTGCAGTATGGAACACTACACGGCATTCTGATTCTCGGAGTTGCCGCATACAGTTATTACAACGGCTGCTCCTTCTTACCTGATAAGAGGTTAATTGCGGCGTATGAAAAATGGTCCGGATCTGATGATGGTGATCGTTATGGTCTTTCTCATCGGTTCAATTATGACTGGTGTTTCGCAAAGCGATTTTCAATTCGCTGCGCTGGTCGAGCAGGTCTTCAGCAACAGCTGAGTTGCTGCGGCTACAGCCTGTAGCCGCGACAGTCTGTCACTATGCCCGCAAGCGGTATGTCCCAGCTTGCAACGGGTAGTTCGTTAACTCTCTGAATATCATGCGCCAGGCCGATCAGTTTCGGTCCCTGTGGCCCTTTGCGTTGTTTAAAGCTGAAAGTTCGATCGTAATAACCCCCTCCCATGCCCATGCGTGCGCCACTGGCATCAAATGCAACCAGTGGCAGTAATACCAGGTCAAGCGCCTGGGGCGGCCGCTTGGGCGCTCTTCTGAGTTTGGGTTCCAGAATTCGGTAGATATTGCGCTGCATGGGGGTAGTGCGATCATAAGGCACAAACCAGAGTCGGTTGTGGCGAATGGGGTGCAGTACAGGCAGATAAACTTGCTTGCCCTGGCGCCAGCAAAGTTCGATCACCGGAGTCGGGTCAATTTCACCATCGTTGGGCAGGTAGAGTGCAATATGCCGGGCGCGATGAAAGGCGGGTAATCGACACAGGTTGGCCAGTAGTTTAGCTGCGGCGTCACGCTGCTGTCGGGCGCTAAGGGCTCGACGGCGGTCGCGCATTTCGCGTCTCAGAAGCTGGCGTTGATCAGGTGTAGGCAAGGACATGGGCAATAGTCTGAAAGGGCTCCCCGGGAGTGCCGGTAACGTTCGTGGCCCTGAACCCTAAGGTTCAAGGTGGGGGCCTTCGAATACATCAGGCTTTCCGCTAAACGGACATGCACACCAGCATCACAGAAGGCCTCCAGGGGTGTACTTATCGGCTCGAGGGACTTGAACGCCTGTCGAACACCCCAGGGAGTGGTTACCATTATACGCGTCTGCAACTGGATGTCAGGACTTGAAATTTAATTCAATTTAGCTAAGCGCGCTTTTACTTGGTTGATATTTAAACAATTTTTTCGCCATGAAGAATTTTCAATCATCGGCTTCGCGATTTTCAAGCTTCGAGCGCCCTAGGGACTGATCAATTTTGCTGCCCAGATGGCGCACCTGGTTTTCAATATGCTGCTGGTTGTCGGCATGACTTCTGAGCAGTTCATGGGCGATGTTCAGCGCCGCCATGACCGCGACCCGTTCCAGGCCGACTGTTTTGCCGTTGCCGCGAATGTCGCGCATCTTCTGATCAAGGTAGTCGGCAGAGGTCAGCAGTTCAGCTTCAGCCCCCTCGGGACAGGCGATCATGTATTCCTTGTCGAGCAGCTTGATCGTGACCTTGTGTGCTTCGGTTTTGCTCATGCATTTTGCTCCAGTGCCTTGAGTCGCTGAATCATGGACTCGACTTTGCTGCGGGTCTGGTCATTCAGTTGCAGCAGACGGGCACGTTCATCCTTTAATTGCGTTTCCTGTGAGCGCAGTCGCTGGTTTTCCTGCTCCAGCCGGTGACAGTGATCGAGCAACTGATCGATTTTTCGTTCCAGGGCGTTGAAATAGTGGTCGTTCATGCTCAGTCCCGGCAATGTGATCAAGGGGGAAATATAAACAGCGCTTGGTTAAGGGTCAATGAAAGGCACTCGCAGTGCGCCGCTGTGCAATAGTGTTCAGCCGGTCAGGCTGCTAGGATATCGGCAACAGTGAACCCCTGGTCGTGACCTGGTACACGTCCGCAGGAATTGAGCGAAGACTGATGATAGCAGATACCGAAAACCACTCCGCCCCGGCTGATTTTGATGATATTGCCAATGTGCTTGTCGGCGAAGGTGTGCAGGAAATATCCCCGGCTGAATTACATGGCCTGCTGAGTGGCTGTCTGGTGGCGGGTGCAAGGCCCGATCCTGCAGCCTGGCTGCAGCTGGCTGCGACCTTTCTGGAAATCGACGACTTCACCCAAGAGGTATCCAAGGTGCGGGTGCTGGAGATGTTTGGGCATGCGCTGGCGCAGCTTGAGGGCATGGAGCTTGATTTTGATCTGTTACTGCCGGATGACGATGAATTGCTGTCGTTGCGCGCGGCCTGTCTGGGGCAGTGGTGCCAGGGCTTTTTGAGCGGGTTCGGCCAGTACGGCAAGCAAACGGACGATAGTCTGTCGCAGGAGTCACGTGAAGTGCTCTCCGATCTGAGTGACATTTCCCAGATCGTGGCAGATGACGATGACGGCGAAGAAGGCGAGTCCAACCTGATGCAGGTGGAGGAGTATGTCCGCATGGCAGCGCTGATGCTGTTTGCCGAATGCAACAAAGCGCCGGATGACAGCCCCGCTGAGCCGACCGCGCCCCAGACGTTGCACTGATGATGAAATCACGCCTGCCCCAGAGCGAATTTGCTGCCCGTCGTGCCCGCCTGATGGCGCAACTGCCGGCCGGTGGTCTTGCCATAGTTCCCGGCGCCTCAATGCGGGCCCGCAACCGGGATGTCGAGTATCCTTTCCGTCAGGACAGTGATTTTTATTATCTCACCGGTTTCAATGAGCCTGATGCGGTACTGGTGCTGCTGCCGGGCCGCCGCGATGGCGAGATGGTGCTGTTCTGCCAGGGGCGGGATGCGGAGATGGAAATCTGGCACGGCTACCGCACGGGGCCTGAAGGCGTAGTGCGGCACTACGGTGCCGACGAGGCGCATGCTGTGGCGGACATAGATCAGCGTCTGCCGGAACTGCTTGATGGCCATCGCAGCATCAGCTACTCCATCGGCACTGATGAGGCTTTTGATGGTCGTGTGCGGCAGTGGCTCAAGACGGTGCGCTCGCGCTCGCGCCAGGGGGCTGTAGCGCCGGTTGAGCTGGTAATGCTGGATCCGCTGCTGCACGAACTGCGGCTGTTCAAATCAGAGGCCGAAATTGGCCTGATGCGTGAAGCCGGCGTTATTTCAGCCAAGGCGCATGAGCGCGCGATGCAACGCTGCAGGCCGGGTCTGTTCGAGTATCAGCTCGAGGCGGAAATCAGCCATCACTTTGCCATGCAGGGCTGTCATCTGCCGGCCTACTCCTCCATCGTTGGGGGCGGTGCCAACGGCTGCATACTGCACTACACCGAGAATCGCGACGCTTTGCGGGCCGGTGATCTGGTACTGATCGATGCGGGCTGTGAGCTGGAATACTATGCCGGCGATATTACCCGTACCTTCCCGGTGGACGGGCGCTTCGGCCCTGAGCAGAAGCAGCTGTACGAGCTGGTGCTGCGCACGCAACTGGCCTGTATCGAATTGGTGCGCCCGGGTGTGCTCTGGAATGAAGTGCATGACCTGTCGGTGCAGATGCTCACCGCAGGGCTGGTTGAGCTGGGGCTGCTGGAAGGCGAGGTCGATGTGCTGATCGAAGCCGGTGCCTATCGCGAGTTCTACATGCATCGGCTGGGGCACTGGCTGGGCATGGATGTACATGATGTCGGCGACTATCGCGTTGCCGGTGAATGGCGCCCGTTGCAGCCTGGCATGGTGATGACGGTGGAGCCCGGGCTCTATGTATCACCCCATAATGAGCGGGTCGAGCCGCGCTGGCGTGGCATCGGTATCCGTATCGAAGATGACGTGCTGGTGACCGAAACGGGTTGCGAAGTATTGAGCGCGGCGGCGCCCAAAACGGTGGCCGAGATTGAGCAGCTGATGGCAAGGGCCCAACACTCCTGATGAAACCGCATTATGACCTGATCATCGTTGGTGGCGGCATGGTAGGTGCGAGCCTGGCCTGCGCCCTGGCACCTGCTGCCCAGGCGTTGGGGCTGGATATTGCCATTGTTGAGCCAGTGCCACTGCGCACGGATGACCTGACCTATCAGCCCAGTTACGACGCCCGTGCCACGGCGCTTGCCTATGGCAGTCGCAGTGCCTATGAACGCATGGGTATCTGGCAGACGCTGGCGCAGCACATCACCCCCATCGGTGAAATTCATATTTCCGATCGTGGTCACTTTGGTGCCTCGCGCCTCAATGCCGCGCAGCAGCGTGTGCCGGCGTTGGGTTATGTGGTTGAGAACCAGTGGCTTGGCCAGGTGTTGCTGAATCGGCTGCAGCAGTCAGAGTGCGGCCGCATTGATTATCTCTGTCCGGCCGAAGTGGCGGAAATTGTTCCCGGCGCCGGCCAGATGGGCGTTACTGTCAATCAGGGCGGCTGTGCAGCAAAGCTGAGCTGCGAGCTGGTGGTTATGGCGGATGGTGGGCGCTCCGAGTTGCGTGAGCGTCTGGGCATTGGCTATAGCTACAGCGCCTATGAGCAGCATGCGCTGATTGCCAATGTCAGCCCGGATAGACCGCACGGCGGCGTTGCTTATGAGCGTTTTACCGATCAGGGTCCCATGGCGTTGCTGCCGTTGCAGGATCAGGATGCCCGGCACCGCTGCGGGTTGGTCTGGACGCTGTCGGACGACGATACCCAGGTACTGATGGAGATGGACGACGCAGGTTTTCTGGCGCAGCTGCAGCAGCGGTTTGGCTATCGCGCCGGGCGCTTTGTGCAGGTGGGCGAGCGCCATGCCTATCCGTTGCAGCTGGTGCTGGCAGAAGAGCAGGTACGCGCGGGTCTGGTCGTGCTGGGTAATGCGGCTCATGCGCTGCACCCGATCGCGGGCCAAGGCTACAATCTTGCACTGCGGGGCCTCGTCAGCCTGGCGGACCATCTGATTGCTGCGAAGCAGCAGGGGCGTTCGCTGGGCGATCTGGCGGTGCTGCAGAGTTATCACGAGCAGATGCGCAGCGATCAGCAGCGCACCATCGGCTTTAGCGATGGCACCATGAAGTTGTTTACCAGCCGCAACCCGCTGCTGACCCTGGGGCGCAACCTGGGGCTGCAGGCGCTGGATATTTGCCCGACGGGCAAGACCCTGTTCGCCCGCAGCGCCATGGGGCTGGATACACCTGCGCCTGGGTTGCAGCCTTGGGAGGGGCCCTTATGAGCGAAGTGATGGATGCTGATCTGGTGATCGTCGGCGCCGGCATGGTGGGTTTGACGGCGGCGCTGGCGCTGCGTGACTCGGGACTCCGCATTATGCTGCTGGAGAGCCGGCCGGCGCAGTCGCAAAGTCCGCTGCAGCAGGTGCAGGAGGCAACCGCTCAGGGGTTTGATGCGCGGGTGAGTGCGCTAACCTGTGCCTCCGAGCAAATACTGCGCTCAGTGGATGCCTGGCCGGTGATGCAGTCGCTGCGCCTGAGTCCCTACACCGATATGGATGTCTGGGACGGCGAGGGTACCGGTCGCACACACTTCAGTGCCGCCGATCTGCATGAGCCCTATCTGGGACATATCGTTGAGAATCGCGTCATTCTGGCCGGGCTGCGCACCGCCCTGGCCGAACAGCCGCATATTCGGCTGTTTGAGGGTGTCGAGGTGCGAGCACTGTCCGAACCCCGTAGCTCTGCTGCTGGTTTCTGGCGCGAGCTGGCACTGTCTGATGGCCAGGCAGTGCGCACTCGCCTGGTGATCGCGGCGGACGGTGCGCTGTCACGCACCAGGCGGCTTGCTGCACTGCCAACCTGGGAGTGGGACTATGGTCACCACGCCATTGTGACTACAGTGCGTACCGAGCGCAGCAATGGCGCCACCGCCTGGCAGCGCTTTACCGATGATGGCCCGCTGGCGTTCCTGCCGCTGCGCGATGGCGCCGATGATCATCTGAGCTCTATTGTCTGGTCAACCTCGCCGGAGCATGTGCGTGAGTTGATGGGGCTTGAGAATGCGGCTTTCTGTACGGCGCTGGAGCGGGCTTTCGAAGGTCGCCTGGGCGCTGTGGAATGGGCGGATCAGCGCCACAGTTTTCCGTTGCGCCAGCGCCATGCCAAGCGCTACGTGCAGGACGCCTTTGCCGCTATCGGCGATGCGGCCCACACCATTCATCCGCTGGCGGGCCAGGGGGTGAATCTGGGGCTGCTGGATGCGGCGGTGCTGGCGGAGGTTGTTGAGGCGGCGGCGGCCAGAGGAGATGACATAGGTGCAGCACGTATTCTGCGTCGCTATCAGCGCAGACGTCAGGGCGAAAACCTGCAGATGGCGGCCGGTATGGAAGGCTTCAAGCGATTGTTCGATAGCCAGCAGCCGCTGCTGGTGCTGGGGCGAAATATCGGCATGCAGTGCTTTGATCGTCTTGGTGCGGTGAAAAACCATCTGGCGCTGGTGGCCATGGGGCTATCAGGCGAGCTGCCTGCACGGGCCCGGCGCCCCTGCGGCGATTGATCTGCTGCGGGATAGTCTATACATTGGCGTCCCCCGGGCCCAGGCTGGCAGGCAGGGTGCGCCGGCCCGCGGAGTCTGGCTGATTTATGTCTATACTGGGGCCAGTCGACAGTTGCCGCAGAGGGTCCTTAAACAGGGCGTTAAAAGTACCGGTTTAGGTGCTGTGTTGCAGCAGCACCTGCGTTGGGGGTGGCCAGCCCCGAGTTATACCACTACAAGCATGTGCCAGTTATTAAGTCAGGCGCTAGCAGGCGTCGGATTAATAAAACTCGTAATCCTGAGAAGGGTAGGAAACGGAAATGAGTGAGATTCCAGCTGAATTGAAATACGTCGCCAGCCACGAATGGGTTCGCGTCGAGGATGACGGTACCGTGACCATTGGCGTTACTCACCATGCGCAGGATCTGTTGGGTGATGTGGTGTTCGTTGAACTGCCGGATGTGGGCGCTCAGCTGTCCGCCGGTGATGACGCAGGTGTGGTCGAGTCGGTCAAGGCGGCATCGGACATCTATGCGCCGCTGTCCGGTGAAGTGGTTGCAATCAATGAAGACCTCGAAGACTCGCCTGAACTGGTTAACAGCGATCCTTTCGGTGATGGCTGGTTCTTCCGCATGAAGCTGTCCGACACAGTGGAGCTGGATGAGCTGCTCGACGCCGATGGCTATAATGAGCTGTGCGAATCCGAAGCCTGATCTAGCAGCCTGCGTGGCCACCTGACTGTCCCGGCCACTGGCCGGGACAGTCATTTTCACATTCAAGCACGGTGCCGGTCAGCAGACGCGGGTGCCGGCAAGACCTCAGGAAATGTAGTCATAGATATGTCACTGAAACGCTTATGCCTCAAACCGGGTGCCGAGAAACGCCTGCGCGGTGGTCATCTCTGGATTTACAGCAACGAGGTCGATAATCAGAAATCACCCCTCAAGAGCTTCGCTGCGGGCGAACAGGTGGTGGTCGAATCCGATCGAGGCAAGGCGCTGGGCGTCGCCTACGTTAATCCCAATACCCTGATTTGCGGTCGCCTGGTCAGCCGAGACCTGGAATATAAACTGGATCGCTCGCTGCTGGTACATCGCCTCAATGTGGCGCTGTCGCTGCGTGAAATGTGCTTCAAAGAGCCCTGCTATCGACTGGTCTACGGCGATTCCGATGGTTTGTCGGGGCTGGTGATTGACCGCTTCCACGATATCTTCGTGATACAGATTTCTACCGCCGGCATGGAAGCTGTGATCGAAGAAATCGTCGCTGCGCTGAACAAGGTTTTCAAGCCCGAAGCCATACTGCTGCGCAATGACGGCAAGATGCGTGAAATGGAAGGTCTCGAAACCTACGTTGAAGTGGTGCAGGGCGAGATTGCTGAGCTTAGCCCACTGATAGAAAACGGCGTGTCCTTGCTGGCGCCGCTGCAGCGTGGCCAGAAAACGGGATGGTTCTATGACCATCGCGTCAACCGTGCCCGCATGCAGGAACTGGTCAAAGGCAAGCGTGTGCTGGATCTGTTCAGCTACGTCGGCGGCTGGGGCGTGCAGGCGCTGGCGGCTGGTGCCGAGATGGTCAGCTGCGTGGATGCCTCGCACTTTGCACTGGATGTGGCGCGGGAAAACGCGCGCCTGAATGGCAAGGAAGATCGTTTCGACCCGCTACACGGCGATGCCTTCGATATCTGCAAGGCGCTGATCGCGGAGAAAGAGCGCTACGATGTGGTGATTGTGGATCCACCGGCTTTTATCCAGAAGAAGAAGGATATCCGTAACGGTGAGCGTGCCTATGCCCGTATCAATAACTTTGCCATGCGCCTGCTGAATCGCGAGGGTGTGCTGGTGTCCGCCTCCTGCTCCATGCACCTGCAGCGGGAAAGCCTGGTGGATATCATTCGCAGCAACAGTCGCGAGCTTGATCGCAACTCGCAGATTTTCGATCAGGGTCACCAGGGCGCGGATCACCCGCTGCACCCGGCGATTCCGGAAACTGATTATCTGAAAGCCCTGTTTGTGCGGGTGTTGCCGGTCAGCTAAGACCTGACAGATCAGCCCCGGGGCTGATCACAATCTTGGAATCGCTTGAGGGAGATACGCAGGATGCAGTACAAAATGCTGGGTGGCAGCGACCTCAGAGTCAGCCGTATCGCCCTGGGCACCATGACCTTTGGCAGTCAGAACACCGAAGTTGAAGCCTGGGATCAGCTGGATTACGCCGTCGATGCCGGGGTGAACTTGCTGGATACGGCGGAAATGTACCCGGTGCCCACATCGCCTGATTATCAGGGTGCCAGCGAAGCGGTTTTAGGCCGCTGGATACAGGCGCGGGGCAACCGCGAACAGATGATCGTGGCCACCAAGGTAACCGGCCCCGGCGATCTGTGCCGTTATATTCGCCCGGATGTGGGCCTGAGTGCGGCCAGCATCCGGGATGCCATCGAGGGCAGTTTGCGTCGCCTGCAGACCGATTATGTTGATCTCTATCAGCTGCACTGGCCCGAGCGGCAAAGTAATTTCTTTGGTCAGCTGGGGTATGTCCCAGGGGATGCCGCTGCCGACGGCGTGGCGATGGAGGAAACGCTGCAGGCGCTCAAAGCGCTGGTGGATGATGGCCGGGTGCGCTATATCGGCCTGTCCAATGAGACGGCCTGGGGGACAATGGAGTTCCTGCGCCTGGCGGACAAGCTGAATTTGCCGCGGGTAGTCTCGGTGCAGAATCCTTACAGTCTGCTGAATCGCAGCCTTGAGGTGGGGCTTGCTGAAGTCATGCTGCGCGAACAGGTCGATCTGCTGGCCTATTCGCCGCTGGCCTTTGGTGTGCTCAGCGGCAAGTATCTGGACGGTGCGCGGCCGGACGGCTCGCGCCTCAAATTGTATCCCAATTACCAGCGCTACCTGACTGATCAGGGCCAGGCGGCGACCCGCGCCTATGTGGCACTGGCAAAGGATGCCGGGCTAGACCCGTCACAGATGGCGCTGGCTTACGTCAACAGTCGGCCTTTCCTGGGCAGCAACATTATAGGCGCTTCAAAAATGGATCAGCTGCGCAGCAATATAGCGTCGGTGGATCTGACATTGAGCGACGATGTGCTGGCGCAGATGGAAGCCATCCATAGCCGTTATACCTATCCCTGCCCCTAACCCTTGCCCCTAAGCGCTGAGGCGGCGCGGATAAGTTATCCATGCCGCCCACGCAGCCTCGTATCGCCACCTCGAAAGCGGCGTTCTTAGTCCCGCAGGCTGATCACCGGCCAGCCGCGCTCGGTCGCGGTGCGCGTCAGTATGTCATCGGCATCCACCGCGACGGGGTTCTCCACCAGCTCCAGCAGTGGCAGGTCATTCTGTGAATCGCTGTAGAAATAGCTGCCTTCCAGAGTGTGGTTGTTGTGCTGCAGCCAGTGATGCAAACGCTCTACTTTGCCTTCACGAAAACAGGGCGTGCCCGCGACCTTGCCTGTATAGCGGCCGTCTTCCATCTCGGGATCTGTCGCCAGCAGGGCATCGACATCCAGCTTGCGGGCAATGGGTGAGGTCACGAAATGGTTGGTGGCTGTGATGATCAGCAGGAAGTCGCCGCGGGCGCGGTGATCGGCCAGCAGCTGCAGCGCCTTGGGCAGCATCATGGGCTCGACACACTGCTGCATGAACAGATCGTGCCACTGCTCTAACTGCTGCGTTGAATGTTGCGCCAGCGGGCGCAGGGCGAACTCCAGGAATTCGAAGATGTCCATGGTGCCGGTCTTGTACTGTTGATAGAAGCGGTCGTTGGCCTCCTTGTACTCAGTGGTGTCGACGATGCCCTGAGCGCACAAAAACTCGCCCCAGGCATGATCGCTGTCGCCGTTTAACAGAGTGTTGTCCAGATCGAAAATGGCCAGGCTCAAGGTTGTGCTCCCCTTGGATGCAAAAGGCCGATCATAGTGTGTCCGGGGCGGGCTTTCAAACACCGGCAGGCGCTGTAAATTGCTGTTGTGAGTGGAGTTTGCGGAATTCGTGAAGTGTGGAACAATAGCAACGAACTACTTCAGGATATAAACAGTGATTGATTCAGACGGGTTCAGACCGAATGTCGGCATCATTCTGGCTAACTCGCTGGGTCAGGTCCTTTGGGCCAGACGGATAGGACAGGATGCCTGGCAGTTTCCGCAAGGGGGAATTCAGGATGATGAATCTCCCGATGAAGCTATGTTCCGTGAGCTTCATGAGGAAATAGGGCTGTGCGCCAGCGACGTCGAAATCGTTGCTGTCACGCGCGGCTGGCTCCGCTACCGTCTGCCCAAACGAATGATCCGGCGCAATTCCCATCCGGTCTGTGTCGGCCAGAAGCAGAAATGGTTTCTGCTGCGCATGCTGAGTGAAGACCAGGCTGTTACCATCGACCATACCAGCTCGCCGGAATTTGATGGCTGGCGCTGGGTAAGTTACTGGTATCCCCTGGGGCAGGTGGTGTCGTTTAAGCGTGAAGTGTACCGAAAGGCGATGAGGGAGCTATCGCCCAAGCTGGCGCGAGTGGTCGCCCAGCTACGAAAATAACAACTATGGGGTGCGTCCATGCTCGAAATACTGCGCAAGATTGTACAGGAGGTCAGCGCTGCGCCGGATCTTGATTCGGTGCTCGATCTGATCGTGCGCAGAATACAGCGTGCCATGCGTACACAGATGTGCTCTGTGTATCTGTTCAACGCCAAACAGCAACGCTACATCCTGATGGCGACCCAGGGGCTGAACAAGGATGCCGTGGGTACGGTCAGCCTGTCCGCGGCCGAAGGTATAGTCGGCATGGTGGGACAGCGGGCGGAGCCCATCAATCTGGAAGATGCCTCCAAGCACCCGGCGTTTATATTTCTGCCGGGCACCGGCGAAGAGCGTTTTCATTCCTTTCTGGGTGTGCCGATCATCCATCAGCGTGATGTACTGGGGGTGCTGGTGGTGCAGCAAAAGGAACGCCGGCGCTTTGATGAAAACGAAGAAGCCTTTCTAGTCACTGTATCCGCCCAGCTGGCGGGTGTTATTGCCCATGCCGAGGCAACCGGTTCCATTCAAGACGTCAGCGGCAGTCGCCGTGGCGCCGTAATTGAAAGCCGCTTTGAGGGCGTGTCGGCAGCGCCCGGTGTGGCCATTGGCCCGGCCGTGGTCATGGCGCCGCCGGCGGACCTCAACGCCGTCCCCGATAAGCCCGCCACTGATATAGAGGCCGAGATAGCGCTCTTTGTGCGGGCCCTTGAATCCGTGCGTCACGATATCCGTGTAGTGGGGCGCACTCTGTCCAAGCGCCTGCGCAGCGAGGAGCAGGCGCTGTTTGATGTCTATTTGCGCATGCTGGACGACAACGCCCTGGCCGGCGAAGTTGTCGACAAGATCCGCTTGGGTAACTGGGCTCAGGGTGCGTTGCGGGAGGTGATCAAGGCGCATATCCGTGAGTTCGATGCCATGGAAGATCCCTATCTGCGCGAGCGTGCGACTGATATCCGCGATCTGGGGCGGCGTGTGCTGGCCTATATGCAGGAGGCCGCGCCCAAGCAGATCGACTATCCCGAAAACACCATTCTGGTGGCGGATGAGCTTACCCCGGCGATGCTGGGCGAAGTTCCCACCGAGAAGCTGGTAGGTCTGGTGTCGGTGCATGGTTCCGGCAACTCCCATGCGGCGATTTTGGCGCGCTCGCTGGGCATACCTACCGCTATGGGGGTGCTGGATCTGCCCTATACCCAGATCGAGGCCAGGGTACTGATCCTGGATGGTTATTCCGGGCGGGTGTACGTGAACCCATCGGATGAAATCCTGCAGGTGTACCGCGACATCATGCGCGAAGACAGCGAAGTCGCAGCGGGTCTGGAACAGCTGCGAGACAAGCCTGCTGAAACATCCGATGGCTATAATATGCCGCTGTGGGCCAATACGGGCCTGGATATCGATGTGCAGCGGGCGCTGGATCGTGGTGCCGAGGGGATCGGGCTCTATCGCACCGAAATTCCTTTCATGATCCGGGACTTTTTCCCCAGCGAACAGGATCAGTTGCAGACTTATCGCTCCCAGCTGGCGGCTTTCGCGCCGCGCCCGGTGACCATGCGTACTCTGGACATCGGCGGCGACAAGGCGCTGCCGTACTTTCCCATCAAGGAGGAAAATCCCTTCCTGGGCTGGCGCGGTATTCGCGTGACACTGGACCATCCAGAAATTTTCCTGGTGCAGGTGCGTGCCATGCTGCGCGCCAATGAGGGCCTGGGCAATCTGCGCATCATGCTGCCCATGGTGACCAGTGTGCATGAGGTGGACGAAGCCAATCGCATGATTGATCGGGCGGTGAGCGAGCTGCGCGAAGAGGGCCATATCACCGAGCGGCCGGAAGTGGGCGTAATGGTGGAGGTGCCGGCGGCGGTCTATCAGGTGCGCCGTTTTGCACGCCGGGTTGATTTTATTTCAGTGGGATCCAATGACCTGACCCAGTACCTGCTGGCGGTGGATCGCAATAATCCGCGGGTGGCGGGTCTCTATGCGCCTTACCATCCGTCGGTGCTGCGGGCGCTGGAATATATCGCCGAGGAAGCGCACAAGGAAAATGTGCAGGTGTCCATCTGTGGTGAAATGGCCTCAGACCCCTGCGGCGCAATTCTGCTGATGGCCATGGGCTATGACGTGCTATCGATGAACTCTACTAATATTCCCCGGGTGAAATCGGCCATTCGCGGCATCACCCATGTGCGTGCTCGCGGCCTGCTCAGTCAGGTTCGGGGCATGGACGATGCCGAAGAAATTCATCTGCTGCTGCGTACCACCTTGCAGGAATTGGGGCTGGGGCAGTTGTCACGCCCCACCATTCCGCGATAGTCGCACCGCCTCAGTCGCGGGGCTTGGAGCCGAACGGTGGCAGCTGCAGTTGATAGTGTCGTACTTCGGTGGGCCCTTGCGCATCAAAACTCTGCTCGTAAAAGCAGCTGTTTCCCTGATAATCCTGCAACAGCACCGTGGTGGCCCTTGTGCCGTAGCTCTCCAGCTGGATGAAACAGGGCGATAGCTTGCGCTCAAGCTCGAGGCTAATACCAGTATCGGGCAGTTGCGCATCCGGCGCCTGGCTGCGTGCGGCCAAAACCTCGGTCAATTGCGCCGCCAGCTGCAATCGGTCCTGTTGAACACTAATGGTGCTCAGTGCGGCGCTGAGTGCTTCGCGGGCCTGTTGCAGCTTTGGCCAGGGGCTGTCGAGCAGTGCATTGCTCAGGCCATGAATGCCCGGGTCAAGGCGCTCGGGTGCCCGCCCGCGGTTCGACAGGTAATACAGCCCTTCGATATCCCCCAGCAGAAGATTGAAAGCACCGTAGTGCTCTCCCTGCTCGGCGTAATGCTGGCTGCTGCTCTGTGCCGACTCCCTCGAGAGCAGAAAGTCCCGCGTCAGGTGTCCGCGCGAGCGCAGTGTTGGGTTTGCTGGTGCGCGGCCGTCGCGGAAATTGGTGACGGCACTGAGTCTGCCGCTGCGGTGAATGCCGAGCCAGGTGCCGCCCTGTTCCAGGTCCTGTCCTGCGATCAGGTCGTTGTCCTGCATCCAGGCTGTGGCACCCTGGGTCGGGCGACTATAGGCTTCATCGCGGTTGGCGATCAGAATCAGGTTGTAGTCGGGATGGGACTGGTAGGCGAAGGTCATCAGGCACATAAACAGGCTCTCTGGCGCGGCGGGTTGCCAGCTGCGGTGACGTGTGACTTATGTCGGTTGCCAGCCACGTCCCATAGGCTACTATAGGCGACTTTATCATTACTACTGCAGGGATGTTGCACCATGCTGTTGACCCTATTGATGTATTTGGCGCTGGGTGCCGCCGCGGGTGTGACGGCAGGGCTCTTTGGTATCGGTGGCGGGCTGCTGATCGTGCCGGTGCTGGTGTTTTCTTTTGGGGCCCAGGGAATTTCGCCGGAGGTTCTTACTCATATGGCCGTGGCGACCTCGCTGGCGACCATTGTGGTCACCTCGATCAGTTCCATACTGGCCCATCACAAGCGCGGCGCTGTGCGCTGGGAGTTATTCCGACCGCTGGGACTGGGGATACTGCTGGGTGCCTTTCTGGGGGTCAAGACCGCCGGTCAGCTGCCGGGTGATGTGCTGCAAATGCTTATTGGCAGCTTTGCCTTGCTGGTGTCCCTGCAGATGGCTTTTGGCGCCAAGCCGTCGGATAGTCCAGGTGACGCGCCTAAGTCCGCAGGGCTTGCCGCTGCCGGTGGCGTGATTGGCTGGGCCTCGGCGCTGTTTGGCATCGGGGGCGGTACCCTGACGGTGCCTTATCTGAGCTGGCGCCATGTGCGCATGCAGCAGGCAGTGGCGACCTCTGCCGCCTGCGGCCTGCCAATTGCGCTGATGGGGGCTTTCAGCAATGTGCTGGAAGGTTGGGGGCATGAGGCTCTGGTGGACTGGAGTCTGGGGTACGTTTACTTGCCGGCCTTCGCCGGCATAGTGCTGACCAGTCCGATCTTTGCGCGCCTTGGGGCGCGCTGGGCCCACAGCCTGCCGGCACCGGTGCTGCGGCGTATATTTGCGGTTTTTCTCGCCCTGGTGGGCATTCGTTTTCTGCTCGGCAATCTGCTCTGAACAAGGACTGAGTTATTTATGTGGGTACATGATATAAACCCGATCGCACTTGATCTGGGTTTTCTGCAGATACACTGGTATGGCCTGATGTATCTGGTGGGCTTTGCTGCCGCATGGTGGCTTGGCGTAAAGCGGGCCCGGCGTGCAGGCTCCGGCTGGAGCGAGCAGCAGGTGTCCGATCTTATTTTCTGGGGGGCCGTTGGTGTCGTGCTCGGTGGCCGTGCCGGCTACGTGCTCTTCTATCAATTTGACTATTTTCTGGCCAACCCGCTGTGGCTGTTCCATGTATGGGAGGGTGGCATGTCCTTCCACGGGGGGCTTATAGGCGTGCTGGTGGCGCTGTGGATTTTCGGTCGTAATCAGGGCAAGACCTTCTTTGAAATGGGCGACTTCACCGCGCCGCTGATTCCTATTGGTTTGGGTGCCGGTCGGGTGGGTAACTTTATTGGTGGCGAGCTTTGGGGTCGGGAAACCGATCTGCCCTGGGGGGTGGTTTTTCAGCGTACCGGTGATGCTGTGCCGCGGCATCCTTCGCAGCTGTATGAATTTGCACTGGAAGGCGTGTTGATGTTCGCGCTGCTGTGGTGGTTCTCGGCCAAGCCGCGCCCGCGCATGGCGGTGTCGGGGCTCTTCCTGCTTTTATATGGCAGCTTCCGTTCGCTGATCGAGCTGGTGCGCCAGCCCGATGAGCAGCTCGGCTTCCTGGCCTTTGACTGGCTGACCATGGGGCAACTGCTGTCTGTGCCCATGGTGTTGGCGGGGGCCTTGTTGATGCTGCTGGCCTACCGGCGTAAAGTTAGCGCCTGAGCGGCTGCCCGCACGGCCCTGAGCCGGCGGGCGGGTTCGCATGGCTATGTTTTTGATGTGGAGTAGTGATGCAGCAGTATCTGGACCTGATGCGCGATATTGTCGATAACGGCTGTGACAAGGGCGACCGTACCGGAACAGGTACAAGGTCTCTGTTCGGGCGTCAGCTGCGCTTCGATCTGTCGGCCGGTTTTCCGTTGCTGACCACCAAGAAAGTCCATATCAAGTCGGTGGTGTATGAGTTGCTCTGGTTTCTCAGCGGCAGCACCGACAATAACTGGCTAAAAGAGCGTGGCGTCAGTATCTGGAACGAGTGGGCGCTGGAAAATGGCGACCTTGGTCCTGTGTACGGCAAGCAGTGGCGCTCCTGGGCCTGTCCCGATGGGCGCACGGTTGACCAGATTTCCGAGCTGGTGGCGCAGATCAAGCGCAACCCCAATTCCCGTCGCCTGATCGTCAGTGGCTGGAACCCGGCGGACCTGCCGGATGAGAGCCTGAGTCCGCAGCAGAACGTTGAAAACGGCAAGGCTGCGCTGCCGCCCTGTCATACGTTGTTTCAGTTCTATGTCGCCGAGGGCCGGCTCAGCTGTCAGCTGTATCAGCGCAGTGCCGACTATTTCCTTGGGGTGCCGTTCAATATCGCCTCTTACGCGTTGCTAACCCATATGCTGGCGCAGCAATGCGATCTTGAAGTGGGCGACTTCGTGCACACCTTCGGTGATGTACACTTGTATCAGAACCATCTGAACAATCCGGCCATCGTCGATGAACAGCTGTCCCGTGTGCCGGGGGCTTTGCCGCAGCTTAAAATCCTGCGCAAGCCAGCATCGCTGTTCGAGTATGAGTTCGAGGACTTCGACTTTGTTGACTATGACCCGCGGCCGGGTATCAAAGCGCCGATCGCAATTTGAGGGGCATAAAATGAAATTGGCAATTATCGTGGCGCAAGCTCGCAATCGGGTGATCGGCATTGATAACCGGATGCCGTGGCATTTGTCGACTGATCTTAAGTATTTTAAAGAGGTCACATCCGGCAAGCCTGTGATCATGGGGCGCAAAACGTTTGAGTCCATAGGGCGGCCCTTGCCGGGGCGGAAAAATATTGTGGTGACGCGAAATGCAGCTTGGCAGCATGAAGGCGTTCAGACGGCGATGACACTGACGCAGGCTATTGGCATGGCCCGAGATCACTGTGCAGAAACCGGTGCGACTGAAGTTATGGTCATTGGTGGTGGCCAAATTTATGCACAAGCCCTACCTCAGGCAGATCTGCTTTATATCACTGAGGTGCAGGCGGAGCTGGAGGGTGATGCCACCTTCCCGGAGCTTGATCTGAGCGAATGGGTGCAAACAGCCCCGTCGATTGATCATGTGGCTGACGAGCAAAATAGCCACGATTTCCGCATTTCAACGTGGTGCCGCACGCAGTAGTTAGCACTTGAACACCTCTATTGGCGCCGATATAACGCGGGGCCGGTCTTGTTTGTAAAAAAGGATTTACTCTATGACGACCCGATCGTTGTTGTCTATCCTGGCTGACGGCCTCTTCCATTCCGGACAGGAATTGGGCGAGCAGCTGGCAGTCAGTCGTAGTGCGATCTGGAAACAAATGCGTAAGCTCGAAGAGCTTGGCATCGAAATTTACAGTGTGAAAGGACGTGGCTATCGCCTTCCCGGCGGGCTTGATCTGTTGAGTGTTGATACCTTTGCGGCGGCGCTGGATGCGAAAGTGGCCGCGCAGCTGGGGAATATGCAGTTCGATCTGTCGATTCCGTCTACCAACCTGCTGGCCATGCAGCAGCTGCAACAGCAGCCTGGTCATGGGCGCCTCTATGTCGCTGAGCAGCAGACGGCGGGGCGGGGGCGTCGGGGGCGTCCCTGGGTTAGTCCTTTCGCGCGTAACCTCTACTTTTCGCTGGTCTGGCGCTTTCCCCAGGGGGCAGCCTCGCTTGAGGGTCTAAGCCTGGCGGTGGGGCTGGGGTTGGCCCGTGGTCTGGCGCGGCTGGGGCTTGAGGGTGTGGAGCTTAAATGGCCCAATGATTTGTTGTGGCAGGGACGCAAGCTGGCGGGTGTGTTGCTGGAAGTCAGCGGTGAGGCTTCGGGTGACTGTCAGGTGGTAACGGGCGTAGGGCTGAATATTGCCATGCCGCAGGAGTTGGCGGCGGACATTGATCAGCCCTGGGTTGATTTGCAGCAGATCTGCGGCACAGTGCCGCCGCGCACCCAGGTGCTGGCGGCGCTGGTCAATGAGCTGGTGCCGGTTCTGGCTGCCTTTGCCGAGTCGGGTTTCGAGCCGCTGGTGGATGAGTGGCAGGCGCTGGATGCCTGTCGGGATCAGCGTGTGTCTCTGAATTTCGGTCTCAATGCCGTGGAAGGCATCTGTCGCGGTGTGTCGGGCAGTGGTGCCCTGATGCTGGAAACTGCCACAGGCGTCGAGAGTTTCCATGGGGGAGAGGTCAGCCTCAGGCGCCTGTCATGATTCTTGAGATCGATATCGGCAATACTTTCCTCAAGTGGCGTTACGCCTGTCCGCAGCAGGGTTGGGTGCGCGGGCGTCTGCCCAGTCGTCAGCTGGAAGCTGCAGGTTTGCATGAAAAGCAGTTCGCATGCTGGCCTGATGCTATCAGTCAGGTGCGCGTAGCCTGCGTTGCCGGTGCTGCCGTCGAAGCCTTGATCGCGGATTACTGCCTTAAGCGCTGGTCACTGGTGGCGGCCTTTGCCCGCGTGCAGGCGCATCAGGCCGGCGTACGCAACAGCTATGCAGATCCGTCGCGCATGGGGGTTGATCGCTGGATGGCTATGCTGGCGGGCTACCATCAGGCAGATGGTGAGGTCTGTGTGGTGGACTGCGGTAGCGCCATCACCATCGACTTTGTGGCGGCTGATGGTGCGCACCGGGGTGGCTACATTGTGCCTGGTGTGCGCCTGATGGCTTCCAGTCTGCTGGCCAATACCGCCCAGGTGATCGCTGATCAGGCGATAGATGAGTTCGATCTGACGCCGGGTACTCACACTTCGGCGGCGGTATTTCATGGTATCAATTTTGTATTCGATGCCATCGCTCAGCGTTTGCTGGCCCAGCTTGGGTCGGATTATCCAGGCGCTGCCTTGCTGATAACCGGCGGTGATGGCGAGCTTTTTGCGCGCCTGGCGGGTCAGGGTGAGTACTGCCCTGATCTGGTACTGGACGGCCTGCACTGGGCGTTGAGCTAAGATGTTGCGCTGGCTGTTCTTGCTGCTGCTGCTGGCTAATGCGGTGGTGCTGTTGTGGGCGGCGCTGATGCAGCGTGAGTCTCGCGAACCGGTACCTGAAGTGGCAGAACAGGGCGTTTCGGTGCGGTTGCTGTCCGAGGTTGATGCGGGTCAGTTGCGGGTGCTGGGTCAGGCTCAGTCTGCTGCGGCGCAGTCGCTCTGTGTGTCCTATGTGGGTTTGCCGGCGCGTGCTGATGCCGAGCAGGTGGCGCAGCTGATGCAGGGCTATGGTCTGGTGCCGGTTATCGAGCAGGAGGATATTCGCCTGGCGGCGGAGTTTGAGCTGGCGTTGAGTGTGCCGCAGGATCCGCAGGAACGCATTGCGCTGATCGAGCGTCTGCAGGCGGTGGGTGTGGTGCCGGAGAGCAGCCTTGAGGGTACGCAGTTGCGGCTGGGGCGTTTTGGCTCCGAGGCTGAGGCTGAAGTCGCCGCCACGCGTTTTCGCGATACCGGTCTTGCGCCTGAGCTGAAGGTGCTTGATCGCACCCAGGTGTTGTTTTCGGTGCTGCTTCCGGTTGATTCTGATCGAGATTTGTTCAATAAAATCAATCGAGTGCTCGAAAAATCACATCCAGGCATAAAAATAGAGAAAAAACTCTGCAAAGGGGTTGCAACACCATAAGTCGATCAGTACTATACGCCCCACTTCGACGCTGAGCCGGTATAGCTCAGCTGGTAGAGCAACTGACTTGTAATCAGTAGGTCCGGGGTTCGACTCCTCGTGCCGGCACCACGTGCAGCGGCGAAGTAGGTAGTAAGGTGAGGTTCCCGAGTGGCCAAAGGGATCAGACTGTAAATCTGACGCGCGAGCTTCGGTGGTTCGAATCCACCCCTCACCACCATCTACTACCAGATTTTGCCGGTAGGCGGGTATGGTATAGTGGCTATTACCTCAGCCTTCCAAGCTGAAGAGGCGGGTTCGATTCCCGCTACCCGCTCCAGCAGTTGTGCTCATGTAGCTCAGGGGTAGAGCACACCCTTGGTAAGGGTGAGGTCGGCGGTTCAATTCCGCCCATGAGCTCCATAATTAGATAGAGGGTAGATATAGAAATATGTCTGCCCTTTGTTGTATTTGTCGTTCCGGAATTTCATTCAACGCTATCAGGAATCTGACTGATGGGTAAGAAAGCATTTGAACGTAACAAGCCGCACGTAAACGTCGGCACCATCGGTCACGTCGACCACGGTAAAACCACTCTGACAGCGGCTCTGACGCGCGTTTGTTCTGAGACTTGGGGCGGCTCTCTGCCGTTGCCTTCGACGGTATCGACAATGCTCCTGAAGAGCGTGAGCGCGGTATTACTATCGCAACTTCGCACGTTGAGTACGAATCTCCAGGGCGTCATTACGCGCACGTCGACTGCCCGGGTCATGCTGACTACGTCAAGAACATGATCACCGGTGCAGCTCAGATGGACGGCGCTATCCTGGTATGTGGCGCAACTGACGGCCCTATGCCGCAGACTCGCGAGCACATCCTGCTGTCGCGTCAGGTGGGTGTACCTTTCATCGTTGTCTTCCTGAACAAGGCTGACCTGCTGGCTGAAGATTGCGGCGGCGTTGAGTCTGAAGAATACGCTGAAATGCTGGAGCTGGTAGAAATGGAGCTGCGCGAGCTGCTCGATACCTACGACTTCCCAGGCGACGACACTCCGATCATCGCTGGTTCCGCTCTGATGGCTCTTAACGGCCAGGACGACAACGAACTGGGTACGTCTGCAGTCCTGAAGCTGGTTGATGCGCTGGACAACTACATCCCGCAGCCTGAGCGTGCAGTTGACCTGCCGTTCCTGATGCCAGTGGAAGATGTCTTCTCCATCTCCGGTCGCGGTACTGTTGTAACCGGTCGTGTAGAGCGTGGCATCCTGAAAGTTGGCGACCAGATCGAGATCGTTGGTGTTCGCGATACTCAGGTTACCACCTGTACTGGTGTTGAAATGTTCCGCAAGCTGCTGGACGAAGGTCGTGCAGGCGAGAACGTTGGCGCGCTGCTGCGTGGCACCAAGCGTGACGACGTTGAGCGTGGTCAGGTTCTGTGCAAACCGGGTTCTATCAAGCCGCACACTCAGTTCGAAGGCGAAGTCTACGTGCTGAGCAAAGAAGAAGGCGGACGTCACACTCCGTTCTTCAAAGGCTACCGTCCACAGTTCTACTTCCGTACCACAGACATCACCGGTGCTTGTGAACTGCCGGAAGGTGTTGAGATGGTAATGCCGGGTGACAACGTGCAGATGTCCGTTACCCTGATCAACCCAATCGCCATGGAAGAAGGCCTGCGTTTCGCGATTCGCGAAGGCGGCCGTACCGTTGGTGCGGGTGTTGTAGCGAAAATCATCGCCTAATTGAAAATTAGGTGTTGCCAAGTGATAGGGGCGGGCATATAATTCGCGTCCCTATTACGCAGTAGGCCAGTGGCTCAATTGGCAGAGCAGCGGTCTCCAAAACCGCAGGTTGGGGGTTCGAGTCCCTCCTGGCCTGCCACTTTCAATCGGAAGTGGCGTCAAATTAGCGCAAGCTTATCTTAGCTGAGGCTACAAAGTGATCTCTAAAGCAGTCCCTGTGGAATCAAAATTCGATGGCCTTAAGTGGCTTGTCGTTGTCCTGGTGGTAGCGGCGGGTGTGGTTGGGAACTCCATGTTTTCCGATCAGTCACTGTTCTATCGCGCTGTTGCGCTGATAGTTCTAGCTTTGCTGGCTGGGTTTGTAGCGTTAAATACTGCAAAGGGAAGGTCGTTTTTCAATCTGTTCAAGGAAGCCAAGACCGAAATCCGCAAGGTGGTCTGGCCGACGCGACAGGAAACCCTGCAGACGACTCTGATGGTTGTTGTAGTGGTGCTGATTGTTGGGCTCCTGTTGTGGGGTCTGGATTCGCTTCTGGGTTGGTTTGTGTCTGGTGTAATCGGTTAAGGAGTTTTTTGTATGGCAATGCGTTGGTATGTCGTCCATGCGTACTCCGGTTACGAGAAGCGTGTAATGAACTCGCTGAAAGAGCGGGTTGAGCTTTACAGCATGCAGGAAAAGTTCGGTGATATTCTGGTTCCGACCGAAGAGATCATCGAAATTCGTGATGGCAAGAAGCGCAAGTCTGAGCGCAAGTTCTATCCGGGCTATGTTCTGGTTCAGATAGACATGGAAGACGAAGCGTGGCACCTGGTCAAGAATACGCCGCGTGTATTAGGTTTCATCGGTGGTACAGCCGATAAGCCGGCACCTATTACCGAGAAAGAGGCGCAGGAAATTCTGCGTCGCGTCGAGAGTGGTGTCGACAAGCCGCGGCCGAAGACTCTCTTCGAGCCGGGCGAGATGGTTCGTGTTGTGGATGGTCCCTTTGCCGACTTTAACGGTGTGGTGGAAGAGGTCAACTACGAGAAAAACAGGCTCCATGTGGCAGTGACGATCTTTGGTCGTTCTACCCCTGTTGAGCTGGAATTTGCTCAGGTCGAAAAAGCCTGATCAAGCCTTTTTGAATTCGGATTGCCCTGGTTGCGTTTGCGCAGCCGGGGCTTTCCATTGTCGAGAATGGGGAGCCGCAAGGCGTTTGCACCCAAAGGAGTAGCTTAATGGCTAAGAAAATTAATGCTTATATCAAGCTGCAGGTAAAAGCTGGTCAGGCTAACCCTAGCCCGCCAGTCGGTCCTGCACTGGGTCAGCACGGCGTTAACATCATGGAATTCTGCAAGGCGTTCAACGCCGCGACCCAGGGCATTGAGCCTGGTCTGCCGACTCCTGTTGTTATCACAGTCTACAGCGACCGCAGCTTTACCTTTATTACCAAGACGCCTCCGGCGGCCATTCTGCTGAAAAAAGCAGCCGGCCTGAAGAGCGGCTCCAGCCGTCCGAATACCGATAAAGTCGGTACCGTGACACGTGCTCAGCTGGAAGAGATTGCTACCATCAAAATGCCGGATCTGACTGCCGGTGACATGGATGCAGCTGTTCGCACCATCGCGGGCTCTGCGCGCAGCATGGGTCTTGTAGTAGAGGGTGATGAATAATGGCTAATCTGTCCAAGCGTCAGAAAGCAATCAACGCAAAAGTCGTAGCTACCAAGCTGTACGCTATCGACGAAGCCGTCGCTCTGCTGGCTGAACTTTCTACTGTGAAGTTCAAAGAATCTGTAGACGTTGCAGTTAACCTGGGTGTTGACCCTCGTAAATCCGACCAGGTTGTACGTGGTTCCACCGTACTGCCGCACGGTACAGGCAAAACTGTACGTGTTGCTGTTTTCGCCCAGGGCGAAAATGCCGAGAAGGCCAAGGCTGCCGGTGCTGACATCGTAGGCTTTGAAGATCTGGCTGACTCCATCAAGGCCGGTAACCTGGACTTCGGTGTTGTTATTGCTACGCCTGATGCCATGCGTGTTGTTGGTCAGCTGGGTCAGATCCTTGGCCCGCGTGGTCTGATGCCTAACCCTAAGGTTGGCACTGTAACCATGGACGTCGCAACTGCTGTCAAGAATGCCAAGGCTGGTCAGGTACGTTTCCGTACTGACAAGAACGGCATCATTCACGCAGGCGTAGGCCAGGCCGACTTCGCTGCCGGTTCCGTGAAAGAAAATATCGAAGCACTGATCGCCGACCTGAAAAAGCTGAAGCCAGCTTCTTCCAAAGGCATCTATGTGAAGAAAGTGACCCTGTCCACTACCATGGGCCCGGGTCTGACTATCGATCAGGCTTCCCTGAGCGTTTAAGTCACCCCTTGAAAGGTTTTTTGAGGGTCTTCGTGACCTGTTAAACAGATACGAAGGCCGTCAAAGACCGCAGGTGGTATGGCCTGCACCAGTCAGTTGTCGGTGCGAGGATATGCCTTAATGGTTTTCCGGCCTGCGCAGACGGTGAGATTCAAACCTTGGATCTATAAAACCACCGTGCTCAAGCCGGGTTCTGCATGACAGATCCCGGTTGTTGGTAAACAGTCGAAAGACTCAATCCAGGAGTTTATCGTGGCATTAGGACTAGAAGACAAAAAGGCGATCGTTGCCGATGTCCAGCTAGCTGCTCAGAATGCTCTGTCGGCCGTCGTGGCCGATTCCCGCGGTGTTACCGTTGGAAAGATGACAGAGCTTCGCCAGCTGGCCCGTGACAATGGCGTATGGCTGAAGGTTGTGCGTAACACCCTGGCTCGCCGTGCGATCGAAGGTACAGCATACGAGTGTCTCGCAGACACTTTCGTTGGCCCGACTATCATTGCATTCTCTAACGAACATCCAGGTGCCGGTGCGCGCATCCTGCGTGAGTTCGCCAAGGGCAATGACAAGTTCGAGCTGAAGGCTGCTGCCTTTGAAGGCAATAAGGTAGACATCGCTATGCTGGCAAGCTTGCCGACATACGAAGAAGCCCTTGCCAAGCTGATGAGCTGCATGAAAGAAGCTGCAGCCGGCAAGCTGGTTCGTACCCTCGCTGCCGTACGCGAACAGAAAGAACAGGAAGCTGCCTGAGTTTCTCAGCTGCTTTGTTAACCGATTTTAGGAGCAATTGCTCCAGATTTTCAGGAACTGAATCATGTCTCTGACTAAAGAAGATATCCTCAACGCAATCGCTGAAATGTCTGTAATGGACGTTGTTGAACTGGTCTCCGCTATGGAAGAAAAGTTCGGCGTATCTGCTGCATCTGCTGTAATGGCTGGCCCGGCTGGCGACGCTGCTGCCGCTGTTGAAGAACAGACTGAATTCGACGTTATTCTGACCGCTGCTGGCGACAAGAAAGTTAACGTTATCAAGGCTGTTCGTGCTGCTACAGGCCTGGGCCTGAAAGAAGCCAAGGCTGTGGTTGATACTGCGCCTTCTACCGTTAAAGACGGTCTGAGCAAGGACGATGCTGAAGCGCTGAAGAAAGCGCTGGAAGAAGCTGGCGCTTCCGTAGAGCTCAAGTAATAGCGTCTATGCATTCAGAGCGGCTGAACGCTGTTCAAAGTGCTATGGCTGGTGGCGAATAGCCACCGGCCTTTTTCCGTTATTTATAGACAGCAAATAAATGACGGTGATACAGACTGGAAGGTCTTCTTCTGGGCTGGTTCGCAACTTGGTGCACATGCTGGGGAACACTGATGGCTTATTCATATACTGAGAAGAAACGCATCCGTAAGGACTTTGGCAAACTGCCACAAGTCATGGATGTGCCTTACCTGCTGGCTATCCAGCTCGATTCCTACCGTCGATTCCTGCAGTTTGGTGGAGACGCCGGCGAGCGTCGCGAAGAAGGTCTGCACGCTGCATTCAATTCCGTATTCCCGATCCAGTCCTATTCCGGCAATGCTGCGCTGGAATATGTGACTTATCGTCTCGGTGAGCCGGTTTTTGATGTAAAAGAATGCCAGATGCGTGGCGTGACCTATGCCGCACCCTTGCGAGTCAAAGTGCGCCTAGTGATTTATGATCGCGAATCCAGCACCAAAGCGGTCAAGGATATCAAAGAGCAGGAAGTCTACATGGGCGAGATGCCGCTGATGACTGATAACGGCACCTTTGTCGTTAACGGTACTGAGCGCGTAATCGTTTCCCAGTTGCACCGCTCACCTGGCGTGTTCTTTGACCACGACAAGGGCAAGACCCATTCATCCGGCAAGCTGCTGTACTCCGCGCGTATCATTCCTTACCGCGGTTCCTGGCTGGATTTCGAATTCGATCCAAAAGATAACCTGTTCGTACGTATAGACCGTCGCCGCAAGCTGCCTGCGACCGTTCTGCTGCGTGCCCTGGGTTATCAGACAGAAGAAATCCTGGATATCTTCTTTAATAACACCAGCTGGTCCCTGACCGATGACAGCATCCGCATGGAGCTGGTGCCGGAACGTCTGCGCGGCGAAACCATGTCGTTCGAGATCAAGGATCCCGAAGGCAATGTGGTCGTCGAAGCGGGTCGCCGTATTACGCCGCGCCACATCAGCAAGATGGCGCAGGCTGGCATGACCGAGCTGGAAGTGCCGATGGAGTACCTGGTAGGCAAGGCAATGGCGAAAGACGTTGTTGATCCGGCCACCGGTGAAGTCATCTCCCTGTGCAACGCTGAAATCACCGAAGATCTGGTGAACAAGATGCGTGCCGTGGGCCTGACTGCCTTCGAATCCCTGTACACCAACGACCTGGATACCGGTGCGTTCATCTCGGCGACGCTGCGTGTCGACAGTACTCGCAGCCAGATCGAAGCGCTGGTCGAAATCTACCGCATGATGCGCCCAGGCGAGCCGCCGACCAAAGAGTCTGCCGAGTCCCTGTTCGAGAACCTGTTCTTCACCGACGAGCGCTACGACCTGTCTGGCGTAGGCCGCATGAAGTTCAACCGTCGACTGGGCCGTGACGAGATCACAGGTCCTGGAGTGCTGTGCAAGGAAGATATCCTTGCGGTCATGGAAACCCTGATCGCTATTCGCAACGGCGATGGCGTTGTCGATGATATCGATCACCTGGGTAACCGTCGTATCCGTTCCGTCGGCGAAATGGCCGAGAACCAGTTCCGTGTCGGTCTGGTCCGCGTTGAGCGCGCCGTGCGTGAGCGTCTGTCCATGGCAGAGTCCGAGAACCTGATGCCGCAGGATCTGATCAACGCCAAGCCGGTTGCGGCGGCGGTGAAAGAATTCTTCGGTTCCAGCCAGCTGTCCCAGTTTATGGACCAGAACAACCCGCTGTCCGAGGTCACGCACAAGCGTCGTGTCTCCGCACTGGGCCCAGGTGGTCTGACCCGTGAACGCGCAGGCTTCGAAGTCCGCGACGTGCATCCGACCCATTATGGTCGTGTCTGCCCAATCGAGACCCCTGAAGGTCCGAACATTGGTCTGATCAACTCGCTGGCTGTGTATGCGCGCACCAACGATTACGGTTTCCTTGAGACGCCGTATCGCCGCGTTATTGAAGGTCAGGTTACCGACGATATCGATTATCTGTCGGCGATCGAAGAGAACAAGTACGTCATCGCCCAGGCTTCGGCCACGATGGATGAGAACAAGCGCCTGGTCGACGACCTGGTAGCCGTGCGTCACCTTAACGAATTTACCGTTATGGCGCCGGACAAGATCCAGTATATGGACGTATCGCCGCGCCAGGTGGTCTCCGTTGCTGCATCGCTGATTCCGTTCCTTGAGCACGATGACGCCAACCGCGCCCTCATGGGTTCCAACATGCAGCGTCAGGCTGTACCGACACTGCGCGCCGACAAGCCGCTGGTAGGTACTGGCATGGAGCGCAATGTTGCTTCCGACTCCGGTGTCTGCGTTGTGGCGAGCCGTGGCGGCGAGATCGAGTCGGTGGATGCGGGTCGTATCGTGGTACGTGTACACGATGACGAAGTACAGGCGGGTGATGCCGGTGTCGACATCTACAACCTGACCAAGTACACCCGTTCCAACCAGAACACCTGCATCAACCAGCGCCCAATCGTGCGCCCGGGTGATGCTGTGCAGCGTGGCGACATCATGGCTGACGGCCCGTCCGTCGACATGGGCGAGCTGGCACTGGGTCAGAACATGCGTATCGCGTTCATGCCCTGGAACGGTTACAACTTCGAAGACTCCATCCTCATCTCCGAGCGTGTGGTGCAGGAAGATCGCTTCACCACTATCCACATTCAGGAACTGACCTGTGTGGCGCGTGACACCAAGCTGGGGCCAGAGGAAATTACCTCCGACATCCCCAACGTCGGTGAATCCGCTCTGGCCAAGCTGGACGAGTCCGGCGTGGTACACATCGGTGCTGAAGTTGGGCCTGGCGACATCCTGGTCGGCAAGGTAACACCCAAGGGTGAAACCCAGCTGACGCCGGAAGAAAAACTGCTGCGTGCGATCTTCGGTGAGAAGGCGTCCGACGTTAAGGACACCTCCCTGCGCGTCAAGACCGGTACCATCGGCAAGGTTATCGATGTTCAGGTCTTCATCCGTGACGGCGTGCCCAAGGACGAGCGTGCGCTGTCCATCGAGAAGAGCGAGCTGAACGCCATTCGCAAGGACCTTAACGACGAATTCCGTATCGTCGAGCAGGCTACCTTCGAACGTCTGGCCAAGGTCATGGTTGGCCTCAAGGCTGACGGCGGTGCCGGTCTTGCCAAGGGTGAAGAGATTACTGAATCCTTCCTGGGTGTGCTCAAGCACTCCGAGTGGTTCAAGATCCGCGTATCCGACGAAGCCGTCTCCGAGCAGCTCGAACTGGCGCGCAAGCAGCTGGAAGAGCGTCGCGAGAACCTCGACAAGCGCTTCGAAGACAAGAAACGCAAGCTGCAGACCGGCGACGATCTGGCACCTGGCGTACTGAAAATCGTCAAGGTTTACGTGGCTACCAAGCGTCACGTACAGCCGGGCGACAAGATGGCAGGCCGTCACGGTAACAAGGGTGTTATCTCCGTTATCATGCCGGTTGAAGACATGCCTTACGATGAGAACGGCGAGCCGGTCGATATCGTACTGAACCCGCTGGGCGTACCATCGCGTATGAACGTCGGACAGGTTCTCGAAACCCATATGGGTGCCGCCGCCAAGGGGCTGGGTCGCAAGATCAACGAGATGCTGGAAGTCGAACGCGCCAAGGCCGAGAAGGTCAAGGAGCTGCGTTCTTTCCTGGGCGAGATCTACAACGGCGATCATGGCGCGGGCAAGGCCTGCCGTCACGAAGGTCTGGAAGACTTCACTGATGCCGAGATCCTCGATCTGGCGCACAACCTGCGCGGTGGTGTACCTATTGCCACGCCGGCGTTTGACGGTGCCAAGGAAGTCGAGCTCAAGACCCTGTTGCGTCTGGCAGGCCTTGATGAAAGCGGTCAGGTAAGCCTGTTTGACGGTCGCAGCGGCGAGAAATTCGACCGCAAGGTGACCGTAGGTTACATGTACATGCTGAAGCTTAACCACTTGGTAGACGACAAGATGCATGCGCGTTCTACCGGCTCCTACAGCCTCGTTACTCAGCAGCCGCTGGGTGGTAAGGCGCAGTTTGGTGGCCAGCGCTTCGGTGAAATGGAGGTTTGGGCCCTGGAGGCGTACGGCGCTGCGTACACCCTGCAGGAAATGCTCACCGTCAAATCCGATGACGTCAATGGTCGTACCAAGATGTATAAAAACATCGTCGATGGTAACCATCAGATGGAACCGGGCATGCCGGAGTCCTTCAACGTGCTGATCAAGGAGATTCGTTCTCTCGGTATCGATATCGAGCTTGAGAACGATTAAGGATTAACACAATCACGTGGCGGGCGCTGCGCGCGTCTGCCCACTACTCCGCGAGGGGCCACCGAACATGAAAGATTTGCTGAATCTGCTGAAGTCCCAGGGACAGTCTGACGAGTTTGACTCGATCAAGATCTCCCTGGCTTCACCGGAAATGATCCGCTCTTGGTCATTCGGTGAAGTTAAAAAGCCGGAAACCATCAACTACCGTACCTTCAAGCCTGAGCGCGAAGGTCTTTTCTGCGCCAAGATCTTTGGCCCGGTAAAAGACTACGAGTGCCTGTGCGGCAAGTACAAGCGCATGAAGCACCGCGGTGTTATCTGTGAGAAGTGTGGCGTTGAAGTCACCCTGGCCAAGGTTCGTCGTGATCGCATGGGTCATATCGAACTGGCGAGCCCGGTTGCTCACATCTGGTTCCTGAAATCCCTGCCGTCCCGTATCGGCCTGATGATGGACATGACGCTGCGCGATATCGAGCGCGTGCTGTACTTCGAATCCTTCGTTGTTATCGATCCGGGCATGACCACGCTTGAGCGTGGCCAGCTGATGAACGATGAGCAGTATTTCGAAGCGCTGGAAGAGTTCGGTGACGACTTCGATGCCCGCATGGGTGCCGAAGCCGTACAGGAACTGCTGCTGTCCATTAACCTGGAAGAAACCATTCAGCAGCTGCGCGAAGAGATCCCGGCGACCAATTCGGAAACCAAGATCAAGAAGCTTTCCAAGCGCCTCAAGCTGATGGAATCCTTCTACAAGTCGGGCAACAACCCGGCCTGGATGATCATGAGCGTGCTGCCTGTGCTGCCGCCGGACCTGCGTCCGCTGGTACCGCTGGATGGCGGCCGTTTTGCGACCTCGGATCTTAACGATCTGTACCGTCGTGTTATCAACCGTAACAACCGCCTGAAGCGTCTGCTGGACCTCAATGCGCCTGATATCATAGTGCGCAACGAAAAGCGCATGCTGCAGGAAGCGGTCGATGCACTGCTGGATAACGGCCGTCGCGGTCGTGCCATCACCGGCTCCAACAAGCGCCCGCTGAAATCCCTGGCCGACATGATCAAGGGTAAGCAGGGTCGTTTCCGTCAGAACCTTCTGGGTAAGCGTGTCGACTACTCCGGTCGTTCCGTTATCGTGGTAGGTCCGTACCTGCGTCTGCACCAGTGCGGTCTGCCGAAGAAAATGGCGCTGGAGCTGTTCAAGCCGTTTATCTTCTCCAAGCTTGAGCTGCGTGGCTATGCCACCACCATCAAGGCTGCCAAGAAGATGGTCGAGCGCGAAGAGCCGCTGGTCTGGGATATCCTGGACGAAGTTATCCGCGAACATCCGGTACTGCTGAACCGTGCACCGACACTTCACCGTCTGGGTATCCAGGCGTTTGAGCCGGTTCTGATTGAAGGCAAGGCCATCCAGCTGCATCCGCTGGTTTGTGCTGCCTACAACGCCGACTTTGACGGTGACCAGATGGCGGTACACGTACCGCTGACAATCGAAGCGCAGCTGGAAGCACGCGCGCTTATGATGTCCACCAACAACATCCTGTCGCCCGCCAACGGCGAGCCGATCATAGTACCGTCCCAGGACGTGGTACTGGGTCTGTACTGGATGACCCGTGAGCGCGTTAACGCTCTGGGTGAAGGCATGGCCTTCGCGGACATCGAAGAAGTGGCCCGTGCCCACGGTGCCAAGCAGGTTGACCTGCAGGCTCGTGTAAAGGTGCGTATCCACGAAGTTATAAACGACATCGAAGGCAACGTTGAAGAGCGTACCGAGATCAAGGAGACCACTGTTGGTCGTGCCTTGCTGTTCGCTATAGTGCCCAAGGGCCTGCCGTTCTCGCTGGTTAACCAGTCGATGAAGAAGAAGGCGATCTCGCGTCTGCTGAACGAGGCGTACCGTCGCTGTGGTCTGAAAGACACCGTTATCTTTGCCGACCAGCTGATGTACACCGGTTTCCGTCAGGCAACTGTGTCCGGTTCCTCTATAGGTGTGAATGACTTCGTTATACCGGATGAAAAAGGTCGGATTATCGACGATGCCGAGAACGAAGTTAAAGAAATCGAGCGTCAGTTCTCCGACGGCCTGGTAACCCAGGGCGAGAAGTACAACAAGGTTATCGACATCTGGTCCCGAGCCAACGAAGTACTGGCCAAGCGGATGATGGATAACCTGCGCACCGAGCCGGTACTGGATGCCGACGGTGAGATCGTCAAGGACAAGGAAGGCAAGGACCTGATTCAGGAATCCTTCAACTCTGTCTACATGATGGCCGACTCCGGTGCTCGAGGCAGCGCCGCTCAGATCCGTCAGCTGGCGGGTATGCGTGGTCTGATGGCCAAGCCGGATGGCTCCATCATCGAAACGCCGATCACTGCAAACTTCCGTGAAGGTCTGAACGTACTGCAGTACTTCATCTCGACCCACGGCGCGCGTAAGGGTCTGGCAGATACGGCACTGAAAACGGCGAACTCCGGTTACCTGACGCGTCGTCTGGTAGACGTGGCGCAGGATCTGGTTATCACCAACGAAGACTGCGGCACCGAAAACGGCCTGCTGCTGACGCCGCTGATCGAAGGCGGCGATGTAGTCGTGCGTCTGGGTGACCGCGTGCTGGGTCGTGTCGTTGCCAACGATATCCTGGATCCGACCGGCAAGGATGTGCTGATCGATGCCGGTACTCTGATCGATGAAGCCTGGGTACACCGTCTGGAAAATGACGAGCGTTATTCCTCGATCGATGAGATCGTGGTGCGTTCTGCCATCACCTGTAACGAAACCCACGGCATCTGTTCGGCTTGTTACGGTCGTGACCTGGGTCGCGGACATCTGGTTAACCGCGGTGAAGCCATTGGTGTTATCGCAGCCCAGTCCATCGGTGAGCCGGGTACCCAGCTGACCATGCGTACCTTCCACATCGGTGGTGCGGCATCGCGAGCAGCGGCTGTCGACAGCATCCAGGTGAAGAACGGCGGTGAAGTCCGCCTGCACAACCTGAAGTTCGTTGAACGTCTGGATGGCAAGCTGGTCGCGACATCGCGTTCCGGTGAGCTGGGTGTGACCGACGAGCATGGCCGTGAGCGCGAGCGCTACAAGCTGCCGTACGGTGCCGTAATCAAGGTGAAGGAAGGTGCCATAGTGAATCCTGGCGACATCGTCGCTAACTGGGATCCCCATACGCATCCGATCATCACTGAAGGCGCGGGTCGTCTGCAGTTCCACGGCATGGACGACGGTGTTACCGTCAAGCGCCAGCAGGACGAGCTGACGGGTCTGTCTTCCATAGACGTACTGGAAGCCAAGGACCGCCCGCAGGCCGGCAAGGACATTCGTCCAATGATCAAGCTGATCAATGCCGACGGCAGCGACATGATGCACCCGGGTACGGATTCTCCGGTTCAGTACCTGCTGCCACCCAAGGCGATTCTTGGTTTGGCTGACGGCGCTGAAGTGGCTGTTGGTGATGTACTGGCACGTATTCCGCAGGAAGGCAGTGTCAACAAGGACATCACCGGTGGTCTGCCGCGCGTTGCCGACCTGTTCGAGGCGCGCAAGCCGAAGGAATCTGCGATTCTCGCGGAAATCTCCGGTGTCATGACCTTCGGCAAGGAAACCAAGGGCAAGCGTCGCATACTGCTGACGCCGCCTAATGGCGATCCGTTCGAAATCATGATGCAGAAGTGGCGTAACCTGAACGTCTTCGAAGGTGAGCAGGTTGAAACGGGTGAGGTCATCTCCGATGGTCCGTCGAACCCGCATGACATTCTGCGCATTCTGGGCGTTGGTGAACTGGCCAAGTACATCGTGGCCGAGATCCAGGACGTTTACCGTCTGCAGGGCGTACTGATCAACGACAAGCACATCGAGGTTATTGTTCGCCAGATGCTGCGCAAGGTCGAAATCGCTACATCCGGTGACTCCACCTTTATTCCGGGTGAGCAGGTCGAGTTCAGCGCAGTGGCAGAAGAAAACGCCGCGCTGGAAGCTGCAGGCAAGATTCCGGCGAAGTTCGAGCGAGTGCTGCTGGGTATCACCAAGGCATCACTGGCAACCGAATCCTTCATCTCCGCGGCCTCCTTCCAGGAGACTACCCGCGTACTGACCGAAGGTGCGGTAACAGGCAAGAAAGACTACCTGCGTGGTCTGAAAGAAAACGTTGTTGTTGGCCGATTGATTCCGGCCGGTACAGGTCTGGCGTATCACAGCGAGCGCAAGCGCAAGAAGCGTGCTGCCCAGGCTCAACCCGGCACAGCGACCGTGAGTGCGGAAGAAGTGCAACAGGCACTGACCGAAGCATTGAACGCTTCGCTATCGGATTCTGAGTAATTATTGGTCAGTAATTGACTATAGGGGTCGGAATTGATTAAAATTCCGGCCCCCTTGTGCTGGGACCAGCTGTCGAGCGGAGTGCGCTACGCATTTTGCACGGACATATGGCTCCGGCTTTTTGGTGTTTATCCATTAATACGTGAAAACGTGGAGTTTGCTTAATGGCAACTATTAACCAGCTGGTGCGTTCGCCACGCAAACGCGCTGTTGAAAAAAGCGACGTTCCTGCTCTGCAGGCTTGTCCTCAGCGTCGTGGCGTATGTACTCGTGTATACACCACTACACCGAAGAAACCTAACTCAGCGCTGCGCAAAGTTTGCCGTGTGCGTCTGACTAACGGTTTTGAAGTGACGTCCTACATCGGTGGTGAAGGCCACAACCTGCAGGAACACTCTGTCGTACTGATTCGCGGCGGCCGTGTAAAAGACTTGCCAGGTGTGCGTTACCACACTGTACGTGGTGCTCTGGACTGCTCCGGCGTCAACGACCGTAGACAGGGTCGTTCGAAGTACGGAACCAAGCGTCCTAAATCTTAATCGTCGTCATTACGGCGAGGCTTTGTAGCGCAAATGGCTATCGGGCTAGACCGGACACGGTAAGAGTAAGGTCAGGCGAACCCGCATAGGCGGCATATCCTGAGTTAACCTGAAGACCTTTTTATAAATTGAGGGCTTATCAATGCCTAGAAGACGCGTCGCTGCAAAGCGCGAAATCCTGCCGGATCCTAAATTCGGCAACAAAACTCTGGCTAAATTCATCAACCACCTGATGGTCAGCGGCAAGAAATCTGTCGCCGAGAAGATCGTCTACGGTGCGCTTGATAAAATCCAGGAACGTACCAAAGCTGACCCGCTGGAAATCTTTGAGAAAGCACTGGAAACCGTACAGCCGATGGTCGAAGTTAAGTCCCGTCGTGTTGGTGGTGCTACTTACCAGGTTCCTGTTGAAGTCCGTCCGTCGCGTCGTAACGCTCTGGCCATGCGCTGGCTGGTAGAGTTCTCGCGCAAGCGTGGCGAGAAATCCATGGCCCTGCGCCTGGCGGGTGAATTGGCTGATGCTGCTGAAGGTCGTGGCGCCGCTGTTAAGAAACGTGAAGACGTGCATCGTATGGCCGAAGCCAACAAGGCTTTTGCTCACTATCGTTTCTAAACTGAGGATAGAGTCGTGGCTCGTAAAACTCCTATAGCACGCTACCGTAACATCGGTATCTGTGCACACGTAGACGCCGGTAAGACCACCACTACCGAACGTGTACTTTTCTACACAGGTCTGTCTCACAAGATCGGTGAAGTACACGACGGTGCTGCCACCATGGACTGGATGGAGCAGGAACAGGAGCGTGGTATTACTATCACCTCCGCTGCTACCACCTGTTTCTGGGCCGGTATGAACCAGCAGTTTGAACCGCACCGCGTAAACATCATCGACACACCGGGACACGTTGACTTCACGATCGAAGTTGAGCGTTCACTGCGTGTACTCGACGGTGCCGTGGTTGTGTTGTGCGCCTCTTCTGGTGTACAGCCGCAGACCGAGACTGTATGGCGTCAGGCCAACAAGTATGAAGTCCCGCGCATGGTGTTCGTCAACAAGATGGACCGTGCCGGCGCTGACTTCTACATGGTTGTCGACCAGATGAAGAAACGTCTGGGTGCTGTTCCTGTGGCGATCAATCTGCCAATCGGTGCTGAAGACGAATTCAAGGGTGTTGTTGACCTGATTCGCATGAAAGCCATCATGTGGAACGAAGCTGATCAGGGCATGACCTACGATCTGGAAGAAATTCCGGCCAGCCTGCAGGCGCGTGCTGAAGAGATGCGCGAGCAGATGGTTGAAGCTGCAGCTGAAGCTACTGACGAACTGATGGACAAGTACCTTGAAGGTACTGAGCTGACCATCGAAGAAATCAAGGCTGGTTTGCGTGCCCGTACCCTGAACAACGAAATCGTGCCGATCATGGCCGGCTCCGCGTTCAAGAACAAGGGTGTTCAGTTCATGCTGGACTCCGTGATCGAATACCTGCCATCGCCGATCGAAGTTAAGGCGATTGAAGGTACTCTGGATGACAAGGACTCTACCCCGGCTGTTCGTGCTGCTGATGATAGCGCTCCTTTCTCCGCACTGGCGTTCAAAATCGCAACTGACCCCTTCGTTGGTACTCTGACCTTCGTTCGTGTCTACTCCGGCGTTCTGAAGTCCGGCGACAGCGTGATTAACTCTGTCAAGTCGAAGAAAGAACGTATCGGTCGTATGGTACAGATGCACGCCAACCAGCGTGAAGAGATCAAGGAAGTGTGCGCAGGCGACATCGCCGCACTGATCGGCATGAAGGACGTTACTACTGGTGACACCCTGTGCAGCCTGGACGATCGTATCGTTCTGGAGCGCATGGAGTTCCCGGAGCCGGTAATCTCTGTTGCTGTTGAGCCGAAATCCAAGGCTGACCAGGAAAAAATGGGTATCGCGCTGGGCAAGCTGGCTCAGGAAGATCCCTCTTTCCGCGTTGAAACCGATCAGGAATCCGGCCAGACAATTATTTCTGGCATGGGTGAGCTTCACCTGGACATCCTCGTTGACCGTATGCGTCGCGAGTTCAAGGTTGAAGCGAACATCGGCAAGCCGCAGGTTGCCTACCGCGAGAAAATCCGCAAGACCGTCGAAGCAAACCACAAGTTTGCCCGTCAGTCCGGTGGTCGCGGTCAGTACGGCCACGTTGTTGTAGAATTCAGCCCATCCGAACAGGAAGGTCTGGAGTTCATCAACGAAGTCGTAGGTGGATCTATTCCGAAGGAATACATTCCGGCGATCCAGAAGGGTATCGAAGAACAGATGAAGAACGGCGTAATCGCGGGCTACCCGCTGATTGGCCTGAAAGCACGTCTGTACGACGGTTCCTTCCACGAGGTTGACTCCAACGAGATGGCGTTTAAAATCGCAGCTTCTCAGGCGTTGAAAAAATACGCTCAGGAAGCGAGCCCTTGTCTGCTCGAGCCGATGATGAAAGTCGAAGTCGTGACTCCGGAAGACTACATGGGTGACGTGATGGGTGACCTTAATCGTCGTCGTGGTCTCGTTCAGGGTATGGATGACACCGCCGGTGGCAAGGTTATTCGCGCTCAGGTGCCGTTGGGCGAAATGTTCGGTTATGCAACCGATCTGCGCTCGGCAACCCAGGGTCGTGCGACCTACTCCATGGAGTTTGATGACTACGCTGAAGCGCCTGCAAACATTGCAGAAGCAGTTATCAACCAGAAATAATTACGCCTAATTGATCAAGAGGTATTCGTGATGGGTAAGAAAGCATTTGAACGTAACAAGCCGCACGTAAACGTCGGCACCATCGGTCACGTCGACCACGGTAAAACCACTCTGACAGCGGCTCTGACGCGCGTTTGTTCTGAGACTTGGGGCGGCTCTGCCGTTGCCTTCGACGGTATCGACAATGCTCCTGAAGAGCGTGAGCGCGGTATTACTATCGCAACTTCGCACGTTGAGTACGAATCTCCAGGACGTCATTACGCGCACGTCGACTGCCCGGGTCACGCTGACTACGTCAAGAACATGATCACCGGTGCAGCTCAGATGGACGGCGCTATCCTGGTATGTGGCGCAACTGACGGCCCTATGCCGCAGACTCGCGAGCACATCCTGCTGTCGCGTCAGGTGGGTGTACCTTTCATCGTTGTCTTCCTGAACAAGGCTGACCTGCTGGCTGAAGATTGCGGCGGCGTTGAGTCTGAAGAATACGCTGAAATGCTGGAGCTGGTAGAAATGGAGCTGCGCGAGCTGCTCGATACCTACGACTTCCCAGGCGACGACACTCCGATCATCGCTGGTTCCGCTCTGATGGCTCTTAACGGTCAGGACGACAACGAACTGGGTACGTCTGCAGTCCTGAAGCTGGTTGATGCGCTGGACAACTACATCCCGCAGCCTGAGCGCGCAGTTGACCTGCCGTTCCTGATGCCAGTGGAAGATGTCTTCTCCATCTCCGGTCGCGGTACTGTTGTAACCGGTCGTGTAGAGCGTGGCATCCTGAAAGTTGGCGACCAGATCGAGATCGTTGGTGTTCGCGATACTCAGGTTACCACCTGTACTGGTGTTGAAATGTTCCGCAAGCTGCTGGACGAAGGTCGTGCAGGCGAGAACGTTGGCGCGCTGCTGCGTGGCACCAAGCGTGACGACGTTGAGCGTGGTCAGGTTCTGTGCAAGCCGGGTTCTATCAAGCCGCACACTCAGTTCGAGGGCGAAGTCTACGTACTGAGCAAAGAAGAAGGCGGACGTCACACTCCGTTCTTCAAAGGCTACCGTCCACAGTTCTACTTCCGTACCACAGACATCACCGGTGCTTGTGAACTGCCGGAAGGTGTTGAGATGGTAATGCCGGGTGACAACGTGCAGATGTCCGTTACCCTGATCAACCCGATCGCCATGGAAGAAGGCCTGCGTTTCGCGATTCGCGAAGGCGGCCGTACCGTTGGTGCTGGTGTTGTAGCTAAAATCATCGCCTAAGATCAGTTCGCTGATCTGAGGTGACGAAAAGGCCCTCTTCGGAGGGTCTTTTTTTATGCTCGGGATGGGCATGAGTGTGTCGGGCCAGGATGCCCGCTTGTGGTCAAGTATGGTGAAGTGTGTTCTGTTCCGGGCGAGGTTCAATTGTTGCTGTTTAATTAATAACCGCATTCACTTGACGCTGGTAGCGCCCCTGAGTAGAATTTGCGTCCCTTCCTAGAAGGGTATGCCGGCTTCGGCCGTTCAAAAACTTTGATTAAGTGTGATCAAAATGCAGAATCAGAAAATTCGAATTCGTCTGAAGGCGTTTGATCATCGCCTGATCGACTCTTCCGCTTTGGAGATCGTAGAGACTGCAAAGCGGACTGGTGCTCAGGTGCGTGGTCCGATCCCACTTCCCACCCGCAAAGAGCGTTTTACCATCCTGGTTTCTCCGCACGTCAACAAAGACGCGCGCGATCAGTATGAAATCCGTACTCACAAGCGAGTTCTGGACATCGTTGAGCCAACTGAGAAAACAGTTGACGCGCTGATGAAACTGGATCTGGCTGCGGGCGTTGAAGTGCAGATCAGCCTCGGCTAATTCAGCACTGCGCATTCTAATTTATATTCATGAAGCGCTGTTTGTGGAATGCCCTGTAAAGGGTAGCCGTAGTGGGTAACAGCCCCGTACACAACTGGCAAGAGGTTAAAAACATGACTGTAGGTCTAATCGGACGTAAAGCGGGCATGACCCGTGTCTTCACTGAAGATGGCGTGTCCGTGCCAGTCACCGTCATCGAGGTCGAGCCGAACCGCGTGACTCAGGTGAAAACCATCGAAGCTGATGGTTACACTGCTGTGCAGATCACCACTGGTGGCTGTAAAGCTAGCCGGCTGAGCAAGCCGGAAGCTGGTCACTTTGCTAAAGCTGGCGTTGAAGCCGGCCGCGGTTTGTGGGAGTTCCGCCTGTCGAATGACGAAGAAATCAACGTTGGCGATGCGCTGACCGTTGAGCGCTTCGAAGCAGGTCAGAAAGTAGATGTTACTGGTCAATCCAAAGGCAAGGGCTTCCAGGGCGCGATCAAGCGTTGGAACTTCAGCATGCAGGATGCGACTCACGGTAACTCTCTGTCTCACCGAGCTCCGGGTTCCATAGGACAATGTCAGACTCCTGGCCGCGTCTGGAAAGGCAAAAAGATGGCAGGTCACATGGGTGCTGAACGCGTTACTATTCAGACCCTTGAAGTCGTTCGCGTAGACGCTGAACGCAACCTGCTGTTGGTCAAAGGTGCCGTGCCGGGTGCTCCCGGCGGTGACGTAATCGTTAAACCGGCTGTCAAGGCTGGCGCCTAAGGGGAGGTTGACATGAATCTGAATCTAGCTGGAACTGCCGGTTCGGTTGAAGTATCCGACCTGGCTTTTGGTAAAGAATTCAACGAATCGCTGGTTCATCAGGTCGTTACGGCGTACCTGGCCGGTGGTCGTCAGGGTACCAAAGCTCAGAAAACCCGCTCAGAAGTATCGGGCGGTGGTGCTAAACCGTGGCGTCAGAAAGGTACAGGCCGTGCTCGTGCCGGTACCATTCGTAGCCCATTGTGGCGCACAGGTGGCGTAACTTTCGCTGCCAAAACACGTGACCATTCTCAGAAAGTAAACAAGAAAATGTACCGCGCAGCACTGCGTTGCATCTTCTCTGAGCTGGTTCGTCAGGACCGTTTGGTTGTAGTTGAAGATTTCGCTCTGGAATCTCCGAAAACCAAGCTGTTTATCGCCAAGCTGAACGAATTGTCCCTGGGCAACGCGTTGCTGATCACTGAAGACGTTGAGCAGAACCTGTATCTGGCTTCTCGTAACGTTCCGCACGTTGACGTGCGTGACGCTGCAGGCATCGACCCTGTCAGCCTGGTTGGCTTCGAGAAGGTTCTGGTAACTGTGCCTGCTCTGAAGAAAATCGAGGAGGTACTGGCATGAACCAGGCTCGTATTTATCAGGTGCTAATGGGGCCGCACATTTCCGAGAAAGCAACGATTGTAGCTGAGGGTTCTCAGCAGGTTGTTTTCCGTGTGGCTGACACTGCTACCAAGCAGGAAGTCAAAACTGCTGTTGAAGCACTCTTTAACGTTAAAGTTAAAGGCGTCAACATCCTTAACATCAAGGGCAAGACTAAGCGCACCGCGCGTGGTCTTGGCAAGCGGAACGACGTTCGCAAGGCTTATGTATGCCTGGCTGAAGGTTCCGAAATTGATTTCCTGGCTGGCGAATAAAAGGGGTTGAATCATGGCAGTTATCAAGACTAAGCCGACCTCTGCTGGACGTCGTCATCTGGTCAAGGTTGTTAATCAGGATCTGCACAAAGGCAAGCCTTATGCACCCCTGGTTGAAAAACAGAGCAAGTCCGGTGGTCGTAACAACAACGGACGTATCACTACCCGTCATATTGGTGGTGGTCACAAGTCTCATTACCGTCTGGTCGACTTCCGTCGCAACAAGGACGGTATTCCTGGAGTGGTCGAGCGTCTGGAATATGACCCGAACCGTTCCGCGAACATTGCTCTGCTGAAATACGCAGACGGTGAGCGTCGCTACATTATTGCGGCCAAGGGTATTAAAGAAGGTTCGGTTGTGCTTTCTGGCGTGGATGCTGACATCAAAGTCGGTAACACCCTGCCAATACGCAACATCCCAGTGGGTTCTACTATCCACTGCATCGAACTGAAGCCCGGTAAAGGTGCACAGCTGGCACGTTCTGCGGGCGCTTCTGCGCAGCTCGTAGCGCGTGAAGGGACTTATGCAACCGTGCGTCTTCGCTCTGGCGAAATGCGCAAGGTGCTGGTCGAATGTCGTGCGACTCTGGGTGAAGTTGGCAACAGCGAACACAGCCTGCGTCAGCTCGGTAAAGCCGGTGCTAAACGCTGGCGTGGTGTTCGTCCTACCGTTCGCGGTGTTGCGATGAACCCGGTAGATCACCCGCATGGTGGTGGTGAAGGTCGTACATCTGGCGGTCGTCACCCTGTTACTCCATGGGGTGTGCCGACTAAAGGTCATAAGACCCGTAAGAACAAGCGTACCGATAAGCTGATCATACGCCGTCGTTCTGCCAAGTAACTAACTTGAGGATACAGCTGTGCCACGTTCACTGAAGAAAGGTCCATTTATAGACCTTCACCTGCTGAAAAAGGTAGAAGCTGCAATCGAGAGCAGTGACAAGCGTCCTTTGAAGACCTGGTCACGTCGCTCTACCATCTTCCCGAATTTCGTGGGCATGACGATTGCGGTTCATAATGGTCGCCAACATGTACCGGTTTTTGTAACCGAAGACATGGTTGGTCACAAACTGGGTGAGTTTGTTCCTACGCGCACCTACCGTGGACATGCGGCCGATAAAAAGGCTAAGAAGAAGTAATGGGGGATAAGTGATGGAAGTTGCCGCTAAATTGAAAGGCGCCAGCCTGTCCGCCCAAAAAGCTCGTTTGGTCGTAGACCAGATCCGCGGTAAGGGAGTGGGCGAAGCTCTGAACATCCTGGCGTTCAGCCCGAAAAAGGGTGCGGCGATCATTAAGAAGGTACTTGAGTCTGCTATCGCGAATGCGGAGCATAACGAAGGTGCTGACATTGATGATCTGCGCGTTTCCACGGCCTTCGTTGACGAAGCGCCGAGCATGAAACGTATTAAGCCGCGTGCGAAAGGTCGTGCTGATCGTATTATCAAGCGCACCTGTCACATTACCGTCAAGGTTGCAGACTAAGCGCTGAGCTAGGAGAGTTCAAATGGGTCAGAAAGTACATCCGACCGGTATTCGCCTTGGCGTCGTTAAAGATCATACCTCTACTTGGTATGCAGACAAGGGCGAGTATGCCAGGAAGCTGCTCAACGATCTGAAGGTACGTGAGTACCTTGAGAAGAAGTTGAGCAATGCATCTGTTAGCCGTATTGAAATTGAGCGTCCGGCGCAGAATGCAAAAATCACCATTTACACTGCCCGTCCAGGCATCGTAATTGGTAAGAAAGGCGAAGACGTCGAAAAGCTGCGTAACGCTGTTTCTGAGCTGATGGGTGTGCCCGTGCACATCAACATCGAAGAAGTACGCAAGCCTGAGCTTGACGCTACTCTGGTAGCCCAGAGCATTGCAGGCCAGCTGGAACGCCGTGTAATGTTCCGTCGCGCTATGAAGCGCTCGGTACAGAACGCCATGCGTATTGGTGCCAAGGGCATCAAGATTCAGTTGGGCGGCCGTCTGGGTGGTGCTGAGATCGCACGTTCCGAATGGTACCGCGAAGGTCGTGTTCCGTTGCACACTCTGCGTGCGGACATCGATTACTCGTCCTTCGAAGCGCACACCACATACGGTGTGATCGGCATTAAAGTCTGGATCTTCAAAGGCGAGATTCTTGGCGGCATCGAACAGGTGCGTGCTGAGAAAAATGCGCCGAAGAAGAAAGGTAAGTGAGGTAGACGTCAATGCTGCAACCGAAACGTCTTAAATACCGCAAGGTGATGAAGGGTCGCAACCGCGGCCTGGCACTGCGCGGCAGTAAAGTAAGCTTTGGTGAATTTGGTCTTAAGGCTACTGCCCGCGGCCGTATCACTGCTCGTCAGATTGAAGCTGCACGTCGTACCATGACTCGTCACGTAAAGCGTGGCGGTAAGATCTGGATTCGTGTCTTCCCTGACAAGCCGATCACCAACAAGCCGCTTGAAGTTCGTATGGGTAAGGGTAAAGGTAACGTTGAATACTGGGTTGCCCAGATTCAGCCGGGTAAAGTGCTGTTCGAAATGAGCGGCGTTCCCGAATCTCTGGCAGTTGAAGCCTTCGCGCTTGCTGCTGCCAAATTGCCCTTGGCTACAACCATTGTTAAGCGGACGGTGATGTGATGATTGCTAAAGAACTGCGGGAAAAATCCGTAGATGAACTTCAGCAGGAACTCCTGGGTCTGTTGAAGGATCAGTTCAATCTGCGTATGCAGAAGGCAACTGGTCAGCTGGCACAGAATCACCTGCTTAGCCAGGTTCGTCGCGACATTGCTCGTGTTAAGACTGTACTGAACGAAAAGGCAGGTGACTAAGTATGAGCGCTGAAAAACGTACTCGCACTGTGACCGGTAAAGTTATCAGTGACAAGATGGACAAAACCATCACAGTTCTGGTTGAGCGTAAAGAGAAGCACCCGATTTACGGGAAATATCTCAAGCGTTCTACCAAGCTGCACGCTCATGACGATAAGAACGAGTGTCAGATCGGTGACTGGGTAACCATCGCGGAAACCCGTCCTCTGTCTAAGACCAAAACTTGGTCGCTGGTTCGTATTGAAGAGCGCGCAGCGAAGGTGTAATATATTGCGCCTTTGCTCCATTTGCCTATTTGCCCAAGCTGCACGGCTGAAAAGCATGTGCAGCTTGGTGAAAGGCCATATATTTCTGGAGTAGACCATGATTCAGACTGAATCAATGCTTGATGTTGCTGATAACAGCGGCGCCAAGCGAGTGCAGTGCATTAAGGTCCTGGGCGGTTCTCACCGTCGTTACGCAGGTGTCGGTGACATTATTAAAGTTACCGTCAAGGAAGCAATTCCGCGTGGCAAGGTGAAGAAAGGTCAGGTTCTCAAGGCTGTTGTAGTACGTACCCGTAAGGGTGTTCGTCGTCCTGACGGCTCAGTAATCCGCTTTGATACTAACTCTGCGGTATTGCTGAACCAGAACGACGCTCCGATCGGAACGCGTATCTTCGGCCCAGTAACGCGTGAACTTCGCTCCGAGAAGTTCATGAAGATCATTTCCCTGGCGCCTGAAGTGCTCTGAGACCCGGTTGCTATTTGACCGAGTACTTTGAAAACGCCATTCCCGAGAGGGTATGGCGTTTTTGAGCATGAGAGGGTTGCAGGAAACGACATAGGTATAACATGCGCAAGATTCGTCGCGACGATGAAATCATCGTCATCGCAGGTAAAGACAAGGGCAAGCGTGGCACTGTGCTGCGTGTGCTGGCGAACGATCGTGTGATCGTTGCAGGCATCAACATGGTGAAGAAGCACACCAAGCCGAACCCTATGCAGGGTCAGGCCGGTGGCATCGTTGAGAAAGAAGCCTCCATGGCTGTTTCCAACGTAGCGATCTTCAATCCGCAGTCTGGCAAGGGCGACCGTGTCGGCTTCAAATTGCTTGAGGACGGCGCCAAGGTGCGTATCTTCAAGTCCACCGGCGAAGTCATTGGCGGATAAGGGGGTTGTTGTAATGTCTAGACTGAAAGCGCTTTACAAAGATACCGTTCGCCAGCAGCTCAAAGAAGAGCTGAATGCGCCGAACATTATGGCTGTCCCTCGCGTTACCAAAATCACCCTGAACATGGGTGTTGGTGAAGCTCTGGGCGATAAAAAACAGCTCGAATACGCTGTTGCCGACATGACGGCTATCGCCGGTCAGAAGCCTGTCGTTACCCTGGCGCGCAAGTCTATTGCAGCGTTCAAGGTACGTGAAGGCTGGCCGATTGGTTGCAAGGTCACTCTGCGTGGTCAGCAAATGTGGGAATTCCTCGATCGTCTGGTCGACATTTCCATTCCGCGTGTACGCGATTTCCGTGGTTTGAACCCGAAATCGTTCGACGGTCGCGGCAACTACAGCATGGGTGTCAAAGAGCAGATCATATTCCCCGAAATCGATTACGATAAGGTGGATAAGCTGCGTGGGATGGATATCACCATCACCACCACTGCTCAGACCAATGAAGAGGGTCGTGCCCTGCTGGCTGCCCTGAACTTCCCGTTCAAGAAGTGATAGGGGGATATCATGGCTAAACAATCGATGAAAGCACGTGAAGACAAGCGTGCCGCGACTGTCGCTAAGTACGCCGTTAAGCGTGCTGAGCTGAAAACTATCATCAACAGCCCGTTTTCTTCTGAAGATGAGCGTTGGGATGCACTGGTTGCGCTGCAGAAGTTGCCGCGTGACGCTAGCCCGGTTCGTCAGCGCAATCGCTGTCAGCTGACAGGTCGTCCACATGGTGTTTACCGCAAGTTCGGCCTTAGCCGTAACAAATTGCGTGAAGCCGCTATGCGTGGCGATGTGCCGGGTCTTAAAAAGGCCAGCTGGTAATCCACCACTGGTTTTACGGTAAGCATGGTGGGCAGGGCAGAACGCAGTACGTTCTGCTACCGCATCACGCTGCACAAGAGAGGAAGTTAAGCGCATGAGCATGCAAGATACACTGGCGGATATGTTCACACGTATCCGCAATGGCCATATGGCGCAGAAACAGGCCGTATCCATGCCGTCTTCCAAGCTGAAAGTTTCAGTTGCAGAAGTGTTGAAGGAAGAAGGTTACATTGCCAGCTACGCAGTAGAAGGTGATGTGAAACCGGTCCTCAGCGTTGAGCTGAAGTATTTCGAAGGAAAGCCGGTAATTGAAGAGATCAAGCGCGTAAGCCGTCCAGGCCTGCGTATCTACAAAGCTTCCAACGACCTGCCCAAAGTGGCTGGTGGTCTGGGTGTCGCAATCGTCTCCACCAGCAATGGTGTGATGACGGATCGCGCTGCGCGTACCGCTGGAGTCGGTGGTGAAGTGATCTGCACGGTATTCTAAGGGGTTAACAATGTCTCGAGTTGCTAAAAAACCCGTTGTTGTACCTGCAGGTGTAGATCTGAAGGTCGATGGCCTGACCATCACCGCCAAAGGCAAGAATGGTCTTCTGAGCCTGGATGTTCATCCTACTGTTGAAGTTAAACAGGAAGATAACACCCTGCTGTTCGCCCCCCGTGACAAGAGCAAGCTCGCTAATGCTCTTTCCGGAACCACGCGCTCCCTGGTGAGCAACATGGTTTTCGGTGTTGCAGAAGGCTTTAAAAAGACTCTGGAATTGCAGGGTGTTGGTTACCGTGTTGCGCTCAAGGGCACATCACTGAACCTGACGCTGGGCTTCTCCCATCCTGTTGAGTACGAACTGCCTGAAGGTATTACTGCAGAGTGCCCGAACCAGACAACGATTGTTATCAGCGGTGCTGATAAACAGCGTGTCGGTCAGGTAGCTGCAGAGGTGCGTGGCTTCCGTCCGCCTGAGCCTTATAAAGGCAAGGGTGTTCGCTACGCTGACGAATATGTTCGCCGTAAAGAAGCGAAGAAAAAGTAAGGCAGGGTTATGAACGCTAAGAAAGAAGCTCGTATACGTCGTTCACGCCGTTCGCGTTTGAAAATGCGTGAGCTGGGCGCCGTACGTCTGTGCGTCAACCGTACTCCGCGTCATATCTACGCACAGGTTATCTCTGAAGACGGTGGCAAGGTTTTGGCCTCTGCATCGACTGTAGAGAAAGTACTGCGTGAAGGCGCAACAGGTAATGTTGCAGCGGCCCAGAAAGTGGGTACGCTGATCGCTGAACGTGCTAAAGAAGCCGGTATCACCAAGGTTGCATTCGACCGTTCCGGGTTCAAATACCACGGTCGTGTTCAAGCACTGGCCGACGCAGCCCGTGAAAGCGGCCTGGAATTCTAAGGGGGTCGATTATGGCAAATCACGAACAGAAAGACGGCGATCTCCAGGAAAAACTGGTACAGGTCAACCGCGTCGCGAAAGTGGTTAAAGGCGGTCGGATCTTCGGTTTTACTGCACTTTGTGTAGTTGGTGACGGTAATGGCCGCGTAGGTTTCGGTCGTGGCAAGGCGCGTGAAGTGCCAGTCGCGATTCAGAAGGCTATGGAACAGGCTCGTCGCAATATGATCAGCGTTGAACTGAATGGCGGTACTTTGCAGTACGCTATCAACGCTCGTCACGGCGCATCCAGAATCTACATGCAGCCTGCATCTGACGGTACCGGCATCATTGCCGGCGGCGCGATGCGTTCTGTACTGGAGCTTGCGGGTGTCCATAACGTCTTGGCCAAGTGCTACGGTTCGACTAATCCGGTAAACGTTGTTCGCGCGACCATTAAAGGTCTGCAGAGCATGAACGCACCGGATGACATCGCAGCCAAGCGTGGCAAGACAGTCGCAGAGATCCTGGGGTAATCGACATGGCTAATACTTTGAAGGTAACTCTGGTTCGCAGCCCAATCGGCATTTTGCCGAAGCACAAGCTGTGTGTAAAAGGTCTCGGCCTGCGTCGTATCGGTCATACCGTTGAAGTGGAAGACACTCCTTCGGTCCGTGGCATGATCAATAAAGTCAACTACATGCTAAGTGTAGAAGGCGAGTAAGAGGAGTTCGTCACATGCGTCTGAACACTCTGAGCCCCGCCGCTGGTTCCAAACAGGCTCCGAAACGCGTAGGTCGCGGTATCGGTTCCGGTCTTGGTAAAACCGGTGGTCGTGGTCACAAAGGTCAGAAGTCCCGCTCAGGCGGTTCTGTTAAGCCGGGTTTTGAAGGCGGTCAGATGCCTCTGCAGCGTCGTCTGCCGAAGTTCGGCTTTAGCTCCCGTAAAGCCCGTTACGTTGCTGAGATTCGTTTGAACGAACTCAATGCAATCGTTGCGGACGTAATCGATCTGGCCGCGCTGAAAGCGGCGGATCTCGTTAACCACGATATCAAAGTGGCTAAAGTGATCCTGTCTGGTGAGATCGGCAAAGCAGTAACTGTATCCGGTCTGAAAGTGACCAAGGGTGCACAAGCTGCGATCGAGGCTGCTGGCGGCAAAGTCGAGGCGTAAATGGCTAAGCAAGGACAGATACCTGCGGGCACGCAAAACGGTTTGGGCGAACTTTGGTCTCGTCTGCGTTTTGTAGCGCTGGCGATCATTGTGTACCGGATCGGGGCTCATATCCCCGTCCCCGGTATTAACCCGGATCGCCTGGCCGCATTGTTTGAACAGAATCAGGGGACTATTCTCAGTCTCTTCAACATGTTCTCGGGTGGTGCGTTGGAACGTATGAGTATCCTCGCACTGGGCATCATGCCGTACATTTCTGCCTCTATTATTATGCAGCTGATGACGGTTGTGAGCCCCCAGCTCGAAGCGTTGAAGAAAGAGGGTGAGGCAGGTCGTCGTAAAATCAATCAGTATACCCGTTATGGCACGGTGATCCTGGCGACCATACAGTCGTTCGGGATGGCGGTAGGCCTGGCGAATCAGGGTGTGGCGTTCAGTGGTGACATCAGCTTCTATTTCGTTGCTGTCGTAACCCTGGTTGCAGGTGCAGTCTTCCTGATGTGGCTCGGCGAGCAGGTAACTGAACGTGGTATCGGCAACGGTATCTCGATTCTGATCTTCGCGGGTATCGTGGCTGGTCTGCCAAGTGCAATCGGTCAGTCCTTTGAAGCAGCGCGCCAGGGGGATTTGAATATCCTGGCGTTGCTGGCGATTGCGGTCATGGCCGTGGCGACTGTTGGCTTTGTAGTGTTTATGGAACGTGGTCAACGCCGCATTACCATTAACTACGCAAAGCGTCAGCAGGGCCGTCGCGTCTATGCAGCCCAGTCGAGCCACCTGCCGTTGAAAGTTAATATGGCAGGCGTTATACCGCCGATCTTTGCATCCAGCATCCTGCTGTTCCCGGCGTCGGTTGGTCAGTGGTTTGGGCAGACTGATGGCATGGAATGGTTGCAGGACATGGCGCTCGCGCTTGGCCCAGGCCAGCCGCTCTATATCCTGCTGTTTGCGATCTGCATCGTGTTTTTCTGCTACTTCTATACGGCGATTGTTTTCAATCCCCGTGATGTGGCAGACAACCTGAAAAAATCAGGTGCATTTATCCCGGGAATTCGTCCTGGTGAACAGTCCGCACGCTATATCGATACTGTGCTGGGCCGTCTGACATTGTTTGGTGCTCTATACATCACCGCGGTATCTCTGATGCCTCAGTTCCTGGTGGTTGCGTGGAATGTGCCATTCTACTTCGGCGGTACCTCATTGTTGATCGTGGTAGTCGTGGTCATGGACTTCATGGCTCAGGTGCAATCACACCTGATGTCTCACCAGTACGAGTCCTTGATGAAGAAATCTAACCTCAAAGGCGGTGGCGCAGGCTTCCTGCGTTGATACTGCTAATTGGAGTGGATCATGAAAGTACGCGCATCTGTTAAAAAGATTTGCCGTAACTGCAAGATCGTACGTCGCAACGGTTCCGTGCGCGTGATCTGCAAGGTAGAACCGCGTCACAAGCAGCGTCAGGGTTAATTCCTGGCCCTATAGGGCGTAGAAGGCGAGCGGCCTTGATTTAATTTTGATCAGGGTGTACTATTGCGCGCCTTCTACGAACGTATTAGAAATATTATGGCGCTCACCTAGAAGTCTAGTGAGTGCCTTATGACGGAGTAAATTGAATGGCCCGTATAGCTGGCGTCAATATTCCTGACAATAAGCATGCGGTAATTTCTCTTACTTACATTTACGGGATTGGCCGCACAACCTCGAAAATGATCTGCGATGCTGTTGGTATTACCCACAGCACTAAAATCGGAGATCTGACAGAAGAGCAGCTTGATAACGTTCGTGGTGAAGTTACCAAGTTGTCTGTCGAGGGTGATCTGCGCCGTGAGGTCAACATGAGCATTAAACGTCTCATGGACCTGGGGTGCTTTCGTGGCCTGCGTCACCGCCGCAATCTGCCGGTACGTGGTCAGCGCAGCAAGACCAACGCGCGTACGCGCAAAGGTCCGCGCAAGCCGATCCGTAAGTAAGTGGTAAGCGATAGGAATTTCCGATATGGCTAAGCCAGGTAATCGCACACGCAAGAAAGTGAAAAAGACGGTAGTGGATGGCTTCGCGCATATCCATGCCTCTTTCAATAATACGATCATCACCATTACCGATCGTCAGGGTAACGCGCTGTCTTGGGCAACTTCAGGGGGCTCCGGCTTCCGTGGTTCGCGCAAGAGCACGCCGTTCGCTGCACAGGTAGCGGCAGAGCGCGCCGGTCAGGCGGCTCTTGAGTATGGTCTGAAAAATCTCGACGTGTTTGTCAAAGGTCCTGGACCTGGTCGCGAGTCCGCAGTGCGTGCACTGAACTCTTGTGGCTACAAAATTGCAAACATCACGGACGTGACGCCCATCCCGCACAACGGATGCCGTCCTCCGAAGAAACGTCGCGTATAAACTGGAGACGGTAAAATGGCCCGATATCTTGGACCTAAGTGCAAGCTGTCTCGCCGTGAAGGTACAGACCTGTTCCTGAAAAGCGGCGTTCGTGCACTCGACAGCAAATGCAAAGCAGAAGCTGTTCCGGGTATGCACGGCGCGCGCCGGGGACGTCTGTCCGACTACGGTCTGCAGCTGCGCGAGAAACAAAAAGTACGTCGTATGTACGGCGTGCTGGAACGACAGTTCCGCAACTATTACAAAGAAGCGGCTCGCCGCACTGGATCCACAGGTGAAAACCTGCTCCAGCTGCTGGAAGGCCGTCTTGATAACGTGGTGTACCGCATGGGCTTTGGCTCTACTCGCGCGGAATCCCGTCAGATCGTGTCTCACCGCCAGATCACTGTAAACGGTCAGGTAGTGAACATTGCATCGTACCAGGTGAAAGCCGGTGACGTGGTTGCAGTTCGCGAGAAGTCCAAGAACCAGCTGCGTATCAAGAGCGCTCTGGAGCTGGCTTCTCAGCGTGCTGCTGTTGAGTGGGTTGAAGTGGACGCAAGCAAAATGGAAGGTACTTTAAAGACCGTTCCTGAGCGTAGCGAACTTTCTGCCGACATCAACGAGCACTTGATTGTCGAGCTGTACTCCAAGTAATTCTTGAACTCTTTATTGGTGGAACTATGCAGCGTTCTGTAAACGAGTTTCTAAGCCCGCGTCACATTGACGTACAGGAAATCAGCAAAACTCGCGCGAAGGTGACTCTCGAGCCACTGGAGCGTGGTTTTGGCCACACGCTGGGTAATGCACTACGCCGCATTCTGCTGTCTTCTATGCCGGGCTTTGCCTTCACAGAAGTAGAGATTGATGGCGTGCTGCATGAATACAGCACCATTGAGGGCGTTCAGGAGGATGTTATTGAGATCCTGCTGAACCTGAAAGGCGTTTCGGTAGCACTTTACAATGGTGAAGAAGTTACCCTGACCCTGAGCAAGTCCGAACCGGGTCCTGTGACTGCTGGAGATATTCAGCTAACTCAGGATGTGGAAATTGCAAACCCGGAACACGTGATCGCTCACCTGAACGAAGGTGCGAGCCTGAACATGCAGCTGAAAGTAACCCGCGGTCGCGGCTACGTTCCTGCTGACACTCGTACTAGTGACGAGGATGAAACTCGTGCTATCGGTCGCCTGCAACTGGATGCTACCTACAGCCCGGTACGTCGCGTTTCCTACGTAGTAGAAAGCGCGCGTGTCGAGCAGCGTACAGACCTGGACAAGCTCGTAATCGACATCGAGTCCAACGGAACAATTGATCCGGAAGAGTGCATTCGTCGTGCTGCTACGATTCTGCAGCAGCAGCTGGCGGTATTCGTGGATCTCGAAGATGCTGCGGACCAGGCCAAGGTCGAGCCAGCTGAGCCGGAGATTGATCCGGTTCTGTTGCGCCCGGTCGATGACCTGGAGCTGACTGTACGTTCCGCCAACTGTCTGAAAGCAGAACAGATCTATTACATCGGTGATCTTATTCAGAGAACCGAAGTAGAGCTGCTGAAGACTCCGAACTTGGGCAAGAAGTCGCTGACCGAGATCAAGGACGTGCTGGCATCCAAAGGTCTGTCTCTGGGTATGCGTCTCGAGAACTGGCCACCTGCCAGCCTTAAGAACGACGATAAAGTCGCGTCCTAAGGCAGCGAGTTGAACTGACTTAAGTTGGTAAGGACTTAACAAATGCGTCATCGTAAATCTGGTCGTCATTTTAATCGTACCAGTGCGCACCGCAAAGCGATGTTTAAAAACATGGCAGTGTCTTTGTTCGAACACGAACTGATCAAGACTACTCTGCCGAAGGCGAAAGAACTTCGCCGCTTTGCTGAGCCGCTGATCACCCTGTCCAAGATTGACAGCGTGGCTAACCGCCGCCTGGCTTTCTCTCGTACACGCAGCAAAGAAGCCGTAGGCAAGCTGTTTAACGAGCTGGGTCCGCGCTACAACGCTCGTCCGGGCGGTTACGTTCGCATTCTGAAATGCGGCTTCCGTCCTGGTGACAATGCTCCGATGGCTTACGTAGAACTGGTTGGCCGTCCGGCTGGCCTGACTGCAGTCGACGAGTCTGCTGAAGACTAAAATCTTCAGTTGCGCAAAACACAAAACCCGGCCTATGGCCGGGTTTTTTTGTGGACGAATGAATAGTTTACAGGTGGGGCTTACGTTTGGTGGGAGCCCGCACCACGGGCGAATTGTCTCGGGGTATTTATCCCGCGGCGTTGCGCCGATTCGCCCGGAGACCGGCTCCCACGATCCTCTACAGCAGTGTCCTATTACTAACCCGCGGCGTTCTGCTGCGCCTGTTTGGCCAGTAGTGGTTTAAGGAAGCGGCCGGTGTGGGAGCCTTCGCAGGCCGCCACCTGTTCCGGCGTGCCGGTGGCGATGATCTGGCCACCCCCGGTACCGCCTTCGGGGCCCAGGTCGATGACCCAGTCGGCAGTCTTGATCACATCCAGGTTGTGCTCGATCACCACTATGCTGTTGCCGTGATCGCGCAGGCGACTGAGCACGTTGAGCAGCTGCTGAATATCGTAGAAGTGCAGACCGGTGGTCGGCTCATCGAGGATATAGAGGGTTTTGCCGGTATCGCGCTTGGACAGTTCCTTCGCCAGTTTCACGCGCTGGGCTTCACCACCGGAAAGGGTAGTGGCGGCCTGGCCGAGGCGAATGTAGGACAGGCCCACATCCATCAGGGTTTGCAGACGACGTGACAGGGCGGGGATGGCGTCGAAGAATTCGCGACCTTCCTCCACTGTCATGTCCAGCACTTCGTGAATGCTGCGTCCCTTGTATTTCACTTCCAGAGTTTCACGGTTGTAGCGTTTGCCCTTGCAGACGTCGCAGGGCACGTATATGTCCGGCAGGAAGTGCATCTCCACCTTGATGACGCCATCGCCCTGGCAGGCTTCACAGCGCCCGCCCTTGACGTTGAAGCTGAAGCGCCCGGGCTTGTAGCCGCGCGAGCGTGCTTCCTGGGTGCCGGAAAAGAGTTCGCGAATGGGCGTGAAGATACCGGTGTAGGTGGCCGGGTTCGAGCGCGGTGTGCGGCCGATGGGGCTCTGGTCGATATCGATGACCTTGTCGAACTGGTTGAGCCCCTCAATGCTGCGATACTCGGCGGGATCCAGAGTGGTAGCGTGATTCAGTTCGGTCGCGGCTATGGGGTAAAGCGTGGCATTGATCAGGGTCGATTTTCCCGAGCCTGAGACCCCTGTGATGCAGGTCAACAGACCTACGGGAATCTCGAGGTTCACGTCCTGCAGGTTGTTGCCCTTGGCGCCGTTGAGCTTGAGCAGCTTGGCGGGGTTGAACGGCAGTCGCTTGCCCGGCACTTCGATGCGGCGGCGGCCGCTCAGGTACTGGCCGGTAATGGAGTTTTCATTGGCCATCACCTGGGCCGGGGTGCCGCTGGCGATGACTTCACCGCCGTGCACACCCGCGCCAGGACCTATGTCGATGACGTAGTCGGCCAGCAAGATGGCATCTTCGTCGTGCTCGACCACGATTACCGTGTTACCCAGGTCACGCAGGTGGCGCAGGGTCAACAGCAGGCGTTCGTTGTCGCGCTGGTGCAAGCCGATGGAGGGCTCGTCGAGAATATACATGACGCCCACAAGGCCGGCACCGATCTGGCTGGCCAGGCGAATACGCTGGGCTTCACCGCCAGATAGCGTATCGGCGTTGCGATCCAGTGACAGATACTCGAGCCCCACATTCACCAGGAAGGACAGGCGCAGGCGGATTTCCTTCAAAATTTTGTCGGCGATCTCGCCCTGCTTGCCGCTGAGCTCGAGCTGATCAAAATACTTGCAGCATTCACCGATGGGCAGGTGGGTGATTTCCGGCAGGGTGCGCTCGTCGATAAAGACGTGACGCGCCTCGCGCCTCAGGCGGCTGCCGTGGCACGAGGGGCAGGGTTGCATGTTGAGGTATTTGGCCAGATCGTCCCGCACCATTTCGGATTCGGTTTCGCGGTAACGTCGTTCCAGATTGTTCAGTACGCCCTCGAAAGGGTGGGCCTTTTCGACGGTGTCGCCGCGATCATTGACGTAGCGGAAGGATATGTTGTCACGGCCGCTGCCGTTAAGAATCACCTTGCGGTGCTTTTCGTCCAGCTTGCTGAACGGCGTGTCCATGTCGAAACCGGCATGATTGGCCACGGCTTGCAGCTGCTGATAGTAGTACAAGCTGCGTCTGTCCCAGCCGCGGATAGCGCCTTCGGACAATGTCAGGCTGTGGTCGTGCACCACCTTGTGTGGATCGAAATACTGCCGCACGCCCAGACCATCACACCCCGGGCAGGCGCCGTGGGGGTTGTTGAACGAAAACAGCCGCGGCTCGAGTTCCTGGATGCTGTGGCCACAGGTCGGGCAGGCAAAGCGGGCCGAAAAAATCAGCTCATCGCCGTCGCCGTCCATGTAACTGATCTTGGCCAGGCCATCGGTGAGTGCCAGGGCGGTTTCGAAGGATTCCGCCAGCCGGGTGCTGAGATCGTCTCGTACCTTGAAGCGGTCAATCACCACCTCGATATCGTGTTTGCGGTTCTTGTCGAGCTCCGGCGGGCTGTCCAGGTCGACGACGATGCCGTCGATGCGGGCGCGCACAAAACCCTGGGTAATGAGCTCGCTCAGTATATGCAGGTGCTCGCCCTTGCGGCCCTGAACCACCGGTGCCAGTAGCATCAGCTTGCTGCCTTCTGGCAGTGCCATCACCTGATCCACCATCTGGCTCACGGTCTGGGCGGCCAGGGGCAGGTCGTGGTCGGGACAGCGCGGCTCACCGGCGCGGGCATAGAGCAGCCGCAGATAGTCGTAAATCTCGGTAATGGTACCCACGGTCGAGCGCGGGTTGTGCGAGGTCGACTTCTGCTCGATCGAGATGGCCGGTGACAGCCCTTCGATATGGTCAACGTCGGGCTTTTCCATCACGGACAGGAACTGGCGGGCATAGGTGGACAGCGATTCCACATAGCGGCGCTGACCCTCGGCGTAGAGGGTATCGAAAGCCAGTGAAGACTTGCCGGATCCCGACAGACCGGTGATGACCACCAGCTTGTCACGGGGAATATCCAGGTCGATGTTTTTCAGGTTATGCGTGCGTGCGCCGCGCACCAGAATCTTGTCCATATACCTTCCCGACGAAGAGACCAAAGCCGTTGATTATATAGCGTTCGCCGCCGAGCCAACACCGGTGCTGCGTTTGAATTCGTTTAGCTAGCTGTCGAGCGGGTTTTCCATGCGCTCCAGCGCTCATCGCCTGCCTCATTATTGGGCCTTTCTCTGCGAGAAGATTCAATGCGAACGCCGCCCACCCCTAAAAAGAGTCCAGCATGTCCGCGCACCTGCGCCAGCTTTTCTGGCGAGAAGCACAAATAGGGAGAGAACCTGTTTGTTCATCAGGTTAAGAAGTGCCGTTGCTGATAGCAGCTATGCTCAATACTTGTGGGGTGGTGCTGGCTGGGGTTGCGTTTCTGGCTCTGAGGGAAAGGGTCAGTAACAGCATGGGATAGGTAGCGTCAGAGGCGCCAATTCATAAAAATAAACGGGATTATGACGTCTATGGATATTCAAGAACGGGTGACACACACGCCTGATTTTACCCCGGGCAATGCCTTGCAGATCCCGATCTATCGGGTACTGCAGCAGGATGGCTCGGTCATTCCCGGTGCTGTGGTGCCGGATCTGGACGAGGCCCAGGCCTTGAAAATTTACCACGCCATGGTTTTTACCCGCGTGCTGGATGAACGCATGCTGGCGGCCCAGCGGCAGGGGCGGCTGAGTTTTTATCTGCAATCCACCGGTGAAGAGGCCACCACGGTCGGATTTGCCGCGGCGCTCGATGATGCCGACATGATCATGGCGCAGTACCGCGAGCAGGGCGCGCTGGCTTATAGAGGCTTCACTGTTGAGGAGTTCATGAACCAGCTGTTCGGCAATGATCAGGACTACGGCAAGGGACGGCAGATGCCGATCCATTATGGCTCCCGCGAACTGCATTACATGACCATATCGTCTCCGCTGGCGACGCAGATCCCCCAGGCGGCCGGCTACGCCTACGGCCAGAAACTGGCCGGCAATAAACACTGCACCGTGACGGTATTCGGCGAGGGTGCCGCGTCCGAGGGTGACTTCCATGGGGCCCTGAACATGGCGGCGGTGCTCAAGGTGCCGGTGATTTTCCTGTGCCGCAACAACGGTTATGCCATCTCGACGCCGTCCAGCGAACAGTTTGCCGGTGACGGCATAGCGCCGCGTGCAGTGGGTTACGGCATGCAGTCCATTCGCGTGGATGGCAACGATGTACTGGCGGTCTGCAAGGCGATGCAGGAAGCGCGCAAGCTGGCTGTGGAGCAGAATGAACCTGTGCTGGTGGAGGCGATGAGCTACCGCCTGGCGGCCCACTCCTCCTCGGATGACCCTTCCGGCTACCGCAACAAGGCGGAAGAGGATAAATGGCGTGCCAAGGATCCGATACTGCGCATGAAAAACTGGCTGCTGGCCCAGAACTGGTGGGATGAAGCTCGGGAGAAACAACTGCTCGAAGAGTTGCGCAAGCAGGTGCTGGCAGCGATGAAGCTTGCACAGCAGCGCCCAACGGTGCGGCTTGAGGATCTGATCACCGACGTTTACGACGAGCCGCCGGCTCTGCTCAGGCAGCAACTGGAAAGTCTCAAGGCCCATATCCGCAAATACCCCGCGGCCTATCCCAAGAGCGCCGGAGGTGTTGATCATGGCTGAGATGAACCTGTTGCAGGCGATCAACAACGCCCTGGATATTGCCATGGCGAGCAACGATAAAGTCATCTGCTTTGGTGAAGATGTGGGTGTCTTCGGCGGTGTTTTTCGCGCCACCAGTCATCTGCAGGAAAAGTATGGCCGGGCCCGCTGCTTTAATACACCCCTGGTGGAGCAGGGAATCATCGGCTTTGCCAACGGCCTGGCAGCCCAGGGGTCGGTGCCGGTGGCCGAGATTCAGTTTGCCGATTATATCTTTCCCGCCTTCGATCAGATCGTGAATGAGGCGGCCAAGTTTCGCTACCGCTCCGGCAACCTGTTTGATGTTGCAGGCCTGACGATACGCACGCCCTACGGCGGCGGCATCGCCGGCGGGCTCTATCATTCCCAGTCGCCTGAAGCCTATTTTGCCCATACGCCGGGCCTCAAGATCGTAGTGCCGCGCAACCCGCATCAGGCCAAGGGATTGCTGCTGGCCTCGATCCGAGACCCGAACCCGGTGTTGTTCTTTGAGCCCAAGCGGATATACCGCGCCTCGGTTGGCGAGGTGCCGGAAGAGGATTACGAACTGCCTCTGGGGCAGGCTGAGGTGCTGAAAGAGGGCGCGGACATCACACTGCTGGCCTGGGGGGCTCAGATGGAGCAGATTGAAAAGGCCGCGGAGCTGGCGGAGAAAGAGGGGATTTCCTGCGAGGTTATCGATCTGCGCAGCATACTGCCCTGGGATGCCGACACTGTGGCCGCGTCGGTCATGAAAACCGGCCGTCTGCTGATCAGTCACGAAGCGCCGCTGACGGGGGGCTTTGCCGGGGAGATCGCCGCCACCATTCAGGAGCGATGCTTTCTTTATCTGGAGTCGCCCATTAGCCGGGTTACCGGTCTGGATACACCTTTCCCGCTGGTGTTGGAAAAGGAATATCTGCCGGATCATCTGAAGCTCTTCGAAGCGATCAAGCAGAGCGTTAACTTTTAGTGGAGTCTTCCATGATCAAAGATTTTATTTTGCCCGATATCGGTGAAGGCATCGTGGAGTGCGAGCTGGTTGAATGGCTTATCCAGGAAGGCGACCTGATCGAGGAAGATCAGCCGGTGGCCGATGTCATGACCGACAAGGCACTGGTACAGATACCCTCACCCTTTCATGGCCGGGTAGTGCGTTTGTTCTATCAGCAGGGTGATATTGCCAGGATTCACTCACCTCTGTTCGCCGTTGAGCTGGCCGAGGAGCAAGCGCCGGTTACGCAACCCCCTGTGATGCAAGCGCCGGCTGCTGCGGAGCAACCGGCAGCGCAGGCCGCCGCTGAAGCGAAAGAAGAGGATTTTATTCTGCCGGACCTGGGGGAGGGTATTGTTGAATGCGAGCTGGTGGAATGGCTGGTGAAAGAAGGAGACCAGATCGAGGAAGATCAGCCGGTGGCCGATGTCATGACCGACAAGGCGCTGGTACAGATCCCGGCCCCCCGGGCCGGACGGGTAACGCGTCTGTATTATGCCCAGGGTGAGATGGCGAAGATGCACAGCCCCCTGTTCGCCATTATGCCGTCCGATACCGACGGCACTGCTGCAGCACCGGCCGCCGCTCCAGCCAGAAAGCCTGCGTCATCGATCAAGACCCCTGCGGCCGCAGCCTGCCAGGCTGTTGTTCCGCAAGCTGCTGTCCCTCAGGCTGGCGCCCCCCGTCGTGGTGGCAAGGCACTGGCCGGGCCTGCGGTGCGCCGCGTGGCCCGTGAATACGGTCTCGAGCTTTCAAGGGTGCCCGGCAGTGGCAAGGATGGGCGCATTCTGAAAGAGGATGTGCAGCGTTATTGGGAAAGCCTGGAGCAGACGACGAGCGCCACCACCGCAGCCGTTAGCACTGAGCCTTCTGTTGCGGCTGTGTCGGCAGATAAGAGTGTGCGTATCGAGCCGATCCGCGGTATTCAGGCGGCCATGGCCAAGCGCATGATGGAGGCGGTATCCAGTATTCCCCATTTCACCTATGGCGATGAAGTGGACATGAGTGCGCTGCTGCAACTGCGCGGCCAGCTGAAGCTAAAGGCAGAGCAGCAGGATGTGCGCCTGACCCTGATGCCCTTTTTCATGAAGGCGATGGCTCTGGCGGTGCAGTCCTTTCCCATCCTCAACGCGCGGGTGAATGACGACTGCACTGAGCTGCACTATCTGCCGGGCTGTAATGTAGGCATGGCGGTGGACTCAAAAATCGGCTTGCTGGTACCGAACGTCAAGGGGGTGGAGCGCCTCAGTATTCTCGAGATCGCCCGAGAGGTGCAGCGCCTCACCGACGCGGCCCGTGCCGGCAAGTTGCGGCAAGATGATCTGCAGGGTGGCACCATCAGCATCTCCAATATAGGTGCTCTGGGGGGCACCTATATGGTGCCGGTGGTCAACAAGCCGGAAGTAGCCATAGTGGCACTGGGCAAAACCCAGACCCTGCCGCGCTTTGATGCAGCAGGCCAGGTGGTGGCCCGTCAGGTCATGAACATCAGCTGGTCGGGCGACCATAGAGTGCTCGATGGCGCGACCATGGCCCGCTTTAGCAACCTGTGGAAAGCTTATCTTGAGGACCCGGCCTCTATGCTGCTGGATCTGGCATAGTTGCTCTAGCTTCTAGCTTCTAGCCCTGAGGATCAGTGAGCCGACTTGCCTATGCCCAATGATGACCTGCAACAGTTCTATATCCCGGAAGAGCAGTCGATCTACCTGCTTAGCCACCATGATGCCAAGAAACTCAAGGACTGGTTTAAATTGTGCGAGGCCCAGCTGCAGCAACTGGGTTATCGGGATATAGAGCTGATTGGCAAGGGGGCCTTCGGTTTTGTTTTCGCCGGCGTTTCGGGTCAGGGCGAGGCGTCGGTATTCAAGTTTTCGCGTATCACCTTGCCGCAGCATCTGCAGGATCGGCTGGAAGAGGAGGCCTTTATGCTGGGGCTGGTGGATCATCCAAATGTGCCCAAACTGCTGGCCTTTCAGGCGGTGCATGGCCAGTCAATTCTGGCGATGGAGCGGGCACCGGGGCGGGATCTGGAAAAAATATCGCTGGAGTGGGGGCCGCTGTCACCACGCCTGGTGGTGCGGATCGCGGCGCAAATGGCCGATATCCTGCGTACATTGCGCAGCCATGCTGGCAAGCCTATTGTGCATGGGGATATCAAGCCCTCCAATATCGTCTTTGACGCCGAAACCGAAACCGCGGCCCTGATCGACTGGGGTTCAACGGTGTTTGCCCAGCTTGATGAAAACAACCAGTTTGTCGCCGCCAACGTGATGGAGCTGATGTCGGGCGATATGCAGCAGACGAACGCCCGGCTGGGGGATGTTTATTTTATCGGCGAGGCGCAGCTTAACGGCGGCCTGTCGTCACCCCGTTTCGATGAAGATGGCCTGGCGGGGACCCTTTATGCCCTGGCGTCGGGGCAATCCTGCCGTTTTGGCTACAAGGCCATTCCGCCCACTTCCCTGGGGTTGCCGATCGAATTTGCCCGCGTGCTGGAAGCCATGCTGGCGCCGGACCCGGTGCAACGGGCCCAGGCCGGCGATTACTTTCTGGCGAACATGCACCGCATGGCCCGGCTCGTGATGGAGGATCTGCCCACGCCAGCGCCGGCACCCCAGGTCCCGGTGTGGGTTAGTCCGCGCTATCGCGATATCGATACGGTGGTCTATAGCTCTCGCAAGTCCTTCCTGCGTGAAGAGGGCGCGCACGATGTGATTAAGGCGCTGGATGACGCGCCGCTGGAACGCTACTACAAGAACTTCCTGCAGGGTATGGGGGAGACCGAAAAGGCGTTTCTGGCGGCGGTCAGCCGGCTGGGCAAGTACCCGATTGTGGGCGGCCTGGCGGTGCGCTGGGAGGCAGAGGGCGTCTATATCGACTCCAGCCTGGCGCTGCATGATGAGCGCCTGCGTGCGTCCTTCGTGGCCTCGGTCAATAACATGGTGAGTCTGGCGCGGGCCATTTATCGGCAGGGTGTCTTCAAGAGCTGTCTGTTCGATGCCCGTGACACCCTGCATATAGAGCGTGACAGCGAGACGGAGCCCTTTGTCGCGCCCGCCGGAACAGCCTTGCCCTATGAGGTCAATGCTGCACCTGATCTGGAAGACAAGACACGGGTGCATTCCTATTTTGAGGATGGCCGCGATCCCGATGAATTCCTGGAGTTGCCCCAGGAGATCATGGATATCCTCTGGAAGCTCAACAGGATTCACCACACTGGCCTGATCATCTTCGAGAGCCTGCCGACGCACCTGAAGGTGCACAGCTATTATCGCTTGCTGGATCCGCGCCAGGAGCAGGAGTTTGCCCGTTGTCTGGATGCTATTTTGCAGCGCCTGCCGCTGATTGAAGGATTGGGGGTTTCAGGCTTTATGAAACTGCCCTACAAGGACACGCGCTTCTTTCCCCATATCGAACGTCTTCCCGAAAAGTATTACCCCAAAAATCCGCGCAAACTCTATTAACCCGACGGGTTAATACATTAAGCAGGGATGCTTCATCATTGACCGCAGGCCAATACGAGCGCCAGCAAAATCAGCATGTCCACGCACCTGCGCCCGTTTTGATGGCGTGATGGACAAATTAGGGAGGGAACCTATTTGTCCATCAGTTTAATAGTGGCGAAACCGCTGCGACTGCCGGGTAGTTTGTGGCCTGGATTCAGCCGGTCATCCAGTTTTTTGCGGTTTCGCGTGAGAGCTTTCAGGGCCTGTTTCCGATGGTTTGATGGTATATTAGTCATTGTCTGCAGCCAGTAATTTCAATGACATGGCCAAACGTCTGTGTCGAAAATACGGCGCAATCGGGGCGGGGGAAGAGTGGAGACTTTTCCGGGATTTCTTTTGGCAGGTATGCGAATCGGGCGAGTGCTTTTTAGGGCGCTATCCGGGGGCGGCAGCTTAAGTCGCCAGAGCCGTCTTTCGTGCGAATGCCGGTCAATTGAATTCAGCTGTGGAGGCTCTAGTGTCAGGTATTCATGATCGGCTGGACTGGAATCTGTTACGCACCTTTATTGCCATAGTGCAGGAGGGCGGTATCAGTCGTGCGGCGGAGCGTCTGCATTTGACGCAGCCCGCGGTGAGCCTGGCCTTAAAGCGCCTGGAAGACCGATTGGGCGAGCGCATGATCATTCGCAGTGGCAACACTTTCGAACTCAGTGTTGCGGGCGAACTGGTGTACCGCGAAGCCGTGGTGATCTATGGCAGCATTGCGCGCCTGTCCATGGCGGTGCGCGATGTACCCAATGATCTTAGCGGTGTGGTGCGTCTGGCGCTGGTTACGGGCGTGAACAGCGACCTGTTTGACCAGGTGCTGAGCGACTTTCATCGCAATAATCCCCGCGTTACTTTCGAGATCATTGCAGGCTCCAGTGAAGATGTTCAGCATGCGCTGCTGCACTACAATGCCGCCTTTGGCATCTGCCTCAAGCACAAGAAGATCCCCGACCTGACCGACACAGTGCTGTTGCATCAGCGCTACTATCTGTATTGCGGTGAATCCCATCCGCTCTACGGTAAAAAGAACCTCAGCGTTGAACATCTGCGCAGCGAGAACTTTGTATCCTTCGCCAGTGAACAGCTGGATGGTGTTTTGGCTCCGCTGGCGATCTTTAGAGCACAGGAGCGACTGGAAGGGCGCACGGTGGGCAGCAGCTCCAGTCTGGACGAAGTGCGGCGAATGATTCGCACCGGCATTGGGATTGGTGCCTTGCCCGAGCACCTGGTGACGGCTGATCTGGAAACCGGCAGTCTCTGGCGGTTGCCGCCGGATGACGGCGTGGCACGTATCAGCCTGTACCTGATGTGGAATCAGAATCCACGTTTCAGCGAGGCGGAGGAAGTCTTTTTCAACAGCCTGCTGGGCGTATTGCGCTCCAGCGAGTAAGGCTTTAAAAGGAGCGTCGCCCGCACCCGGGCGACGTACAAAGGCCTCCGTTATTGGTATCAGACCGGCAGCAGGGTGGCTGACAGCAGTTCCTTTGTATAGGCATGTTGGGGGTTGGCAAATAGCGCCTCGCGTGATGCCTCCTCCGCGATCTGACCGCGATACATCACACAGACCTTGTCGGCCAGATGCTCCACCACCGCGAGATTGTGGCTGATAAAGACCATCGAGAGTCCGAACTCGCGCTTCAGATCGAGCAGCAGATTGATCACCTGGGCCTGCACCGAGACATCCAGTGCGCTGGTGGGCTCGTCACAGATCAGCAGTGGCGGGTTCAGGATCAGCGCCCTGGCAATGGCCACGCGCTGACACTGTCCGCCCGATAGCTCGCCGGGGCGGGCATTGGCCAGCTGTCGCGGGAAACCGACCTTGTCCAGCATATCCATGATTCTGCGGGGGCGGTCCTGAGCCTCACTGCGGTGGATGCGCAGTGGCTGCATCAGGGTATCGTAAACGCTGAAGGCGGGATTCAGTGACGAATAGGGATCCTGAAACACCGGCTGTATTAGTTGCGAGCGCTGCAGCGGCCCCAGGGACAGTACCGGTTTGCCATCCACGAGCACTTCGCCGCTATCGGGTTTGTTCAGTCCCAGCATGATGCTCGCCAGTGTACTCTTGCCGCAGCCCGACTCTCCGACCAGCCCCAGGGTTTGTCCCCGTTCAATACTGATGGAAACATCCTGTAGCGCCTTGACGCTGTGGGCCGGTTTCATCAGGCCACCATTGAACTTGTAGGTGCGGCTGACGTGGCGAATTTCGAGTATAGGGTCGTTGGCGGGGGCCAGGTTCATGACAGCTCCTTCACGGCAAGTTTTTCATGGTCAATCACCGGTAACCGGCTGCCAGGCGTGGTGCGCCCCGGCACGGGGATGCAGGCGATAAGGCCCTGGGTATAGGGGTGCTGCGGGCTTTTCAGTACCTCGCAGGCGGGCCCCGACTCGACAATTTTGCCTCCATACATGACGCTGACCCTGTCGGCCATGGCGGCGACCACGCCAAAATCGTGGGTGATCATCAGCAGGGCAAAATCCAGCTCAGTGGCCAGGGTCCGGATCAGGTCCAGTATCTGCGCCTGGATGGTGACATCCAGGGCCGTGGTCGGCTCGTCGGCGATCAGCAGTGAAGGTTTTCCCATCAGCGCCATGGCAATCATGATGCGCTGACGCTGGCCACCGGAAAACTGGTGCGGGTACTGATACAGGCGCTCGGTAGCCTGGGGTATTCCAACCTTGTTGAGCAGATCAATGGCCCTTGTGCGGGCGTCCTGGCGGCGGACGCCTTCGTGGCGCATAACGCCTTCGGTCATCTGTCGCTCGATGGTCAGCGTCGGATTCAGGGCTGTCATCGGGTCCTGGAAAATAATGGCGACGTCTTTGCCACGCAGCTGGTTGAGCTGGCGCTGTGACAGGCTGTTAAGGGGCTTGCCCAGCAGCTCTAGACGCTCGGCCGTGACACGCGCCCGTGGCGTTTGCAGCCCGACGATCGACAGGGCGGTCATGGACTTGCCACTGCCGGATTCGCCCACCAGGCAGAGTGTCTCACCCTGGTTGAGGCTGAAGCTGATACCTTTGACTGCGTGCACTGTACCCTGTTCTGTCGGGATATCGACCCGCAGATTGTTGACCTCAAGTACCTTGCTCATCGCTTCACCTCGGTGCCCGTTAGGTCGCGTAGCCCGTCACCGAACAGGTTTACCGCCAGTACCAGCAGACAGAGCATGCCGCCGGGTAGTGCGATCAGCCAGGCGTCAAACAGAATGCTGTCGCGACCTTCTGCAATCATCAAGCCCCAGGAGGGTGTCGGCGGTCGTACACCCAGACCCAGAAACGACAGCGCCGACTCCAGCAGGATCACATTGGCCATCTCCAGGGTGGCGATAACAATCAGGGTGCTGCGCAGGTTGGGCAGAATTTCACGCAGCATGATGCGCAGGTGTGAGGCGCCGGTGGCACGGGCCGCCCGGATATATTCCTGGTGCCGAATGGCCAGGGTGCCGGAGCGGGCAACAATGGCGAACTGATCCCAGACCAGCAGCCCCAGCACCGTGACCAGGGTCGTCAGGGATGCGCCTCGCAGTGCTACGGCTGCCAGGGCAACCAGAACAATGGGCAGTGACAGCCGGGTGGTAATCAGGAAACTGATCAGCATATCGACCTTGCCGCCAAAGTAGCCTGCCAGGAGCCCAAGGCTGGTGCCAATCAGAGCGGCAACCAGTACCACGCTGAAACCGATGCCCAGCGAAATGCGGGCGCCATAGATCAGCCGCGAAAGATAGTCCCGTCCCAGGTGATCGGTGCCCAGCAAGTGGGCGGGATCAGTTCCTTCCATCCAGAACGGTAGCGAATAGCGAGCGTCCAGGTTCTGCAATGTGGGGTCATAGCTGCTCAGCAGAGGTGCGCAGAGGGCAACCAGTGTCATCAGCAGCAAGATGCCGCCCCCGATCAGGATGCTGTTTTGCCTGCAGCGCTTGATCCAGTGCGGGCGTCGTGGCGCCGCTTCGGTGGATATGGCGGTTATGGCAGCGATAGGGGTATTCAGAGTGGTCATGTTCAAGCCTCCCTAATTCGAGGGTCGAGCCAGGCGTTGATCAGGTCTGCCAGGGTGGTGAGCATTACATAGACCAGCGACAGGATCAGGATAATGCCCTGTACCACCGCAAGATCACTGCGCAGCAAAGACTCCCAGGCCAGACGGCCCAGGCCGTTAAGGGCAAAGACGCTTTCAATCACGATGGAGCCTGACAGCAGAATACCGAGCTGTACTGCTGCCACCGACACCAGCGGCAACACGGCATTGCGCAACGCATGACGCAGAATCACCGTGGGCATGCCCAGGCCCTTGGAGCGGGCGGTGCGCACATAGTTGGCCTGCAGCACGTCAATCATGCTGGCGCGCATCAGGCGCATCAAGGCTGGTAGCGCGTAGTAGCTCAGCACCACCACTGGCAGGATAAAGCCGCTCCAGCTGTCGGCGCCGGAGATCGGTACCAGGTTCAGCCAGACGCCAAAGATCACGATTAGGATGAGCCCGAGCCAGAAGCTCGGTACCGCCTGACCGGACACCGCGATCAGCAGTGCGATGCGATCAAGCAGGCCATTGGGTTTCAGGGCCGCGAGAATACCCAGAGGCAGGGCCACCAACAGGGCCACTGCGAAGGATGCGGTGCCGAGAATCAGCGTCACCGGAATGCGTTCGCCGATGATCTGACTGACCGGCATGCTGAAGTAGTAACTGGTGCCGAGGTTGCCCTGCAGGGCCTGGAATATCCAGTCGGCATACTGCACAAAAATGGGACGATCAAAACCGTACAGCTGGCGGACCAGCTCCGCATCCTGAGCACTGCCGCCGGAACCGGCGATGGCGATAGCAGGGTCACCGGAGAGGTAGGCCAGTGAAAAGCTGATGGACGAGACCGCCAACGCCACCAGCAGGGCAACCAGCAGTCGCCTCAGTAAAAATCTCAACATAGGTTGTGCTCGCTGTTATTTTTGAGGAGTGATGGCCGCAGGCGGCCATCACTGGTTCGCCTTATTTCCAGCTGGCAAGCCACCAGCGGGCGAACTCATCGGGGTGTGGCGTAAAGTTGAGGTCGTCGGACAGGCCGTAGTTGATATTGAAGTTGTACATCGGCATCCAGTAGGCTTCGTCGGCAATTTTCTTCAGCGCCAGGCTGTAGTTGGCCTTGCGGACCGCGCGGTCATTGGAGGTATCGGCCAGCTGCAGCAGCGCCGCAACTTCTGGGTCGGCACTCTGGTCATCGGCGCCACCGCCAAAGAAGTTGGAGTCAATGAAGACCACATCGCCGATACCGTAGCTGCCCCAGTTGGAAAACAGTGCGGGCACCGAGCCTTCACGCCATTTCTGCACGGCCGCGGCATACTGGTTTTCGTTCAGGTTGACGCGAATGCCCACCTTGGCAAGATCTGCCGCCACGGCTTCAGCCACAGGGCGGGGCATGGCGGCAAAGGTCATGTCCATATCGAAACCATCGCCCAGGCCTGCATCCTGCAGCAGGGCTTTGGCCTGTGCGGGGTCGTACTCATAGCGGGTGACATCCTGCTCGCAGCCGAACTGGGCCGGGTTGCAGGCGGAGTTGAGTACCTCGGAAGCGTCACCACCGAATACCTTGGCGATCTGTTCACGATTCACCGCATGGATAATGGCCTTGCGTACCCTTGCATCGCTGATGGCGTAGGCGCCGTCCTGAGCTGCTTTGGCGAAGTTGACGTAGGCGATACGCATGATAGGCGCGTTGACAATTGTGACCCGGCGTTCCAGCTTTTTCGCCTGGTCAGGCGGGATGCGCCAGCTCCAGTCCAGCGATCCGGACATCAGTTCGGCATACTGGGTGTTCATCTCCGGAATGGTGCGGGCGACGATGCGCTTGATGGACGGACGGCCCTTGGGGCTGTCGGCATAGTGATCATCAAAGCGTTCCAGTACATAGCGCACGCCGGGGGTCTGTTCCATCAATTGGTAGGGGCCTGTTCCGATGGGCATTGCCGCCATGCCGGCGGATCCGTTTTCACTGAAGTAGGCGCGGGGATAGATCGGCAGAGCATCGGCGAGCATTTCCACGGCCCCGGCGAATGGCTTGGCCATGTGGATGCGCACGCTATAGTCGTTGATCTTTTCGACCCTTTCGATCCAGTCCACGGAAATCTGGTAGCGGGTGCCGTAGTCTGGCTTGATGACGGTATTCAGGGTGGTGAGAACGTCGTCGGCGGAGAAGCTGGCGCCGTTGTGGAATTTGACGCCCTGGCGCAGCTTCAGCTCGATGGTCAGGGGGTCGGTGAACTCCCAGGACTCAGCCAGAGCAGGTTTGAATTCGCCGGTGTCCAGATCCTTGTACAGCAGGCCGTCGTATAGATGACGGGCCAGAATGAGACCCTCGCGACCGGCAATCTTGTAGGTATCAAGAGCTTCGGGCTCGGCGGAGAACGCGACGTTGAGGGTATCGTCAGTCTTGCCGGCCAGAGCGGGCAGGGAGGACAGGGTTGAACAGGCCAGGGTAGCACCCAACAGGGTGCACAGAAGCGAACGTTTCAATTGCATCTTGACTCTCCGTTTGCTGATCAACAGGCGGGAAGGACCCCGCGTGCAAGGGATAGGGCGGCTTACTGCTGCCCGTAATAGATAGAGGCGAGAGACTCGCCAAGGCGTATGCGTTCAATGATCGGCAACTCCCTTGCCTGGATCTCCAGCGCCTGAGCTGCCAAGGCTTCGGCCTGCTCCGGTGCTAGCACTACGACTCCGTTTTCATCGGCCAGCACTATATCGCCAGGCCCCACCCGTACGCCGTCGCAGGTCACCGTCTGGTTGACGCTGCCGCCGGTTTTGCCCGCCTTGGTGGTGACGGGCGAGCGGCCCTTGCACCAGACGGCGAGGCCCGCCGCCCGGACGGCGCCGATATCGGTGATATAGCCATCCAGCACCACGGCGCTGATACCGGCCTGCAGTGCAGCTTCTGTCATGACCGCTCCCCAGCAGGCATGGCGGTCGTCGTTCAGGCGCTCGATCACCAGGACATCGCCGGGGCGTGCCTTGAGCAGCGCCAGCGGCAGGCTGTAGCCGTCATCCCCCGGTAGCGAAACGGTCAGTGCAGGGCCGCAGCAGCGCTTTTCGGACGTGGCGCACTGCATCGCAGGGGTCATGAAACCCTCGGTGATGGCATGGCCTAGGGTGGCGGTTTCCACCTGCAGCAGCGAATTTAACAGATCTGGTTTCATGCTATGAACTCCTCGGGGAGCGGCTCCGAAGACGCAGCACAGGGCTGCGCTCAGGTGCCGAACTCAGTGGCTGAGATCGATCCAGGTCGACTTGAGGTCGGTGTACTTGTCCAGTGCATGGATGGACTTGTCGCGGCCGAAACCGGATTGTTTGCGGCCACCGAAGGGGACTGTAATGGCTCCGTCGGCATAGCTGTTGATCCACACCATACCGGCCTGCAGGCGCCGGGAAACGCGGTGGGCCCGGCCGAGATTGTCGGTCCAGAGGCCGGCGCCCAAGCCATAGGCCGAGTCGTTGGCCAGAGCAATGACTTCTTCCTCACTGTGGAAACGGCACAGCCCCAGCACAGGCCCAAACAGCTCCTCGCGCATTAGTGGGTTGGCGTTGCTGTCGCACTCAAGCACTGTGGGATTCAGGAACCAGCCGTTGTTCTGGGCGGCGATCAGCGGGGTGTCCGTGAGCGTGCGGGCGCCGGCGGCGAGAGCCTCAGTGACGCCGCCCACCACACGGTCGAACTGCAACTGGTCGACCATGGCGCCGGCGCGGCTGGCCGGATCAAGCGGATTGCCAGGGCAGTACTGGCGAGCTTCCCTGAGCAGCAGTTGTACGAAATCGTCGTAGATGGCGTCTTCAACATAGAGCCGGGAGGCGGCGATACAGACTTCGCCCTGGTTGACGAAGATCGCGGCGGCTGCGGCGGCGGCGGCGCGCTCCAACTGCTGGCTGTCGGCAAACACTATCTGCGGTGACTTGCCGCCACACTCCAGCCACACCCGTTTCAGGTTGGACTGGGCGGCATAGGCCATGAAACGCTTGCCGGTCAGGGTTGAGCCGGTGAAGGTCAGGCAGTCAACATCCATGTGCAGCCCCAGCGCCTGGCCGGTGATTTTCCCCTGGCCTGGCAATACCTGGAAAACGCCGGCGGGAATGCCGGCTTCGGCGGCCAGTGCGGCCAGACGGATGGCGCTCAGGCTGGATTGCTCTGCCGGCTTGATGATTACCGAATTGCCGGTGGCCAGCGCAGGCGCCAGTTTCCAGCAGCTGATCATCAGCGGGAAATTCCAGGGCACCACTGCCGCGACTATGCCCACCGGTTCGCGGGTGACGGTGGCCAGTACCTGATCACCGGTCGGCAGAACCTCGTCGGTTTGGGTCTCGATGGCGCCGGCGTAAAAACGCAGGCAATGTTCGGTTTGGGGCAGGTCAAAGGCCAGCGCATCACCCACTGGCTTGCCCATGTCGAGGCTTTCCAGCAGTGCCAGTTCCTCGGCATGTTTGGCCACCAGGTCAGCAAGGCGCTCCAGCACAAGGCGGCGATCGGACGGCGCGCGGCGGGACCAGTCGCCGCGGTCCAGCGCAGCGCGGGCCAGGCTGACGGCACGATCAACGTCAGCTTCGCTGCAGTCGGCAATATCGGCCAGTGGCAGGCCTGTAGCCGGGTTAATGCTGGGCAGGGTGCTGTCGTTTTCGGCCCTGCAGTAGCCCTCATCGATCCAGGCGCGGCCTTCGATGATCAGATTGGCTGCTTTTTGCTGCCACTGTTCCAGGCTGTACTGACTCATGCGACCCTCCCAGCGTCTGCCAGCATGGCGTTGAGCAGTACGCTGGCGCCGGCGGCCAGCTCATCGGGTCTGGCGTCCTCGATTTCGTTATGGCTGATGCCGCCGATGCAGGGCACGAAAATCATTGCAGTGGGGATGACGCGGCTGAGATAGACTGCATCGTGGCCGGCGCCGCTGATCAGCTCCAGGTGCGGCAATTCCAGTGACTGCACGGCCTGTCGAACATTGGCCACGCGGCCGGCGTCAAAAAGGGTCGGCGCCATCTGCTGTACCACTTTAAGCTCGACGCTAACGCCGACATTGCCGGCGCCTTCGATCAGTTGCTGCAGCTGGGTATGCATGAGCTCCAGTTCAGCGGCATCGCTGTGGCGCAGGTCCACGGTGAAGCGCACGCGGCCGGGCACCACGTTGCGGGAGTTCGGGTGCATGTCCAGCTCGCCGACGGTGACGCGGCCATCTGGCTGGCGCGTGTCCGCGAAGGTCAGGATTTCATTGATCAGGCCGCAGGCGACTTTCAGGGCATCACGGCGATAGGGCATGGGGCTGGGGCCGGCATGGCACTCCTGGCCGGTGACTATGACATCGTACCAGTAGAGCCCCAGGGCGCCGGTGACGATGCCGACTGACAGGTCTTCGGTGTCCAGCACCGGGCCCTGCTCGATATGGGCCTCGTAATAGGCCTTTACCGGATAGCCACCGACGGGCTCCGGGCCGGCATAGCCGATACGCAGCAGTTCGTCGCGCACGCACAGGCCTGCCTTGTCCCGGGCATTGAGGGCCTGGTCCAGCGTCAGTACGCCGGCGAACACGCCCGATCCCATCATGACCGGCACAAAGCGGGAGCCCTCCTCATTGGTCCAGATAGCAACATCGATGGGGGCTTCGGTCTCGATGTTGAGCTCGTTCAGGCGGCGTACCACTTCCAGCGCGGCGAGCACACCATAGTTGCCGTCGAAGCGCCCGCCGGTGGGCTGCGTATCGATATGACTGCCGCTCATGACTGGTGGCAGCTCCGGATTGCGCCCGGCGCGGCGGGCAAAGATATTGCCCAGAGCATCGACCCGCAGGCTCAGACCTGCATCACGCAGCCAGCCACTGACCAGTTCTCGGCCGGCCTTGTCTTCGTCGGTGAGGGCCAGGCGGCAATTACCGCCCAGATCCGTGGCTCCTACCTGGGCCAGGTCCATCAGCGACTGCCACAGGCGTGCGCCATCGATATGTAGCATGGAGGTATTCATGGATGTGTTCTCCGCTATTCAGAGTGCCCGGCGCCGCGCCTGGGGCGGCGGGCGGCGGGGCATGCACAGTATTTTGGTGTGGCTAGAGTTGCTGGGCGGCCAGGGCCTGGTCACGGATATCGCTCAGCAGGGCGCCGGGGGCGATGCCATTGCTGTCGTAACGCAACTCGATGATGGCCGGCAGTTTGTGCTCGTGTGTGAACTGCAGCGCGGCACGAAAGGCAGGTTCAAACTCTGCATCTTCGGTAACGACCTTGCCCATGCCGCCGTAGGCTTCGATGAGGCGGGCAAACTCAGGATTCTGGAATCTAAGGGCAATCTCGCGGCCCGGGAACTCGCGTTCCTGATGGGCGCGAATGGTGCCCCACATGCCATTGTTGAAGACCAGCACCACTATGCCGAGGTTGTACTGCAGCGCGACGCCAAGTTCTTGCATGTTCATCTGAAAGCAGCCGTCGCCGGCGAAACAAACCACAGGTTGATCCGGGTTCTCGAGCTTGTAGGAAATTGCTGCCGGCAGGCCGTAACCCATGGTGCCCACGGTGGAGGCCAGGGAGCTGGCTGCGCCTGCGAACTGCACATAGCGGTGTGGGTAAAGCGCATAGTTACCGGCGCCAACCGTGACGCAGCCCTGGCCGTCCAGCACCTTGTTGACCGTATGGGATACCTCATCCAGGCTCAGCGCGCCAGGCGCTGGCAGCGGAGTCAGGGTCGCGAGATAGTCCTGGCGTGCCTGGGCCCGCAGTGCCGACCAGGCGTGTTTTCCGCTTGGTTGCAGCGCTTCCAGCATGGAGGCGAAGCCGTTGACACTGGCATTGATCGCCAGGTCCGGGCGGTAGACCCGGCCCAGCTCCTCTGGATCGGGGTAGACATGAATCAGTGTTTGCCTGGGCTGCGGACATTCGATCCAGCTATAGCCTTCGCTGGTGGCTTCACCCATGCGAGTACCGACGGCGATGATCAGGTCGCTCTCGAGCAGCTGCTGTCGCAGCGGCTCGTGCATGGCCCAGCCGACGTGACCAACGAACTGCTCGTCGCGCTGGTCGTAGCATTCCAGCCGGCGCCAGGCGGCACCAACCGGCAGGTCGAAGCGCTGTGCGAAGGCCTGTAGTTGTTGCATGGCTTCCGGGCGCCAACTGCTGCCGCCAACCAGCAGAAACGGCTTTTTAGCATTTTCCAGGTGCTGTTGCAGGGCCTGCATCTGGCTTGTGCCGGCAAAGCTGTCCAGCGGGGCGGCCGGGTTGATATTGGCGACGTCCGCGGTGTTGAACAGGGTGTCTTCCGGCAGTGCCAATACCACAGGGCCTGGGCGGCCGCTGGTGGCAATGGCCCAGGCGCGGGCGACATACTCGGGGATGCGATCAGTGCGGTCTATTTGCGCTACCCACTTGGTCATTTCACCAAACATGCGGCGGTAGTCGATCTCCTGAAAGGCTTCGCGTTCAATGAAGTCGTTGCCCACCTGGCCGATGAACAGAATCATCGGGGTGGAATCCTGGTAAGCGGTATGCACGCCAACCGAGGCGTTGGTTGCGCCGGGGCCTCGGGTTACGAAGCAGATGCCAGGTTCACCGGTCAGCTTGCCGTAGGCCTCGGCCATATAGGCGGCGCCGCTCTCCTGCCGGCAGGTGATGGCCTGGATCTGATCGGTGTGCTCGTTGAAGGCGTCAATGCAGGGCAGGTAGCTTTCGCCAGCGACCATAAACAGCCGGCGAGCACCCTGAAGACGAAGCTGTTGCATGAGTATCTGCCCGCCGTTACGCAGACGGGATGTTTCGGTTGGGCAATGTTCTGAAGAAGTAAGCATCTTGGGCTCCAGCTGTTCTTGTATAGCGTGTCCGGCGCGGTTATATGATTGCCAGCTGAGAACCTGTCCGGCGGTCAGGGCACAGCGCGAGCGAAAGCCGGCTGAACGGGAGAAGTCACAATCCTGGTGGTATGCATCGGCTCGGGTGAGGGGGTCGGATCGCTCGGGCCAGGGGCCGTCTATCGCCTCGATACCATTGCGCTGGCAAAGGTCGGCAAAGGTCGTGCGGGACGGCTGCAGTTGCTGCATTCGAGTCGGATCCTGTGCCAGGCCGCAATCCTGTGCCAGATCGCCGGTGCCCAGCAGGGCAGCGCCGATCAGCCGGGTAGCTCTGAACAGTTCATCCAGCCGGGCCAGGCCGGCCCGAGTCTCGATGGTGGGCACAATCTGGGTGTCCCGGAGGTCGTGCTGATCCATCAGCTGACGCAGTTCGCGCAGCTGTTCCGGCTGCTCGATTTGTGGCAGCAGCACAGCGGCAGGACGGGCGGCGGCGATCAGCGCCAGCTGCTCTGTGCCGCCGTTATCCAGCCGGTCAAGGCGGATAGCGCACTGCACGCCAGCATCTCTGCAGGCCGGAACTATGTGGTGAAACAGTACGCAGGCCTCCGCTTTGCGGTCGGCCGGAGTGAACTCTTCCAGGTCCACGACCAGTACCGCAGGACGGGCGTTGAGGGCTGTGTGCAGTGCGGCCAGATCATGGCCAGCCGCGAACAGCCAGCTGCGCAGGGGGTGAGTGGTTTCTGGGCGCATGATTTACTCCATCCAGTTCGGCAGAAACAGCACGATTTCAGGCACGAAGGCGATCAGCATCAGCACCGCGACCATGGCAAGCAGCATCAGGCTGAGTGGTTTGAGGGTTTCTGCAGTGGAAATACCCGCGATACGGCTGGCGGCCATCAGATCGATGCCCAATGGCGGTGTGTTGGCTCCTATCGCCAGATTGACCGTCAGCAATACACCGAAATGCACCAGGTCGATGTCGTACTGCAGCAGCAGCGGCAGCACTATTGGGGTGATAATGATGATGATGGCGATGCTTTCCATAAAGGTACCCAGTACCAGCACGATCGCCATCAGCATTAACAGCACTGTGGTTCTGCTGTCGGTCAGGTCGCCTACCAGGGTGGAGATGGCCTGAGGGACTTCTTCATAGCTCAGGCCCCAGGCAAAGAGGCCCGCGGCGGCGATGATCAGCAGGATGGCGCCGCTGACTTCCGCGGTTTCCTTCAGTGACTGCCAGAGTGCCGTCAGTGACAGGCAGCGATAGACCACGAAGCCCAGTATCAGGGCGTAGATAATGGCTGAAACGGCAGCTTCGGTCGGGGTGAATACACCCATGCGGATACCGCCGATGATCATCACCGGCACCATCAGCGCCGGTATGGATTCACGCCATGCCGTCAATTTTTCAGCGCGGCTGAAGGTGCGCCCGCCTGCCCAGCCGTTACGTTTGGACAGATATACGGCCACGACTATCAGCGCCGCGGCCAGCAGCAGACCGGGAATTACACCGCCCATGAACAGCTTGCCGATGGAGGTGTTGGCGGTGGTGCCGTAGACGATCATGACAATACTGGGCGGGATTACCGTGCCCAGCGAGCTCGAGGTTCCGACCAGAGCGGCGCTGAAGCCGGGGGCATAGCCTTCCTTGCGCATGGCCGGTAGCAGCATGCTGCCAATCGCCACCACGTCGGCAACACCGGAGCCGGACAGGGCACCGAACATCATGCAGGCCAATACCGCGACGACCGCAAGACCACCGGGCTTGTTGCCCACCAGTGCCATGCACAGGGTGACAATGCGGGCAGTCAGGCCGACCCGGTTCATCAGTTGTGCCGCCAGAACGAACAGCGGGATCGCCAGCAGCGTGAAGCTGTGCATGCCGGCGACATATTGCTGCGCCGCCACCATCAGGGGCGCAGCATCGAAAATTAGCAGATAGCTCAGGGCCGCGATCAGCAGGCCGAAGGCAATCGGCACATCGATGATCAGGCAAAGCGTGAAGACCGCCAGCAGGACCAGGGCTCCGTTACTCATGGGGTTTTCTCCGGTTACTCAAGAGCGCGCCCAGGTGTACCAGGGCGATGGAGGCACAGCTCACCGGCACACTCAGATAGAGCAGACCGACAGGCCATTGCAGGGCTGGCGTTTTCTGCGCCAGCGTCAGCATGGACAGATCCCATCCCGCTTTTGTCAGCATGACCATGGCGAGGACCAGCAGCAGGTCGACCAGACGTTGCATCACCCGGCGTGCGGCCAGGTTGTGCAGCCACAGGTCGCGCAGGCCGGCGGTCAGGTGGGAGTTGTGGTGGCTGCACCAGACGGCGCTGAGCATGGCCATCCAGATCAGCACGAACTGCGGCAGCTCTTCCGCCCAGTGGGGCGTATCGCCCAGGGCCCAGCGCATAAACACCGCCCAGCTGATCAGAGTGGCCAGCAGGGCCACTCCAATCGCAGAGATGCCCAGGCACAGTTGGGTAAGAATGCGTAGCATCAGGTTCACCCTTGCTTATTGCGCACTGCTGTAGCGTTTTACCAAGCCGATCAGTTCGGGGCCGAAGACACTCTCATACTGGGTCCAGACATCCTGTACGCCGGCTGAGAACGGGGCTGTGTCGACCTGATTAACCTGCATGCCGGCGGCTTCGAGCTTGCCAATCAGCTCAGCGTCATCCTTCTGTGTCATCAAGCGTTGCTGGTCGCGCCATTTGTCAGCCAGTGTCTGCACTGTCTGCTGATCGTCGGCGGAAATGCGGTTCCAGATTGGCTGAGATACGGTCAGGCAGGCAGGTGACCAGACGTGGCCAGTGAGGGAAACGTACTTCTGTACTTCAAAGAATGACGATGAATAAATGATGGCCAGGGGGTTTTCCTGGGCATCGAACACGCCCTGCTGCAGGGCTGAATAGAGTTCGCCGAAGGCCAGGGGAGCGGGGCTGGCGCCAAGGCCGGCAAAGGCATCAAGCCGCATTTTATCTGGGGTGACGCGGATTTTCAGGCCGTCCAGGTCTGCCGGTGTATTGATCGGCGCCCGGTTATTGGTGATATGACGAAATCCGTTTTCCCACCAGGACAGGATCTTTATGTTGTGTTGCTCGGCCAGACCTTCGAGAGTGTCCCCCAGTTCTCCATCGTAGGCGGCGTAGGCGGCTTCGCGACTGGGCCAGGCGTATGGCAGTTCGACAACACCCATCTTGGGCTCCAGTGGCTGGAAGGAGCCACAGCCGATGATGCCTGCATGGATACTGCCGATCTGCAGACCTTCAACCAGGGTGTTTTCGGAACCCAACTGGCCGTTGGCAAACAGCTTGATGCTGACTCTGTCACTGGTTTCGGCTTTTACGTCTTCTGCGAAGCCCTTGGCGGCGATGTTCCAGCTATGGCTGTCCGGCAGGACGTTGGCCAGTTTTAATTCCAGCGCCGAGGCATCCATCGTCAGCAGCGGCACAGTGGCAGCCGTCAGGGCCAGTATGGATTTGCGGAAGGACTTTATCATTCTAGGATTCCTCGTCAGTTGAGGAACCAGATTCAGCCAAACGCGAACAGGGGTCAATTTTATATATTTAATGCGGTGTATTATTTTGATTTATATCGAGTGTTTTGGTTGTTTTAATGCATTTTATTTGGGCATTTTCGGTCTTTATTTTTCTGGTTTGCACCAGTCTGGTGCTTTTTATAAAGTGATTATTGCTGGTTTTGTATTTTTATAATTATATTTATTAAGAATAAAGCAGGATGTGAATTTTGCCGCAGCTATGCTGGTCGGGTTCAATTATTAGACGTTCAAGTGCGCCCCGTCAGGGTCGACCAGCTACCGTAGTCCGAAGTCGTCCTGACTGCCGGTGCTATCACTGGTTTGACTCAGCCCGCCAAGCCAAGTGGGCATGAGTTTTATACGTATCTGAAAGAGGTTCTGACAAGGGTTTGTTGCCGTTCGCTCACCCTGGTGCGTCTAAAAACTTGATATAAAAAAACCTTTAATGTGGCCGCAGTATTACTGCGGCCCTGGGTGATTGATGGGTTGGTAAATGCATTTTAGGTACGCTGGCAATGTGCCCATATGGCGTACCCATAGACATTGCTGACGAGCAGAAAACCCGTTAATAATGACCGGCTCTGGCTAGTTTTTGTGAAGCGGAGCAGAGAATCTGGCTGCTGATATCTCATGGGCTATGACATCAAGCGCAGTATCGTTGCGAATAGACTCCGCGTAACGGCGGCAGTTGTCCTTTATTTCTGCCGATGTGAGTAACAGTTGTATTTGCTCTACCAGGTGCTCTCTATCAAACATGGCCGGTGCCAGGGTTACACCGACGCCTAAAGCACGCAGGCGTGCGGCATTGTCCGGTTGATCATAGCTAAACGGCACCAGTAACTGTGGAATGCCGGCGCGCAGGGCGGCCGCAGCCGTTCCCATTCCGCCATGATGAACGACGCAACTGGCGTGTTTGAACAGTGTATCGAAGGGAGCAAATCGAACGAAGAAAATGTCGCCTGTCTGTTCAGCCGGCACATCCGCATCGTCGGCACTGATGAAAACTGCACGCATGCCCAGACTTCTGCATGCGCTGGCCGCCGCTTTAAAGCCGGATTGGTTGTCCATCTTTTCCGAGCCGAAGGTAAAGACGACAGGGGCATCACCGGCCGTCAGGAAGGCCTGCAGGTCGTGGGGCAGTGGCGCACTGGATCTTGCTTCAATAAATCCGCTTAACAGGTGGTGCTGGGGCCAATCGGCCTGGGGCTTGGCGTACCAGGAAGGGAAAAGACCCACCGCCTTCTGGGGTGAGTGGCACCAGTTTGTCAGCACGCCCCGGATGCTTGGCAGGCCGACACGCTGACGCAGATGATTTACGGCCGCAGCCAGCATCTGATCCGACACATGCTGAAACATGTATCTTGCAAAGCGCCTCAGCCACAGGGGTTTTTTCCTGCCGATGAGAATGCCGGGCTTGCTTGCTGCGTCGCCCATCACGCGATCTGCCAGCCAGTCGAGCAGGCGATATTGCACAGGCGTGCGACCCTGGGCATCAGCAGAACTGATGCGTACACGTGGGTAGGCCTGGCGCGCAAAGATGCTTTGGAATAGCCAGGCGCTTGGATACAGAGTCCAGAGCGGAAACTTGTGCAGATCCTGGGCAACACGGGCGCCGAGCGCATGGGGATGAGCGAGTGTCAGTATATTTCGGCCCAGCGCCAGGCGCTGAGTCAGCTCGAACACGGGTTCGAGCATGGGAAGCAGCAGTTTATCTACCGCCACGCTAACGCCCAGTTCCGGATGCCAGGCATGCTCGTGTGCCGTAAATTGCTGCAGGTCAGTCTCGGCTATGGGTTCAAAAGCGAGCCCGTAAGCCACGGCCTTGTCCCGGTAATGCTCGTGGGTGGCGATGGTAACTTGCAGCCCCTGTTGTTGCAGGTGACGGCCGATGACCATAAAAGGCAGAACATCGCCCAGAGTACCGATGGTCACTAACAAAATGTTTTGAAAATTGTCAGTGTTCGCTTTTCCTGTCACAAGACTACCTCTATCTCCGGGGAATGACTGCCCCGTCACAAGGGCTGCGCTCAGATCCAGGGGTCGGAGCGCCAATTATGGTTGGTTCGAGCTTGGCGTGCTCTTGTCGATCTTCAGCCTCTTTTCTCAAGCAGCATTGGCAGGCCACCCTTGGGCCTGAGTGTCAGCCGGCATTCGATATCCACTTTGTGATCTTGCGGGAGCCGCAACCGGAAGCGCTGTGCCAGGGTTGCTAGGCAGAGTATTCCTTCGGTTAAACCAAAGCGCAGTCCGAGGCATACTCGCGGGCCTACGCTGAACGGGATATACAGAAACTTGTCCGGACGTGGTGTGCCTGGAAGGAAGCGTTCGGGCCAGAAGGAGTTCGGCGCCTCCCATTCACGTTCATGGCGGTGTAGCAGCCAGGGTACGGCCAGCATGATAGTGCCGGGTTTTATTTTGGTACCACGGATCTCGTCCTCTGCACGCGCCTGCCTGCTCAAAATCGGCACCGGCGGGTAGAGCCTGAGTGTTTCCTCGAATACCGCGCGGGTGAAAGGCAGGTTGGCAACATCCTCGTAACTCGGGACTCGGCCCTGCAATACGCTGTCGATTTCTGCGTACATTTTGTCACGAGACCGTTTGCAGCCATCCAGTAAATACCAGGCCCAACTGAGGGCGTTGGCCGTTGTTTCGTGCCCGGCCATGAACATGACAATTGCTTCGTTGCGTGCCGCTTCTGCATGCAATGGGCAACCACCCTTGCCGGAGGCGCCGACATCACCATCCAGTAGTACTGATAGCAGGGTCAGCCGATCGGGTTTGTCGCCGCGCTGATAGCGTTCGATGATCTGGTCTATGACTTTATGTACCTGAGCGGCTGCCTTTGCAGCTTTTCTGCGCCGCAGCGGGTTGGTGAAATTCTTCAACACAGGCAGGCCAAAGGTGTCGGCGAGATCTAGCTGGTTAATTGTGTGCTGGTAGTCGGTAAAGCCATCGACCACCTGAGCAGCATCGGCATCGGAAACATCATCTCCGAATACCGTACGGCCTATAATCTGAGCCGTGAGACGTGCCATTTCATTCAGCACGTCTATGGTTGCCCCGTCAGGCTTAAGCGCCCAGCTCTCCGCCATTTCAGTGGCTGAAGCCGACATGATTTCGCAAAAACCCGGCAGAAATTCTCGTTCAAACGGGGGCGAGCAGGCTGCCCGGCGTTTTTTCCACAGATCACCATCGTTTACAAAGAGTCCGTCACCGAGCAGTGGCTCAAGAGCATTACGCATCTGTGGACTTTTTTTATCGTAATTGTCATGTCGATCCAGAAACACTCGCCGAACGGTATCGGGTGAGTTGCACACGAAATAGGGCTGATTGAGCAAGCTAAACGAAAGGCTGCGGGCGCGGTAGGACTTGGGTGACCAGAGTGATAACAGATTGTTGCGTACGTCGGGAAGATTCCAGAGCGTCAGGTCAAACCGGTCCGGTCTGTCGACATTCACGGGATTGAATAGCGACTCTGGGGAGGGTGTCTGCACGACGATTGCTCCGTATCTGCTGGATAGGCGGTGGGCCGCTAAGATAGCAGAATGGGCACAGCAGCGGAACGATCACCCGAACTGCCGGTAATGCCGCTGGGCATAGCCGTGGCCGACGTCTTGATGTTCAGAGTGGGCGTTCCATAAGGCTGATGCGTCAATTGCAAAACAAGGCTGAACGATCGTCTCCTGATAGGTCAAAGCTCAAGCTCTATGTTATCCTTCACGGCTATAGTAAAGCTTGCCGGTGGTAGCGGCAGGCCCTGCAGAACGAAGTGGAGAAACCGATGGCACGCGGCGTTAATAAAGTAATTCTGGTAGGCAACCTGGGCGGCGATCCGGAGGTGCGTTACATGCCTTCCGGCAATGCGGTGACCAACGTGACTCTGGCGACCAGCGAAAGCTGGAAAGACAAGAACACCGGGCAGATGCAGGAACGCACCGAATGGCACCGGGTGGTGTTTTTCAACAAGCTGGCCGAAGTGGTGGGTGAATACCTGCGCAAGGGCTCCCAGGTCTACGTTGAGGGCGCGCTGCGCACCCGCAAGTGGCAGGATCAGAGCGGCCAGGACAAGTACACCACCGAAATCGTTGCCAGCGAAATGCAGATGCTGGGTGGCCGTGGTGGCTCCGGTGGTGGTAGCGGTGCCGACGCAGGCGACAACTATAACCAGGATACCGGTGGTGGTTATTCCCAGCAGCCGCAGCAGCGCTCCCAGGCACCCCAGCAGCGCCCGCAACAGGCGCCGCAGCAGAATTATCAGCAGCCCCAGGGTGGTCAGCCAGCACCACAGCAGCGCCCGCAGCAGGCTCCGCAACAGCCACAGCAGCCGGCACCGGGCTTTGATGATTTTGACGACGACATCCCTTTTTAATTCCTACCTTAGATAATACTGTAAAGAATATCCTTGAAACCCCCGCCCTGCGGGGGTTTCTTGTTTTGGTGGGTCTTAAAGAGGAATGCGTACGAGTCGTGCCAGCTGTCCAGGCAAATCATACGGAGTTTAAGTTGATTGAACGTTTAATTAAAATAGATTATGTTGGTGGCATCGTAAATTAACAGACGTCGGTCAGTGTATTGCAGTAACCCGGTTGCGGGTTGTCCAGAACAGCACTGTCGGTCACGGGAGAGCGCATGACACAGCAGAAGTACGACTACATCATCATCGGTGCGGGTTCCGCCGGCTGTGTGCTGGCCAATCGTCTGACCGAGAGCGGCAAGCATCAGGTGCTGCTGATCGAGGCGGGTGGCAGTGACAAGAGCATCTTTATTCAGATGCCCACGGCGCTGTCCTATCCGATGAACTCGCCCAAATACAGCTGGCCGTTTGAGTCCGAGCAGGAACCCGGTATCGACAACCGCCGCCTGCATTGTCCGCGGGGCCGGGTGCTGGGAGGCTCTTCGTCCATCAACGGCATGGTGTATGTGCGCGGCCATGCCTGTGATTTCGATCAGTGGGAAGAGCAGGGCGTGAAGGGCTGGGGTTATCAGCAGTGTCTGCCGTACTTCAAGCGGGCCGAGACCTGGTCCGGCGGCGCCGATGACTACCGTGGTGGCAGCGGCCCGCTGTCGACTTGCAATGGCAACGAGATGCGTCTCAACCCGCTGTATCAGACCTTTATCGACGCAGGCGTTGAGGCCGGCTACCCGGATACGGCGGACTATAACGGTTATCGCCAGGAAGGTTTCGGGCCCATGCACATGACCGTCAAGAACGGCGTACGGGCGTCCACCTCCAATGCCTATTTGCGTGAAGCGATGAAACGACCGAATCTGCATCTGGTATCCCGTGCGATCACCCACCGGGTGCTGCTGCAGGGCAAACGCGCTATAGGAGTGGAATACAGCGTTGCTGGCAAAACACAGACGGCCATGGCGGCTATAGAGGTGATTTTGTCGGCGGGCTCTGTGGGGTCGCCGATGCTGCTGCAGCTGTCGGGTATAGGGCCGCGTGAGGTGCTGGAGCAGGCCGGTGTGGCGCTGCAGCATGAACTGCCGGGTGTCGGCGAGAATCTGCAGGATCACCTGGAGGTGTATTTCCAGTACCGCTGCAAACAGCCGATTTCACTTAACGGCAAGCTCGGGCTTATCAGCAAGGGCCTGATCGGCACCCGCTGGCTGATGTTCAAGAGTGGCCTGGGAGCGACCAATCACTTTGAATCCTGTGCCTTTATTCGCTCGCGCGCCGGGCTGAAATGGCCGGATGTGCAGTACCACTTCCTGCCGGCGGCCATGCGCTACGATGGTCAGGCGGCATTCGATGGTCATGGTTTCCAGGTGCATGTGGGGCCCAACAAGCCAGCCAGCCGCGGTCATATTCGCATTCGCTCGGCCGACCCTAAAGACACACCGAGCATTCAGTTCAATTACCTGCAGGCCGAGCAGGATATTATCGACTGGCGTGCGGTTATCCGCCTGACCCGCGAGATCATTGCCCAGCCGGCATTTGATGCCTACCGCGGTGACGAGATTCAGCCGGGCAAGGATATCCAGAGCGATGCGCAGATTGATGCCTGGGTGCGACAGAATGTGGAGAGTGCCTATCACCCGTCCTGTACCTGCAAAATGGGTGCGGATGATGATGCCATGGCGGTGCTGGATGCGCAGTGCCGAGTGCGTGGCCTGGAAGCGCTGCGGGTGGTGGATTCGTCCATTTTCCCGACGGTTACCAACGGCAATCTCAACGCACCGACAATAATGGTGGCGGAAAAAGCGGCCGACATTATTCTTGGCAAAGCGCCCTTGCCGGATGCCGGTGTGGATGTCTGGATAGACCCGCAGTGGCAGCAGCAGCAGCGTTTGAACCCGCCAGCCTAGCTGACGGGTTTCTCAGGTTGGCGCTGCGTGACGCAGCAGTCTTCAGGGCGCCTGCCAGCGCGCAATGATCTGATCGACAAGCTCGGTCAGATCCGCGGCGCTAAAGTCCGGCACTGGCACGCCTGCTGCGGGTAACATCGCATTGTGGGGGCGTGTCACCAGAGCACCGTAACCGCCCGCGGCCTGGGCACCCAGCGTATCCCACAAATGACAGGCGACCAGGCACAGGTCCGATGTCTCCACCCCCATCTGCGTTGCCACAAGACGGTAGCATTCAGGCGCCGGCTTGAATTTCTGTACAGACTCAACACTGAATGACTGTTCGAAAAACTCGCTAATACCTGCGCGTTCCAGTGGCGTGGGCGAGGTTGCGCTGGCCGAGTTGGTGAGTGTCACCAGCCTGAAACCCGCATCGCGCAGGCGGCTGAGCGCCGGCACTACATCGGGATGGGCCGGCATGCTATTCATGCACTGTTTCAGTTCATCAATGTCGCCATCGGTAATGGCTACCCCATGGATGCTGGCCAGCATGCGCAGGCTTCCCACGGCCAGTTCGCCAAAGGGTGTGTAGAGATCTGAAAGGGTCATTGCCTGGGAATAGAGGATCAGTTGCGCAAACCAGTCTCTGAATACCCGGTCGTCGCCAAAGATGCGTTCAAACAGAGGCCCGAGGGTGGTGATATCCAGCAGGGTTTCGTTTACATCAAAGACAATGACAGGCGCAGTGGTGTCCTTGGGCATGGGGGGGCTCCTCTTTCGGTGTGTTTGCCGGGTCAGACGTCTTCGTGCAGCAGGCGTGCCAGCGTCTGGTGCGCCAGACGTCGAGCGGTGGATGAGTCTGAGGTGAGGCTCGCCAGGGCACAGTTTATCCACAGGCCATCGATCAGGGAGGCCAGCAGCAGCGCGGCATCCCGGGCTTCATCGGCGGGCAGCAATTCGCGAAAGTTGTGCAGCAGATTGGAGCGCATGCGGGCACCGCGTATGCCGGACAGCCGTTGCAGGGCGGTATCGTGGGGCGTTTCGGCCCAGAACGCCAGCCAGCAGGTGACCACTTCAGGGGCAAACTGCTCGGCGGAAAAGTTGCCATCAATGATGGCCGCAATACGTTCCCGGGGCGAGTTGGCGCGGCTCCAGTCGCTGTAGATTCCATCGGTAAGCTGACGCATCAGCTGGCGCATGGTTTCAGCCAGCAGGTCGCTCTTGCCGTCGAAATAGTGATGAATAATGCCGGTGGAAACCCCCGCGATCTTGCTGATCTTCGCCACAGTGGTATTGGCGTAACCGTGCTGATGAATGGCGGCGGCTGTGGCTTCAATCAGCTGCTTGCGTCGAATCGGCTGCATTCCAACCTTGGGCATGTCGGTTCCTTGTAGCGAGTGACACCTGGGCGGACATGATCGTTGTTTTTGGCGAGCGCTTCAACAGCGCAGTCCAGACGCCCAGTGTAATCGGATGTCGTTATGGGGATGGCAGACGGCGTTTCTCGAGCTGCATTCGGGTCTGTTTTACTGGATATTTAACTTAATTAATCGTTCAATAAAAAATAAAACAGATGGCCAGGGTGCAGCAGGGCAGATAGGGCGCGTGCCGCAAGGTGGCGTTGGGGCGATGCCATGTCGCCCGTCGGGCCAGGGGTTGTGTCGCTTGTTGTCCAGAGGGCTCGAGTATGAATGCTGTTCTATCGGTCGCCATTATCGCGGCCTTGCTGCTGGTGGTTGTTATTCTGGTGCGCTGGGGGCGCATGCGCTGCGAAGGCCCCATGCCCACATCACTGTTTGCCTTTATGGCGATTCTCTTTACCTCCGGGCTCGATGTCGGGCTGATCATGTTTCCCCTGGGCGAGTTTCCGGTTTATGCCAGTGAATCGGCCTATGCCTTCACCAACCCCCTGGCGATTGAGTTCGGCTTCTGGGGTTTTCTGGTCTGGGCCTTTTACTTTCTAACCACCTTTTATTTTGTAATCGTTGAGCCGCGACTCAAACTGTTTGAAATTCCGCTGATCAAGTTCGTCAATAATCTGGTGATTATAGGTACCTGTGCCTTTACCGGATTCCTCTTCCTGAGCTACCTGCCGGACTATGCGCAGGGCATTTCCACACCGCTGAGGTACGGCCTCACTGCACTGGTGGTGCTGCTGGCGGTCTTCTCAAGCTCGGACGTAAGGTACGTGAAATGGCTGAGCATAGGCTCAACCTGGCTCTTCTTCGGCCTTATCGGGCTGCTGGCCGTGAATGCTGGTATGAAGCCTGCGGCGCTGTCCGACAGCCTGGTGCTGATGGGGGATTACTTCGCCAATCTGCAGCACTTTGTGACACCTCTGAGTGACTATCATGCCTTCTATCTGTTCTGGTGGTTTTCTTGGAGCATCATGATTGGCCAGTTTGTTGCCCGCTTTGTCGGTGGCCTGCCGGCCTGGCAGCTGTGTCTGGCGATGCTGGTGATCCCCTCTATTCCCATTGCCATCTGGTTCTCGGTACTCTATTTCTACTTCGAACAGGCATTGGTGATGAGTACGCTGCTCAAGACCTCGATGCTGGTGGTTGGGGTCATCTTTGTGGTCAATTCGCTGGATTCCCTGATCCGGCTCTACACCACCAACCTCGATATCACCGTGGAGCGTTTCGGGTTCTATCCTTACCTTATTGGCAACTGGTTGCTGATGTATGGCCTGGTGCTGCTGTTTCAGTTCACGCCGCTGAAGATCGAGTGGATCGGGCTGGTGGTCATTGGACTTTACGCCGCAGTCTGCCTGCTGATGCTGCGGCCTTCGGCCCGCTTGAGCCTGATGCGCACTTGAACAGGTAGAGCGGACCTGCCGTCAGGGAGATAGGGTGTTTCGCTTTTGCTGTTGCCTTTGCAGGATGCTGGCCAGTATCACAATCAGCCAGCAGGCAAGTACAAAGGGGGCGGTGAAGGCCGGCAGTCCGATGATGCCGAACAGGGGCTGCAATACTGTTGCCAGCACTACGCCGGCGGCGATGATGGCCGGCTGGCGAGGGAAGCGCTGCAGTAACGCCAAGGCGGCCAGGGCGCCGTTATAGCCGAACAAGCCGGCGGCAATCGCCTGGGGCGAGAACAGCGGGGTGTCGGCAAGAGCGCTGCACAGGCTGGCAACCAGGCTGCCAAGCAGTGCGCCACCCAGGCCCCAAAGTGCATTGCGCGGTGCTGATAGCGCCAGCGCCGCCAGTATCAGCAACCCGGCTGGCAGCGATTCCAGAAAAAACACCTGACCGAGTCCGCGCACTACTCCAGCACTCCACTGCAGCAGTGTTATCGCGCCCGTGACGGCATCATCCGTTGCTGTACCAAGGGCTGCAGTATCCGGAATAGCGGTGTTCGGCAGCAACTCCAGCATTGCAGCCAGCAGCCAGGCACACCAGCTCATCAGTATAAAAGCACTGGTATAGGGCGGGATGCGCCAGCGTCGAATCTGCAGCTGCACCAGGGGCGCGCTTAAGGCAGAAAACGCGAGGATACAGGTGACGCTGAACCACGACTGTCCTAGCAACAGGTTCAGCGCCAGCCCCAGCAGGGCGCCGTTAAAACCGAAGTAGCCGGCGCGCATCATGGCGCTATCGGCCCTGATCAGGCGGGCGCCGAGCAGGGCGCCGCCCCAGCCCAGCAAACTGCCAAGTAGCGCCGTGATGGATTCCAGGCCAATGGCCAGCAGGATCAGCGCGCCACAGCCACGGTGTGACTGAAACAGGATCTGACTAAAACTGTGCAGCAGCATATCGAGCCCGCAGGCCAGGGTAAGTCTTGTGCTCAAGATAGGTGTTTCCGACAAAAAGGCTGCCAGCTGGTGGGTTATCAATGCTCTGGAATCAGGCCGGGGATTATTGATGCAAGCCCGAGTCCGGATTATTGAGTGTTCAGGGTTCAAGGTTCAATATTTAAAGATTGGAGTTGATGTGTAACCTACTGAAAAAATGGATCAGGGCTCAGAATCAAGCCGGCAACGGACGTCGGCCTTTTCTGGCAGACCAGCCCTGACCCCAAATAGATGAAGGGCACCGGATAAACCGGGTCCCTTCAGCCGTGAACAAGGTTTGTATATCACCCGCAGAGTGATCTCCTACGCAGGTTGCAGGAGCTCGGTCTGCGGATAAATCGACTTATTTCTCGCGAATGCTGTGGTTGGCATCTGCTCCAGGGTTTTGATCATGGCTGCCGTGGTTAAACCCCAGTTTTCGCCTTTCAGTCGCGGATTGAATGATTGGCCATATGTTCCAGGGCCTTGAACATCGCCGCCGTGGTTAAACCCCAGTTTTCGCTTTTCAGTCGCGGATCGAATGATTGGCCATATGTTCCAGGGCTTTGATCATGGCTGCCGTGGTTAAACTCCAGTTTTCGCCTTTCAGTCGCGGATCGAATGATTAGCCATATGTTCCAGGGCCTTGAACATCGCCGCCGTGGTTAAGCCCCAGTTTTCGCTTTTCAGTCGCGGATCGAATGATTAGCCATATGTTCCAAGGCCTTGATCATGGCCGAGTGATCCCAGTTTTCACCACCGAGTGCTGCGCAGGTGCTGAAATTCTGCTGCGCACTGGCGGTATTGGGCAGGTTGATCTGCAACGCCCGGGCGCCTTCCAGTGCCAGGTTAAGATCCTTCTGGTGCAGGCTGATTCTGAAGCCCGGATCGAAGGTGCCCTTGACCATGCGCTCGCCGTGTACTTCCAGGATCTTGGAGGAAGCAAAACCACCCATCAGAGCTTCACGTACCTTGGCGGGATTGGCACCGGCCTTGGAGGCGAACAGCAGAGCCTCGGAGACAGCCTGGATGTTCAGTGCAACTATGATCTGGTTGGCCACCTTGGTGGTCTGGCCGTCACCGTTGCCACCCACCAGGGTGATATTCTTGCCCATAAGGTCGAACAGCGGTTTGGCGCGCTCAAACGCCGCTTCGCTGCCGCCCACCATGATGGTGAGACTCGCAGCCTTGGCGCCCACTTCGCCGCCGGATACGGGTGCATCCAGGTATTCGGCTCCCGTGGCCTTGATGCGCTCGGCGAACGCCTTGGTGGCGATGGGAGAGATGGAACTCATGTCGATCACGACCTTGCCCGCCGCTGCGCCTTCGGCGACACCGTTTTCACGGAACAGCACGTCTTCAACCTGGGGGGTGTCGGGCACCATCAGAATGATGAACTCGGCTTCCTGGGCGACGTCTTTTGGGGTCGCCAGGGCGACACCGCGCTCACCCAGCAGGTCGGCGGGCGCCGGGTCATGATGTTCCGAGAAAAACAGGGTGTGCCCTGCGTTTTGCAGGTTTTGAGCCATGGGCTTGCCCATGATGCCGGTGCCGATGAATCCGATCTTTGCCATTGTCTATTCTCCTGTCTAATTAAGTACTTAGACTATTAAGTTGTTTGAACTGGAAGCTGCTTAAACGGCATTCATGTCTTTCAGCCAGCTCAGGCCAGCTTCAGTGCTGGTGGCCGGTTTGTATTCGCAGCCAATCCAGCCGTCGTAGCCGATTTGGTCGATAAAACTGAAAATAAAGGGGTAGTTCAGCTCGCCGGTGCCGGGCTCGTGCCGGCCCGGGTTATCGGCCAGCTGAACGTGCGCAATGGCACCGAGGTTGGCCTGCAGCGTCGGGCAGATATCACCCTCCATGATCTGCATATGGTAGATGTCGTACTGCAGATTCAGGTTGTCGCTGCCCACCTGCTCACGGATACGCAGTGCCTGCTGGGTGTTGTTAAGAAAGAAACCGGGGATATCGCGGGTATTGATGGCTTCCATCACCAGACGGATGCCGGCTTGCTTGAGCGTGGCGGCGGCATAGCTGAGGTTTTCCACCAGGGTGGCCTCGGCCAGATCATCACTGACAGCGTCTGGCTGAATGCCAGCGAGGCAGTTGACCTGATCGTTGCCCAGCACCTTGGCGTACTGGATGGCGCGCTCGACGCCCGAGCGGAACTCCTCGATGCGGTCGGGGTGGCAGGCGATACCGCGCTCGCCGGCATTCCAGTCACCGGCGGGCAGGTTGAACAGCACCTGGGTCAGGTTGTTGGCATCGAGTTTCGCGCGGATTTCTGCAGCATCAAAATCGTAGGGGAACAGGTACTCGACGCCGCTAAAGCCGGCTTTGGCGGCGGCGTCGAAGCGCTCGAGAAAGTCGTGCTCGGTGAAGAGCATCGACAGGTTGGCGCAAAAACGTGGCATTTCGTTTACCTCAATGTGCGGTTGTGCGCAGGAGCGCTGCTCCTGCGGTATCGATCAGTCGAGCATGGAGATGGCGGTGGGCGCGTCTATGCCGCGCTCGGCCAGGTCTTCGAACTCGTTGATGGCGTTGATTTCGGTGCCCATGGCGATGTTGGTGACACGCTCCAGCATGATCTCAACCACTACGGGTACACGGTGCTTGTGCATCAGTTCCTTGGCTTGTTGCAAGGCGGCCTGGATCTGCTCCGGATCGCGAACACGAATCGCTTTGCAGCCCAGCCCTTCAACGACGGCGACGTGGTCAACACCGTAGCCTTCGAGTTCAGGGGCGTTCTGGTTCTCGAATGCCAGCTGCACGCAGTAGTCCATGTCAAAGCCGCGCTGCGCCTGGCGAATAAGGCCCAGGTAGGAGTTGTTCACCAGTATGTGAATGTAAGGCAGATTGAACTGCGCACCGACCGCCAGCTCCTCGATCATGAACTGGAAGTCGTAGTCACCTGATAGCGCCACCACCTGACGGGCGGGATCGGCTTTGACGACGCCCAGTGCGGCTGGAATGGTCCAGCCCAGTGGGCCGGCCTGGCCGCAGTTGATCCAGTGGCGTGGCTTGTAGACGTGCAGGAACTGCGCAGCGGCGATTTGTGATAATCCGATGGTGCTGACATAACAGGTGTCCCTGCCAAAGGCTTTGTTCATTTCCTCGTACACGCGCTGCGGTTTGACCGGCACATTGTCGAAGTGGGTCTTGCGCTGCAGGGTACGCTTGCGTTCCTGACATTCCGCCAGCCAGGCACTGCGATCCGCCAGCTTGCCGGCGGCCTTCCATTCGCGGGCAACTTCCAGGAAACGGTCCAGTGCGGCGCCGGCGTCGGACACTATCCCTAAATCCGGCATGAAGACGCGGCCGATCTGGGTTGGTTCTATATCGACGTGGATAAAGCTGCGGTTCTCGGTGTAGACCTCAACGGAGCCGGTGTGGCGGTTGGCCCAGCGGTTGCCGATGCCCAGTACTACATCCGATGCCAGCATGGTGGCGTTGCCGTAACGGTGGGATGTCTGCAGCCCCACCATGCCGACCATCTGTGGGTGATCATCCGGGATGATGCCCCAGCCCATCAGCGTCGGGATAACCGGAATGCCGGTCAGTTCAGCGAACTCGACAAACTTCTCGCAGGCGTCGGCATTGATGATGCCACCACCGGCCACCAGCAGCGGGCGCTCGGCGGCGCTGAGCATGGTCAGCGCTTTCTCGACCTGCTTGCGGGTGGCTGCAGGCCTGGCCTGGGGCAGCGGCTCGTAGGTGTCTATATCAAATTCGATTTCGGCCATCTGTACATCGAATGGCAGGTCGATCAGCACGGGGCCGGGGCGACCGGAGCGCATGATGTGGAATGCCTTCTGGAATACCCAGGGTACCTGGGCCGGTTCCAGTACGGTGGTGGCCCACTTGGTGACAGGGGCTGCGATGCTACTGATATCCACCGCCTGGAAGTCTTCCTTGTGCATGCGTGCACGGGGGGCCTGGCCGGTGATGCACAGAATGGGAATAGAGTCGGCGGAGGCGGAATAGAGGCCGGTGATCATGTCGGTGCCGGCGGGGCCGGAGGTACCGATACAGAGGCCAATGTTACCAGGGTTGGTTCGGGTGTAGCCCTCGGCCATATGGGAGGCGCCTTCAACATGGCGTGCCAGCACATGATCAATACCACCGAGTTTTTTCATGGCGGCATACATCGGGTTGATGGCGGCGCCTGGCAGACCGAAGGCGGTGTCGATGCCTTCGCGCTTGAGTACTTCAATGGCGGCTTCAATCGCTCTCATCTTTGCCATTATATTGTGACCTTTATTTGTTGTTAATTGTGTACAAAATACTTATGACTGATTCTATGCATTAGGCCTACTTAAGGTCAAGCCCCCTTTGACTGAAGGTGAAATTGCGGGCTGCCTGGTAAGTTGTTTTAAAACATGATGTTACGGACTAATACTTTAGTCTGTTACATTTTGTATACAAAAAAATATAAAAAATGTATTGGATTGGTGGTTTTGTTGGGCTATAGATATTGTCTGTTTAAGGTTGGTTTGTATTTTTAATTGTGTTTTTTGTAACCGATCTGTTCGGTACTAGTGCATACAGTCTGGCGTTTTTTCAGTACAGGTCTCTGCTGGCGATCTGTCCCGGGCGCACACCCGACCCATTTCAGGCGGGCAGGACAAGGAGCCCCAGGCAGGGGCTGTCCTGCAGCGTCAACTGATCTTGTTTAACCTTGTAAAACCTTGAGGAGATGTAAAATGTCGACAGTTAATCTGGCAACGGCGCTGAGTATTTGCGCGGCCGCCCTGAGCAAGGGGCGGGAACTTGGAGCGGCGCCCCTGACCGTCGCGGTGCTTGATCAGGCTGGGCGTGTGGTTTCGCTGCAGCGCGAAGACGGTTCCAGCCTGTTGCGGCCCGAGATAGCCACAGCCAAAGCCTGGGGGTCGCTGGCGCTGGGCAAGCCTTCGCGTCTGATTGCGGCGGATGCGGAAAATCGCCCGGCCTTTATAGGTGCGGTGAATACCCTGGCCCAGGGCAACATAGTGCCGGTGGCGGGTGGTGTGCTGGTGCGTGATAACGCCGGCGTTATCGTGGGAGCTGTGGGTATCAGTGGTGATACGTCGGATGTGGATGAGCTGTGCGCCATGGCAGGCGTGGCGGTGAGCGGCTTGCGGGGTGACAACGGCGTCTGATCGACGGCCTGTGAGCTTCTAACAGGCCCGCTGCCCCTGGCAGCGGGCCTGTTTGCGTTCTGGGGGGCCGGTCAGGCTGTTAGGCACTGCTGTGCTCTGGCTGAACTTCGCAGCCTTTGAGCACCAGTCGGGTGATTAGCTCGGCGGCGGCATCATAGTCCCTGGCCTGCAGTTTCTTGCGGCCGGTCACTTCCAGAATTTGCCAGTCGAAGTCCGCGTAGGTCTGGGTCGAGGCCCAGATGGTGAACATCAGGTGCTGCGGATCCACCGCTGCCATGCGGCCATCGGCGATCCACTGGCGTAACCGCTGGATGCTGCGTTCGGCTTCTGTCTTCAGCTGTTCCAGACTGTCAGCAGACAAGTGCGGTGCGCCGTGCATTATCTCGCTGGCGAAGACCTTGGAGGCATCGGCGTGTTCCCGTGAAATACGTACCTTGGCCTTTATATAAGCCCGCAGTGCCAGCTCCGGTTCTTCCTCGCGGTGAAAGGGTGCATAGGCCTGCAGCAGCGGCTCGATAATGCTTTCGAGCACTGCGCGGTACAGGGCCTCCTTGGATTTGAAATAGTAATAGATGTTGGCCTTGGGCAGGCCGGCCTTGTCGGCGATGTCACTGGTCTTGGTGGCGGCAAAGCCCGTGTCGGCGAACACCTGACAGGCGGTCTTGATGATCAGGCGTTTATTGCGTTCGCGAATGCTGGCCATTGAAGCCTGTTCCTTGCTGTGATGCGGGCCCGTCATGGACCTTGGTACTGAGCGCAGCAGGGAGCTAAGTATCGTTGCGTCAGGAGCTGAATCTTACCATTCCGTCCTCCGGCGGCTCAAGGCGCGGCGCTGTGGCAAAAGCAAGGCCGGAATGGATTGGCGCCATCACGCCAAAGACCGAAAGCGCTGCAGGTTGCAGCGCTTTCGGTTGCCTGGAACCGGTGAGTTATCCGGTTAAGAGGCTGTACCGCCCAGAGGCTTGGGGCTGGTGCTGTCGGTCAGCGAATCAGCCCGGGTGGCCTGCTGACTGTCCGTTGTTCTGGACGGGCTGGCATCTTTTGCCGGGTGCTGGTCCGGCAGATCCTCATCGGCGTGCTGGGCAGACTCATCCGGCAGGAACAGGCTCAGGATGATGGCGCTGAAGGCGCCGATGCTGACCGGCGAACCGATGATGTTCTGCAGCGTCTTGGGCAGCTCTTGGAGTACTTCAGGAACCGCTGCGACACCCAGGCCAAGGCCGATGGAAACGGCAACAATCAGCATGTTGCGGCGATTCAGTTCGCACTGGGCAAGGATCTTCACGCCTGCGGTGGCAACGGTGCCGAACATGATCAGAGTGGCGCCACCGAGTACCGGTTTAGGCATCTGCTGCAGAATGCCACCGATGTAGGGGAACAGGCCGAGCAGCGCCAGTATGCCGGCGATGTAGTAGGCCACGCGACGGCTGGCGACACCGGTGAGCTGAATGACACCGTTGTTCTGGCTGAAGGTGGTCATGGGCAGGCTGTTGAGGGCTGCGGCCATGGCGGAGTTAAAGCCGTCGGCCAGAACGCCGGACTTGATGCGGTTCAGGTAGATGGGGCCCTTGACTGGCTGGCTCGATACGATGGAGTTGGCGGTCAGGTCGCCGGTGGTTTCAATCGCGGTGACTACATAGATTACAGCCAGGGAAACAAAGGCGGCAATATCAAACGAGAAACCGTACTTGAACGGCTGCGGTATGGTCAGTAGCGGCAGATCCGACAGACCACTGAAGTCGACGCGACCCAGGGTCCAGGCAACACAGAAGCCGACCAGCAGTCCGACAATCACGGCGCTGAGGCGAATCATCGGGTTGTTGAAACGGTTCATGATGATAATGGTTGCGAGCACCAGGCCGCCGAGGCCGAGGTTCTCAAGCGAGCCAAAGTCTTTGGCGCCAAAGCCGCCCGCCAGATCGGTCATGCCCACCTTGATCAGCGACAGGCCGATAATGGTAATCACGGTACCGGTGACCACGGGAGTGATAACCCGACCCAGGCGATGAATAAAGCGGCTCAGGAAAACTTCCACAAAAGCGGCGAGAAAGCAGACGCCAAAGATGGTCGACAGAATCTCGTCGGGGCCACCGCCTGCACTCTTGACGATAAAACCGACACTGAGGATGGTGCTGAGGAAGGCGAAGCTGGTGCCCTGTACGCAGAGCAGGCCGGAACCGATGGGGCCAATACGGCGCGCCTGAATAAAGGTGCCGACACCAGAGACGACCAGTGCCATGCTCACCAGGTAAGGCACTTCGCTGCCCAGACCCAGCACGCCGCCGACAATCAGGGTAGGGGTGATGATGCCGATAAAGCTGGCGAGCACGTGCTGCAGCGCTGCAAAGAATGCCGGGCCGAAGGTCGGGGTATCCTCAAGGTGATAGATAAGATCGTGATTGGTTTTGGGGCTTGCCTTTGCCCCTGTGGTTTTTGCGGTCATGGTAAGTGCCTACCCTAGTTATTGTTATGAAGAGCTGGTTGTGGCGAGGGCCGTAACCGTCGCGAGATAACGGGTTTTGACAATGCTGACTAGTTGGTCAGGTAGTGACCAATATAGGGGATGGAAAAATTAATGTCTATAATAATTCAGAATAATGTACACAATTTTAACTTGTCGCGTAATCAGACTGAATGGGCGCTCGCCCCGTCTGTGGTCGCTGATCCGTCGTTATCGCCAGGCGCAGGAGCGCCTGACAACAACGACGAAATGCTCGATCAGAAATGCCATTTTAGCAGTAGGGAGGCATTGCGCTCGTTACGGTCCTGAATGCCAAACTTGTTGTTCCAGTGGGAATACTCCATTCCGACGTACAGTGGTGCCTTTAATCCCAGATGCTTGCCGGCATTCCACTTCAGCTGCGGGGTGAAGTTCATCTCAGAGGCATTGGTATCTGAGCTGCTGGACCAGTCCAGGAAGCCATCAAGCAGGAAGTCGGCATTGTCGATGCTGAAGGGATAAGCCCAGCTCAGAGTGAGCTGCTCGTCGTCGTCCCACTTGTCATTGCTGGCCTTGTACAGATTCAGGTTGAAGTAGCGAAAACCCGGTACCTTAAGTGCAAATCCTATTCCATAGAGCTGGTTGTCGAAACCATCCCCCATCTCCCAGGTGCCGGCCAGCAGTACATCCTGGATGGGGCCGGCGTTCAGATCCCTACCGCTGAGTGACGACAGACTCAGGCGGGGCGCAAATTCGCCATAGAAGGTACTGTCGCGCTCGTCTGGCATCAGACGATCAATGAACAGAAAGGTATCTCCCCAGCTGTGTCCGCTGGCGTGCTCAAAGGTGACGGTCTCCATCTTGCCGCTGGGAGTCACGACTTCGTAATCACGGCCATTAAGGTAGCTAAGGCTGAAGTCGCTCCAGAGCATTTCGGCACTGGCGGAGCCGGCAAGGGTGCTACCCAGCATGAGGGCGAGGATATTTCTTTTGCGGATCATCAGCTGTCCTTATTGTTGTTGTGTTTACAGGTTTTTCATGAATATTCGGTCTGAATTTCGTATGCACTTATATTTTTATATGGATACAAATTGGGCTGTTTTTTTGTGTTTCGAGGGATCTGAACCTTTGCTAGGTAGCGGGGGAACACAAAAAAGCCACCCTGACGAGAGTCGGGGCGGCTGAGGGAATTGCAGTAATTCTGGGTTGTTACTCGGTGGGTGCGCCTGCGGCAATCCAGTTGCCGAGCAGGTTGCGTTCTTCCTGGGTCATATTGGTGATATTGCCCAGCGGCATTATATTGCTGGCAACAGCCTGGGCATGGATACGCGAGGCCAGCTGCTTGATCTGGCCGGGTTCATCCATGATAACGCCTCCGGGTGCGGTGCTGAAGGCCGGGCTGGAGGGCGTGGCGGAATGGCAGCTGGCGCAGCGCTGCTGAATCACATTGTATACGGCGTCGAACTTCACGCTCTGAACCGCGGCGGGTCGGCCGCTAGCGGTTTCAACGCTTGTCGGCGCTGTATCCGGCTTGGTGACAAAGGCCAGGGCAACCATGCCCAGCGCAGCGGCTGGCAGGGTCCAGGCCAGTTTCTGGCTTTCGTGACGGGTGTTGAAGTAATGGCGAACCAGTACACTCAGTACCGCCAGAGCTGCCAGAATCATCCAGTTGGATGCGCTGCCATAGGTGCTCGGGAAATGGTTGCTGATCATGATGAACAGCACAGGCAGTGTCAGGTAGTTGTTATGACGCGAGCGCAGCAGGGCCTTGGCTGGCAGTGTTGGGTCGGGCTCGCGCTTGGCTTCAATGGCGCCTACCAGAGCACGCTGCCCCGGCATGATGACGCGAAATACGTTACCCACCATCATGGTGCCTATAATGGCGCCCACGTGGATAAAGGCACCGCGACCGCTGAACACCAGGCTCAGGCCCCAGGCGGCACCGATGAGCAATACGAACAGCAGGGCGCCGAGCAGGGCAGGCTGCTTGCCAAGGGCTGAGTCGCACAGGAAATCATAGATAAACCAGCCTGCAATCAGTGCACCCACGCCTATGGCAATGGCGGTGGTCGGGTTCATGTCTGAGCCCGGTGCAACCAGATAGAGGTCGGCATTCAGATAGAACACTATGGTCAGCAGCGCCATGCCGCTGAGCCAGGTGGCGTAGGCTTCCCACTTGAACCAGTGCAGCTCTTCCGGCATTTTCGGTGGCGCCAGCTTGTACTTTTCCAGGTGGTAAATGCCGCCGCCATGGATGGCCCAGAGATCGCCGGACAGGCCTTCACGGGGATTGCTGCGGTCAAGATGGTTTTCGAGCCAGACGAAGTAGAAAGACGCTCCGATCCAGGCAATGCCTACGATCATGTGTACCCAGCGGGCGGTCAGGTTGAGCCATTCAGTAATATGCGGATCCATAATTCGCTCCTCAGATGCACCGGCCCCGGGGGGCCAGTGACTGAACCTGGGTAACTGCTCAGTACGCTCTGGGGCGACTGCTTCCCGGCTCCAAATTGCTGCTAGTTGTGGTTAATAGTTGAGTTTTTGGTGCTCTAAATTTCAGAGCTCTGGGTCGAGCATTATTTCTTCGCTGTCGGCAAAGAAAAATTCGTCACAGTTGTTGCCGGGCCCGGCACGGTCGACCACCAGAAATTCGTCCTGATCGGTCAGTGCCAGAATCGGGTGGTGCCAGACGCCTGGGCGATAGTTCACGCCCTGGGTACCGTCGCTGTAAAAGGCACGCAACTGGGATGATGTCAGATCATCCCCCGGTGGCGCCACCAGAATCAGAAACGGATTGCCACGCATCGGAATAAAGGCCTGGCTGCCCAAGGGGTGACGTTCCATCATGCGTACCCGCAGGGGCATGGGGAGTGTCTGAGCCCGGAAAATACTGATAATCGGCGTGCCCTCGTTGCCGGTTTCCACCTCGGCCAGACGATGGTAACGGCGCGTGGAGCCATTGTTGATCATGAAAAAATCATGACCCTCGCTGCCGATCAGATCTCCGAAGGGGGCGAAGGCCTCCGGGTTCAGGGTTTCAATCTTTAACCTCTGCATGGCGACGGGCCTCAGGCTTTCTTGGCGATGCGGCCGAGCAGGCGCAGCCGGCTCACACCACCATCGGGGAAGATGTTCAGGCGCACATGCGTAACCGGGCCAAGATCCTTGATCTGGGCTGCGAAGCTGTGTTCCTGGTGCATTTCCAGTTTCTGCGAGGGAAGCAGTTCACGCCAGTACAGGCTGCGTGCCTCGATCTGGGAGTCGGTGCCACCTTCAACATAGGCCGCCTGAATAGAGCAGCTGTCCGGGTAGTTGCCCTTGAAGTGGAGGGTATCGACCACTATCTGTTCGATTTCACCGGGGTGACCCAGGGCGATGATAACCCAGTCATTGCCCGGTGTGCGGCGACGGGCGGTTTCCCAGCCATCCCCCATATTGATACCGCGGCCAGGGTTGAGGATATTGCTCATGCGACCGAAGTGCTCGTCGCTGCAAGCCAGGGCGCGGCCGCCATTCAGGGCCGAGGCCAGGTCGACCTGTTCGCTGCTGTTATGTGCACTCCAGTCGCGGAAGGGTACGCCGTAAACGCGCAGACGGGCCACGCCGCCATCGGGGTAGATGTTAAGACGCAGGTGCGTCCAGGCGCGGCCATCGGCAATGGCGTGCAGGTGATGGCTGTTGCCCTGCAGCTCGACCGAGGTCAGTATCTCTTCCCAGCGGCTGTCTTCATTGGGTTCGCCTTCGGCGCAGAAGCAGGCGTCGATAGAAGCGGACGGCGGGAAGTTGCCGGTGAAAAAGCTGGTGTCTATATCGAAACCCTTGATGGTGCCGGGCACGCCAAGGCGGATTACGGCGGAGTCGTAACCTTCAAAGCGTTTGCGGCGGGATTCCCAGCCATCCATCCATTTGCCGTTATCATCGAATACGCCTTCTTTCCACACAGCCGCATCCGGCTGGAACAGGCGGTTCACGTCGGCAAACCAGTCGTCAGTGACGGAGATGGCCTTGGTGCCCAGGCGCGCGTCGGCCAGGTTGATGTACTTGTCGAAATTCTCTGTGCTCATAATGTCCTTGTCCATTGGGTCTTTGCCTGTCGCGGGTCAGCTCTTGGGGTTAGTCCTTAAAGAGTCTGCAGCCGGAACAGCGCAATATTGTTAATTTCGGCCAGTGCGCGCGCGAACTCCTGTTCGTGGCTGTTCTGGATGCGTTCTTCGAACGCCGCCAGTATCTGGTGCCGATTACTGCCTTTCACCGCCATGATGAAAGGGAACTTGAATTTGTCTTTATAGGCCGCGTTGAGCTCGGTGAAGCGGGCAAACTCTTGCGCATTGCACTCGCTGATACCGGCGCCGGCCTGCTCGGAGGTGGAGGCTGCGGTCAGCTCACCGCGCACGGCGGCCTTGCCAGCGAGATCCGGGTGGGCATTGATCAGTGCCAGCTGGGCCTGGTGTGAGGCCTGCATAAGTTGCGCAGCCATAAGAGCGTGCAGCGACTCGACGCTGTCGAGCTCCGTTGTGTTGTTCTCGGCCTGTGCCTGATCGAAGGTCTGCTCAGCGACCCAGGCGGAGTGCTCATAGATATCACCCAGCAGCTGGATGAAGGCTGCGCGACTCAGTGTGCTGGGGGTGCAGGTCTTGAACGGGCTCATTTGGACTCCCCGGCCTTGTACGGATGGGTTTCATGCCAGTGGCGGGCTATATCGACGCGGCGGCTGAACCAGACCTTGTCGTGGCTGTTGGCATACTTGATAAACTTCTCCAGCGCGGCCATGCGCGCCGGGCGACCGAGCAGGCGGCAGTGCATGCCGATGGACAGCATCTTCGGTGCCTCGGCGCCTTCCTCGTAGAGCACATCGAAGGCGTCTTTCAGGTACTGGTAGAACTGATCACCGCAGTTGAAACCCTGTGCCTGGGAGAAGCGCATATCATTGGTATCCAGAGTGTAGGGGATAACCAGGTGTCCTTTGCCGTTATTGTCGGCCCAGTACGGCAGGTCGTCGTCATAGGTGTCAGAGTCGTAAAGGAAACCACCTTCCTGCATCACCAGATTGCGGGTGTTCGGGCCAGTACGGCCGGTGTACCAGCCCAGCGGACGTTCGCCGGTAATCCGGGTCAGGATGTCGATGGCGCGCTGCATGTGATCGCGCTCTTCAGATTCATCCATATACTGATAGTCGATCCAGCGGTAACCGTGGCTGCAGATCTCGTGGCCGGCGGCGTGCATGGCCTGAATGACTTCGGGGTTGCGCTCGGCGGCCATGGCGACGGCAAAGATGGTCAGCGGAATATCGTGTTTCTTGAACAGGCGCAGCAGACGCCAGACACCCACGCGGCTGCCATACTCGTAAAGCGACTCCATGCTCATGTTGCGTTCGCCCTGGAGCGGCTGAGCTGACACCATTTCCGACAAAAAGGCTTCGGATTCCTTGTCCCCGTGCAGGATGCAGCGCTCGCCACCCTCTTCGTAGTTGAGTACGAAAGAGATTGCGATACGCGCGTCGCCCGGCCAGCGGGGGTGCGGGGGATTGGCACCGTAGCCAATCAGGTCGCGTGGGTAATCATTGCTCACAGGGCGACTCCTTCTCAATATTCCAGTGACAGATTGTCGGGTTCGGCTTGGTGCGGTAACCGCGGAAGCCTTGATGTGCTTTATTGTATACAAAAAATATTAGTCATTGTAAATAAATTTGCCATTTGTTTGTGTGATAAAAGGTCGCTGGTCGGGTGATCAGGCCGCTTTAGCTGGGCACCAATGTATTCTGGGTGCCTCGGATGGCGGTGTCGAGGGGCTGATTACGATGCTGAGTGTCAAGTTGTTGGTACTTTTGTGTACAAAAAAATTTAAAACTGTGTATATTATTTCTGAAACTGCCCTGGCCGCATATAGGTGCGATATGGGGTGTAACGTCAGCTGACTTGATCGAAGAGGAGGTGGGGCGCAAGGGCATGGCACTCGAGAGTCGGGTGCAGATGCAGGAGGCCTCTTGAACCAATGGGATATTTGACCACGCATGTGCTGGATGCCGCTCACGGCCGTCCGGGCAATGAAATCCGCATTGATCTTTATCGTATTGTGGGGCAGGAGCGCGAGCTGGTTCTGACCACTGTCACTAATGATGATGGTCGCTGTGACAGCCCTGTACTGGAAGGCGACGCTTTTGTTGCCGGTGTGTACGAGCTGCTGTTCCACGCCGGCGACTACTACCGCGCCCTGGGTGTGGAAATGCCCGAGCCTGCTTTCCTCGATCAGGTTGTGCTGCGCTTTGGCATCTCGGCTGAAGACGATCACTATCATGTACCGCTGCTGATTTCGCCGTACAGCTATTCGACCTACCGCGGCAGCTGATCCGCCGCAGGCTCTTAATCGACATCATAAAAACCGCAGCGGCCGAAAAGCCCTGCGGCTTTCCGCTTTCCGCTTGCCCCTTTTTTCCCGGTGGCTCATTGTTTTAAGCCGTAAGCCGTAAGCCGTAAGCCGTAAGCCGTAAGCCGTAAGCCGTAAGCCGTAAGCTGAAAGCTCTTGCTCCCTCGCCCCTCGCACCTGCTCCCTGCTCCCTGCAACTTTCAGCTAGCCCCTAGCCCCTAGCCTCTTTCAGCTTTCAGCTTTCACCGGCTCAGCAGAGCCGCGGCCCCTGCGCTGGCGAAGATGCCGGCGGTAAAACGGCTAAACCAGGCGCGGCTCGATGCGGTTGTCATGAAACGTGCTGCGCCGCGGGCGCAGAGGCCGTAGCCCAGCTTGCAGATCAGGTCGGCACAGGCCCAGGTGACAATCATGATCAGCAGCTGTGCCAGCAGGGGGCTGTCGGCGCTGATGAACTGGGGCAGGAAGGCGGCGAAGAACAGAATGTCCTTGGGATTGCTGGCACCCAGGCCGAAGGCCTGCCAGAACATGACTTTGAAACCCGGGACAGGCTGCTTTTCGGCCAGGGAGCAGGCATTCAGGTGGCTGGCTTCACGCCAGCTGCGCCATGCCAGATAGAACAGATAGAGGGCACCGGCGATCTTCAGGGCGCTGAACAGCTGTTCCGAGGCCATCAGCAGTGCGCCCAGGCCCAGGGCGGAGGCGGTAAGCAGCAGCACCGAGGCGCTGACACCGCCGAGAAAGGCGGGTGTGGTACGCAGAATGCCGTAGTTCAGGCTGTTGCTAACCATCAGCAGCGACAGCGGGCCGGGAATCAGTATCACCACGAAGATCGCGGCGGTAAAAAGTAACCAGGTTTCCAGCAGCATCAGTCATTATTCCCAATAGCAAAAGACCCGCAGCGGCCGTGAAGCCGCTGCAGGTGTTGTGGCCGAGGCTGCTGGGTTGCAGCCTCTGGCCGGGGTTAGGGAGTCCTGTCGGATGCCGCCGGTTGTACCGGCGGAGGACGAGTCAGGCTCCTGGAATCACAGGAAGACGAACTTGGCGATGAAAATCGCACAGAGCACGTACATAGCGGCGGATATCTTGCTCTGCTGTCCGGTGCACACCTTCATGACGGTGTAGGTTACAAAGCCCAGCGCTATGCCGTTGGCGATGGAGAAGGTCAGCGGCATCATGACCACGGTCACTATGGCCGGGATCATGTCGGTCTGATCTTCCCATTCGATCTGGCTCAGGCCGCCCATCATCAGCATCGCAACGTAGATAAGCGCGCCGGCGGTGGCGTAGGCCGGAATCATGCCGGCCAGGGGTGCCAGGAAAACAGCGGCGGCAAAGAGTACACCCACGGTAACGGCGGTCAGGCCTGTGCGACCGCCAGCGGCGATGCCTGAAGCGCTTTCAACATAGCTGGTCACTGGCGGGCAACCCACCAGGGAGCCGATTACGCTGGAGCTGCTGTCGGCCTTGAGGGCCTTGCTCATGTTCTCGATATAGCCGTCTTCACGGATCAGGTTGGCGCGGTGCGCCACCGCCATCAGGGTGCCTGCGGTATCGAACATGTTGACGAACAGGAAAGCCAGAATCACGCTGATCATGGCAACGTCAAAAGCGCCGACGATATCCATGGCCAGGAAGGTGGGTCCAAGGCTCGGTGGCATTGAGACCAGGCCGCGATATTCCACCAGGCCAAGGCCCCAGCCGATCAGGGTCACGGTCATTATGCTGATCAGCACAGCGCCAAACACGCGCAGGTGCGACAGCACGGCGATCATCAGAAAACAGAGTGCGGCCAGTAGCACCGAAGGTTCGGTAAAGGAGCCCATGGTGATCAGAGTAGCCGGGCTGTCGACGACGATACCGGCGGTTTTCAGACCGATAATACCCAGGAAGAGTCCCACACCCGCGCCCATGGCAAAGCGCAGGCTGGAGGGGATGCTGTTGAGCAGCCACTCGCGGATATGCCAGAAACTGAGGATCACAAACAGGATGCCGGACAGGAATACGGCTCCCAGAGCGATTTCCCAGTTGTAGCCCATGTCACCGACCACGGTGTAGGTAAAGAAGGCGTTCAGGCCCATGCCGGGTGCCAGCCCGACCGGCCAGTTGGCGTAGAGTCCCATGAGGAAGCAGGCCAGGGCTGCACCTATGCAGGTGGCCACGAAGGCAGCGCCATGGTCGATGCCGGCATCGGCCATGATATTGGGGTTCACAAAAATGATGTAGGCCATGGTGACAAAGGTTGTCATGCCTGCGATCAGTTCGGTGCGGACGTTAGTCTTGTGCTCGCTCAGTTTAAAAAAGCGATCAAGCGGTCCGCGGGTCTGTGGCTCATTCATGGAATGAGCGGCATCTTGTTCTTGTTGAATGCTCGCCACGACGCGTGCTCCTCATTTCTTTATTGGTATTGCGAGCGGTTGCTCACCGTTGTAGTGGACTGGCTGTTGCAATACCAGACTGACGCTGCAGTCTGGTGTATTCTAGGATTGTATACAAAAATATCAATAGTTAGTGTGCTCTCCGGTCGGTGGGTGATTTCCATAATGAAGTTTTAAAAACGTAAAAAAGGATTCCAGAGGCCGCATTGCCTAGTGTGTACGTTTTCCAAAAGTGCCGATGCTCGCTGGTGAATAATTTCCCGCTGCGTTTGCGGTCGCCAATGCCAAAGCGCAGAAATGGATGTTTTGACTGCATCATTGTTCCCATTCTGCGTGTACAATTGTTGGCGTCCTCTGTACTATTCACGGCACTTAAACAATTTCTTTGTGTACTTCGCAGCCATGCTTCTCCTTCGGAGGACTGTTGCGCGGTGCCCGACAGCAGAACGTGGTCAAACTTATGAACGATCGATTGCAGCAGATCATCGGCCAGAGCGGTAATCCGCGCGAGGTGCGTAGCGGCACCCAGGATGATGTGGTCTATGCGCATATCTTTGATGCCATCCTGGAACAGCGCCTGGCGCCAGGTACCAAGCTGAGCGAAGAAGCCCTGGGCGAGATCTTTGGTGTCAGCCGCACCATTATTCGTCGCGCGCTGTCGCGTCTGGCCCACGAGCAGGTGGTGCTGCTGCGGCCCAATCGGGGCGCGGTGGTGGCCGAACCGAGCCTGGAAGAGGCTCGGCAGATTTCCTTTGCCAGGCGCATCGTTGAGCGTGCCATTACCGAGTTGGCGGTAGAGCACGCCACCAGCGAGCAGATCGCCAACATGAAGCGGCTGGTGAAGGAAGAGCAGGCCTGTTTCGACAAGGGCGACCGAGGCTCCGGCATTCGCCTGTCGGGCGAGTTCCACCTGCAGCTGGCGCTGATGGCCAACAATGCGCCCTTGCTGAACTTTCAGCGCAGCCTGGTTTCCCAGACCTCCCTGATCATTGCCCGTTACGAAACCGGTAACCGTTCGCACTGCTCCTACGACGAGCATAATCAGCTGATCAAGGCCATTGAGCAGCGCGACAAGACCCGCGCGGTAGAGTTGATGATGCACCACCTGGATCATATTGATCACAAGCTGAACCTGCAGGATGACGGCGCGTCCGGTGATCTGCATGCGGTGTTCTCGCACCTGATCAAGGATCGCAGCAAGGGCGCCAAATAAGGCCGCCGTCACGCTGCTGTTCAGAGCCCCCTCGCCGCAAGGCAGGGGGCTTTTTTGTGGGAGTACCATCATCATGGTCGCGGCCTCCGAGGGCTTTTGATCAGTCGCGCTGGTGTACGCACTGGCCGGCGGCGAAGGTCGCACGCACGGCACGGTCGTCACCCAGGGTCATGAGTACGAACAGGCGTTCGTCCAGCGTGCGCGCCTGCTGCATGCGGTACTGCATCAGCGGTGTGCAGTGGTAGTCGAGCAGTACGAAGTCGGCTTCGTTGCCCGGGGAAAAGCTGCCAATGCGATCATCCAGGCGCAGGGCGCGGGCACCGCCGAGGGTTGCCAGGTAGAGCGATTTGAAGGGGCTCAGCTTGGCGCCCTGCAGCTGCATGACCTTGTAGGCCTCGTTCAGCGTTTGCAGAATCGAGAAACTGGTGCCGGCGCCGACATCGGTGCCCAGGCCGACGTTAACGCCGTACTGCTCCATTTTCGGCAGGTTGAACAGGCCGCTGCCCAGGAACAGGTTGGAGGTCGGGCAAAAAGCGATGGCCGAGCCCGTTTCAGCCAGACGTTTGCATTCGTCATCACACAGGTGAATGCCGTGGGCAAAGACGGAGCGCTCGCTCAGCAGGTTGAAGTGGTCGTAAACATCCAGATAGCTGCTGCACTGCGGGAACAGGGACTTGACCCATTCCACCTCGTCGCGGTTTTCCGACAGATGGGTATGCATGTACAGACCTTCGTACTCCTGCAGCAACTGGCCGGCGCTGGCCAGCTGTTCGTCGGAACAGGTGGGGGCGAAACGGGGCGTGACGGCATAGTGCAGTCGGCCCTTGCCGTGCCAGCGTTCGATCAGTTCACGGCTGTCCTGATAGCCGGATTCGGCGGTATCGGTCAGGTAGTCCGGGGCATTGCGATCCATCAGTACCTTGCCGCCAATCATGCGCAGGTTACGCTTTTCAGCGGCACTGAAGAGAGCATCGACCGAGGCCTTGTGCACGGTGCCAAAGACCAGGGCGCTGGTGGTGCCGTTGCGCAGCAGTTCGCGAATAAAGATCTCGGCGACCTCGGCGGCGTGTTCCGGGTTTTCAAACTCGCGCTCGGCCGGGAAGGTGTAGTTGTTGAGCCAGTCCAGCAGCTGTTCGCCGTAGGAGGCGATCATGCCGGTTTGCGGGTAGTGAATATGGGTGTCGATAAAGCCGGGCATCAGCAGGCCGTTGGCGTATTCGGTAACCTCGGTGCCCGCCGGCAGTTCGGCCAGCAGGGATTCTGCCTCGCCCAGGGCTTCTATGCGGCCATCGCTGACGATCAGCAGGCCGTCTTCAAAGTATTCGTAAGACGCTTCAATACCCACCTCGGCCGGATCGGCGATGCTATGGAGGATGGATGCGCGGTAAGCCTTGCGTGCTGATGTCATGGAGTCTGTCACTCTTGAAGCTTGAAAAGGTGTTTGGGCCGGCTCAGGCGGGCCGGCAAATGCTCAGAGCCTGAGGCTCTTTGGTGCGTTTTTTCTGGGCCCCGAAGTCGGCGTTGTAGTGCGCAATCACTTCGCCGGCGATGGCGATGGCGATTTCCGCCGGCAGCTTGCCTTTGACTTCCGGGGTGCCCATGGGGCAGATCATGCGGGCCAGCAGGGCATCGTCCATGCCCTTGGCGCGCAAGCGGTGCTCAAAGCGCTTGCGCTTGGTGCGCGAGCCGATCAGGCCGAAATAGTCGAAGTCACCGCGCTTGAGGATGCGCTCGCTCAGTTCCAGATCCAGCTGGTGGTTGTGGGTCAGCACTATGCAGTAACTGTGGGCGGGCAGGTCGTCCACCTCGTCGGTGGGAAACTCGCTGACGACTTTCTCGACGTTATCCGGAATCTGCGCCGGGAACTCGTTGTCGCGCGAGTCTATCCAGCGCACCCGGCAGGGCAGCGTCGCCAGCAGATTCACCAGCGCCCGGGCAACATGGCCGGCGCCGAAGAGAGCGATCTGAACGCCGGACTGCAGTACAGGTTCGAACAGTAGCGAGGTGGCGCCGCCGCAGCACTGACCGAGGCTGGCGCCCAGGGAAAACTTCTCCAGCCGTACCTCGGTATCACCATCGCTGAGCATCTGGCGGGCGATCTGCATGGCCTTGTGCTCCAGGTGACCGCCACCAATGGTCTCGTAGCTTTTCTGTGCCGTGACCACCATCTTGGTGCCGTTGTTGCGCGGCGTGGAGCCGCGCTCGTCCAGTATGGTGACCAGCACGCAGGATTCGCCTCTGTCCCGCAGCTTGTTCAGTGCGCTGATCCAGTCAACCCGGTTCATAGTCTGTCCTCTTGCAATACCGTAAACGGCCGACCTGCAGGCCGCGGCGAGCGCGGCCGGATCGTTAAATGTTTTCCGTTACCTGGGTCTGGGCCATGGCGGCTTTCATCTGTTCGACGCCCCAGAGCACGCGCTCGGGGGTGGCCGGAGCATCGACGTGCGGGCTGATGCGATAATCCGCCACGCTGGCGATGGCATCCTTGAGCGCACACCACACAGAGATGCCGAGCATGAAGGGCGGTTCGCCCACGGCCTTGGAGTGGAACACAGTGTCTTCGGGGTTCTTGCGGTTTTCCACCAGGCGCACGCGCAGATCAAGCGGCATATCGGCCACCGCCGGGATCTTGTAGCTCGCAGGACTGTTGGTGGTCAGCTTGCCCTGGGCATTCCAGTCGAGCTCTTCCATGGTGAGCCAGCCCATACCCTGTATGAAGCCGCCTTCAACCTGACCGATGTCGATGGCCGGGTTTAGCGAGGCGCCGACGTCATGCAGGATATCGGTGCGCAGCATGCGGTACTCGCCGGTGAGGGTATCGAGCAGCACTTCGGAACAGGCCGCGCCATAGGCGTAGTAGTAGAAGGGCCGGCCGGCGGCCTTGTCGCGGTCGTAGTAGATTTTGGGCGTGCGGTAAAAACCGGTGCTGGACAGCGAAATCTGGTTGAAATAGGCCAGCTGAATCAGTTCGTCGAACGGCATCGCCTTGTCGCGGATGCGCACATGGCTGTTGCGAAACTCGATATCTTCCTCGGACACCTGGAAGTGTGCGGCGGCAAAGCTTACCAGGCGGCCGCGAATGGTGCGGGCGGCGTTCTGCGCCGCCTTGCCGTTAAGATCGGTGCCGCTGGAGGCCGCCGTGGGCGAGGTGTTCGGCACCTTGTCGGTATTGGTCGCGGTGATCTGGATGCGCTCGACTTCAACCTGAAATTCCTCGGCCACGATCTGCGCAACCTTGGTGTTCAAGCCCTGGCCCATCTCGGTGCCGCCGTGGTTGAGGTGGATACTGCCATCGGTATAGACATGCACCAGAGCGCCGGCCTGATTAAGGAAGGTCGCGGTAAAGGAAATACCAAACTTCACCGGTGTCAGGGCGATGCCCTTTTTCAGGATCGTGCTGCCAGCATTGAAAGCGGTAATGGCTTCACGGCGCTGCTGGTATTCACTGCTGGCTTCGAGTTCAGCGGTCATCTCGTCGAGCATGTTGTCTTCGACGGTCTGGTAGTAGTGCGTCACATTACGCTCGGTCTTGCCGTAATAGTTGTGCTTGCGCACTTCCAGTGGATCCTTGCCCAGGGTACGGGCGATATCATCCATGATGTATTCGATGGCCACCATGCCCTGGGGGCCACCGAAACCGCGATAGGCGGTATTGGAGGCGGTGTTGGTCTTGCAGCGGTGACCGGTGACCGTGGCATCGCCCAGGTAATAGGCATTGTCGGAATGGAACATGGCGCGGTCGACGATGGAACCCGACAGGTCTGGTGAATAGCCGCAGTTGCCCGCCAGCACCAGATCGATGCCGTGCAGCCGGCCCTTGTCGTCATAACCGACATCGTACTCGACATAGAACGGATGGCGCTTGCCGGTCATCAGCATGTCGTCGACTCGGGGCAGACGCATCTTGGTGGGCTGGCCGGTGAGGCGTGCGACCACGGCGCAGAGGCAGGCAGGGCCTGCGGCCTGGGTTTCCTTGCCGCCAAAACCACCGCCCATGCGACGCATGTCGATGACGATTTTGTGCATGGGTACGTCGAGCACCTCGGCGACCAGTTTCTGCACCTCGGTGGGGTTCTGGCTGGAGGTGTAGACGATCATGCCGTCGTCTTCGGTGGGAATGACCGACGAGATCTGGGTTTCGAGGTAGAAATGTTCCTGACCACCTATATGCAGTTTGCCCTGCAGACGGTGGGGTGCGGCAGCCAGGGCGCGGGCGGAGTCGCCGCGCTTGTGCTGGTGGCTGTCGAGCACGAAATGTTTCTTCTTCAGCGCATCTTCCACGCTTAGCACGGCTTCGAGGTCTTCGTATTCGATGACCGCGGCCATGGCGGCGCGACGGGCATTCTCCAGGCTGTCGGCGGCAACGGCGATGACCGGTTGGCCGACATATTCCACCTTGCCATCGGCCAGCAGCGGATCACCCGGCGCCACGGCTCCGATATCGAGCTGACCCGGTACGTCCTTGCTGGTAATGGCGATGCGTACGCCCGGCATCTGGTAGCAGGGGCTGGTATCGATGCTGAGGATGCGGGCATGGGGCCTGTCACTGAGGCGGGCATAGATGTGCAGCTGGTTGGGGAACTCCAGCCGGTCATCGATATAGACCGCTTCGCCGCTGACGTGCTTGGCTGCGCTTTCATGGGGAATCTTGCGGCCAACGCCTGTTTGCAGGTCCTGGCGCACCAGCGCCATCATTTCGTCCTGAGTTCTGCTGATCTTGTTGTGGTTAGACATAATCGGTCACCCGTGTAGCCAGTTCCGGTGTGCTGAGTTCAACGAAGTATTTGCGCAACAGGTTGGCGGCGGTGAGCACGCGGTACTCCTTGCTGGCGCGAAAATCGCTGAGGGGGGTGAAATCTTCCCCCAGGGCCTTGGCGGCCGCTTCAATGGTGGCCTGATTCCAGGGCTTGCCGATCAGCGCCTGTTCGCAGCGGCTGGCGCGTTTTGGAATGGCGGCCATGCCGCCGAAGGCGATGCGGGCGTCACTGATCTGGCCGTCCTTTATGCGCAGGTCGAAGGCGCCGCACACAGCGGAGATATCATCATCCAGACGCTTGGAGATTTTGTAGACCCTAAAGCTGTCACGGCCCTGCGCCCGCGGCACAATGATCTTCTCGATGAATTCCGCTTCCTGGCGTACGGTGACGCGGTAGTCCACAAAGTAGTCGGCCAGCGCAATGGTGCGGGTGCTGCTGCCCTGACGCAGAACGATCTGCGCGTCTAGTGTAAGAAGGGCGGGTGGCGAATCGCCGATCGGTGAGGCATTACCGATATTCCCGCCAAGGGTACCCTGGTTGCGGATTTGCAGTGATGCGAAACGATGCAGCATGGCACCGAAATCCGGATATTCGTGGGTCAGAACGTCGTAGCAATCGGTCAGGGGCACGGCGGCGCCGATCTCGATGCGATCATCGAACGTCTCAACCTGTTTCAGCTCGGCCACATTGCCGACATAGATCATGACCGGCAAGGTGCGGTGCATCTGAGTGACTTCCAGTGCCAGGTCGGTGCCGCCGGCCAGCAGGCGGGCCTGGGGGTTGTCCTGATACAGCTGGGCCAGATCCGCCACTGTGAGTGGTGCAAAGCTCTGCCGGCCGGCACTGTTCAGCGTGCTGGTGGTGTCTGGCTGAATGGCGCGCAGCCGAGTCAGAGTCTGCTCGTGTTGCTGATCAAACTGATCCTGGGGGGCTGCGGTGCAGCTGCTGGCGGCGGCGTCCAGAATCGGGCGGTAGCCGGTGCAACGGCAGAGATTGCCGGCCAGGGCTTCTTCGGCTGCGCTCTTGTCGGCCTGTGGGCTGTTTTTCTGCAGCGCAAACAGTGACATGACAAAGCCCGGGGTACAGAAGCCACACTGCGAACCGTGGCAGTCGACCATGGCCTGCTGCACGCTGTGCATCTGTCCCTGGTGTTTGAGGCCTTCGACGGTGATCAGCTGCTTGCCATCGAGCGCGGCAACGAAGGTCAGGCAGGAATTGAGGGTGCGGTAGCGAATGCGGTCGTTCACCAGCTCGCCGACGACGACGGTGCAGGCGCCGCAGTCACCCGAAGCGCAGCCTTCCTTGGTGCCGGTCTTGCCGAGATTTTCCCGCAGATAGTTGAGGACCGTGACGTTCGGATCGAGATCGCTCTCTGTCCGCAGTTCCTGGTTGAGTAAGAACCTGATCAAGGCAAACCTCCTGCTGTTTGTTTAATTATTAGCCGATGAACTGACTTTAGATTAAAGCTGACTTTGAAGTCAACAAAAACTGACTCAAGAGTCAGAAAATAATGACATGCGTTGAACGGTCATCTCAAGCTTAGCTGCAATGCAGCATCCGGGGACTGGGAGTGGCTCTTTAATTGCCGGAAGCTGTTCTGCCGTCTGGGTTGTGGCCCTTTCAGCGTGCCTGGCCGGTGCTTGAATTAAGGCATTAAAGTACAGCGCTGTGGCTGTATTGTCCGGCAGGGTTCTGTGGTAAGGTGAAATTCGTTCATCGCATTCGCATATTTCTGAATTTCCTGCTCCCAGTGGAGGTTTGTACATCGCATTATGGCCAGTGATTACTTCAATCGGCCGGCACGTATTCTGATAACGGGAGCTAATGGGCAGGTCGGGCGCGAGCTGGTTGGCCAGGCGGGCGCGGATGTCTTTTTTGATGTGATTGGCCTGACACGCAGGCAGTTGGATATCACGGATACCGCAAAGATTCGTCAGCAGCTTGAACAGCACCGGCCTGACTATGTTATCAACTGTGCCGCCTTTAACCGGGCCGACGCTGCGCAAAAGCAGCGCGAGTACTGCATGCGCGTCAACGCTGAGGCGCTGCAGCAGTTGGCAAGCGCCTGCGCCGAGCTGGATATTCCCCTCATACACCTTTCCACGGACTATGTGTTTGATGGTCACTATGCCAGCGGATACCGTGAAAACGATGCAGTACGCCCGCTGGGTGTCTACGGCGACAGCAAATGGCAGGGGGAGGAGTTACTGCGCCAAGCCCATGCGCGGCATATCATTCTGCGCGTGAGCTGGGTCTTCAGTGGTAGCGGACACAACTTCCTGATTCGTACTCTGGAGCAGGCGCGCACTGAGGTCGAGCTGGTTTCGGTGGATGATCGCCGTGGCTGCCCGACAGCGGCGACCGATGTTGCCCGTGTGGTGCTGGCGATCGTCAAACAGCTCACATGCGGTGCCGATGCCTGGGGCACTTACCATTACTGCGGCGCCGAAATTACCACCCGCTATGCTTTCAGTGAAGCCATCATTGCCACGGCGAGTCAGTACGAAGCGCTCAAGGTGGAGCGGCTGACGCCGGTTGCCAGCAAAAACTTCCCCACCGAGGCTGAGCGTCCCGCCAGCTCGGTGCTCAAATGCACCAAACTTCTCAGTACCTTCGGCATTCGCCAGCGTCCCTGGCGCGGTGAGCTGGTTTCTCTGGTGCGCCAGCTCTACGAACGTTTCTGATCCAAATGCTGGAAGCTGCTTGGTATTATTGCCAAGGCGTTGGATCCCGCGTGACCGCAACCCAGGCGATATAGCCAAAGGTGGCCAGTGCTGCACCAAACGCCAGGGTGCGGCTGGTCTTGCTCCGGCCGCGCTTAAGGGCGATGATGCCGAGCATTATGTAGGCCACCAGAGCGAAGAGTTTGGCGCTGAGCCAGTCATTCACAAATGGATATTGCTGCAGCGTAAGGGCCAGGCCTGTGGCACTGAGTAGCAGAACGGTATCCACCAGATGTGGTATGACGCGCATAAGGCGGCTGTTCCGCCAGCCTGAACCGATCAGCATCCAGTAGCCACGCAGCAGAAATAGCGAAATGCTCAGGGTCACTGCAGCCAGGTGCAGGTGTTTCAGTGTCATGTACATGGCAGTAAGGCTCTTTCCTTGTGGTTTTTTTCGGTTGATGCGATCAATATTTTCTATACGCATCAGAGTGTTGGGAGTGCAGGGACGGGTTTTCTTGGCGCGGGGGTCATTGTTGCGTACAAGGGCCTGTGTGGCCAGCCCGGGCGCCTGTTGACATAGATTCAGTTTTAACAATTTTCAGGAGATTTTTATGGGACGTTGCAGCGACGACGCAGATTTTGTTGCACTTAACATTGCCGTTCTGACCGTATCCGATACCCGCACGCTGGAAACGGATACTTCGGGGCAAACGCTGGTGGATCGGCTGGAGGCTGTGGGGCATAAGCTGCAGGCGCGCACCATCGTCAAGGATGATGTCTATCAGCTGCGAGCCCAAGTCTCCGCCTGGATTGCCGACCCCGGTATCCATGTAGTGCTGAGCACCGGCGGTACCGGCTTTTCCCATCGCGACTCTACGCCCGAGGCACTGCAGCCACTGTTCGACAAGCAGATTGAAGGCTTTGGCGAGCTGTTTCGCAGCCTGTCATTTGAGGAAATTGGTACTTCGACCATTCAGTCCCGCGCAGTGGCAGGCCTGGCCAATGGTACGGTGATTTTCTGCCTGCCGGGGTCTACCGGTGCCTGTCGTACCGGCTGGGATCGCATTATTGCCGAGCAGCTCGACAAGCGGCATAGGCCGTGCAATTTCGTCGACATGCTGATGCGTCACGCACAGGAACAGGTTTAAGGCATGCAGGGCTGTGATGCTGCACCTGGCGCAAAGTCGGATCTGATGCCGGTAGAAGAGGCCATTGAAGCACTGCTGGCAGATGTTCAGCCCATATCGGATTCCGAGCGGCTGCCTTTGATGGATGCCCTGGGTCGGGTGCTGGCCGAAGACGTTATAGCGGCCGTGGACGTACCGCCAGCGGCCAACAGTGCCATGGATGGCTATGCCTGCTTTCATGCTGATGCCGCCAAGGCGGGGCTGCGTATCAGCCAACGCATCCCGGCAGGTTCCGCGCCTGCATCACTGGCGCCTGGCACTGTAGCGCGCATCTTCACCGGCGCCGAAATTCCGCCAGGTGCTGACGCTGTGGTGATGCAGGAGCAGGCCGAGGTTATCGAAGGTCTGGTGCATTTCAGCGTACAGCCAGAGGCTGGCGACAATGTGCGGCCGCGCGGACAGGATATAGCTGCAGGTGCGGTGGTGGTCGCGGCGGGAACGCGGCTGCAGCCGGCCGATCTGGGTGTGCTGGCATCGACCGGCGTTGCCCAGGTGTGGGTCACGCGCCCCTTGCGGGTGGCGTTGCTATGCACCGGCGATGAGCTGGTCGAGCCGGGTACTGCGCTTAAGCCCGGGCAGATTTACAACTCCAATCGCTATTTGCTGGCCGGCTTGCTGCGCAAGCTCGGTATTCAGGTTCTCGATCTGGGCCTGGTGGCCGATAGCGCTGCAGCGACTCGAGCGGCACTGGCGCAGGCTGCGAGTCAGGCGGATTGCATTATCAGCACCGGCGGCGTTTCTGTCGGTGATGAAGATCACGTCAAGGCGGCGGTGGAGTCCCTTGGTGAGTTGCGTTTGTGGCGCCTGCGTATCAAGCCTGGCAAACCGCTGGCGTACGGCCGGGTGGGGCGGGTGCCTTTCTTTGGTTTGCCGGGTAATCCGGCGTCGGCGCTGGTGACTTTTTGTCTGCTGGCCAGGCCTTATCTGCTGCGTCTGCAAGGGACAGTCGTTGAGCCACCGCTGCTGCTGCAGGTACCGGCGGGCTTTGCGCGCCCCCGTCCTGGCGGACGCCAGGAGTATCTGCGTGCGCGGATTGAGGCCGGGCGTGCCTGTCCCTTTGTGAATCAGAGCTCGGGCGTGCTGTCTTCTGCCAGCTGGGCGCAGGGGCTGGTGGTTGTGCCGCCGCAGACCCCAATTGCCGAGGGCGATCTGGTGGGCTTTATACCGTTCTCGGAGCTGCTGGGCTAACGGCACTGCAAAAGCCCCTCCCAGCGGGTAAAATAGCGCCCAGCTGAACCCTATCATGATAATTAGAGAGCACCATGAGCGACGACAATACCGCGCTGCAGGATCCGTACAAAGAGATCCGTCCGTACCGCGACACCGAAGTGGCAGAGGTGCTCAACCGGTTGTTGTATAACGAAGAATTTATCCGGGTTGTGACCCGTTACCAGTTTCCCCGGATGGCGAGCGCCTTCGGCTGGTTGTTGCGCCCCCTGGTGCGCATGGCGCTGGCGCGGGAAGTGGGCGATGTTGAAACCATTCGTGGCTTCCAGGAACGGGTGGCCAAGTACATGGAAAAAATGATCGGCCGCAGTACCACTCGCCTGAGTTGTTCAGGTATCGAGCGGCTTGATCCGGACGAAGCTTACCTGTTTATCTCCAATCACCGCGATATAGCGCTGGATCCCGCCTTCGTAAACTGGGTGCTGTACAAGGCTGGCATGAACACGGCGCGCATCGCCATTGGTGACAACCTGCTGCGCAAGGGGTATGTATCGGACCTGATGCGCCTCAACAAGAGTTTCATCGTCAACCGCTCGGCCCGTGGTCGCGAGATGATGACGGCGCTGAATCAGCTGTCGAGCTATATCGATCACAGCATTAATGAAGGTGCCTCCATCTGGATTGCGCAGCGCGAAGGGCGCGCCAAGGACGGTAATGATCGCACCGATCCCGCCATCCTGAAGATGTTCTATATGTCACAGCGCAAGCAGCGCTCTTTCGGTGAGGCCATTACCCGGTTGAACCTGGTGCCGGTGTCGATTTCCTACGAATACGATCCCTGCGATGCCGCCAAGGCGCGGGAGCTCTATGCAAGGGCCAGCGATGGCTGCTATGCCAAGGGTCAGTACGAAGATCTGGATAGCATCGTCAAGGGCATTACGGGCCTCAAAGGAGAGGTGCATGTCGCCTTTGGTGAACCTATTAAGGGTGACTTTGAGTCCCCCGAAGCTCTGGCTGCTGTGATCGACCGGGAAATTATCGCCAACTATCAGCTGCATTCATCCAACCGGATTGCCGCTGGCGATACGGCCGAGGTCACAGAGGAGCAGCGCACGGCTTTCCAGCAGCGGCTGGATGAGCTTGAGCCTGGCGCGCAGGACATCATGCGGCAGATGTATGCCAATCCACTGATCAACAAGCGTGCCCTGGAGGCGTCATGAGCAAGCTGACCCATCTGGATGACCAGGGCCATGCCCATATGGTGGATGTATCCGCTAAGGACGTAACCTATCGCGAAGCTGTAGCCCAGGCTTATATAGAAATGCTGCCGCAAACGCTGCAGCTGATTATGGGTGGCGGCCACAAGAAGGGTGATGTGCTGGCGGTGGCGCGTATTGCCGGTATCCAGGCCGCCAAGCGTACCTGGGAGCTGATCCCGCTGTGTCACCCGCTGATGTTGAGCAAGGTGGCAGTGGAGCTGGTGCCGGTACCGGAACATAACCGCATCGAAATTACCGCTACCTGTAAGTTATCCGGGCAGACCGGGGTGGAGATGGAGGCGCTTACGGCGGCCAGTGTCGCCGCACTTACGCTCTATGACATGTGCAAGGCGGTCGATCGCGGCATGATCATCTCGGGTATTCGGGTGATGGAAAAGAAGGGCGGCAAGAGTGGGCACTGGAAAGTAGAGGAATAAGATGAAATTGCAGTTGGTTTATTTTGCCCGCGTACGGGAACAGCTTGGTCTTGATGCCGAAGAGCTGCAGTGTTCTGCTGAACTGAGTCGGGTCGATCAGCTGATCGATTATCTGGTGGCTGAACGTGGCGAGCGCTGGCAGGCGGTGCTCAAGGCGCCGAACCTGCTGGTCGCCGTTAATCAGGAGATGGTCAGCTTATCGACCTCCCTGGCGGATGGCGATGAAGTTGCTTTTTTCCCACCGGTCACAGGAGGCTGAAAATGCCTAAAGCGACACCGCTGCATTATCTGCGTGCGACCCTGTTCTATGCCGGCTTTTATCCGGTCACCATTTTGTATTCGACCTTCTGCCTTCTGGTGGGTTGGGCGTTGCCCTTTCGTCCCCGCTTCAAGCTGTTTACGGTGCTGAACTACTTCTACATGATCTGGCTGCGCATCTGCTGCGGCGTGCGTTTTGAAGTGTCTGGGCTGGAAAATTTGCCCCGCAGTGGCGCCTATGTGGTGGTGGCCAATCACCAGAGTGAATGGGAAACGCTGTATTTCCAGACGCTGGTGCGCCCCCAGTCGGTGGTACTGAAGCAGGAACTGCTCAAACTGCCCTTTTTCGGTTGGGCGCTCGCCATGCTGCAGCCCATTGCACTGGATCGCAGTCAGCGCCGTGGCGCCTTGAAGCAATTGCTCAGCCAGGGGCGTGACCGTCTGGCGCAGCAGGTGCCGGTGCTGATATTTCCCCAGGGAACCCGCGTCAAGGTGGGCGAGATGGGACGCTTCAACAAGGGCGGTGCCATGCTGGCGGTCGATAGCCAGGTACCGGTGGTGCCCATAGTGCACAATGCGGGGCTCTACTGGCCGGGCAAGAGCTTTGTGAAGTTTCCGGGGGTGGTGCAGGTGCGAATTGGTGCGCCTCTGGCGACGGTGGAGCGCACGGTTGATGATGTGCACCGTGAATCGGTGGCCTGGATCGAGCAGGAAATGCGCGAGATCGGTGCCTGAGGTTCTTTGTGGTAGTAAGCTTCAGTTCGTTAAAGCACAAAAAAAAGCCGCTAAAAAGCGGCTTTTTCGTGGCTGGGTATTGGAGGCTCAGCCTTTGTACTTCTGGAAGACCAGCGTGGAGTTGGTGCCGCCAAAGCCGAAGCTGTTGGACATCACAGGTTCCAGGTTGGCGTTGTCGATGCGGATAGGGTGCAGGTGCGCATCGGTGCCTGAGGTTCTTTGTAGGTAATAAGCTTCAGTTCGTTAAAGCACAAAAAAAAGCCGCTAAAAAGCGGCTTTTTCGTGGCTGGGTATTGGAGGCTCAGCCTTTGTACTTCTGGAAGACCAGCGTGGAGTTGGTGCCGCCAAAGCCGAAGCTGTTGGACATCACACGCTCCAGGTTGGCATTGTCGATCCGCGTGGTCGCGATCGGCAGGCCTTCGGCTTCCGGGTCGAGCTGGTCGATATTGGCAGAGGCACAGATGAAGTTGTTTTCCTGCATCAGCAGGCAGTAGATTGCCTCCTGTGCGCCTGTAGCACCCAGTGAGTGGCCGGTCAGCGACTTGGTAGAGCTGACTGTCGGCATTTTGTCGCCGAAAGCCATCTTCATTGCCTTCAATTCCTGGATGTCACCGGCCGGCGTGGAGGTGCCGTGGGAATTGATGTAGTCGATAGGGCCATCAACGGTAGCCATCGCCTGCTGCATGCAGCGCAGGGCGCCTTCGCCAGACGGTGCAACCATGTCGTAGCCGTCGGAGGTGGCGCCGTAGCCAACCAGTTCAGCATAGATCTTGGCGCCACGAGCCTTGGCGTGCTCGAGATCTTCGAGTACCAGCATGCCGGCGCCGCCAGAGATGACGAAACCGTCACGGTTGGCGTCGTAGGCACGGGAAGCTTTTTCCGGCGTGTCGTTGTATTTGCTGGACAGCGCGCCCATGGCATCAAACATCACACTCAGGGACCAATGCAGTTCTTCACCGCCACCGGCAAAAACAACGTCCTGCTTGCCCAGCTGAATCTGCTCCATGGCGTTACCAATGCAGTGTGCGCTGGTGGCGCAGGCAGAGGTAATGGAGTAGTTCACGCCCTTGATTTTGAACGGCGTGGCCAGGCAGGCGGATACAGTGCTGCCCATGGTGCGAGTGACGCGGTAAGGGCCGACACGACGGACGCCCTTGGTGCGCAGAATGTCCGCGGTTTCAACGATATCGGCGGATGAGGCCCCACCGGAGCCGGCGATAAGGCCGGTGCGTACGTTGGATACCTGATCTTCGCTCAGGCCGGAATCCTTCACGGCCTGGTCCATGGCCAGGTACGCGTAGGCGGCGGCGTTGCCCATAAAGCGGAGTAGTTTACGGTCGATCAGGGATTCAAGGTCGAGGTCGATACTACCGGCAACCTGGCTGCGAAAGCCGAGCTCCTTGTATTCTTCCTGGAATTTGATACCAGAACGTCCTTCTTGAAGGGCGCTGAGGACGGAATCCTTGTCGGTGCCCAGACAGGACACAATCCCCATACCTGTAACAACGACACGACGCATGTGAGGCCTCTTGTGTTTCACTAAGGTAATGTTCTTTGCGGATATACAGACCGCCTATTGTCCGATAAAGCGCCTCTGATGGCTACCTGAATTAGGTTTTATCGGCTTTTACGGGGCGCAGGCCAGTGGCCGGCAGCCCCCGGCGCCTGCTAGAAGTTGTCGGTGGTGGTGAACAGGCCGACGCGCAGATCCTTGGCGGTGTAGATTTCGCGACCGTCAACAAACACGGAACCGTCGGCGATGCCCATGACCAGTTTGCGCTCGATTACACGCTTGAGGTGAATGTGGTAAGTCACCTTTTTGGCGGTCGGCAGGATCTGGCCGGTGAATTTGACTTCACCTGAGCCCAGTGCGCGTCCGCGGCCCTGGTTGCCGCGCCAGCCGAGGAAGAATCCTACCAGCTGCCACATGGCATCCAGACCCAGGCAGCCCGGCATCACAGGGTCGCCAGGGAAATGGCACTGGAAAAACCAGAGGTCCGGATTGATGTCGAGCTCGGCAATAATTTCGCCTTTGCCATAGAGGCCGCCTTCCGAGGAGATATTAACAACTCGGTCCATCATCAGCATGTTGTCGATCGGCAGCTGGGCATTGCCCGGGCCGAACATTTCGCCGTGGCCGCAGCTCAGCAGGTCTTTGCGATCGAACGAAGAAGCTTTTGTCATATAGGAAAGTCTTATAGGTTTCAGCTAAAAATATCCGCCGATTATAGCGGGTCGGACGCCCTGAAGCACTGTTTGGGGCTTGTTTCTGCCTTGGCGCTGCCGCGATAGTCGCGATCAGGCCCGGCAGAGGGCGCTCTCAGGACGCCCGATGCGCCTGTGGTTCAGGTGCTCGGACCCTTCCGTGGCTGTCAGTGAGTACGGTTAACCGCGATTTCGGCCAGCTGAGTCAGGGTGTCCTTGAAAGAGCTGGCGGGCAGTGCTGCAAGCGCTTCGCAGGCGCTTGCGGCGGCGCGCTGCGCTGCGGCGCGGGTGTAGTCTATGGCGCCGGTACGCTGCACTATATCCAGAATCGGCTGCAGATCGTCCAGGCCGCCCTTGCGAATGCACTGGCGAATAAGCAGGCGTTCTTCGTCGGTGCCGGCTTTCATGGCCTGAATCAGCGGCAGGGTGGGTTTGCCTTCGGCCAGGTCGTCGCCGACATTTTTGCCCATTTCTTCGGCACTGGAGAGATAATCCATTAGATCATCGACCAGCTGAAAGGCGATTCCAAGATGACGACCGTAAAGGCGCAGTGCATCCCGTTCCGCCGTTGAAGCCTGGGCGAGAATAGCGCCGGTTTCGGTTGCGGCCTCAAACAGGGTGGCTGTCTTGCCGATAATCACCTGCATATAGGCGTCTTCGGTGGTGTCTGGATTTTTGCAGTTTAGCAGCTGCAGAACTTCGCCTTCGGCAATGACGTTGGTGGCATTGGAAATAACATGCATGATGTCCATGTTGCCGATCTCGACCATCACCTGAAATGCACGACTGTATAGGAAGTCGCCGACCAGCACGCTAGGTGCGTTGCCCCAGCGGGCGTTGGCGGTATCCTTGCCACGGCGCAGGTCCGAATTGTCGACCACATCGTCGTGCAGCAGGGTGGCGGTGTGAATGAATTCAACAAGGGCCGCCAGCGGAACATGTTGCTGACCCTGATAACCACAGGCGTTGGCGCTCAGTAATACGAGTAGCGGACGCAGGCGCTTGCCACCACTCTCAACTATATAGTGGCCAATCTTCTCGACCAGCGGCACGGTGGAGCCCAGATGGTTGAGAATGTAGTCATTTACGGCTTCGAACTGCGGCTCGATCGCCGGATTTAGCTGATGTGGCTGCATGTAGGGAGGGTCGTCGACTGTACGAATGGTAAGCGCGCATGCTAGGGGGTGCCTGCAAAGGTGTCAAGAAAGTGCCAGTCTAAAGGCCTCTGGATGCCGGCCTTGAGGTGCTCAGTTAGCGCTTTGCCTGCAGGGTCTATAATTTGCCGCCGGCTGGCTTGAGTTTGGGGTGTCTTTACTATAGAATCCCCCGCCCTGAGCTCATCCAAATTTGCTCCCTATCATAGGGTTTCGCCCTTAGAAGTAGGTTGTTATTCACAGTAGCCGGATGAGCATGACCTGGAGAGAGAAATGTACGCAGTAATCGTTAGCGGTGGTAAGCAGTACCGCGTTCAGGAAGGCCAGACTGTACGGCTCGAAAAGCTGCCAGCAGAACTGGGTTCCAGCATAGAATTTGACCGCGTGCTGATGGTTGGCGCCGGTGATGACATCAAAATCGGTGCGCCGGTTGTTGATGGCGCCAAGGTAACTGCTGAAGTTGTTGAGCATGGCCGTGGCAAGAAAGTGACCATCCTGAAGTTCAAGCGTCGTAAGCACCACATGAAGCGTCAGGGTCACCGTCAGTCGTTCACTGAAGTGAAGATCACTGGCATCAGTGCTTAACGCAACCCAGATCAGGAGATAGAAAATGGCTCATAAGAAAGCTGGTGGCTCGACTCGTAACGGTCGCGACTCAGAATCGAAACGCCTTGGTGTGAAGCGCTACGGTGGTCAGGTTGTTGCTGCAGGTAACATCCTGGTTCGTCAGCGTGGCACCAAGTTTCACGCCGGCACCAATGTCGGTCTGGGCAAGGACCACACTCTGTTCGCTAAAGCGGATGGCGTAGTAAAGTTTGAAATCAAAGGCGAAAAGAAGCGTAAGTACATCAGTATCGTACCTGCCTGAAGCGCACTTTGATGTTCGAAAAAGCTCCGCCTGTGCGGGGCTTTTTTCGTATAGGGCTGTGATTTACTGTATTTGCATGTGCAAAGCGGCGGTTGCGTCATTCATGACGGCGCCGGGTCTCGGGCCTGTTGGGGCTCGTGGTTGTGCGTGGTGTCGTGTGTGTGAGGCTATTCGGGCAGTGTTCGCGCTATATTCAGTGCAGGATCCTGACCCGTCGGGGAGGTTTTAATGAAGTTTGTCGATGAAGCGTTGATCTCGGTGGAAGCCGGTAAAGGTGGTAACGGCTGCATGAGTTTCCGGCGCGAGAAATACGTTGCCAGAGGCGGCCCCGACGGTGGTGACGGTGGTGATGGCGGTTCGGTATTCGTTGAGGCGGATAGCAGCCTGAATACGCTGATCGATTTCCGTTTTACGCGCCACTACAAGGCGCAGAACGGTCAGAATGGCATGACGCGTCAGTGTACCGGCTCCAAGGGTGAAGACCTTGTGCTGAAGCTGCCGGTGGGTACCACTGTTGTCGATCAGGATACCGGTGAAGTGCTGGCGGATCTGACGGTTGAAGGGCAGATTGAAAAAGTGGCCCAGGCGGGCTTTCATGGCCTTGGCAACATTCGCTACAAGAGTTCGGTTAACCGTGCGCCGCGCCAGACCAGTAATGGATCCCCGGGTGAGGCGCGCAACCTGAAACTGGAGCTCAAGGTGCTGGCGGATGTGGGTCTGCTGGGTTTGCCGAATGCGGGCAAATCGACCTTTATTCGCTCAGTCTCTTCCGCCAAGCCGAAAGTGGCCAACTACCCCTTCACGACTCTGGTGCCGAACCTGGGTGTGGTGCGTACCGAAAGTCACCGCAGCTTCGTGATTGCGGATATTCCGGGCATTATCGAAGGCGCAGCAGAAGGCACGGGCCTGGGTATTCGGTTCCTGCGTCACCTGGCGCGCAACCGTTTGTTGCTGCACCTGGTAGATATGGCGCCCTGGGATGAGCAGGGTGCTGCGCAGTCGGCTTGTGTGGCGGTGGCTGAGCTGAAGAAATTCAGCGCGACACTGGAAGCTCAGCCGCGCTGGCTGGTGCTGAACAAGCTGGATCTGGTGCCTGAAGAAGAGCAGGAAGAGCGCTGTCAGGCAGTGGTTGATGCGCTGGGCTGGGAAGGGCCTGTATATCGCATCTCGGCGCTGAACAAGGAAGGTGTGCAGGTTCTGGTGCAGGATATTCAGGGCTTCCTTGATAGGCGTGCGCTGGAAATTCAGCAGGATCCGGACTTGCTTGATGTTGAGCGTGATACTCGTCTGCAGATTGATGCCGAGGCGCGTGAGTGTGTCGAGGCGATGCGTATGGCTATTCGGGCGCGGCGCACGGGTGAGGATGATGACTGGGATGATTTCGACGATGACGAGTTCGACGTTGATGTCGAATGGGCTCGCTAGTAATTAGAGGATTCACGGGTGTCCACGGGTAGGAACAGGCTGAAAACGGGCGGGCGCTGGGTCGTAAAGATCGGTAGCGCGCTGCTGACCAATGATGGTCGCGGGCTTGATCAGGAGGCGATTTCTCGCTGGGTTGATCAGCTGGCCGCTCTGCGTGCTGCAGGCATGGAAGTATTGCTGGTGTCCTCGGGAGCGGTTGCCGAGGGTATGTCGCGTCTGGGCTGGTCTAACCGTCCGCACGAGATGTACCGTTTGCAGGCGGCGGCGGCCATTGGTCAGATGGGGCTGGTGCAGGCCTATGAGGCCAACTTCCAGCGCCACGGCACCCATACGGCGCAAATTTTGCTGACCCATGAGGATCTGTCCAACCGACGGCGTTATCTCAATGCCCGTGCGGCCTTGGGTGAGCTGATTCGTCTGGGTGTTGTGCCGGTAGTGAACGAGAATGACACCGTCGTCACGGATGAAATCCGCTTTGGTGACAACGATACGCTCGGCGCTCTGGTGGCCAATTTGATCGAAGCGGATGGATTGATTCTGCTGACTGATCAGTTGGGGTTGTTTGAGGCTGATCCGCGTTCCAATCCCGATGCGGCCTTTGTGTCCGAGGCGCGGGCAGAGGATGATGCGCTGATCGCCATGGCGGGCGGTGGCGGCAAGCTGGGTCGCGGCGGCATGGCGACCAAGGTGCGTGCTGCGCGCCTGGCTGCACGCAGTGGTGCTGTTACGGTGATTGCCAGTGGGCGTGAGCCGGATGTGCTGCTGCGGCTCAAGGCAGGTGATGCTGTGGGTACGCTGCTGGTGCCTGAGCGCAGTCCTGAGGCTGCGCGCAAGCAGTGGATTGCGGGGCATTTGCAGGCGCGGGGCACTCTGGTGCTGGATGCGGGTGCTGTGGCGGCGTTGCGTGAGCGCGGCAAAAGCTTGTTGCCGGCCGGTGTGCGCAGTCTGTCCGGGAATTTCTCGCGCGGCGAGATGGTGGTGCTGCAGGATGAGCAGGGGCAGATCATCGCGCGCGGGCTGGCGAATTACGGTGCTGAAGATGCGCGCAAGCTGATCGGCAAGCCAAGCTCAATGATCGAGTCGTTGCTTGGATATATGGCGGAGGTGGAGCTGGTGCATCGCGATAACCTGGCGCTGGCCTGATAGGGCTGGTCGTCGGGCTCTGCTAGTGTAGTGTTTCACTCTTGATAAATCTTAATATATCCTCAACTCAAATGCCTGGAA
>NZ_BCNS01000099.1 GCF_001528745.1 Marinobacterium profundum | reverse complement strand
GGATGAGGTGTATCCGCTGGCGAGTATTAGCCCGCAGGAAGTGGTGTCGCTGGTATTGCACGGTTCCAAATCGGTGGCACTGGGCGAGCACCTGTCGATCAATCCGCAGCCGACCCACCGCAGCATAGAGATCGTCAACGGGCTGAAGCGAAAATCGGTCAATGTACGGCTTTAAACCATAGGTGCTCAGTACTCCGGCGCGGCGTCGCAATGATGCTGCCAGATGGGCGCACTTTTCTTATGATTTCCCCTTCAATGTCCTATTCCTATTCCTATTCCTATTCCTATTCCTATTCCTATTCCTATTCCTATTCATTTTTTGCTTTCATGTTTCAGCTGCATTCTGCATGCCTTTCTCTTGGCGCTCGCGTTATTGTATGGAGTCCTGCGGTTGCAGTGAATTTAAGTTTTTTCTGTCCCGCGGCTAGTGCAGAATTCACTACCGCAAGCTTGATGTTAATCCCTGGTCAGTGGTGCCTTTCGGGCACACTGTTGCTGACAAAGCCAGCCCTGTCCGATTGAGAATCCACCCTAAGTCATTCAATTTATGTTCTATTCTATTAGCGTCTGTACGGTTGTCAGAGGCTGACCTGTGGCTATAAATGCGTGGGTAAGCGCTTTGCAACTTGCAAGATCATATTGCGAAATGCGCAGAACGCGGTCATGGTAGTCATTGTGGAATGTTTTTATTGTGTTAACTTGTTGTTATACATGAGATAAAAATAAATATTCGGATCCTTTATGCTTGGTATGGTTAATGCATTGTCTCTAGTAGGAAACACCTATACCAGCTCAAGGCTTCGAATTGATCGCAGCGAATGCACCCGCGAAGGTTAAGGATTTGTACGGGTTGGTAAGGGATGGCTCTGGATACCAGAGCCTTTTACAAAATTGCAGGGGCAGGGCGATGATAAAAAGAATTTTATTTCTGGCACTGACATTTACATTAACCGGCTGTATCGGCCTGGTGAGTCACCCAACTTTCTACGCAGAGCCAGAGCCTGGTAACTATCACCGTAGCCTGTCTATTGCGACAGGTTACAGAGACAGCGACCAGGACGGTGTGCGTGATTACCGCGATGCCTGCGTCCACTCAAGCCCATCTCAGGTGGTCGGTGCCAATGGTTGTGGTATCAGGGCGGCGGCGCCACAGCCGCGTCCCCGCGGGCAAATGTTTTCTATTGAAGGTGATGCCTTTAATTACGACAGCGCAGAACCGAGCCCTGAGATGGGCGCGCATCTGGCCTTGCTGTCCCAGCGTTTGAAAAACCAGGGGGCTCGCACCCGAATCACCGTTGTGGGACATGCCGATAGTCAGGGCAATGCCGCCTATAACCAGGCTCTGTCCGAGCGCCGCGCGCGTACTATAGCCACTTACCTGGTTAGCCAGGGTATTGATGCCTATCGCATTGAGGTGCAGGGTGCGGGTGAAACCCAGCCTGTCGCCAGTAACGCCACTGCAGCGGGGCGTGCCAAAAACCGTCGGGTTGAGATATATATGTTTGCGCAACCCTGACACAACTGTCACGCATATCGTCCGGCGATCAGTATCTTGTCGTAATGGGCGCAGGTTCGAGTCCTGCCGGGATTTGGTCACCGAATTATCAAAATTAGAAAGGTGGACGCAAGGATGTTGAAGATTTGTCGTACATTCGTCATCGCTGTTCCTGTGCTTTGCTGGGCGTTTGCCACACAGCTGTACGCGGAGCAGGGGCTGCAATCGGTCGAAACGGCCTATGGCCAGCAGTCAGCCAGTACTCGCGAGCTGGTGCAGTGGACCCACGCTCGGCTGATCTTTAGCAAGGAACTGGAAAGAGTCGCAGTGGGCCAGGACAAAACCCTGGAAGTTGAAATTCTGGGGGGCAACGAGTTGCTGGCACTGGCCAAGAATGTGGGCCGTACCAGCCTTATCGTCTGGTATGTCGACAAAACGAGTGAAACCTTTCTGTTCAGTGTTACCGAAGACCTCTCGGTTCTGCGCCGCGCGCTGGGCGATATCCACCCCAATATCGTGATTCAGACGGCGCCGGATCGCCCAGCCCTGGTGTTGCGCGGTCAGGTGCCGAGCGTGAAATACCGTGTCGCGGCAGAAACAGTGGCGCGTAACTATCTGGAGGCCGGGCAGACCCGCGGCGGCCAGTCATCGGATTCGGCATTGCTGCAGAGCGTGGCGGGTTCCCTGGATGCGGCCACTCTGGCGGACAGCAACTTTCGTGTCAGCCAGCCGGGGGGCGGCAATTCGCGTTCTACCGCCGCCATTATCAATCTGATTCAGGTCGATGAACTGCCCCAGAATACGGTGGAAAAAATCCAGCAGGCGATTATTTCCCTGGGGGGCGAAGATGTTCGCGTCCGACGCATGGTGCGTGGCGATGTAGAGGATGATCGCCTTGATACCCTGGTACTCGAAGGTGATGTGCGCGATCAGGTTGCGCTGACCCGCATACTTAATGTGGCCTCCAGACTGTTTGTCGGCCTTGATGCGGCCATAGACCCAGCTAATGCAGTGTCGGTCATCGCCGATGAGTCGGGCGCCCTGTTGCAGAGTCGCAGCAATGACAGCGGTAGCGGCAGCGGTTCGTCGGGCTCTGATTTTGGTGGTGTGGGCAGCTCCGGCTCCCTGAGCAATGATATCCAGGCCAATATAGGCCGTTCCAAGCTGCTGTCGGTGTCCGGCGGTCGCATTCTATCGATGATCAATGTGCGTGACCTGCCGCTGGTACGTGTCTCTGTGCAGATGCACGAAATTAACCGTGGTCGCATGAAAAGCTGGAATCCGGATCTGAGCCTGGTCAGCAACGGCTACAACAGCGATGGTCTCTTCACTCTTGGAGGGCTGTCGCAGCAGGCTGGCGGGGCCTCGACGGTGGAAAATGCTTTGCAGATTCTGGGCGGAACCCTGACCAACAACCTGCAGATCGGCACCAGCGATGTGGCGTTTGACCTACTGTTCTCGCTGATGGAGGATGAGGGCATATCGCGCACCTTGTCGCGCCCGACACTGACGGTGCTGGCCGGTGAGTCCGCTGTATTCCAGGTGGGTGGCGAAGTGCCGGTGCCATCGGCCTTTGCGCCGACGGGCCTCTCCGGCGATGACTCCGTTGGCAGCAATGCTCCCGGTGTCTTCAGCGGAACCGAATTCAAGCCCTTTGGTGTACAGCTCAAGGTGCGGGCCATGGTGGATGAAAATGATCGTATTACGCTGGATCTGGGCCCGACCATTTCCTCGCCGGATACTCTGCTGACGCAGCAGATCTCCGACAGTACCGGCAGCGACCTTAACAGCACGGCGTTTAATGTGCGCAGTCTCGAAACCTCCACCCGCTTGCGCGATGGCCAGCCGCTGGTACTGGGTGGTCTGGTATCGCGGGATCTGTCCGTGGCAGAAAACTACACCCCTGGGCTGCATAACCTGCCGGTTTTTGGCTGGCTGGCGGAGTCGTCCGACCGCTCCGATGTTGATCGTGAACTGGTGATTATTGTGACGCCAACGATAGTGCGTGAGCCCATGAATGAAGCTGCGCTCTGGCAGTTCCCGCCACCACTGACTCTGCTCGACTGGGCGGTGGGCACAGGCGCTGCAGCGGTACAGACGGCGGCACCCCAGGCGGCAAGTGCTGTGTCTCAGGAACAGGAGGTTCAACAATGAAAAAATTCATGTTGTTGCGAATAGCCACCGCAGGCGTGTTGCTGACTGTTCTCGCCGGTTGTGCCAGCGATATGGACCGTCGTCGCACCGAGCAGCCGGACCCCAATGTGCGCCTGGACGAGATGCTGGGTCTGTATCATCAGTCCGTTGCATCCGGTAGTGCCTGCGCTGAAATATGGGCCTCGGACAGAGGCACCATCGACTGCGAGCGTATCCTGCGTGAAGTCGAGCGGCTGCAGGTCGAGTTTCCCAATCACGAACGCATACTTATGACCAATGCGGTGCTGAATTATGAAACCGGCCGGGCCGACAAGTCGCAGTTCCTGCTTGATCAGCTACTGGCCCGCCGCGGACCGCACCCGGAAGCGGCCATAATGCGGGCACGTATCGCCGTGGAAGAGGGCAATACGCGCCTGGCACGGGATGTGCTGCAGCGCGAAATCATGTTGTCGCCATCCTATTCAGAGTTGCGAGAAGCCCTGGCCGCCAGCTTTTATCTGGAAGGTAAATATGATGAGGCTGAACGTGCACTGGCCATTGCCAGTCGGCTGGGTTCGCCGCAGTGGCGCCTCGATTATCACAGTGGCCTGCTGAGTGAGGCACGCCAGCAGTGGCTGCAGGCGTGCAAGTCTTATCAGCATGCGCTGGAGCTCAATGCGGGTTTCCAGCCAGCGATCGGGCGCCTGATTGGCCTGACCGACAGGCCCGAGTGCCTGCAGCTTGGCAGCCTGCCGATTGCACCGCGCACCCGTTCACACTGATTTTTTAACCCGGCGGGTTAATACATGAAGCAGGGATGCTTCATCATTGGCCGCAGGCCAATGCGAACGCTATCTCTTCGCCCCCAAGAAGGCCAGCAAGTCCACGCACTTGCGCCCATTCTTTTAGGCTAAAGAGTTCTGGCGTGACGAACAAATAGGGAGGGAACCTATTTGTCCACCGGGTTAATAGTTTTAGGGATGAATCCAGAGGGCTGAGTCATGGGTCGCAGTAACGAGAACGCCAAAGACCAGAAGGGCGATGACTTTTTCCGGCGCCTGCGCCGCCTGGTGCACCGTCGCCTGATCGACTCGGTGGAGGAAGACGGCAATACCCTGCTCGACAGCAGCCAGGCCATAGGCCAGCGCGTTGAGGGTCTGCTGAAGGAGTTTCAGTACGAATCCGGCGTCAAGCTCGAAGAGTCGCAGCGCCAACAGATCGCCCATGAAATCATTCAGGAACTCGGCGGTATGGGGCCGCTTGCCCCGCTGATGCTGGATACGGAAATTTCCGACATTCTGGTCAACGGTGCCGATGAAGTCTGGGTCGATCGCCACGGTCGGCTACAGCTCACCGATGTCCGTTTCGATGATGAAGCCCATCTGCGCCGCTTTCTCGATCGGCTGGTCGCAGGCCAGGGACGTCATCTGGATGCAGGCTCTCCGATGGTGGATGCAAGGCTCAGTGATGGCAGCCGCCTGCACGCAGTGATTCCGCCGCTGTGCGGCCGGGGCACCATAGTGTCGATTCGCCGTTTTCGGGTTGAAACCATTACCCGGGAGGAGTTGCTGCAGCAGGGCTTTATCAGTGAGCCCATGCTGGACCTGCTCAAACTGGTGGTACAGGCCGGCCTCAATCTGGTGATAGCCGGTGGTGCGGCGGCGGGTAAAACCACTTTGCTGAACATGCTATCGCGCTTTATTCCGGAAACGGATCGTGTGATTACCATCGAAGAAACCGCTGAGCTGCAGCTTGAGCATCCCCACGTTATTTCACTTGAAGCCAAGCCCGGCAATATAGAAGGCAGCGGTGGCATAGGTCTGCGCGAGCTGGTACGTACAGCCCTGCGAATGCGTGCCGATCGCATCATCGTCGGCGAGGTGCGTGGCACCGAGGTGTTCGACATGCTGCAGGCCATGAACGTCGGCCATGACGGCAGTTTGACCACGGTGCATGCCAACAGCCCTGGCGATGTGCTGCGCAGGCTCGAAGCGCTGGCGCTGATGGGCGATGTGGGTCTGCCGCGGGAATCGGTTCGGGACATGATAGGCTCCGCGATCCAGGTGGTGGTGCAGCTGATGCGTTTCAGCGATGGCACGCGCCGGGTGGTCTCCCTGTGTGAAGTGGTGAGCGAGGACGGGCAGTTATCGGTGCGTGAACTGTTTCGCTTTGAGCCAGATCTTGATGCCACCGCGGCCAAAGCCGCCAGCAGCGGAGACGGCAAGGTGCGGGTTGAAGGGGCTCACCGCGCCACCGGCGTACCTATCGGCTTTCTTAAGCGGCTGCAGTTGCGCGGTTTTGATACCTCGGCGTTTCAAGCACTGGCCGATACTGGTGCTGATGCCGATCTGAAGGTGCCCCATGATTGAGTTAGTCCTGCTGGGATTGCTGCTGGTTATCATGCTGTGCTGCGGTATCTGGCTGGTAGTGCAGCGTCGCAAGGCGCTGGAAGACGATATGCCGGCGTTACCCGAAACCACCGAGGTGCCCCCAGAACGTCTTGGGCTGGCGGGGCAGCTGCGCATACTGCGACTGAATATTGAGCCGCTGGTTTTTGTGGCCGGTATCGGCATGCTCAGCGTGCTGGTGTTCCTGCTGTTTCTGGAGCTGTTCCCTGAGTCCGTCGGCTTTGCCACCATGGCCGCGGTCTGCGTGATGCCCCTGGCATTCTTTATCCTCAAGGATCTGGCCGCCTGGCGGGCGCGGGTGTTCGAAGCGCGCCTTACCGATGCGCTGGATTTGATCCAGGCGGCGCTGCTCGGCGGCGAGCCCCCAAGGCGGGCGCTGCTGGTAGCGGCCGAGGCGACCAAGGGCGCGGTGAAGGAGGAGCTGCAGGAACTGATGCGAAGGCTCGACTACGGCCTGCCAATCGACAATGCCTGCGCGCGCATGATCAAACTTTACGACACCGAAGGCGTGCGACTCTTTACCCAGGTGCTGATTGCCCAGTGGCAGTCCGATGCCAGCTTTGGTGCCCTGATTACCGCGGTGAGCAGTATTCTGCGCGAGCGTATCAAACGCCGGCTGCTGATCAGCGGGCAGCTTTCGGGTACGCGCTTCGCCGCTATTTTTGCGGCCATTCTGCCGTACCTGCTCATTCCAGTATTTCTGTGGAAGGAGCCACAATGGCTGGAGCGTCTAACCGATCATCCGGCGGGACCGAACCTGCTATTTGCTGCAGTGATGTGCCAGGTGGTTGGATTCCTCTGGTTGCGCAAGCTGCTAAGGAGTGACCAATGACCAGTGGCTGGGGGCTCGATCTTGCACTGCTGGCGGGGCTGATTTTTTTCCTGTTTGGGCTTTTCATACTCAATCGCCACAGCGCTACGCCCTTTGATGGGCTGTCCGATGGGCTGAGTGAAGCCGAGACCGGCAAGGGCGGCTTCAGCCTTTTCCCGCGTCGCCTGATTCGCCAGGCCGGTATCATGCCGCAGCAGATGCTGCTTCTGTACTGGCCGGGCAAGCTGCTGCTTGCCATCATGTCGCCATTATTGCTGATGGAGTTTCTGGGGCCCCAGGCCATGGGCTGGACGCTGATGGTGTCGGCCACCTGCGGTTTCTTTACCCCCGATGTTTGGCTGCTGCGCCGCCGTGCAGCGCGGCGCCGGCGTATCAAGGACTCGCTGAGCTTTCTGATCGATCTGATCGTGGCTTATCTGAATGCCGGACAGAACCTGTCCCAGGCATTTCGCCAGGCCGCCCGTTACGGCCTTACACCACGTAACCCGCTGGCGAAAGAGGTGCTGTTGCTGGCGCGCGAAATGGATGCAGGCCGAGATCGCAAGGCGGCATTTTCCGCATTGGCCGAGCGTACCGGGGTGGATGATCTGCATCGGCTGGCGGCGGTGATGACCGTGGGCTTTCAGGTGGGCTCTCCCATCGGCCAGGCACTTTCATCCCAGGCCGACATGTTGCGTGCCAAGCAGGTGCAGCGCAGTACTGAGCTGATCAATCGCATGAGCATGGAAGCGCTGTTTCCGATGATGCTGGTGTGTCTGCCCATGTTTCTGGTGCTGGTTATTTTCCCGGCGGCGGTTCAGTTCTACGAAATGTTCCAGTGGATCAGAGTGATGCTGTAACCGCGGCCTTGAGTGGGGCAGTGGCATATATTTGAGGGTGAGGGATTTATGGCTGACGGAATCGACACAACAAGTGCGCCCAGCGCAAACAGCGCCAACAGCAGCGGTGCGCGCCGCACGCGACGCGATCAGGGTGGTTTTATTATTACCATCGAGCTGATACTCATCTTTACCATTCTGGTGATAGGCTCCCTGGTGGGGTTGGTGGCCATACGTGATGCGCTGTTCAAGTACTATGTAAATCAGCAGTCGCAGGAAGCCTATGTCATGGACGACACGGGCACTGTGCTGGGCAAGGCGATTGGTTTTGATGAGCACGAAGCGCCGCGCATCTTTTATATAGACCGCACCCAGTCCCAGGCTTACCGGGCGCTGATCGCTGTGCGGGATGACCGCTTCACCGGCCGCGAACCGCTCTATTACGAGGGTGGCAGCTGCCAGGGCGATCCCTGCATCAAGTCACCGAGCGATGAAGGTGTCGACAGCACCGGTGTGGATGGCATCAGTGCAACCGGTGCTGTGGGTTATATCTACGGTTTGCAGGGGCAACCCACCTACGCCATTGGTCGCTCAAGCGGCGGTCTGCCGGGTTTTCTGTTCCGTGAAACCCCCAGCCAGTGTTCGGTGCCACCGGAGAGCATAGGTTCCCGCTGGTTGTCGCAGAAGGTGGTCACGGGAGAGCCCTGTGAGTCTTACTCGTTTGAGCTGACGATCGAGGGAGCCCAGGCAGACTGCCTTATCAATCCAGAAGTCGACTGTGCCTGCAACTCGGGTTATGTGGAACAAACGGATCTGCTGGCACAGTCGGAAGCCGCCATAGGCACGCGCTATGATGATCTGACTGTGTTAATAGGCATACCGCCCAATCGGTTGCCAGAACCGCCAACAGTGGGGCAGGTATGCTGCCCGAGTGGCACCAATCTGACGGATACCGGGCTGGTGGATACCGTTGCCTATTTTATGATCCAGGAAACCGTATCAGTCATATCAGGCACGCTGCCGGCGGGGCTCGCAAAGCAGTATACGGACTCGCTGGATTTGCTGGTCACGCCCACGGACCCGCTGCAGTGCGAAACCACGATAAACTTGCGGGCGGCACAATCCGTGGCCAACCCTAACGATGCTACCCTGAATGCACTTGAAACACTGACGCCGCCGTTTCGCATGAGCCTGCCGGTGGATTCGAGCCCGGACTCCTGGCAGTCGATCGCCCCCGATGGCGAAGGCGGCCCGCATTTGCTGCAACCCTAATATTGAAGTTCGCGGGGCTGTCTCAAGTCAGTACCGCCGCGACGAGACAACAGGTTAACCGGATGACACAACAGAGCCGATACGATGTGGTTATTGTCGAAGACAGTATTTCGACGGCGGCGCTATACAAGGCGTATCTTGATTCCGAGGGTTACAGCACGCGGGTGTATCACTCCGGTCAGGAAGCACTGCGTGGCCTGCGCGAGCGCCCCCCGCGGGTGGTAATGCAGGACATCCGCCTGCCGGACATGGATGGACTGGATATTCTGCGCATAGTCACCGAGGAAGAACTGCCCGTGGCGGTGGTGGTCATGACCGCCAACAGCTCGGTAGAACTGGTGGTGGAGGCCATGCGCCGCGGCGGGGTGGACTTTATCGAAAAGCCCTTCAGCAAGGAACGCCTGCTTGTGACCGTAGCCAACGCCATGAAACAGCAGGAACTGGTGTCGATGGTGCAAACCTATCGCGACACTATAGACCGGCAGGGTTTCCACGGTATTCAGGGGCGATCTCTGGCGTTGCAGGTGGTTTATCGCCTGCTGGACAGCGCGGTGAACAGCAAGGCGAGTCTGTTTCTCACCGGCCCCACCGGTACGGGCAAGTCACTTTGCGCCCGGGCTGTGCACCAGGCAGGGCCAAGGGCCGAAGGCCCCTTTGTGACATTGAACTGCGCGGCTATATCCGATGAGTCCTTCGAGGCGCAGCTGCTTGGTGAGCAAGGTATTGCAGACGACGGTGGGGCGGGGGCTGCGTGCCGCGCCGACAAGGGGACCCTGTTTATAGACGAGATCTGTGAACTGTCGGCCCAGGCCCAGGTCAAGTTGCTCGGCTTTATCCAAACAGGTCAGATACCTCCCCAGGGTGATGAGGCTCCCAGGGTTGTGGATGTGCGTATCGTTTGTGCGACCAGCCGCGAGCCTGAGCAGGAAGTGGCCGCTGGGCGCTTTCGGCAGGATCTCTATTTCCGCCTCAACGTGGTGCCTGTCAAGATGCCGCCATTGAACGAACGCGAAAGCGACGTGCTGATTCTGGCCGAGCAGTTTCTGGGCCGCTTTGCCAAACAGCACAAGCGCGATTTTGCGGCTTTGTCGGCCGATGTGCGGGCGGCCTTTGTGCATTACGACTGGCCCGGGAACGTGCGGGAGCTGGAAAATACCCTGCTGAACGTCGTGTTGCAGCACCAGGGTGACACCGTCGAGCTGGACATGCTGCCAGTCGGGATGCGGCAAAGCGGTGCGCGCTCGGCCTATCGACTGCAGGGGGACCTGGTCGCGCAGCCCAAAGTGGACGCTGCTGATGACACCTCGGGCGGGGCTAGCATAGTGCCGCTCTGGCTGGCGGAGAAACAGATTATCGAACAGGCCATCGAGGCCTGCGAGGGACGGGTCGCGGTGGCTGCGGCCCACCTGGGCGTTAGTGCCGCCACTATTTTTCGCAAGCAGAAGGAATGGGACGAGCAGCAGGCTGAGTAAGTCTGATCGCTGCGGCCTTGAATTCATCCGCGGATACCCGGCCGGCTTGCCCATATGAGGGTGTTAGCGGCGCCCGCAGCAGCAATTAGCTCACGATGTCGCTTCACGGCGACGTCGTTCTGTGTTTCCATCGGCAGTCACATTACCGAACAGGATTATCTCCCATGCCTCTGGCCATTAGTTTGCATCTGCTTGCTGCCGTTATCTGGGTGGGAGGCATGTTTTTCGCTTACCAGTGCCTGCGCCCGGTCGCAGCCAAGGTGCTGGAGCCGCCGCTGCGCCTGACGCTCTGGTGCCACCTGTTCAGTCGTTTCTTTGTCTGGGTCTGGGGCGCAATAGTTACGCTGCTGGTTACCGGGCACTGGATGATTGGATTGATGGGCGGCATGGCCGCGGTGGGCATGCATGTACACCTTATGCTCGCCACCGGTTATTTGATGGTGGCGCTCTTTCTGCATCTGTATTTTGCGCCCTATCAGCGCCTGAAAAAGGCGGTGGGCGCGTCCGACTGGCCGCAGGCGGGCGTGCAGCTCAACAAGATTCGGCTCTTTGTGGGCATTAATCTGCTGCTGGGATTGATCACAGTGGTGAATGCCGTGGCTGGGCGGATGCTCTACGCTTAAACAGGCAGCCTGCCAGACACAATGCTTTAAAGGGGTCGGCGGTGCTGCCGTCGATCGGTCTTCGCAAGTGGTAACAGGTTGTCGCATGAAAACCATAGATGGCCAGGCACTCTGGCATTCATTGGGAGCGGTTCATTTCAGGGAGATGTCCACCTTTGGTGCCTTGCCGGACACCACTGTGCAGCGTTTGTTGGCCGAAGGCCATGTCCGGCAGCTCGACAAGGGTGAGGTGCTGTTCCGGGCCGGTGATCGTGTCTACAGCTTCTTTGTAGTGATTAGCGGCAAGCTGGCCATGTATATCTGCGCCGACGATCAGCACGCTTTTTCGCGCCACCATGCTCGGGGCGAAGAGGTGGGCTTTGTCGCCATGATTGGCTTGCATGACAGAGTCGGTACTGCGGTCGCGGCGCAAGAAACTCTGGTGGTAGAAATATCGGCGGATCAGTTTCACGCACTGCATATCAGTGAGCCGGAAGCCTTCGGCCTGCTATTACTGAACCTGTCGCGGGAAATGGCCCGGGGCATTCGTCAGTTAAACAACGTTATCGTCCAGATGAGCATGCAGCATAGCAAGGGCAGGGCTGGCTGATCAGCGCTGTCCTGTCCCTGCTTTAGTTCTGCTGCGTGCCGGCAACTCTTTACCCGTTTTATTTATTCGGGCGCGGCTTCAAGGTCCAGATACAGTGAGACGTCATCGCCAATGGCAGGCAGGCCGTAGCCCATGCCAAAGTCGCTGCGCTTGATAGTACCGCGGGCGGAGAATCCGGCCATTGGGTCCTTGGTGAACGGGTGCGGACCTATCTTGTTGATGGTCATATCCAGTACTACAGGCTTGGTGACACCCAGCAGGGTCAGGTCGCCTTCCAGAGTGGCTGTATTGTCGCCGGTCTTGGTGATCTTGCTACTTTCGAATGTCATCTCAGAGAATTCGGCAGCATTGAAAAAGTCCGGCGAGCGCAGGTGCTCGTCACGCTTTTCGTGGAAAGTGGTCACGGATTCAGTGTCGATGACCATCTTGATGCTGGAGTTTTCGATATTGTCGGCGTCCAGCACCAGGGTGCCATCCAGCTTGCCGAAGCGGCCGAACATGGTGGAGAAGCCCAGGTGGTTGATGTTGAACACGGCGCTGGTGTGGGCCATGTCGATCTTGTAGTTGGCCGGCGCAGCCAAGGCTGCACCGCTGGACAGGGTGGCGGCAATAACGCTGGCGGTGAGCAGGGATTTCAGTGTCATGGTCAGATCCTTTCGTTTGTTGGTTTTGTACTGCGATTGGTTTTGTATAAATCAGTGTGTTTAGTAACCCGAGGCGCTGTCGGCGCTCAGCAGCAGTGCCATTGAGATGGCCAGGGCGCAGATCAGCACGCCCAGCAGGGCCAGACAGAGCGCACGGGGGCCGGGCTGGGTGACATTGCGCAGGCCCGGCAGCCGGGCCTGCAGCAGGTCGATCAGCAACAGCGGGGTCAGCAGCAGCATGGCCCAGCCGCTGGCCTTGGTGAAAAACAGCAACTGGGCACAAAGGGCTGTCAGTGCGGTGATCAGTACATAATGGCCGCTGGCCCCCAGGGCAAAGCGAACGCGGGGCCAGTTCCACAGCAGGAAGCCGCCGCAGGCCGCCATCATGGCAAAACCGGTTTGAGCGATGGATGCCGAAGCACCGATCAGGCTGATGGCGCCGACACCGCCGCTGGCAAACAGCAGCATAATGCCGCCATCAAGACGTTGCCGGGTCGCCTTGACACGCAGGGTCGCGAGCAGGGCGACGAGGATCAGTACCAGTATCAGAACCCAGCCTGCCAGGTCGATGCGCCCGATGCGGCTGCCCAGCAACCAGCCCAGGGCAACAAGGGCGAGCACAAAACCTATCCCCTGCTGGATGCGCCCGCGCAGATCCAAACTGTCGATAACGAGCCCCAGCACCAGCGCCAGTGCCACCAGGTAGGGCAGCTTCTGTGATGCCGAGCGTGGTGGAAACACCGGCGCCTGTATCAGTACCAAACTGGCAATAAAACCGATGGCAATGGCGGCGCTGGCAAGTCGGGCGCCGGCGTGCGGGCCTAATGCCAGTCGGATCAGGCCGCTCAAGCCCAGGGCCAGCAGCAGGGGCAGCAATGAGCTTTGTATGGCGGGGTTATTTAACAAGGATGACATCCGTGCGCCTCGGCCTTTTATGGGTAGGTTGCGGTCAGTGCTCTATTAAGCCGGTCAAATGTGTACAAAGTTTTTCAACCAGCGGCCGATTTGTCGCACCTTGTCGCAGGCGGGGCATTTGGCATACTTTGATACACTTTAGGTTCGCCCAGGGTCTGCGCAATGGTTAAGCTTGCCAGATTCACACATCGGCTGAGATTAGATGAGCACCAGGCCCCACATACTTGTTGTTGATGACCATCAGGAAATTCGTGATCTGGTGGCGCGCTATCTTGAGCAGTACGAGATGCGGGTCAGCACGGCGCGTGACGGTCAGGAAATGAAAAAGCGCCTGGCAAGCAGCGCCATTGATCTGGTGGTGCTGGATCTGATGATGCCGGGCGAAGATGGGCTGGCGCTCTGTCGCCACCTGCGTGAGCACAGCCAGATTCCCATTATCATGCTGACTGCCATGGCGGAAGAAACCGACCGGGTACTGGGGCTGGAAATGGGCGCCGATGATTACCTTACCAAGCCGTTTTTCCCCCGCGAGTTGCTGGCCCGCATCAAGGCAGTGTTGCGCCGCACCGAGGCGCTGCCACCACAGCGCGAGGCGCCAGCGGTGGAACAGCTGCGTTTTGCCGACTGGCGGCTGGATGTTGCACGCCGGGAGCTGGTGGGGGCCGATGAGGTGGCGGTGCCCCTGAGCACAGCTGAATTCAAGCTGCTGTCGACCTTCCTGGCGCACCCGCAGCGGGTGCTGAGTCGCGAGCAATTGCTGGATATGACAAGGGGTCGCCAGGCCGAAGTATTTGATCGCAGTATCGACAATCAGGTCAGCCGTCTGCGCCGCAAGATAGAGCAGGACCCTGGCAACCCTGTACTGATCAAGACGGTGTGGGGCGGTGGCTATATGCTCAGCGTCGAGGTAAGCGAGTAATGCTGCGCTACCTGCGCCAGAGCCTGCCCGGCAGGGTCATTGGCCTGCTGATCGTGACGCTGGGGATTGTGAATGCCACGACTGTGTATATCTTCTTCGAGGAGCGCAGTCGCGCCGTGCGGCACAGTCAGATGGAAGATCTGGTCTCGCGTAGCGCCGCCATGGAGCGTCTGCTGGGTGATACACCCATAGAGCTGCATCAGCAGATGCTCAGCTCCGTGACCAGCACACGCTTTCGCTTCGCCATCGAAGACGATGCCGCCGCCAGCCCCGCTGAGCGCACCGCGCCAGATCATCCGCTGTATCAGCGTTTAAGCGACCTTTCCAGCACGGCGCCGGATCAGACCCGGCTGTCGATCAGCCCGCGCTACTACTGGTGTTACAGCTGGGTACAGAACCTGCTGCGGCCTAATTTGCTGTTCGACTCAGGCAGCGGTGGTCTGCCCCTGGCCACAGTATCGCTGCAACGGGCCGACGGCCAGTGGCTCAATGCGGTGCTACTGTCGCCCACCAAATTGCCGAGCTGGATAGGCCCGCTGCTGGTGGCGCTGGGGCTCTTTGCCCTGACGGTTATAGTGGTGGTGCTGATCGTGCGCCACGTTACCGCACCTCTGGCGGCGCTGACCCAGGCGGCGGACCGAATCGGGCGCGGCGAGACAACCGAGGTCATTGCCGAACAGGGCCCGCAGGATATGCGCCATACCATGCGGGCCTTTAATCGCATGCGCGAGCGCCTCGAACGCTTCGTGCGCAACCGTACCCAGATGATGGCAGCCATTTCCCATGACCTGCGCACACCGCTAACCTCCCTGCGTTTGCATGCCGAGTTCCTGCCCCAGGGGCCGGAGCGCGACAAGATGCTGTGCATCCTGGGGGAAATGCAGGACATGATAAATGCGACCCTGGCATTCACGCGGGAGGATGCGGTGCAGGAGGATTCGCGCAATGTGGACCTGGCGGCCCTGACCGGCAGTCTGTGCGACGACCTGCAGGCGCTGGGGCTCAAGATCAGCTACGACGACAGCCTGCGAATTCCGTTTTTGTGCCGGTCGGTGTCGCTGCGCCGGGCCCTGAGTAACCTGATTGAAAATGCCTGTCACTACGGCGGTAGCGCCGAGGTCGAAATACGTCAGGACGCCCAGCAGCTGCAGATATTTGTGCGCGATCAGGGGCCGGGAATTGCGGTGGCGGATCTTGAAAGGGTATTCGATCCCTTTGTGCGCCTGGAGGGTTCGCGCAACCGGGATACCGGTGGCATAGGCCTGGGGCTTTCCATCGCCCGCAGTATTGCCCATGCCCACGGTGGCGAGATTTATTTGCGCAATCGCAGTGTCGGCGGGCTTGAGGTCGAGTTGCAGCTGCCGCGTAGCTGAGCGTGGTAACCCTGGCGCTATTTAACACTGGGAGTGTCGCCTGTAAGGTGGTATTGCCGGGCTGGCGGCTGCCAGATTTCCGTTATATAGTTCCGCCTGCGCTCTGAGACTAAGGTTGCGGGGCCGATAACAATAACAAGGGTATGATGAATGAATGCTTTTCTGAATGCATGTGTGCGCTCACTGGCGAAATGCAGTGTCTACTTCACCTATGTGGAGTCCCGGCCTGACCTGCTTGAAGGCGCTCGGATCGTCAAACACTGAGGATCGAGGCTCTAAGAGAGCCCTTTGCAAGGATCGCTTCAGAAAAAGCACTGCTGATGATGTCAGCGGTGCTTTTTTGTCATTGGACCTGCTTTTCCTGAGTTCCGGGACTGGACCTTATGCGTATAACCCTGGTCACTCTGATACTCGCCACCCTGGGCGGTTACCTGGCGTGTCTGGCCGAAATTCCATTGCCCTGGATGCTGGGCTCCATGTGCCTGACCGGAGCCCTGGCGGTCGCGGGCAGGCAGGTGGCGGTGCCAGCGAGGCTGCGCAGTCTGTTTCTGGCGGTACTGGGGGTCTATCTGGGTTCCGGTGTTTCGTCTGACCTTGTCCAGCAACTGCTGGACTGGCGTTACTCCCTGGCACTGGTTCTGCTTTATGTCCCGCTGCTGACGCTGATTATCACGCTGTTTTATCGCTACGCGGGTCGCTTTGACTGGATCACGGCCTTCTATTCGGCCGCGCCCGGCGCACTCAGTTTTCTGGTGCTGGCCAGTCAGGGCTCGGGGGCGGATACGCGCACCGTGGCGCTGTTGCAGTCGCTGCGGGTATTTCTACTGGTTATGAGTGCACCTTTGCTGGCTTCGATTCTAGGCGGTGCACCGCTGCCTGAGCCCGCAGTGCTGCGTGCGGGGCTGAGTCTGGCGGATCTGGGCTGGTTGCTGATGGCAAATGGCGCGGTGATTCTGCTGATGCGCAGGCTGCAGATCCCCGCCGCCGAAATGGCCGGTGCCGCACTCACGACTGCCGTGCTCTATGGCAGCGGCCTGGTGCAGGGCAGCCTGCATCCGCTGCTGCTGGATGCCGCCCTGGTGGTGCTGGGCGCTTCGGTGGGTTGTCGCTTTATGCCCCTGAGCTGGGCCCAGGTGCGCCATCAGGTCGGCACGGGCGTGGCGGCTTTTGTGCTGACCATGGCCATTGCGCTGGGTGCTGCCTGGCTGGTGCAGCAGCTGACCCGCATCGATATAGTGTCGGCATTTCTGGCTTTTGCCCCCGGGGGAGTGGGGGAAATGAGCCTGGTGGCGCTGTCTCTGTCGCTTGATGCCACCTTTGTGACAGCCCACAATCTGGTGCGGATCTACCTGCTGATTCTGCTGATCACGGCCAGTCAGTACCTCTTCGCCCGCGAGCGCGCCCTTTAAGGGCTCAGAAGCTTTCGGTATCCACTTCCAACAGGGTAGCGTCGTTATAGCGCGCGCCCTTGATGGTATTCTGATTAATCAGCTCCTCCAGCCGTTCCATTGTTTCCTGCGACAGCTCGAACTCGCTGCTCTGGCTGTTCTCGATCAGATGGTCGGTATTGCTGGTGCCAGGGATCGGGATTATGTGATCTGCCTTGGCCAGTAGCCAGGCCAGCGCCAGCTGTGCCATGGAGCACTCCGCCTGCCGTGCGATGCGATGGTATTCGCGCAACAGCGCCAAATTGGCGGGGTAGTTCTGCTCGTTAAAGCGCGGCATGCTGCGCCTGAGATCGGTTTCGGCCAGCAGCTGCGGGTTGTTCAGCTGGCCGGGCAGAAAACCCCGGGCCAGTGGGCTGAAGGCCACGAAGGCGGCCCCGATATCCTTGCAGGCCTGGAGCACGGCAATTTCGGGCTCGCGTGTCCAGAGTGAATATTCGCTCTGCACGGCACTGATCGGATGCTCGGCGTGGGCGCGGCGCAGGGTCTTCGCCGATACTTCGGACAGGCCCAGGGCGCGGACCTTGCCCGCGCGCACCAGATCACCCAGGGCGCCAACGCTTTCCTCTATGGGCACTTGCTTGTCCCAGCGGTGCAGATAGTAAAGGTCAATAGTGTCGGTATTGAGGCGACGCAGGCTGTCTTCACAGGTTTTGCGCAGCACCTCGGGGCGACCATTGATTTCCCGCTTGCCGGCCTCGTTCCTGAATATGCCGCACTTGCTTGTCAGCACGAACTCATCGCGTCTGTGCATCACCGCCTGGCCAAGCAGGCTTTCATTCTGGCCGAAACCATAGAGGGCGGCGGTATCGAGCAGGGTATGGCCTGCGTCCAGCGCCTGATTCAGCAGGCGGATGCCGCTGTCTTCATCGGGCCCAGGGCCATAGCCGTGGGACAGGTTCATGCAGCCGAAACCGATGGCTGAAACGTCGAAGGGGCCGAGTGTGCGCCGCTGCATAGGATGCCTCTGGTGCTGTGCGTGAAAAGTGAAAACTCAGTGTTAAGCCTGGTCGCGGATAAAGACCCAGGTATCACGCTCGGACATGGATTCCGCGAAGCGGTAACCGTCGAGGTCGAAGCCACGCAGCTGTTCGGGGTCCTGAATGCGGTTCTGGATAATGTAGCGCGCCATCAGGCCGCGGGCCTTTTTGGCGTAGAAACTGATGATCTTGTACTGACCGTTTTTCCAGTCCTTGAATACCGGCGTGATCAGGCGTGCATCCAGCTTTTTGGGCTGCACGGATCGGAAGTATTCATTGGAGGCCAGGTTTACCAGTACCGGTGTGGAGCCCAGTGCCAGCTCCTGATTCAGCGCCTCGGTCAGACGCGGGCCCCAGAAAGCATACAGGTCCTTGCCGCGGCTGTTGCCCAGTTTGGTGCCCATTTCCAGCCGGTAGGGCTGCATCAGATCCAGCGGTTTGAGCAGACCATACAAGCCCGACAGAATGCGCAGTTTGGACTGGGCAAAATCGAGATCATCCGCCGACAGACTTTCGGCATCCAGTCCCGTATAAACATCGCCCTTGAATGCCAGCAGCGCCTGCTTGGCGTTGTCGGCATTGAAAGGGGTTTTCCAGCTGACGTAGCGCGCCACGTTGAGGCTGGCCAGCTTGTCACTGAGCTTCATCAGCTGGGCCACATCCTGCACCGCCAGGGTGCGCAGCTCATCAATCAGCATTTGCGATTGCTCAAGGTAGGCCGGCTGGCTGTGCTGCTCGGTAACGGGGGGCGTTTCGAAATCCAGTGTCTTGGCGGGGGAGATAACTGTCAGCATGGGTACGGCATCTTTGGCTTTAATTCGACCCCGATCATACGCAGATTGGGCCGGCAAAAAAAGCATCGCCGGCCGCAGAGGTGCTCCGGCCTGGGGCCTATGTCCATGTTGCAATTAATGCAGCCTGGCGATCACAGGGCTCCCTGTGAACGGGCTGATTTATGCTAAAGTGGGCGGCACTTTATTTGCGAGCCGGATATGCAATATACAACGGGAAAGGAAGCCTTTTTAGCCGGGGTTCGGGCGCTGCTACCGGCTGCGCCGGGGGTGATCCCCTTTGGACTGGTCACAGGCGTTACGGCGATAGAACAGGGACTGTCGCCACTCACCACTATCGGCATGACGCTGCTGTTTTTCGCCGGTGCCGCCCAGATGGCGGCGCTGCAACTGCTGCGCAACGACGCTTTCCCGCTGGTCATTATTGTCACGGCACTGGTGATCAACCTGCGTTTTCTGATGTACAGCGCCTCAATGGCGCCGCATTTTGCACGCTTGCCCAAACGCTGGACGTGGCCATTGTCCTATGTGCTGTCTGATCAGGCCTATGTACTGAGCATTCTGAAGTTTACCGAGGGGCGGTCGGGCTTGTACGGCCACTATTTTTATGCCGGCGCCGGTATCAGCATGTGGCTGACCTGGCAGCTGGCGGTAATGGCGGGGGTCTTTCTGGGGGCTGAAATTCCGGCCAGCTGGTCGCTGGATTTTGCCATTCCGCTGGTTTTTCTGGCGTTGCTGGTGCCCTCGGTCAGAAACAGCGCCTGCCTTGGGGCTGCCTGTGTCGGCGGCGTGGTGGCGGTACTTGCGGTAGATATGGCCTATAACCTGGGTCTGCTGCTGGCGTCTGTGTGCGGTATTTGTACGGGTCTGGTAGTGGAGCGCTTTCAGCGCCGCAGGCCTGGCAGGGTCATATCTCCAGTGGCTGGGGATACGGCAGCCGAAGATACAACGCCTGCAGAGAAAGTCACTGGGGAGAAAGCACCATGAGTGAACTGGAACTCTGGTTGCTGTTTCTCGCCGTGGGGCTGGGCACCTTTGCCCTGCGGCTGTCCTTTATTCAGTTTCACGCTCAGTTGCGCCTGCCTGCGGTGCTGAACCGGGCGCTGACCTATGTGCCAGCCAGCGTGCTGGCAGCACTGGTACTGCCATCGGTGGTCAACTCTGGCGTCGATGGCGAGCTGTCGCTCTTGAGTCCGCGCACTCTTGCCGCTTTGGCGGCGGCGCTGGTGGCCTGGAAGACGAAAAACATTCTTTTCACCCTGTTCAGCGGCATGGCAGTGCTCTGGCTGCTGCAGTCATTGGGCTGAAGGGGCGCTCTGGCGCTAACGGCCTGTGACTACTGCTTGCGATTCAGTTGCGCAGGCGGGTGTTGAGCTCGTCGACCACTTCGCTCCAGTCTGAATCATCGTCTATGGCTTCGCGCAGAAAGGCGGCCTGTACTGGCGTCCAGAAGGTGGCCTGGTCGAGTTGAATGTCCTGACTGAACAGCCGGTGGATGCGAATAAACTGATCGACATCCGCCTCACCGCTGGGCAGGCCAAGCTGTTCGAACAGGTTGTGCATACTGTGTTGCGAGGTATCCATGCTGAGTTCCTGTCACGGGTTGCGTGGTTGCGAACGCAGGCTGTGCCTGCACACTGGAGTCTTGTTCAGGAGTGGGGGAAAGTCAAAGCGCAGGGCCGCGCTGAGGCCTTGTTTCAAAACAGCGTTGCCGCCATAGCCCCGGCGGGGCTGTGCAGGGGCACTGGCGTGCTGAATTGTGTATCATGGCGATCAACCTTTTCTGCAGGCTTGTAAAGAGTTCATCACAGAGCCATGACCAAAAAAACAGTACTTACCGGCATAACCACGAGCGGCACGCCGCATATAGGCAACTACCTCGGCGCCATCAAGCCGGCGATTGAAGCCAGCCGTAACCCGGCACTGGACAGCTATTTCTTTCTGGCCGACTTCCATGCCCTGATCAAATGCCATGATCCGGAGCGTGTGGCGCGTTCAACCCGCGAAATCGCCGCCACCTGGCTGGCCATGGGACTGGATACAGATGCGGCGACCTACTATCGCCAGACGGACGTCCCCGAGATCCCCGAGCTGACCTGGATCCTGACCTGCATGACCTCCAAGGGTCTGATGAACCGGGCCCATGCCTACAAGGCGTCCACCGACGCCAACAGGGACGCGGGCAATGCGGACCTGGACGACGGCGTGACCATGGGGCTGTTCAGCTACCCGATTCTGATGGCAGCCGATATTCTGATGTTCAACGCTGATATCATTCCGGTGGGGAAGGATCAGGTCCAGCATATCGAAATGGCACGGGATATTGCCGGGCGCTTCAACCATAACTATCAGCCGCTGTTCAACCTGCCTGAAGCCCAGGTGGATGAGCAGACCCAGCTGATACCGGGGCTCGACGGGCGCAAGATGTCCAAGAGCTACGACAACACCATTCCACTGTTCAGTTCCACTGATGACCTGCGCAAGCTGATCAACCTGATTACCACCGATCTGCGAGCGCCCGGCGAGCCCAAGGATCCGGATAGCAGCACTCTGTTCCAGCTCTACAACTGCTTTGCCGATGAGTCTGAAGCCCAAGCCATGCGGCGTCAGTTCCTCGAAGGGATTGCCTGGGGTGAGGCCAAGAAGCAGCTGTTCGAGTTCCTCGATGCCAAGCTCAGCGCGCCACGCAGCCGCTACAACGAGCTGATGCAGGATCTGGGTCATGTTGAGCAGGAACTGCAAAAGGGCGCAGCGAAAGCCCGCGCCAAGGCGGCGCCTTTGCTGGAGCAGGTACGTATCGCTGCCGGCATTCGTCCGCTGACCTACCAGGCGCCGGTGGCCGCGAACGAAGCCAAAAAGAAAGAGAAGTCGGCCGAGGAGCTGGCACGGGTGGACCAAGGCCGTCGCCGCGCTATTCTGATGCAGCTCAAGCCATTACTCGACCAGGTTATTGGCGCTGATGACAAGGCCGCTGCGGCTGCCGATATCATTGCGCAGAAAACCGCCGAAGTAGACGGGCTCAAGAAAAAGGCTCGGCAGAAAGCCCAGAACGAGCTCGATGTGCTCAACGAAGAGTTGGCGGAGTTTCTTATTTAACTGTGTGGACAAATAGGTTCCCTCCCTATTTATCCGTCACGCCATAAAAACGGGCGCAGGTGCGTGGACTGGCTTGTTTTTATGGCGTTCGCATTGGCCTGTGGCCAATGATGAAGCATCCCTGCTTCATGTATTAACCCTGCGGGCTAATACCGCCTGACCCCAGCCAGCAGCACAAAAGCCAAGAGGTGATGCCATGTTGAACACCCCGTTCAGTACAATCGTCAGTCCGCAGCAGCTGGTGCAGTTGCTGGCAGAGGATGCTTCGCAGTGTTGCCTGCTGGATTGCCGTTTCAGCCTGGCGGACAAGGGTTATGGCCGTCGTCTCTATGGCGAGGGCCATATAGCGGGCGCCTATTACCTTGATCTGGACGAAGATCTGGCCTCGCCGGTGGAGCCAGGCACGGGGCGTCACCCGCTGCCCGATATGGACGCGCTTGTGGCGCGGCTGCGCGACTGCGGTGTTGATGCCGCCAAACAGGTAGTGCTGTACGACGATTGTGGCGGTGCCATGGCGGCCCGTGCCTGGTGGCTGTTGCACGGCCTTGGGCTTGCATCCGTTGCTGTGCTCGATGGTGGTATCGGGGCCTGGATTGCTGAAGGCGGTGTTCTGAGCGCAGAGCTTTGCGCCGCTGCTGACTCTTCCTGGCAGGGTGTCTGGTCTGCTGTCGGGGTGTTCGATAGCGCCGCGGTGGAGGAAAACCTGCTGTCAGATCAGTTAATACTGGTGGATGCCCGCAGTGCAGAGCGCTTTCGTGGTGAGCAGGAGCCGATAGACCCGGTGGCCGGCCATGTGCCGGGCGCGCTTAATCGCCCACTGAGCGACAACCTGCAGCAGGGACGATTCAAGAGCCCGCAGCAGCTTAAAGACGAGTGGAATTCATTACTGGGTGGGCGCAATGCCAACCTGGTGGTGCATATGTGCGGTTCAGGTGTAACGGCCTGCCATAACCTGCTGTCCATGCAGATTGCCGGCCTTGATGGCTCCGGGGTTTATCCAGGTTCCTGGAGCGAATGGATTCAGGATCCGCTGCGTCCTGTGGCCACAGGCCCCGCCTGAGGCCGTCCGACAAGACTCAAACTACTTGGTTTTGGTAATCGAATAGGAGGGAGGGGCATCCTTCGCAGGAATTTGCAAAACAGCCAACTACGGTGACTTTCTGATAATCCCTGTTACGACCTCCTGGTCGCGTTACTTTCTTTGCTCGTGCAAAGAAAGTAACCAAAGAAAGCACAACGGTACGGTTAACCCACATAG